>CBCYMI010000028.1:0-73731 GCA_965183855.1 Maricaulaceae bacterium | reverse complement strand
ATTTAAAAGGTGCTGAGGTTTGGGTTCCAATTATTAATCGCAAGGTTCTGGTTATTATGGATGAGTATGTTGATCCAGAATATGGAACTGGCGCGCTTAAAGTCACACCCGCTCATGATTTTAATGATTTTGAAATTGGCAAACGACATCAGCTTAAACCAATTAATATTTTTGATCAAAGGGCTCATTTAAATAAAAATGTACCTGAGAACTATCAAGGTCTTGATCGTTATACAGCAAGAGAGCGGATTGTAAAAGAGCTGGAGGAGGCAGGGCAGTTAAAACAGGTTGAGGAAATTGAGCATAGCCTGCCTTATGCAGATCGTTCTTCCGTTGTGATTGAGCCTTATTTAACCTATCAATGGTTTGTCGATGCAAAAACACTCGCTCAACCCGCTATAAAAGCCGTGCGATCTCAAGAAATTGAATTTATTCCTAAACATTGGGAGAAGACCTATTTTGAATGGATGAATCATATTCAGCCCTGGTGTATTTCAAGACAATTATGGTGGGGTCATCAAATTCCAGCCTGGTATGGTCCAGACGGGAAATGCTTCATAGCAGAGTCAGAAGAAGATGCTTTAAACTCAGCAGAGCAATATTATAAAAAAAAGGTCGCATTAAAAAGAGATGAAGATGTGCTAGATACCTGGTTTTCTTCTGCCCTATGGCCATTTGCGACACTTGGATGGCCAGAAAAAACAAAAGATTTAAACCGATTTCTACCAGGTTCCATTTTGGTAACCGCTTTTGATATTATTTTTTTCTGGGTTGCTCGCATGATTATGCAAACACTTGAGTTTACAAATAAAATTCCATTTAAACAGGTATTTATTCATGCGCTGGTTAGAGATGAAAAAGGACAAAAAATGTCCAAATCCAAAGGTAATGTCGTCGATCCTCTTACCTTGATTGATCACTATGGTACAGATGCTGTACGGTTTACACTCGCAGCCTTGACCACACAAGGGCAAGATCTTAGATTATCTGAATCTCGAATTGTCGGATATCGAAATTTTACAACAAAATTATGGAATGCAGCACGATTTTGCCAATTGCATGAATGTGTCGCTGAGCAAGAAATCAAACCTCAGAATTTAAGACTGGATCTTAATCTATGGATTTTTTATAAATTACAGGAAAGCCTTCAGAAAATTGATCAAGCCTTTCAACAAATGCGCTTTAATGAAGCTACAAACGAGATTTATCATTTTATCTGGGGGATTTATTGTGATTGGTATCTTGAGCTGGTGAAACCTGTTTTATTAGGAGAAAATCAAGACTTAAAAACAGAAGCTAAAAATACCGCAGCCTATATTCTTGATCATTGCCTTAAACTCTTACATCCTTTTATGCCCTATATTACAGAAGAAATTTGGGAAAAAATTCTTATTGCGCCTCATAAACGAGCTTCTATGTTAATTTCTGAAAGCTGGCCTAAACAACAGGATCTGACAGTTTTTGAGCCAGAAAAAATCAATCAGATTGATCAGATGATTGAATTAATTGGAGAAATCCGTTCTGTCAGAACAGAAATGCGTATTCCTGCTGGATTAAAAATTCCACTTTTTCAACCAAGCTCAGATCAAATGGGTTTTGCGTTGGTATCCAAACATTGGGAGATGATCTGTAAAACCGCGCGGCTTTCAGAGCATCAAACAGGATCTGAACTTCCTGAATATTCAGCACAAATTATAGTGAATCATCATTTATTTGCGCTTCCTCTAAAGGGAATTATTGATTTGGAAACAGAAAAAAAACGCTTGAATGAAGAAGTTAAAAAATGTGATCAAGAAATTCAAAAACTAGATCAAAAACTGGAAAATAAACACTTTCTGCAAAAAGCACCTAAAGCTATTATTGAAGAAAATCAGGAACGAAAAGAACATTATAAAACACAGAAACAAAAATTGATCAGGGCTCAAAACTGGATTCATGGATAAGAAAATAAAACTGAAAAACACTTATTTAAATCAGGAACTTAATGATATCACGATCTAACACGCGTGCGGTTTTTCTAAGATAATTCTTTTTTTAAATTTAGGAAAATAGCGATCTTGGCACTCAAACCAGCTAAGCCTGATTTAGATAGCTCTCTTTTTAAAATAAGTATCTTTTAAGAAAAAGAGGGGGTTCTGTGATGAATTCAGCTTTTAGATCTGTTCAGCTTTTTGATGCTTTTTATTCCTTATTTGTGTATGATAAAAATTTCCCTTTGTTTCGTTTTTTTTTAATGTTTTTTTGCAGATTGCGTAAGAATAAAAGTATAAAAGAGAGAGAATTTAAAAAATTCTATTTAATTTTTTATCTTGTTTTAAGGGTATTTTTATATGCTAAGCAGTTAAATACAAAAATTAAAATCAGATTTGGGAAAATAATGATTTATTATGACGAGTATTATCATCATAAAATTCAACCAAAACTTGCTCGGATAGAAGCTAAAAGACAGTTTTATTTTAACGCGGCTCTTATTTTTTTGTTTTTATTGGCTTCGGTTTCAATTGCGGTTTTTGTTTTTGTCTTTAACTATCATTCTGAGGATTTAAGGCTCGTTAGAGCTATTTTATATCTTTTTATTCTTATTTTGAGTGCGTTTATATTTGTTTATGCTCTGTCTATAAATCGAATCAGGATAGCGTTTAAATCGGATTTGGTTAAACCAAGCATGAATTTTATTGGTTGGGAATATATCCAAACGCTTTATAAATTCAGTGATAATTTGGATTATATGAGAAAATCTTCAGAGTTTTATATAGAAGGATTACCCAAAAGTTTCTGTCTTCTTCTTAATTCTGGTCTTGTGGAAAAACCAGATCGTTTTGGAATTGAAGATTATATTTATGCTGAAATATCCAATATTCCTTTTACATTATGTGATATTCACCTTGAAAAATATATCCATTATAGACAAACAAAGGGAAGTCGAACCTTTTTTAGAGGGTGTGTTTTACAAACACAGACTGAAAAATCATTTTCAGGCATAACCATATTGGCAAAAAACACGAAATGGTTCAAACCTAGGCAGAAACAAATTTTGGGGAAAAATTTAGAGCGTGCAGGCATGTCTTCTGTAAAATTTGAAGAAACATATGATGTATATACCACAGATCAGGTAGAGGCACGTTATTTATTAACGCCAGATTGGATAGAACGTATAACAGCGTTAAAACATCAAATGGGTGGAAAATCATTGCTTGTGCTTTTTTATCGTCAATCTGTCTTGATCGCATTTGAAAGGGCACATTTTTTTGAACCCTATTCCTATTTTATTCCGCTTTCTTCCAAAAAACATTTGCAGAAATTAACAGATGAAATCTCAATGATTCAAAAGATTTTATTTACCGTGAATCCTCACAAACAGCAAACAGGAATCGAGCATGTTTTTGATAAAACGATTTTCTCTTTGATTTCAGATCAAACAGGCAATAAAAACAGGAAAATTGAGAAAGAAAAAACAGATATTATTCACAAATTATTACGTTTTTTTGAACGTTATTAAGCTTTACAAACAGTTTAGCCTGGAAGAAGAAAAGCGAAAAATAAAGCGATTTTTCAAACAGGCAATCTCTGAATTTCTGCTTCTAAACAAAAGGAAAACAAGGATAAAGAGAACCAAAGAAAAATCCAGTTTTATGATTTTTATTAAAGTGAATCTAAAATCAGAGAGCCAGATTTTTAAATCAATCTTAATTCTATCTCAAACATAGTGCCATATAGGCTAGAAACAAGCAATCTATTAGAAAAGGAGAAGAAAAATAAACGCTTTATTTAATCCTTAAGATGAAAATTAAAGGATGAATAAACTTAAGAAATAAAAATTTCCTGATTAAAGTTGGGTCAATTAAAAAAAGCCTTAAACAATATTCTATAAGTTGAAAAATATAGATTTTACCCAGTTTCTGTCTTTAGCTCTCTTTTTTACCCAGTTTCTGCCTTAAATTCTGCGCTAATAGGAACATGATCTGAAGGTTTTTCATATCCTCGTACAGCTTTATGAATTTCTACTGTTTTCAAAAGATCCGCAGCGATGGGAGAAGTCAGAATATGATCTATTCTAATCCCGTTGTTTTTTTTAAACGCGCCTGCCTGATAATCCCAGAAAGTATATTGATATGGCTGATTAATTTTAGCTTCAAATGCATCTGTATATCCAAGCCATTTCAGAGCTCTGAACATGGCTCTTGATTCAGGTCTGAATAAGGCATCTTCCTGCCAGTCTTCTGGGCTATACACATCGGTTTTTTCTGGAATAATATTATAATCTCCAGCAAGAATACAGGCTTCTTCATGGGATAATAAGGTTTTTGCATGGTGATAAAATTGACGAAGCCAATCAAGTTTATAGTCAAACTTTATCCCAGGGGCAGGATTGCCATTTGGAACATAAATACTGGCAATTCTGAAGGGTTTTTGATCAATACTAATGATTGTTTCGAGATATCTTGCCTGTTCGTCCGTCTGATTGTGATGATCCAGAAAGCCTTTTTGAATATCCTCAAAGGGATATTTTGATAAAATAGCCACGCCATTATAGGATTTTTGTCCATAGACAGCGCTATTATATCCAAGAGATTCAAAGGCTTCATAGGGAAAGGCTTCATCTTGACATTTTATTTCCTGAAGACAGATAATATCAGGATTAAGTTCTGTAAGTGTTTTTTCTATTGTTTTTAATCTTGCTCTGACGGAGTTTACATTCCAGCTTGCCAATTTAATCATTTTCGAAATTCTCTTTAAGGAAAAAAATGGATGATAGAATAAAATATTTGATCTTTAAAGAGAAAAAGAGGTTCCACATCCGCAATTTGCTGTTGCATTTGGATTATTAATTTCAAATCTTGATCCAATGAGCTCTTCAATATAATCAATATTTGATCCTTCCATTAATTCCGCGGAAAGTGGATCGATTAAAACATAAGCCCGATTGTTTTCAATCAACAAATCATCTTTTTGTTTTTCCTCTGTGAAACTAAAGCTATATTGAAATCCGCTACATCCGCCACCATCAATTTGAACTCTTAAATAGCCTTTTGTGTTTTTTTCCTGAAAAACAATATTAATTCGTCTGGCAGCAGAATCAGATAATGTAATTTTATGCTGTGTCTTCATTTAAACTCATATTCTTAAAATAGATAGAATCAATTTAAAATCCATTCTTTTTATAACAGATCCATATATCAACCCTATTGATATTCCATAATATAGATGTAAGCTATATCTTTAGCTCTGATTTTATCATTATAAATCAGAGCATGAGTATAGTCAAAATAATAAAAAAATAAAGAGTATGATTGTGTATTTAAATCCTGTTTGGCAAAGCTATGCCTGTGATCCGGAACATTCAAAAGGAAGAATCTTTAAGGAAAGAAAAAGCCAATATAGATCTGAATATCAAAGAGATCGAGATCGAATTATTCATTCAACCGCGTTTCGACGGCTAAAAGGAAAAACGCAGGTTTTTATTTCACATGAAGGAGATCATTACCGAACACGATTAACCCATAGTCTGGAAGTTGCGCAGATTGCAAGAACACTTGCCCGTGTTTTTGGAGTCAATGAAGATTTAACAGAAGCACTTGCCCTAGCGCATGATTTAGGACATCCTCCTTTCGGACATTCTGGAGAAAAAACTCTACAAGCCTGTATGCAAGAATATGGTGGATTTGATCATAATGCGCAAACATTGAGAATTGTAACCAGGCTGGAACATCATTATATGGAATTTCATGGATTAAATCTAACCTGGGAAAGTCTGGAAGGAATTGTAAAACATAATGGCCCTGTTTTATCTAATAAAGATGATGATGTGGATTTAGCTTGGGCAATTAAGGATTATGAACATTATAAAGCACTTGATTTGAGCCATTATGCAAGTATGGAAGCTCAAATTGCTGCCATTTCGGACGATATTGCTTATAATAATCATGATATTGATGATGGATTGCAAGCAAATTTATTTTCTATTCATCAATTATGTGATCAAGTGCCAATGGTTAGACAGGCAATTAATCGATTTCTTAAACAGCATGCTGATAGAATTAAAAAAGATTCTGTTTTTGGCTCTGTTATATATTCGGATCTTCCTTTTTTGGTTTATCAACTTATTCGTGAGTTAATAGGGGATATGGTTCGAGATGTCATTCAAGAAACACAGCAACAAATTAAACAATTCAAGATTCGTTCCATAAATGATATTCGCAGTCATAAAGAGACAATTGTTCGCTTTTCAACCCCCTGTCTAAAACAGCAATCCCTGTTAAGGCATTTTCTAAAGCAGAATATGTATCATCACTATAAGGTAAATCAAAGAATGAGTTATGCATCGAGAATTATTACAAAACTATTCCATTTATATTTCAAAGAACCAGGCTTATTACCTTTTTCCTGTTTTGAACAAAAAAAAGAGAAAAAAGCCAGATTAATTTGTGATTATATTGCAGGCATGACAGACCGTTTTGCGCTTGATCAATATCAAAAGCTTTTTTGATTGATTAATCTTTAAATCCATTTTATGTTCGAAAAATCTGTTTTTTAAGATGGATACATTAAAAATAATTTGTATAGATTTTGAAATATAATCTTGTATGAATACGATTTATGTAACTGACAATTGAATTTTATACATTATAAGGGCATAATAGCCTTAAATGATTCGAATAAAAGTCTTTCGGGAGTTGGTTGAATGGGCATTGATGACAATAAAGGGGCTTATGCGCCACCACAGGAAGTAGATGAAAGTTTCGATGCAAAACTTGAAGGAGGCGGTAGAGGTCCTTTATTATTAATTATTGCCGCAATCGTTTTTTTTGCGTTTTTGCTTGCTGTTTGGGGCGCCTATAAAAAAGGAATCAGAAAGGGAGGAAGAAACGCGCCTCCTGTTATTATTGCCTCTTCGGATCCCTATAAAGTCAGACCTTCAAATCCAGGAGGTGAAGTAACTCCCAATCAAGACAGAAAAATATATGATATCATTGATGATACTAAATCAGATAAAAAAGAAGAAGTTAAAATTGTGCCTGCGCCTTCTTTGGAAAAACTGGCAAATCCTTCTTCCAAACAAGCAAGTCAAAATACTCATATTGGCATTAAGGCACAAACAGAGACTAAAACGGAACATCCAAGCCTAAGACGTAGCGATCAGAATACTCATCAGTCCAGTGTTAAAATTCCAAAAACAGCGTTAAAAAAATCATCGACAACCACGCGTGCGACATCTAGTCAAAAAACAATTGCAAAAGGTGTTTATGCCGTTCAGATTGCTTCTTTTAGAACTAATTCTGCTGCAGAATCTTCCTGGAAAACACTCAAAAAGAAATATTCAAGTATTTTATCAGATCGATCTTATGAGGTTATTCGTGTGCATCTTGGTAGTAAAGGTGTTTTTTATCGGTTGAGAATTACAGGCTATCAGAACCGTAAATCAGCAAATTCAGATTGTTCCAAATTAAAAAATAAAAAACAAGATTGTCTGGTGGTTAAACGTTAAGACTTACACGCACAGCCGAAGGGCTGACTTTATTTAGGCTCTCTAATTACCAAGTATTAAGCTTTGCGCTTTTTCTTATACGCTAAGTGTTCCAAAAAAAGTCACACGAATGTGTGTTTGGCTCTCTAATTACCAAGCGTTAAGCTTTGCGCTTTTTCTTATACGCTAAGTGTTCCAAAAAAAGTCACACGAATGTGTGTGCGTTCGCCAGTCTCGGACTGGGTTTTCTTAAGGCTCTCTAATTACCAAGCATTAAGCTTTGCGCTTTTTCTTATACGCTAAGCGTTCCAAAAAAAGTCACACGAATGTGTGTGCGTTCGCCAGTCTCGGACTGGGTTTTCTTAAGACTCTTTAATTACCCAGATTAAACTTAAGAACCTTATTTTATATGCTAAGTGCTTTTAAGAAGAGCTATAATAAAGGTTTATACACTCTATTTATAGACTATATTAACGCTATGAGTTAATGATCTCTATTTCCATACGGTTTTCGTCTAGTTTTACCTTACACGCGGTCGCCAGTCTTGGACTGGATTTTCTTAAGGCTCTTTAATTACCCAGATTAAACCTAACTGCTTATTCTATACACAAAGTGTTTTAAGAAGGTCTATAATAAAGATTTATATACTCTATTTATAGACTATATTAACGCTATGAGTTAATGATCTCTATTTCCATACGGTTTTCGTCTAATTTTACCTTATTTTATTGACTCTCTATTTTTTTAGTTTAGAATTAAGGAGAGAAAAGATGACAGATTTAGCATTAACTACACCTGCAAACCTAGGCATCAGAGAATTAACCGATATAGAGATTGACTTTGTCGTTGGTGGTAAAATAGATTGGGGAGAAGTTGCAAAAAGTGCTGCGAAAAGCGCAGTTGCTTGTGGGATTGGAGGCGCAGTAGCAGGTGCAATATCTAGTGGAGGGGCTGGTGCAATTCCAGGTGCACTTGGTGGAGCCGTCGGAGGAGCAGTCGCAGGGGCTCTTGCTTCTATAATAGATCAAGGGTTATAATGAGTGTTTGTCAGGAAGTATTTTTATAATCTCTAGGAAAAAGATAATGATTAAAGCAATCTTATATGCAGTTCTTATTAGTGTTGTTTTTCATGTTTCAATAAGTATTATTATGAAGGTATTTAATCTGGATAAAGATAGTATTTGTCTTGGATTAATGACAGGTATGGTTACAGGATTAAGCATTGCTTTTTTTCTTCGGTCTAAAAAGATAATGATTAAAGCAGTCTTATATGGAATTCTTATTGGTGTTGTTTTTAATGTTTCAATGGGTATTATTATGAAGGTATTTAATCTGGATAAAGAGATTTGTCTTGGATTAGTGACAGGTATGTTTACAGGAATAAGCATTGCTTTTTTTCTTCAGTTTAAAAAGAAAAAAGACTGATATTTTACTCTGGAATTCTTGATTAGAGAAATGAAAACGATAGAGATGTGGTATTTGAGTATTAGGACTTACATATTATATTTCATATATACAGTGCTATTAATGATAATAGCACTGTTTTCTGTATTTTTTAGGGAACACGCTATATTTTTTATTACTGTATTCCTTATATTTATCAATTTGGAGATTGGTTTACGGGGTTAGATTTATAAAAACTTTATTTTTTTTCAGATTAATTGTTTAACAGTGATATCTGAGATATTTAGAAATAAAGTCAGTATTTTTATCATTATATAATATATGGAGAGGAAAGATAGTCAAAATCCTCTTAATTGCAGTAGGAATCGGTGTAATTACAGGAATAATCGCTTTGGTTGTATTATACATTCTGGATTTTTTTGGAATTGAGTATGGTAATCTGGTTTATATTATTATTGGTGTGGTCTCAGGAGTAGCCTCGTCCATCTTGGTTAGGAAATCTATCCTAAATAGAATAAGATAAAAATACAGCTCTATAAAAAATTATAGATATAAAGTTTAATATGCTTTTTAGATTTAATAGAGTTATGCGGATATAAGCTTGTTGGAAGTGCTATTGGAGCTGGTATAATATATGATGGTGTAAAAGCTGCTGCTGGACCAGTTATTAATGCGATGGGACAATCATTAGAGATAACAAATGAGGCATTCCAGAAACATTTAGCAGCAGGTAGAACAGCTGCTTTCTGGAAAAATTAAATTTCAGAATTATTATTTTAATTTGATCAATGACCTAACAGGTTGAGTCTAGTTGATTTAAAATCTATACTTGACCTGTTTATCTTTAAACTATATATTTATAAAATGAAAATGTAAAACTAATGCTCGGTAAAATTCTAAAATCAGAAATCTTATGGATTACTATCTTTTTTTTAATATTGAATTTTGTTATTGATATTTTTTTTACATCTATTTCAGATTTTTATATATATATTTTTTTCTTAAAAAGAAATATCTTAAGAAGTAATACTGAATGTTTGTTTAAGAGTATGAAAACTAGGAATGATTTCAAACTGAATCTGAATTAAAAATATCATTTATAGTTTAGTATTTATTGTGACTTTATGGCTAGAAAAGAAGAAAAACCTGGATTTTTTATTACCAAAAAAGAGAAAACCTATCGTTGGGTGTTAGGTATTTTATTTATTGTCCTAATTGCAATGCTGGGCGTTTTTTTATTAGTTGTTTTAGTTGTATCTTTAGAATCTCATATTTATCTTCAAAACAGTTTTTTATCCCCTATATATAATGATCAGTCTCGAACGCTTTTTTTTCTGATGATTAGTTTTGCTTTTATTTCTATTTTTATTGTACAAAAATTTTGGCATAAAAAAACTTTTTTAAGTTTACTGACGGCTAATGTTAAATTTAGATATTCTTATTTTTTTATAGCATTTTTTATAACGTTTTTTCTTTCTTCACTTCTTTTTTTGGTTGGTTTAGGAGTTTCTGAGTTTTTTTATGATAAAAAAACTCATTTAGATTTTACTTATAATTCAAGAACCTATTGGATTTATCTTCCTTTTTTAATTTTTTTCATTCCTATTCAAGCTGCAAGTGAAGAAGTCTTTTTCAGAGGGTATTTAAATCAATTCTTTTATCAATGTATAACTTCAAAACTAGCTGTTTTTATTCTTACTTCTTTTTTGTTTGTTCTGGCTCATTTACCTAATGAAGAGGCAAAAAGTCAGGTATATTTTTATTTATTATATATTTTTTCTTATGGATTTTTTTCCTGTTTATTAGCAAATAGATTTAATGGGTTAGAAGTAAGTATAGGAGTTCATACAGCATTTAATATTTTTGTATTTACGATTTTAGGCTATAGAATGGCAGATTTTCCAGTTACGTATTTATTTCAAATTGATTATAACATGACATTTATAGAAATATTAATGTCTTTTTTAGCTTTTGGATTAATCTATTTTATTCTAGATTTTATATTAAATAAATTCAAGGTTCGGGATGATAAAAACACACGACCGCAGCCGAATGGCTGACTTTATTTAGGCTCTTTAATTACCAAGCATTAAGCTTTGCGCTTTTTCTTATACGCTAAGCGTTCCAAAAAAAGTCACACGAATGTGTGTTTGGCTCTCTAATTACCAAGCATTAAGCTTTGCGCTTTTTCTTATACGCTAAGTGTTCCAAAAAAAGTCACACGAATGTGTGTTTGGCTCTCTAATTACCAAGCATTAAGCTTTGCGCTTTTTCTTATACGCTAAGTGTTCCAAAAAAAGTCACACGAATGTGTGTTTGGCTCTCTAATTACCAAGCATTAAGATTTGCGCTTTTTCTTATACGCTAAGTGTTCCAAAAAAAGTCACACGAATGTGTGTTTGGCTCTCTAATTACCAAGCATTAAGCTCTGCGCTTTTTCTTATACGCTAAGTGTTCCAAAAAAAATCACACGAATGTGTGTTTGGCTCTCTAATTACCAAGCATTAAGCTCTGCGCTTTTTCTTATACGCTAAGTGTTCCAAAAAAAGTCACACGAATGTGTGTTTGGCTCTCTAATTACCAAGCATTAAGCTTTGCGCTTTTTCTTATACGCTAAGTGTTCCAAAAAAAGTCACACGAATGTGTGTTTGGCTCTCTAATTACCAAGCATTAAGCTCTGCGCTTTTTCTTATACGCTAAGTGTTCCAAAAAAAGTCACACGAATGTGTGTTTGGCTCTCTAATTACCAAGCATTAAGCTCTGCGCTTTTTCTTATACGCTAAGCGTTCCAAAAAAAGTCACACGAATGTGTGTGCGTTCGCCAGTCTCGGACTGGGTTTTCTTAAGGCTCTTTAAGATCCCAGATTAAACTTAAGAACCTTATTTTATATGCTAAGTGCTTTTAAGAAGAGCTATAATAAAGGTTTATACACTCTATTTATAGACTATATTAATGCTATGAGTTAATGATCTCTATTTTTATACAGTTTTCGTCTAGTTTTACCTTACACGCGGTCGCGTGATTTCTTAAGGTTCTCTAACTAGCAAGTTTAGATTTAAGAGCCTTATTCTATACACAAAGTGTTTTAAGAAGGTCTATAATAAAGATTTATATACTCTATTTATAGACTATATTAATGCTATGAGTTAACAATCTCTATCTTTATACGGTTTTCGTCTAATTTTACCTTATTTTATTGACTCTCTATTTTTTTAGTTTAGAATTAAGGAGAGAAAAGATGACAGATTTAGCGTTAACTATACCTGCAAACCCAGGCATCAGAGAATTAACCGATATAGAGATTGATCAGGTAGAAGGTGGAATATTGCCTTTATTTGCTGCTATGGTTGGAATTGGAACCGCATTGGGCGCAGGATCGGCTTTAATTAATCAATTAAGAGACAACAAGCCTGGCGTTGATTGGGGTGTTGTTGCTGCTGGAGCGGTCCTTGGAACTGCGGCAGGGTTAATGGCAGGTGGTTTTGGCGCAGTAGGAATGCGTGTAACTGGTGCTGCGGCTGCAGGTACAACCAGTTTATTAGGAGTCTTTATTAAATAAGGTATTATTTTTGAAATGAAGCATTTAAAGAAATTTCTAAAAAACCATAAATATACACTAATCTGTAGCTTTAATATGTCAGTTGTGTATTCTGTAGGGTATATTTTATTATTTGGTCTGGGAGAAAATAGGTGGGCAGTTGTTGCTTTTGTTTTTATTGGTTATCCTTTATTATTTTTAATTTTTGATATTATTCTTAAAGGAAAGTTTAATAAATTTTTTGATTATTCAGATCCTAAAAGAAAGAGAAAAAGAATAGTAAAAGAGCTCAAAAGCTATAAAACCTGGTTTAGAAAGAAAAAACAATCTGGAAAAAAGGAATAAACTCCCATTCCTTTTTTTTCTTTTATAGTTATTTCAAAGGTTATGCTTTCCATCATTTTTAGCCAAAAGGCACACAAAGGTGTGCAGACGAAGGATTGGTTTTCTTAAGGCTCTCTAATTACCAAGCATTAAGCTTTGCGCTTTTTCTTATACGCTAAGTGTTCCAAAAAAAGTCACACGAATGTGTGTTTGGCTCTCTAATTACCAAGCATTAAGCTCTGCGCTTTTTCTTATACGCTAAGTGTTCCAAAAAAAGTCACACGAATGTGTGTGCGGTCGCCAGTCTCGGACTGGATTTTCTTAAGGCTCTTTAAGATCCCAGATTAAACTTAAGAGCTTAAGATTTCTGTTGAGTGTTCTTAAGAAGTCAGCCCTTTGGCCGCACGCGTTCGCGTGTGCGTTGCATTCTGAATTTTGTTGTATATACTTAACATGTGTTGAAAACATGTAGAGCGTAATTTTTTAACACATATTATACGTATCAGGATTGAAGTTTAGATCTTAGTGCATGCATGGAGAGCTCCTAAAAAAAGTTAGTGGGTTGCGCGTGCGTGTGTGTTAAGCTTTTAGGTGTTTAGAGTATTAATGCTTTTATTTTTTTAAAACAGGTTCAGGCTTGATTCCAAGCCTTGAGGGGTATGATGAGACGAAAACTTCATTTTTTATTTTTCAGAGTTTCATATGGGCGTCTTTTGGCAGTCTTTGTTTTTTTTCTGTTATGTACCTTAATTTTGTTAGATCGTCCGAAACATAGATTTACATTTATGCATAATATTCATCAATATTATGATGATTATTTCATGCCAGTTTTTAATACGGTTTCTGCCCCTGTTAGGCTTTTTTTTGGATTTACAAAAGGGATTCAGGATTATTTTAATACGGTATCTGAAAACAGAAAATTAAGGCTTGAGATTGCAGAGCTGAAAAACTGGAAAGCCATATCAGAGGTTCAAAGCCGTCAGTTAAAAGCATATCAAACCGTCTTTACGAGTTTTTCGGAAATTTTGGGAACGCGTATTATTGCACGTGGAATTACAGAAACGTCAGGTCCTTTTGTTCGGTCTTTATTGATTGACGCAGGAGCCAAACAGGGGATAGAAAAAGAATATGCTGTTATGGATAGTCATGGATTATTGGGAAGAGTAATTACAGTTGGCAGGCGTTCATCGAGAGTATTATTATTATCTGATTTAAACAGTCGTATTCCAGTAATGACAGATGATGGTCTTGTTAGAGCGATTATGGTTGGAGATAATTCTCTTAATCCGAAATTACGCTATATTGATTCAGAAGCAAAACTTGAACAAGGTATGAAGCTGGTGACTTCTGGAGATGAAGGTATTTTACCGAAAGGGCTAGGGATTGGCAAGATTTTAAAACATCGGAAAAAACCAGATCAAACAGAATGGTCCGTTCAGCTTTTTTCAGGAGAACGACCAGGAAATATTATCTGGGTTTATCCGTATAAAATACCAGAAAGACCAGAATCAGAAGGTTTAACAGATCATTCATCAGAACCAGAAAAAGCAGAATAAAAACAAGATAAAAAAGAGTTCATTATTAAAATCACGGTAAAAAAGTATAAATGATAGATTTTAAATAGATTAAGAGGAATGTTTTTATAAAAAAGAATTGCAATTAAATGGAAATATTTTTGATATATTCAACTCTTCCTTTTTAAAGAATAGAGGTTTTAAAATGATTGGAAAATCTATGAATGCTCTGATTTATTCTGAAATTGTTTTGAGAAATTCAAAAATGAACAAATATTTTCAGAAGATGAGGGGCTGATTTTAACCAAGCAAATCAAGGATACTCTTTATTTAATATAAACTGGATAAATGCATGAATCAAAATACGTAAAACAAGATAAAAGTGATTTAAGAATATGGCTAGAAAATCAAATTTTTTTTCATATGATCAAAAGCAGAAAAAGGTATTTTTGTTTCCTTTTTTTTTGTCTTTATTGTTTATAATAATTTCTTTTTTACCGTTTGAATGGGTTTATCTTAAAAAAGCATTTGTTTTTTTACCATTAATTCCATTATATATATGGGGTGTTTATCATTTACTCTATAATCGGTTTTTAATGGCTATTTTAATTGGTGGTTTGATGGATTTCACTGGCGGTGGATGTTTTGGAATTTGGACGATTTCCTATTTTATAGCTTGTTTTGGAATTGGCTGGTTCTCAAATTTAAATCGGAAAATGCAATGGTTGGAATATTTTTTAGGATTTTGTTTTGTTTTGACGGTTTGTGCATTAATAGCAATTCTGGCTTCTGTTTTGGCCTATGAGCATACCCGTTATTTTCTTCCTGTTTTTGAATCCATGCTATTGAGTATTATCCTTTATCCGATTTTATATCAGGGATTTCTTTTTTATAGGAAAAAAATAGACCAGGATTTGGGCTAGAGTTTAAAAAAGGTAAGGTTAAATAACAACATGAATAATCATGAAGATGCATCTAAGAAACAATTTGATCGTCGAATGGTCATGATTGGATTATTGGGAGCCGGCGGGTTTTTATCTTTAACAAGCAGGTTAATTGATCTTCAATTAACCAAACAGCACAAATATAAACTGCTTTCAGATGATAATCAGTTTAATTTACGAGTCTTAACTCCTTCGAGAGGAAAGATTTTAGATCGCCATTCAAATATTCTTGCCCAAAATAAACGAAATTTCAGAGTGTTAATTCAGCACGAAAAAGGAATTCAACTTCAGCATTCCATTAATAGTTTGAAATCTTTGCTAGCACTTACAGAAACGCAAATTGATCGTATTTGGTCACAGTTAAAAAAACAACCTTCTTTTGTCCCTGTTTTATTAAAGGAACATTTAAGCTGGGAACAGTTTGCAATTGTAAATTTAAAAATGCCAGAAATCTCAGGCATACAACCAGATATTGGTGAAATCAGATCTTATCCTTATGATCAGGAATTTTGTCATATTATAGGATTTGTTGCACGACCTTCTGAATCTGATCTTGAGAAAGATCCTTTATTGCATCAACCAGGCATGTATGTTGGTCGTCAAGGATTAGAGAAAAGCTTTGAAAAACCCTTACAGGGCAAGCCAGGGAATTCAAAGGTTGAAGTGAATGCATATGGGAGAACCATTCGAGAATGGAAAGATGATTATGTAAAGCCTAAAAGAGGAAAAGATATTCAAATTACGCTTGATCGTGATCTTCAGAGATTTGCCTCTCAGGAGTTTAAAACAAAAAAAAGTGGTGCAATTATTGTTTTAAAACCAGATCAAGGAGATATTCTGGTTTCTCTTTCGACACCTGGTTTTGATCCTAATTTATTTGTTCGTGGAGTATCACAAAATGCCTATCAGACCTTATTGAAAGATGAAGCAAATCCCTTGTTTAACAAGGCATTATCAGGTCTTTATCCACCCGCCTCTACATTTAAAATGATGGTTGCTCTTGCAGGGTTGGAATCTGGTCTTATTACGTTAAAAGACAAGGTGTTATGTAAGGGAAGTTTGAGTTTTGGTAATCGTAAATTTCATTGTTGGAAGAAACAAGGACATGGAATTATTAATCTTCAATCAAGCATTCAACAATCATGCGATATATATTATTATGAACTGGCTTTAAAATTGGGAATAAAACCAATTATGCAAATGGCTAGAAAATTTGGAATTGGCCAGGATTATAAATTACCAATAGAAGGAATTCAATCGGCTCCAATGATTGGCTCTAAATGGAAACAGGATCGTTATCGGCTAGGCTGGCATAGAGGAGATACGCTCAATGTTGCGATTGGACAAGGCTATCTTGCTCTAACGCCATTAGAGCTTGCCGTTATGACCGCTCGTCTGGCAACAGGAAGGAAAGTTCTTCCAAGATTATTTATGGAAAATCAACAAAAACCTTTTTCTCCCTTGAAGATTTCACAACAGGCTTTAAAGCCTGTTCAACAGGCAATGCGAGCCGTTTGTGAAACGCCTAGAGGAACAGCTTATCGATATAGGGGGCTTGGCATAACGCCTGGTATTCCCTGGGCTGGAAAAACAGGAACCGCGCAGGTAAAATCCATTACAAAAGAAGAACGTCTTACAGGAATTATCAAGAATAAAGATAGAGAATGGAGAAATAGAGATCATGCCTTGTTTGTTGGTTATGCGCCTTATGACAAGCCTCAATATGTTGTTTCTGTTGTGGTTGAGCATGGCGGAGGAGGAGCTTCTTCTGCCGCTCCAATTGCTTCTCGTATTTTACGGTATTGTCTAACAAAAAATACCTAACACATACGCGTTCTAGTATAGATTGAGTTAGAACAAAAGAGGTATTTTATTTGCTTTGGCAGCCTTGATAAGTTGTTTATCTTTTGTTGCCATTTGTGCATTTTTTCTGAGTGCAAGATCAAGATAGACGGCATCATAGCTGGTTAATTTAAAATGACGAGCGAGCTGAAAGATATCACGTAGAGCTCGATCACTTGATTCAATATCTGTAAGGGTCGGTAAATCTCTAATAAGATCTAGACATATTCTGACATGTTCGAATGTAATTTGATTATGTTTTTCTGCCTGAATTAAGATATTTCCAATTGCCATAAATTTGGAATGATAACCGTATAAGAATGAATATTTTTTAAAAAAGAATCCGTTTTAGAACACGCTTCATCTTCAAAAAACCAGGCAACGCTAATAGAGCAATCTAGTATAACTGGTTTTTGTTCAACCGTCATAACATTATTACTTTCGATCTGTATGATTTGAAGAGAATGTTAATATATAAAAAGACTTTTTATATGTTGCCCCCAAAAAGAGATTTTTTACGGTTTTATTTTCTACCTTTATCACGTAATTCCTTCCACTTCATATGATTTAGTTTCATGGTTTTACGCGAGTGAAAAAGGGCTTGCCTTTTTTGATCAAGATTAAAAGAGTATATTTTCTGAATTGGAACAAGACATACAATCGCTTTTCCTCTTTTTTTAATCACAATGCTTTCTCCTTTTTTTACTCTTTCCAACAAGGAGGATAAATATGTTTTTGCTTCGAATATACCCACTTCCATATTGTTTATCTCTAAATCAATTAAAATTAATGATTTTAGAGTAAATTATCAAGCATAATCGTACAGCCCATACATGGAATGTGATACTCTCGGAGTGTTCTTTTTTCAGGCGCTCCAAGTGTCAGAATTAAACTTAAGAGCTTAAGATTTCTGTTGAGTGCGCCTTAAGAAGTCAGCCCTTTGGCCGCACGCGGTCGCCAGTCTCGGACTGGGTTTTCTTAAGACTCTTTAATTACCCAGATTAAACTTAAGAACCTTATTCTATACACAAAGTATTTTAAGAAGGTCTATAATAAAGGTTTATACACTCTATTTATAGACTATATTAATGCTATGAGTTAACAATCTCTATTTCCATACGGTTTTCGTCTAGTTTTACCTTACACGCGGTCGCGTGATTTCTTAAGGTTCTCTAACTAGCAAGTTTAGATTTAAGAGCCTTATTCTATACACAAAGTGCTTTTAAGAAGGTCTATAATAAAGATTTATATACTCTATTTATAGACTATATTAACGCTATGAGTTAATGATCTCTATCTTTATACGGTTTTCGTCTAATTTTACCTTATTTTATTGACTCTCTATTTTTTTAGTTTAGAATTAAGGAGATGAGAAGATGACAGATTTAGCGTTAACTACACCTGCAAACCCAGGCATCAGAGAATTAACCGATATAGAGATTGATCAGGTAGAAGGTGGACTTGCGGTCGTTACAACGATTGCTATTATAGCTATTATAGCAATCGCGCTGACTCCTGTAGATGCTTATTAAATATAAATTATTATATCAATCAACAGTCGAATATTTTCATTCTGGAATAAATACCAAAGAAGAGAGATGCTGGTGATCAAGAAATATTTTTCATATGGATTTGTAATCGCGATTGTCAGTTATCTCGCTTATTGGTATTTTTGGCCTATTCTTTCTTATTCTAAAACAAGTTTTTCTGGAATAGATTTTTATCATCATAAGATGGTTTCAAAAAAAAATCTTGAACGATTGGCAATACATAGCATAAATTTAGTTGAAGCTTCAGAACTTTTTCAAAAAGAACAAGATAGGAAATATTATTTTTCTGTTTATTTAACCTCTGGATATGGAGAATATGCTTCTCTAGTTATGAAATCATATAGGTCTTTTGCAGTTAGTTTTCCTATATTTCAAAGAATAATTGTAACTCGCTCGAATGTATCTAAAAACAAGGTTTATAGAAATGGGAAACTGTTTAATACTCGTTCTTTAAATAGTGTTTTAGCTCATGAAATGGTTCATGTTTTGACAGAAAAAGAAATAGGATTTTTTAAGTATCGTTTTATGCCTGTCTGGAAACGTGAAGGTTATGCAGATTATATTGCAAATGAAAGCTCTTTTGATGAAGTTTTTGGAAAAGAACTTTTTTGTTCTGGTAAAATAAATCAGTCTCTATCTTATAAATATTTTAAATTCCGTATGCTGATTAAATATTTAATGGAGTCAGAGAAATTATCTTTCCATCAAATTATGGATCAAAAGTTTGATGTATCTCAATTAGAAAAAAACTCAAAACTATTTATATGTAAAATATAAACTTAGATACATTCTTTTTTATGTGATTTTCATCCAGTTTTACCTTGTTTTATTGACTCTCTATTTTTTTGCTGAAATTTGATTCTATTTTTAACTTGATGTATAATTTAAGGAGAGAAAAGATGACAGATTTAGCGTTAACTATACCTGCAAACCCAGGCATCAGAGAATTAACCGATATAGAGATTGATCAGGTAGAAGGTGGAATATTGCCAATTATAGCAGGTATTGTGATTATTGGTGGTTTATTAAGTGGTTGTGGAGCAAAGTGGAAATTTAAAGCAACAGCTAAATGTACCAGTACTAAAACAGGCACTGAATGTGAAGCTGGTGGTGAAGTAGAGGTAACGAATTAAAAACTATTATACTAGATTCGTTAATTTTTAAATTTTAGATAGAATGGATATGTTAATTAGATTTATTAAAAACTATTGTTTTGTTTTTTTATCTTTATTTAGCATATCCGCTTTTGCTGATATTAAATTTGAAGTTCCTGAAAAGATCTATATGGGTCAGGCTATTCCCATTAGAATAGAAGGTTTAAAGACGGATCAGATTACGATCAGAGTGGTTTTTCTTGGATTATATAAGCGTTCTTTTGGAAGGTATAAGCGTACTCTTGGAGTGTCAAACGCAGTTTTTAAACCAGATAAGGGAATAGTTGATTTAAGCCAACAAGCGCCTTTATCAGGTTCTTATCAAGGGGTTAATCCTGCTGGATTATTTTATAATCAATATAAATTAAAACAGGGTTCTGTTCCAAATTATATTCTTGAAATGGTTGAACAAACAAGAATCATGAATTTGAAGAAACATATTAGGAATGCATATCTTATTTTTGTTACAGATCAAAAAGATCAGCTTCTTTTCTTTAAGAAGATAGTGGTTCATAATGGTGATTTTTTTAAAACCATTTTTTTAGAAACGCCTTATCATGGATTTTTAATTACGCAAAGAGAAAACGGGGTTTTTAAAACAGAGCGCAAAGCTCGAAAGAAAAGAGGAATTATTTATTTTCCTGGTTCTGGTAATGCCTTTCCTGCACCCATGCTTTTTCGTCTTGCCGCACGAGGGTTTCCTGTTTTTATGTATAAATACCGTAAGGATGGGAGTTGTCTTGATCATATCCCGATAGAGAATTTAGTTCATGCTGTAGATTGGTTTATTAAGAAGTATGAATTAGATGAAGTTATTTTTTTTGGTGTTTCTAAAGGTGTAGAGGCTTCTGTTTTAACAGCATCTCAAAATCAACATCCTCTTGCAGGCATGATTTTAATGAGTGGCGCAGGTGTTTTTACAGATGGAAGTCAAGGACCTTTTTGCTTATTTACAGCATATAACTGGGCGTTAAAAGGAAAAGAGCTTCCTTATCTAAGTTCAATGAAAGGAGGTTTTTTTCCTTTTCATTATTTATATAAATCTCAAAGACAAGCCTATGAATATGCTTTAAAGCATATCTCAGATGAAGCATTAAAGAAAGTATTGCTGCCTTCGGATCAGATTCGAAGCCCTTTATTAGTGTTTGGTTCTGGTAAAGATGAATATGGAAATACAGAATTAGGTGCCAGAATAATATGTAAACAGGCAAATTGTGATGAATATCCTTCCCGTTATATGAAGATTTTTAAGCATGCGGAACATGATATTATAGGAACGGGTTGGTTTTCCAATGGTTGTGCAAAGCCAAAGCAATATGTTTCTTATAAAGCGTGTCTTATGGCGAATGGAGATGCTTCCTGGCAAGCAATGCAGATGATAGAAGATTTTCTTAATAAGATCAGGGAAGGCAACTGGAAGGAACCCAAACTTTAATCAAGACCACGCGACCACAGCCGAAGGGCTGACTTTATTTAGACTCTTTAATTACCCAGATTAAACTTAAGAACCTTATTTTATACACAAAGTGTTTTAAGAAGGTCTATAATAAAGGTTTATATACTCTATTTATAGACTATATTAACGCTATGAGTTAATGATCTCTATTTTTATACGGTTTTCGTCTAATTTTACCTTACACGCGGTCGCCAGTCTCGGACTGGATTTTCTTAAGGCTCTTTAATTACCCAGATTAAACCTAACTGCTTATTCTATACACAAAGTATTTTAAGAAGAGCTATAATAAAGGTTTATACACTCTATTTATAGACTATATTAACGCTATGAGTTAATGATCTCTATTTTTATACGGTTTTCATCTAGTTTTACCTTATTTTATTGACTCTCTATTTTTTTAGTTTAGAATTAAGGAGAGAAAAGATGACAGATTTAGCGTTAACTATACCTGCAAACCCAGGCATCAGAGAATTAACCGATATAGAGATTGATCAAGTAGAAGGTGGAATATTGCCTTTATTTGCTGCTATGGTTGGAATTGGAACCGCATTGGGCGCAGGAGCGGCTTTAATTAATCAATTAACAGACAACAAGCCTGGCGTTGATTGGGGTGTTGTTGCTGCTGGAGCGGTCCTTGGAACTGCGGCAGGGTTAATGGCAGGTGGTTTTGGCGCAGTAGGAATGCGTGTAACTGGTGCTGCGGCTGCAGGTACAACCAGTTTATTAGGAGGCTTTATTAAATAAAGTATTATTTTTGAAATGAAGCATTTAAAGAAATTTCTAAAAAACCATAAATATACACTAATCTGTAGCTTTATTATGGCAGTTGTGTATTATGTAGGATATATTTTTTTTGGTCTGGGAGAAAATAGGTGGGAAGTTGTTGCTTTTATTTTTATTGGTTATCCTTTAGTATTTTTAATTTTTGATATTATTCTTAAAGGAAAGCTTAATGAATTTCTTGATTATTCAGATCCTAAAAGAAAGAGAAAAAGAATAGTAAAAGAGCTCAAAAGCTATAAAACCTGGTTTAGAAAGAAAAAATAATCTGGAAAAAAGGAATAAACTCCCATTCCTTTTTTTTCTTTTATAGTTATTTCAAAGGTTATGCTTTCCATCATTTTTAGCCAAAAGGCACACAAAGGTGTGCAGACGAAGGATTGGTTTTCTTAAGGCTCTCTAATTACCAAGCATTAAGCTCTGCGCTTTTTCTTATACGCTAAGTGTTCCAAAAAAAGTCACACGAATGTGTGTTTGGCTCTCTAATTACTAAGCATTAAGCTTTGCGCTTTTTCTTATACGCTAAGTGTTCCAAAAAAAGTCACACGAATGTGTGTTTGGCTCTCTAATTACCAAGCGTTAAGCTTTGCGCTTTTTCTTATACGCTAAGTGTTCCAAAAAAAGTCACACGAATGCGCGCTCGGTCGCCAGTCTCGGACTGGATTTTCTTAAGGCTCTCTAATTACCAAGCGTTAAGCTCTGCGCTTTTTCTTATACGCTAAGTGTTCCAAAAAAAGTCACACGAATGTGTGTTTGGCTCTCTAATTACTAAGCATTAAGCTTTGCGCTTTTTCTTATACGCTAAGCGTTCCAAAAAAAGTCACACGAATGTGTGTGCGTTCGCCAGTCTCGGACTGGGTTTTCTTAAGACTCTTTAATTACCCAGATTAAACTTAAGAACCTTATTTTATATGCTAAGTGCTTTTAAGAAGAGCTATAATAAAGGTTTATACACTCTATTTATAGACTATATTAACGCTATGAGTTAATGATCTCTATTTCCATACGGTTTTCGTCTAATTTTACCTTACACGCGGTCGCGTGATTTCTTAAGCTTCTCTAACTAGCAAGTTTAGATTTAAGAGCCTTATTCTATACACAAAGTGTTTTAAGAAGGTCTATAATAAAGATTTATATACTCTATTTATAGACTATATTAACGCTATGAGTTAATGATCTCTATTTTTATACGGTTTTCATCTAGTTTTACCTTATTTTATTGACTCTCTATTTTTTTAGTTTAGAATTAAGGAGAGAAAAGATGACAGATTTAGCGTTAACTATACCTGCAAACCCAGGCATCAGAGAATTAACAGCATTTGAAATTGATCAAGTAGAAGGTGGACTTGCGGTCGTTACAACGATTGCTATTATAGCTATTATAGCAATCGCGCTGACTCCTGTAGATGCTTATTAAATATAAATTATTATATCAATCAACAGTCGAATATTTTCATTCTGGAATAAATACCAAAGAAGAGAGATGCTGGTGATCAAGAAATATTTTTCATATGGATTTGTAATCGCGATTGTCAGTTATCTCGCTTATTGGTATTTTTGGCCTATTCTTTCTTATTCTAAAACAAGTTTTTCTGGAATAGATTTTTATCATCATAAGATGGTTTCAAAAAAAAATCTTGAACGATTGGCAATACATAGCATAAATTTAGTTGAAGCTTCAGAACTTTTTCAAAAAGAACAAGATAGGAAATATTATTTTTCTGTTTATTTAACCTCTGGATATGGAGAATATGCTTCTCTAGTTATGAAATCATATAGGTCTTTTGCAGTTAGTTTTCCTATATTTCAAAGAATAATTGTAACTCGCTCGAATGTATCTAAAAACAAGGTTTATAGAAATGGGAAACTGTTTAATACTCGTTCTTTAAATAGTGTTTTAGCTCATGAAATGGTTCATGTTTTGACAGAAAAAGAAATAGGATTTTTTAAGTATCGTTTTATGCCTGTCTGGAAACGTGAAGGTTATGCAGATTATATTGCAAATGAAAGCTCTTTTGATGAAGTTTTTGGAAAAGAACTTTTTTGTTCTGGTAAAATAAATCAGTCTCTATCTTATAAATATTTTAAATTCCGTATGCTGATTAAATATTTAATGGAGTCAGAGAAATTATCTTTCCATCAAATTATGGATCAAAAGTTTGATGTATCTCAATTAGAAAAAAACTCAAAACTATTTATATGTAAAATATAAACTTAGATACATTCTTTTTTATGTGATTTTCATCCAGTTTTACCTTGTTTTATTGACTCTCTATTTTTTTGCTGAAATTTGATTCTATTTTTAACTTGATGTATAATTTAAGGAGAGAAAAGATGATAGATTTAGCGTTAACTATACCTGCAAACCCAGGCATCAGAGAATTAACCGATATAGAGATTGATCAGGTAGAAGGTGGAATATTGCCTTTATTTGCTGCTATGGTTGGAATTGGAACCGCATTGGGCGCAGGAGCGGCTTTAATTAATCAATTAACAGACAACAAGCCTGGCGTTGATTGGGGTGTTGTTGCTGCTGGAGCGGTCCTTGGAACTGCGGCAGGGTTAATGGCAGGTGGTTTTGGCGCAGTAGGAATGCGTGTAACTGGTGCTGCGGCTGCAGGTACAACCAGTTTATTAGGAGGCTTTATTAAATAAAGTATTATTTTTGAAATGAAGCATTTAAAGAAATTTCTAAAAAACCATAAATATACACTAATCTGTAGCTTTATTATGGCAGTTGTGTATTATGTAGGATATATTTTTTTTGGTCTGGGAGAAAATAGGTGGGAAGTTGTTACTTTTATTTTTATTGGTTATCCTTTATCATTTTTAATTTTTGATATTATTCTTAAAGGAAAGCTTAATGAATTTCTTGATTATTCAGATCCTAAAAGAAAGAGAAAAAGAATAGTAAAAGAGCTCAAAAGCTATAAAACCTGGTTTAGAAAGAAAAAATAATCTGGAAAAAAAGGAATAAACTCCCATTCCTTTTTTTCTTTTATAGTTATTTCAAAGGTTATGCTTTCCATCATTTTTAGCCAAAAGGCACACAAAGGTGTGCAGACGAAGGATTGGTTTTCTTAAGGCTCTCTAATTACCAAGCATTAAGCTTTGCGCTTTTTCTTATACGCTAAGTGTTCCAAAAAAAGTCACACGAATGCGCGCTCGGTCGCCAGTCTCGGACTGGATTTTCTTAAGGCTCTCTAATTACCAAGCGTTAAGCTCTGCGCTTTTTCTTATACGCTAAGTGTTCCAAAAAAAGTCACACGAATGTGTGTTTGGCTCTCTAATTACTAAGCGTTAAGCTTTGCGCTTTTTCTTATACGCTAAGTGTTCCAAAAAAAGTCACACGAATGTGTGTTTGGCTCTCTAATTACCAAGCATTAAGCTCTGCGCTTTTTCTTATACGCTAAGTGTTCCAAAAAAAGTCACACGAATGTGTGTTTGGCTCTCTAATTACTAAGCATTAAGCTTTGCGCTTTTTCTTATACGCTAAGTGTTCCAAAAAAAGTCACACGAATGTGTGTTTGGCTCTCTAATTACCAAGCGTTAAGCTTTGCGCTTTTTCTTATACGCTAAGTGTTCCAAAAAAAGTCACACGAATGCGCGCTCGGTCGCCAGTCTCGGACTGGATTTTCTTAAGGCTCTCTAATTACCAAGCGTTAAGCTCTGCGCTTTTTCTTATACGCTAAGTGTTCCAAAAAAAGTCACACGAATGTGTGTTTGGCTCTCTAATTACTAAGCATTAAGCTTTGCGCTTTTTCTTATACGCTAAGTGTTCCAAAAAAAGTCACACGAATGTGTGTTTGGCTCTCTAATTACCAAGCGTTAAGCTTTGCGCTTTTTCTTATACGCTAAGTGTTCCAAAAAAAGTCACACGAATGTGTGTTTGGCTCTCTAATTACCAAGCGTTAAGCTTTGCGCTTTTTCTTATACGCTAAGTGTTCCAAAAAAAGTCACACGAATGTGTGTTTGGCTCTCTAATTACCAAGCGTTAAGCTTTGCGCTTTTTCTTATACGCTAAGCGTTCCAAAAAAAGTCACACGATCGCGCGCTCGGTCGCCAGTCTCGGACTGGATTTTCTTAAGGCTCTCTAATTACCAAGCGTTAAGCTTTGCGCTTTTTCTTATACGCTAAGTGTTCCAAAAAAAGTCACACGACCGCGCGCGCGGTCGCCAGTCTCGGACTGGATTTTCTTAAGGCTCTCTAATTACCAAGCATTAAGCTCTGCGCTTTTTCTTATACGCTAAGTGTTCCAAAAAAAGTCACACGAATGCGCGCTCGGTCGCCAGTCTCGGACTGGATTTTCTTAAGGCTCTTTAAGATCCCAGATTAAGCTTAAGAGCTTAAGATTTCTGTTGAGTGCGCCTTAAGAAGTCAGCCCTTTGGCTGTTTTTCTACTAAAATTTCTGAGGCAGTAATTTTTTGTTGTTGTAAAAAAGAAATCAGGTTTAAAAAATCTTCTATTTTAACAGAATGATCACAAATCATGATAATTTGACGATTTGAGCGTTGAGATAAGCGAAATAATAAAGCAGTTTTAAATGCTTTTTCTGTTTGATAAAAATGATCGTCAAGTTTAAAGCCTTGACCTTTGGTAAAGAGTGTAATGACAATTTCCTGATCTGGTGAAGATTCTAAATAAGGAGAAGCGTGCTCTATTTTTGGCAAAGAAACCGATATTGAATAAGATATGCTATTTGCAACGAGAATTAAAAAAATCACAAGCAGAAAAATCACATCTAATAAAGGCGTAAAATCAGGAAGAAATTCTTCTGAAATTCCTGAACGGTTCTGAGAATCCATGATAATCATTCCTGTTTAATCTCCTTATCTTTTGTGTTTGGGTTTTATTCTTTGCTATCTTGTATTATTCCCTGTTTTAGATTTGCTCCCTCCATTGAGAGACTTTCAAAATTCAGGGCATTTTGAAAAAAACAGAGGCGATTTGATGCTATTCTTGATAGGATAAAGACAAAAATCAAAACGGGTAAGGCAATGGAAAGCCCGAAAGCTGTCGTTAACATTGCTTGCCATAATCCTTGCGCAATTATAGACGGAGAAACGGGTCCTGTTTGATCTGAGATTGCTCGAAACGCTTCAATCATGCCTGTGATTGTTCCTAATAATCCAATCATTGGACTTAAAACCGCAATCATTCTTAGTGCATGAATTCCGAATTCAACCCTTTCCCTAACTTCACATAAAGCATATGAAACGAGTTCATCTCGCATGGATTTGGATAAATGTTGATTACGTTTTAAAAGCGCGTTTAACTGCTTAAATTGAGCCTGCCTTGAAGTAGAAGGAAGTAAGAAAAAATATAAAATCCGCTCTAAAATGAGAATGAATGCCAAAAACGAAAACAAAACCAATGGATAAATTAAAGGTCCTGTTTTTTGAAATAAAATCAGCATGAACCTATTCCTATTAAATAAACTATCATCATAAATAAATTAAAAAATAAAATCTGATCCAGAATGATAGAAAGCAGGATCAAAGAAGGTTTATAGGGATAAAAAACTAGATAATTATTAATATTTATCTCTAAACTTGATCAAAATCATCTCTTAACGATTTCGTTGATTGCGTTGAGAAAAACAGTCATAAAATCCTGAGGCTAAATTTATATTTTATTTACCTTAAATGGCTAGATTGTACATGAAAGTATTTTGTCTTGATTAAATAATCCAGGAGCATTTATTATTCATTCCTTACTAGAAGAAATTGGTCAAACACCTGTTATTAATCTTGATTTGATTAATGAAATGCTTGAATTTACGTCCAAAGAAGTGCTTTTATCAATTATTAATTCTTTTTGGCAAAGTTGTGATTCTCTTTTAGAAGAGATTGATCTTGCTATTTCGGAAAACAATACAAGCCTGCTTTCTTCAACAGCCCATGCTCTAAAAGGCGCATCTGCAAATGTTGGTGCTTCAAAACTTGCTAAAATCACTGCTTATCTGCAACATGCCTCCATAGAAGAAGCTTCCATTTATTTAAAACTTGTCCCATCAACCATTCAAGAAACCAAGCAGGCATTGGAACAAGCACTAGAATCATAAAATACCGATTTATCTTTAGAGGCGATGACTTATAAAAAGACTGACATCCTATATAAAAGAGAATCCTGTTATATTGGCAGCTTTGATTTTTTCTTTAATTTTAGCAAGCTTGATTATTGCTTATGATTAATAAAGAGATCATATATTTATATTGGCAGAGAATGATAACACCAAATAATAGATAAGGACTGTTTTGCTTAACTTAAAAACAGCCAAAGAGCTGGCACGCGAAGGCGTGCGGCCAAAGGGCTGGTTTTATTTGGCTCTCTAACTAGCAAGATTTAAACTCTGTACTTTTAATATTTCTACTCAGCGCGCTTTAAGAAACCACGCGTTATGTGTTAGGAGGTGGAATGTACGGGCCAATTATCAATTAAGCGGGTTGTTCCAAGATAAAGCGCGATTAATAAGCGTGCTTTACATGGATTGGGCAGGGTTTTATTTATAATGGGTAAAAACGTTTCTTCTGTTCTTAATTCAAGATAATCAATTTTTGAAAATCCAGCAGATATAAATGTTTTAATTGCATGGTTTAAAACGGGCTGGATGGGGGTAGATTGTTTAAGGGTTTCTGCTGTTTTTTGTAAAATCAGGTTTAACTGAATTGCTTTATTCATTTCTTCTTTGCTTAAATAGGCATTTCTAGAAGATAGGGCAAGACCATTTGCGTCTCGTATGGTTTTTCCTTGTAGAATTTTAATCTCTAAATTTAAGTCTTTTACCAGTTTTTTTATGACACATAATTGCTGATAATCCTTTTCTCCGAAAATAGCATATTCTGGTTGAACGAGATTGAAGAGTTTTATAAGAATAGTGGCAATTCCTGTAAAAAAACTAGGTCTTGTTTTTCCTTCCAGATCTTCTGAAATACCTTTAACATGGATATGGGTTGAAAACTCTTTTGGATAAAGCATTAACGGATCTGGGATAAAAACACAATGACACCCCGTTTGATTGAGCAGATCAATATCTTGATTTAATGGTCTTGGATAGGTTTTGCAATCTTCTTTGGGACCAAATTGCATTGGATTGACAAATAGGCTAACAATGGTTTTGTCTGCAATGTTTAAGCCATGTTTTATTAAGGATAAATGACCCTGATGCAATGCGCCCATGGTTGGCACAAACGCAATAGATTTCGCTTCTTTTTTCCAGATATGACGTTGTTTTTTTAAAGAAGCGCCTGTTTTACAAATTACCAGATTTTGTTGTTCCAATGGCATATCATAAATCATGGTCTAACCTTTTTATGCTTTGACTTTATTACTTTTTTTAACTTAATATTATTTTAGGGTTTAATTTTAACAGAAAGTGTATGACATAATCTGGATTGAATAAAGATGCACGATAAGATTTTAATGTAAAGCTTGCTTGATCAGAATTTTTTAGGTATCGCTAATCCATCTATGTATGATGAAAGGATTTTGTTTTGTCGGAACTTAAAAATCAGTTTAATCCAGGAATTCGAAAAACTCTTAAACCAGATTCTACTCAAGCCTCTTCCTCAAATCATTTAATTGTGATTGGTAATGAAAAAGGAGGAGCTGGAAAATCCACGATTGCCATTCACCTATCCATGGCTTTAATGCGTATGAATTTTCGAGTTGGCGTGATTGATCTTGATATACGACAGAAAACACTCTCCAGATATTTAGAAAATAGAAAGGATTGGTCAGAAAAAAATGCAGTTTCTCTTCCTTCTCTTTTTCAACTGGTTTTAAATGCCAGCCAAGAAAGAAATCTAGATCAAGCAGAAACAGAAGATCAGGAAAGCTGGATGAAAGCAATTCAGATTTTAAATAAAAAATGTAATTTTACGATTATTGATGTTCCAGGTGCTTATAGTCATTTATCCTGGCTTGCGCATTGTTATGCAGATACAATTATTACACCTATTAATGATAGTTTTGTAGATTTTGATTTATTGGCTCAGGTTGACCCTGAGACGTATGAAGTCATTAAACCGAGCTATTATAGTGAAATGATCTGGAATTGTCGAAAGCAAAAAGCAGCACTTCATCGAGGTGTAACAGATTGGGTTGTTTTACGCAATCGTATGTCTATGATTGATGCGCGCAATAAAAGAAGAATCGGGCGTGGGTTACAAATTTTATCCAAACGCGTTGGATTTAGGGTCATTCCTGGGTTTTCAGAACGGGTGATTTATCGTGAAATGTTTCCGTCTGGCTTGACGTTATTAGATATTCGAGAATCCAATTCAGAGATGCCTGTTGCAATGAGTCATATTGCGGCTCGCCAAGAATTAAGAGAGCTGGTTTTATCTCTTGAATTAAACGATCTTAGCCAGCAAAAACTAACATTTTAATACGCGTTTTGTTCTATCAGAAAACAATAAGGGGAGGAATATTACTTGAATAAGGCATGTTTAATCTAATAAGCCCAGATATTTTAGCTCATATGCTTAGCTGGAATATTCTTTTAAAATCAAACATTCAGTATTTATTTTTTTTAACTCTTTGCATAAAGACTGTGCGGCTTTTTTTTGCAAATGGGTTAGGCGGGATCTGTAATAGGTATTGTTTTCTGTTTTAAAAATCTGAATATCGGCAATTCCCGAATAATACATATCGGGATATTTTTTTCTAAATTGATCCAGTAATTCTTTTGCTTCATTCGAGCTATAAAAAGAGCCCAATTGAACACTCCAGTTTTCGACGGTATCAAAAGAGGAAGGTTGAGGATTTAATTCTGATTTTTTTTGAGTGTGTTTTAGAATGATTTTCAGTTTTTTCTCTGGGGAGTTTTTAGGTATTTTTGAGGATTGTTTTTGTGTAGATCCGAGATAGGAAAAGAGAGGAAAGCCCAGTTTTTTCTCTGAGGATTGTTTAGGTGTTTTCGGAGAATGTTCAGGTTTGAAATAAGAAAATAGGGAAGGGGTTTGTTTTTTGGTTTGGTGTTGAATTTTCAGAAATGATTTTTCAACGAGTTTTGCCATATGAGCATTTCTTAAATCAGATGTTTTTGCGCCAAGGACGATTGCAATAATTCTTTCTTTATCGCGTAAAGCAGAGATTGCGAGATTATATCCAGATGAATGGACATATCCTGTTTTAAGACCATCGACTCCAGGAAGCTGACCCAAGAGTGCATTATGAGTATAATAGATCCGGTTTTTATAGCTAAATTGGTGTGCTGAAAAAAAGGGATAATATTCTGGAAAGCCTTTTATAAGAGCGCTTGCCAGTAAGGAGATATCGAGAGCGGTTGTGTATTGTTTTGGATGATGCAATCCAGACGCATTTTGAAAGGCTGTTTTTTTCATTCCCAATTCTTTTGCTTTTTGTGTCATATGGATCGCGAATGCTTTTTCGTTTTTGGCAAGCGCTTCTGCAATGACCACGGCAGCATCATTTGCGCTTTTAATAGTCAGGGCATAAATTGCCTGTTGGACAGTGATGGCTTCTCCTGGTTTTAAATATAATTTTGAAGCAGGTTTTGAAGCTGCATATTCAGATATGTTTAAGGGTGTATCTAGTGTGATAGTTTTTGCTTTAAGGTGTTCGAACAAGCAATAAAGAGTCATCATTTTGGTCAAGGAGGCAGGATGTCTTAATGCCGTTGCTTTTTGAGCATGTAATACTTTATGAGTATTGAAATGAATGGAAATTGCGGCATATTTATTTTTCTCTGCTTTGGCAAGACTGGGTATGAGGCATAGACAGATTATAAATAGAAAAGCATAAGGATAGCCACGAATCATGTTATACTGAACTCCCTATTTTGTTTTTTGAGTTTGCTAAAATACAGGAGAAATGGTTTATGAAGTGTAAAGATTTGTTTTTTGTAGTTTTTGAGAAGGGCTAAATTTGATTTGAATGCGTGTGATATAATCAAGATTAATTTACATAATATGAAGGTTTCTATTTTATTATGAATTGAATTTTGAACATTTACACTTACATAATAAACTAAAGCGCGTTAATCATCGGATAATGAGATTTTAGGATATAAGGAAATGATATGCGAGTTAAACTGGAATCCAGGAAGGCACCGAGGCGGGATTTGGGTATTAAAGTCAGGATTATTACGGAATCTGACTCCAGGGTTAAGCATCCTTCCATGTACCGAGTTGTTCTTTTAAATGATGATTTCACCCCGATGGAGTTTGTTATTCAGATTTTACAGAATATTTTTAATAAATCCTATGAAGAAGCCCAAAAGATCATGTTACATGTTCACAATCACGGGGTTGGTATTTGCGGGATTTATACATATGAGATTGCAGAGACTAAGATTGCTCTGGTATTGGATTCTGCCAAAAGATATGAGCATCCTTTACAATGCACGATGGAAAAAACAGAATAATATATTTAGAATAAGGATTTAATGTTTTGTCTTCATTATCACCACATTTAGAAGAAACCATTCACAGAGCCTTGCTTTATGCAGCGGATCGTCAACATGAATATGCAACTTTAGAGCATTTACTTCTTGCTCTGACAGATGATGTTGATGCGCTTGCTGTAATGAAAGCTTGTGATGTAAATATGGATATTTTACGAAATGATTTAATACATTATCTTGATGATGAATTAAAAATGCTGGTGATTGAAGACTATGTTGAATCTCTGACGACGGCGAGTTTTCAACGCGTTTTAAATCGTGCCGTTATTCATATTCAATCTTCTGGTAGTCATGAGGTTACGGGGGCAAATATTTTAGTTGCGCTCTTTTCTGAAAGAGAAAGTCATGCGGTTTATTTTCTGCTCAAGCAGAATATGACACGGTATGATGCAACGGTTTATATTTCTCATGGCGTTCGTAAGAATAAAAAGAAACCGTCTGATCTTTCAAAGCATGTAGATATGTCAGAAGAGCAAAACTCTAAATCTGAAGAATTTGTAAAAAAACAGACAAAAGAAAATGAGATTTTAGAAACATATTGCGTTAATTTAAATAAAAAAGCAGAGTGTGATGCGATTGATCCTTTAATTGGCAGGCAAGATGAGATTAACAGATGTGTCCAGATTTTATGCCGAAGAAGAAAGAATAATCCGATTTTGGTAGGTGATCCAGGCGTTGGTAAGACCGCGATTGCAGAAGGGCTTGCCCGTTTAATTGTATATAAGCATGCACCGAGTGCGATTGAAAATATGACGATTTATGCGCTTGATATGGGAGCTTTATTAGCAGGAACACGGTATCGCGGAGATTTTGAAGAACGGTTAAAATCTATTATTAATATTTTACAGAACAAGCGGGATGTTATTTTATTTATTGATGAGATTCATACCGTTATTGGCGCAGGCGCGACTTCTGGGGGAGCGATGGATGCTTCTGCCTTGTTAAAGCCGATTCTTCAAACGGGTCAATTAAACTGTATAGGATCCACAACGTATAAGGAATACAGACAGCATTTTGAAAAAGACAGGGCATTGGCAAGAAGATTCCAAAAAGTCGATGTAAAAGAGCCTTCGAAAAAAGAAACCCTTAAGATTTTATCAGGTCTTAAATCTCATTTTGAAAAATTTCATTCTGTCAGATATACTCAAGATTCTCTGAAATCCTCTATTGACTTATCTGTTAGATATATTCCAGAGAAAAAGCTTCCTGACAAAGCGATTGATTTAATTGATGAAGCAGGAGCTTCTCAGAAATTACTGCCATCCTCGAAGCGCAGAAAAACGATTAATACCAGAGATATTGAATCGATTGTTTCCAAGATTGCAAAAGTTCCTGTTAAACATATCAGTCAGTCAGACGCTCAGCTTTTACGTCATTTACCTTCTGATTTAAAACGTGTTATTTATGGTCAGGATCGGGCGATAGAAGAATTAAGCGCTGCTGTTAAACTCTCAAGAGCAGGATTAAGAGAAGAAGAAAAACCAATTGGCTGTTATTTATTCTCAGGTCCTACAGGGGTTGGCAAGACAGAATTGGCAAAACAATTAGCCAGATTAATGCAAATTGAATTATTACGCTTTGATATGTCTGAATATATGGAAAAGCATACCATTTCTCGTATGCTTGGCGCTCCTCCTGGCTATGTTGGTCATGATCAGGGAGGTCAGTTAACCGATGCCGTTGATCAGCATCGTCATTGTGTTTTATTATTTGATGAGATTGAAAAAGCACATCCAGATATTTTTAATATTCTGCTTCAGGTAATGGATAATGGTCAATTAACAGATTCAAATGGTAAAATGGTTGATTTCAGAAATACGATTTTAATCATGACGACCAATGCAGGAGCCTCAGAGTCTTCTCAAAATTCAATTGGCTTTGGGCGTGGTAAGAAAACAGGAGAAGAAGAAAAAGCAATTATTCGTTTATTTGCGCCTGAATTTAGAAACAGGCTGGATGCCATTATTCAATTTTCTGATTTATCAATGGATATTATTGAACGGATTGTAGAGAAATTTATTGCCCAATTGGAAACACAATTAATGGATCGAGATATTAGTTTTGAATTAACAAAAGAAGTTCGGCATTTTTTGGCTAAGCTTGGCTATAATAAGGAATTTGGCGCGCGTCCCATGGCTCGCATTATTCAAGAGAAAATCAAGAAACCGCTTGCAGACGAGATTTTATATGGAAAGCTTAAAAAAGGAGGAAGTGTTCGTATTTTAATTGATAAGGATCGCGAGGATGAATTCAGATTTGAAATAAGCCCAGCATCCAGGCTTAAACTTTCCTATAAAAGCTCTGAGCCAGCCCCCCCTCCCAAAGCTCCCAACAATAAGCCAACAGAAAAAGTATAACCCATAACAGCCAAAGGGCTGACTTTATTTAGGCTCTACAAGTACCAGGATTAAGCTTAAGAGTTTATTCTTATACGCTAAGCGTTCCAAATAAAGCCACGCGACCGCGCGCGCGGTCGCCAGTCTCGGACTGGATTTTCTTAAGGCTCTTTAATTACCCAGATTAAACCTAACTGCTTATTCTATACACAAAGTATTTTAAGAAGAGCTATAATAAAGGTTTATACACTCTATTTATAGACTATATTAACGCTATGAGTTAATGATCTCTATTTTTATACGGTTTTCATCTAGTTTTACCTTATTTTATTGACTCTCTATTTTTTTAGTTTAGAATTAAGGAGAGAAAAGATGACAGATTTAGCGTTAACTATACCTGCAAACCCAGGCATCAGAGAATTAACCGATATAGAGATTGATCAAGTAGAAGGTGGAATATTGCCTTTATTTGCTGCTATGGTTGGAATTGGAACCGCATTGGGCGCAGGAGCGGCTTTAATTAATCAATTAACAGACAACAAGCCTGGCGTTGATTGGGGTGTTGTTGCTGCTGGAGCGGTCCTTGGAACTGCGGCAGGGTTAATGGCAGGTGGTTTTGGCGCAGTAGGAATGCGTGTAACTGGTGCTGCGGCTGCAGGTACAACCAGTTTATTAGGAGGCTTTATTAAATAAAGTATTATTTTTGAAATGAAGCATTTAAAGAAATTTCTAAAAGACCATAAATATACACTTATCTATAGCTTTAATATGGCAGTTGTGTATTCTGTAGGGTATATTTTATTATTTGGCTTGGAAGGAAATAGGTAGGTAGTTATTATCTCAGCATTGATTTTATATCCTTTATTATTTTTAATTTTTGATATTATTCTTAAGGGAAAGTTTAATAAATTTTTTGATTATTCAGATCCTAAAAGAATAACAAAAGAATAACAAAAGAATAACAAAAGAAATCAAAAGCTATAAAACCTGGTTTAGAAAGAAAAAATAATTAATAGATAAAATATAAAATTTGCTTTTTGATTAAAAGATTGTTTTTTTAATTCACCTTAATAAGTTTTCTTAATGAATTTATTATTCTATATAAAATAAATTCTATTTAAACTATATAATTCTTTATACTTAAATAAATTAAATTATAAAATAGACCGTCTATAATTCAAGGTATAATTAATGATATTATCAAATATTATGTGATAATTATATTACTTTCAGTATCTTTATTTTTCTTTATTTCCCTTTTTTCTTTATTTTTTGATAAAAATATCACGTATGCTATACTTAATTTTACAAGTTTGATTGGATATTTTGGGAGAATTCAGACATGAGCTCTAAAGATAAAAGTTTTAAAAAGGTTTCATCTTCCCCTTTTACGGGATCTTTATTAACCCTCACGGCTTTATTAGCGACAACGAGTCTTTCCGTCTTTTATGGTACGGGGTTTGGCTCTAGGGCGTTGGCGCAAGAAAAGGTTCAAGACAAGGAAGATGTGATTGTCTCGATTGGAACTAGGCGGAGTGAGCGTTCTGTTTCAGATACGCCTGCGCCAATAGATGTTATTGGTGGGGAGGAATTTGTTCGACAAGGCAGTGGTGATCTTAATAATCAGTTACGGACAATTATTCCCTCTTATAATATTAATGCGCAGCCGATTAGTGATGCGGCAACCTTTGTAAGACCTGCAAATTTAAGAGGACTATCTCCAGACCAGACATTGGTTTTATGGAATGGCAAGCGACGTCATCGTGCTTCGGTGATTTCTTTTTTGGGAAATGGTGTTTCAGATGGAGCTCAAGGTCCTGATATTTCGGTTATTCCTGCTTTGGCTTTAAAACAAGTCGATATATTAAGAGATGCGGCTTCTGCTCAATATGGTTCTGATGCGATTGCGGGGGTGATGAATTTTATTTTAAAGGATTCAACGGATGGATTAACGTTGGAAGCCAAATATGGCAGCACCTATAAATCGGATGGTGGATTATATCAGTTTTCTGCAAATTATGGCATGCCTTTAACAGAGAATGGGTTTGCGAATTTCACGGTTGAGCTTTTAAATGTTGATCCAACGAGCAGAAGTGTTCAAAGAGATGATGCTTCAGCATTATTTATTGCAGGAAATGAGGATATTGCAAATCCTGCTCAGATTTGGGGAACTCCTAAAATAAGAGGAGATTTTAAGGCATTTGCTAATCTTGGCATTGAGCTTGATAATGATAAGGAAGTTTATGCCTTTGGGAATTATGCTCAAAGAGAGGTTGTTGGAGGCTTTTTTATCGTAACCCAGATACACGTTCAGGCGTTTTTGCAAATTCTGATGGTACAAAGAGACTTATAGGTGATTTAACCCCGAATGATGGAAAGAGCTGTCCTGAGATCGTGATTGGAGCGAGTAATGAACAGGATTTATTGGATCAGGTTTTTAAAGATCCGAACTGTTTTGTCTTTAATGAATTATTTCCAGGTGGGTTTACGCCAAGCTTTGGAGCAAAGATTTTTGATCTTGCAGGCGTTGCGGGAATAAGAGGAAAATATGATATTGGTAATGGTTTAATATATGATATTAGTCTTTCTGCGGGACAAAATGAGGCTCAATTTAAGATTGTTAATACGGTTAATGCCACACTTGGACCGGATAGTCCAACTTCTTTTCATCCAGGAAGATATGTTCAGAGAGAAAAGAATTTCAACGCGGATTTTTCATATCCAATTCCTATTAAGGCATTTGCATCTGATGTCAATGTGGCTTTTGGATTTGAATGGAGAAATGAAGAGTTTGAAATTATAGCAGGAGATAGTGCTTCTTTTTCTAAAGGTCCCTTACTGGATCAAGGATTTTCAATCGGATCAAATGGATTTCCAGGATTTAGTACAGATATTGCGGGGAAATTTGATCGATCAAACATTGCTGTGTATACGGATTTAGAAGCAGATATTACAAATAATATTGTTTTAAACGCGGCGTTGCGTTGGGAAGATTTTGATGATTTTGGAGATACCACCAATTATAAATTTGGAGGGTTATGGAAAGCCACTCATTTTTTGACATTTAGATCAACCTATTCAACAGGATTTCATGCACCCACGCCTGGACAATCAAACGTATCGAATGTAAGCACAGTATTTAATAATGGAAAATTAACCAATCGAGGTACAATTCCACCAACAAGTCCAGTTGCAATCTTTTTTGGAGGAAAACGATTACAGCCTGAAACCTCAAAAAGCTTTACAATTGGAGGCGCCTTGATTATGCAGGGTTTAAATTTACATTGGATTATTATCATATTAAAGTTGATGACAGAATTGCACAGACCAGCTCAATTAATCTGACCAAGGAGTTAATTGATCAATTGGCTGCACAAAATATAGAAGGAGCGCAAAGCTTGTCATCAATTCGTTATTATACCAATGCGATTGATACAAAAACGCAAGGCGTTGATTTTGTCGCAATTAAGCCCTTTAGCTTATGGGAAGGAGATTCAAAGCTTCAACTTCATTTAAATTATAATAATACGGAAGTCGCCAATAAGGCTGAAGCCTTGGCAAGTGGAACGATTACTTCCCAGAGAATTGCTCTTTTAGAAAAGGGACTGCCAAAATGGAGAGGAAATATTGCCTTTACGCATCACCAAGGCAGATATGGAGGATTGGTAAGATTAAATTATTTTGATGAATTCACTGAATTTCATTTAGATGATGAAAGTCTGGAAATTAATCCAGGTTCTAAATTAACACTTGATGTTGAACTGGAAGCAGAATTAGGCAAAGGGTTTAGCTTTATTGTTGGAGCAGATAATTTATTTGATGTTTATCCTGACAAAAATAAATATTCTGGAATTGCGGGAGCTGTTTACCCTAATTATTCTCCCTTTGGATTTAATGGTGGGTTTTATTATGTCAAGCTTCGCTGGAAGCATTAAGAGGTAATGGACTTAATAAAATAGAAAAATCTCGAAACCTAGAATATTTAAAACAGGGTGTTATTTTAAAAAAGCAGTCCTATTTATAAAGACTGCTTTTTTAGGCGCTCTACTAGCAAGGCTAGACTTAAGAGCCTTATTCTATACGCTATAAGCGCTCTTAAGAAACCACACGCAAAGGCGTGCGGCCAAAGGGCTGGTTTTATTTGGCTCTCTAACTAGCGAGATTTAAACTCTGTACTTAATATTTCTACTCAGAGCGCTTTAAGAAGCCACGCGAATGCGTGCGTGTGAGTTGATTTTTTCCTAAAAGTCTGAATATATGAATTTTAATATTTAAAAATATAGAATGCACGAATTTCTTTTGGTCTTAAATACATGTCTTATTTTCGAAAAACACCTGATAGTTTTTTAAGTAGAGTTTTAGATATTTACTGGTCTTTGGTTATTTTACTGATGATGACGGCATTAATTGGTGTACTCATGTTGTATTCTGTTGCGGATGGCGCCTGGACGCCTTGGGCAATGAATCATTTGCTTCGTTTTTTACTCGCGCTTTTTTTAATGTTTATCTGTGCTTTAATTCCAATACGAATTTGGTACAGGCTTTCCTATCCACTTTATATCATGACGTTATTATTACTGATCGTAGTTGATATATTTGGTGTTGAACGTATGGGAGCGCAACGTTGGTTAGATCTTGGAATATTTAATCTTCAACCTTCTGAGTTTATGAAAATCACTCTGGTTTTAGCTCTGGCTCGTTATTATTATGATGTTGATTATGGTCAAGATTATGGTTTGAAAATCGTGTTTATTCCCTTGATTATGACAGGAATTCCATTTTTATTAATTTTGAGACAGCCAGATCTAGGAACGGCTTTATTGCTTTTATTTTCCACTGGAATTATTCTTTTTCTTTCTGGAATTTCCTGGCGCGTAATTGGCATTTTCTCGATTTTGTTATCTTTTTTAATCCCAATTTTTGTTTTATTTGGGCTTCATGATTATCAACGTCAGAGAATCATGACATTTTTAAATCCACAAAGTGATCCTTTGGATTCAGGGTATCATATTATACAATCAAAAATTGCAATTGGTTCTGGAGGATTGTCTGGAAAAGGCTATTTGCAGGGAACGCAATCTCATCTTGATTTTTTACCTGAAAAACACACAGATTTTATCTTTACCATGATTGCAGAAGAATTTGGATTTATTGGTAGTATGGGGCTCTTATCGCTTTATGTTTTGATTATTTTATGTTGTGGATGGCTTGCATGGTCGTTTAAAAACAAATTTTCACGACTTGCAAGCATGGGCATTACGGCAAGTTTTTTTCTATATGTATTTATTAATATTGCGATGGTTACAGGACTTGCTCCTGTTGTTGGTGTTCCCATGCCTCTGGTTTCTTATGGTGGGAGTGTTATGATGACGATTATGGCTGGATTTGGTATTTTATTATCTGCTCGAATCTACCGACATTCTGCCTTGCCTAAAAAAAGTATTAGATTTTAATCTTAAATCGAATTAAAATAGCTATATTTAGCTTATTTTCTATAAAAAGATATGGAGAGGTATTGGGTGTCTTCGAAGAAAATCATTATTACAGATGATCATCCCTTATTTAGAAAAGCTTTAACGATTGTAGTTGAAAAAGCAATTCCAAATGCAGAAATTAGCTATGCTTCAAGCTTACAGGAGAGCTTACGCATGACAGAAGAGCTTAATCCTGATTTGGTTTTGCTGGATTTACAAATGTCAGATGCAAAAGGTTTAGAAAGTATTTTAGAATTTCAGACACATTTTCCTAATGTTAAAAAACTGGTTGTTTCTGCAAATGATGATCCTAAAACCATACGATTTGCTAAACAGGCAGGCATGTTTGCTTATCTCAAAAAATCTACAGAATTATCCGAAATGATTTATGCTTTATCCCATATTATTAAAGGTAGGAAATATTGGTCACAATCAGAATATTATGATAAAGATGAAGCTATTATTAAACGTCTTATTTCTTTAACGCCAGCGCAATTTAGTGTTTTAAAAGGAATTAATCAGGGATTGTTAAACAAACAGATTGCCTATCAAATGAATATTAAGGAATCCACCGTTAAGGCACATATTACAGTTGTTTTTCGTAAATTAGGCGTTGTAAATAGAACGCAAGCCTTATTGGTCTCCAGATTTATCTTTTCAGAAGAATAACACACGCGCGCGGTCGCCAGTCTCGGACTGGATTTTCTTAAAGGCGCTCTAAATGCCAAGCTTAAGAGCCTTATTTTATACGCTCAGTGCTCTTTAAGAAGAGTAGCGGACTTCATGGCGTTTATAAACCTGGCTAGTTTTTTAAGCGTTTCTTCTTGTGTTTCTTGATTGAGCAGGCTGGTTTCGATTAATTTTATGACAGCAGAGCCAGAAATCACGCCTTTAATTCCTGATTTAACAAGATTTGCGACTTGTTTAGGTGTGGAGATTCCAAATCCCATTATAATTTCCGCGGCTTGATTGGCTTGTAAGGCTTTTAAAAGAGATTGTGTTGGAAGATCGATCGTATCACGTTCTCCTGTTACGCCCGCTCTTGATAGTAAATAAGTATATCCACTTCCATAATGCGCAATTTGTTTTAATGTCTTTGAATCTGGATTTGGAGGTAAGATATAGATAGAATGAATTCCGTATGTTTGCGCTGATTTTCGAAAGGGTGCAGATTCCAAAATTGGTACATCTGCGATTAAAACAGAATCAATCCCTGTTTGATGGCAGGTTTTATAGAATTGGTCAATAGTGTTTGCATAGACGAGATTCGCGTAGGTTAAAACTCCGATGGGGAGGTCTGGATAGTCTTTTCGGATTTGATAGATGAGATTAAAACAGATTTCAGGGTTTATTCCTGCGGTTAGGGCTCGGAAATTAGCTTTTTGGATCACAGGACCATCTGCAAGCGGATCTGAGAATGGAAACCCCAATTCCAAAGCATCCGCGCCTTGTTTAACAAGTGTGTGTATGATTGCTAAAGAAGTTTCCAGATTGGGATCTCCAAGAGTGATAAAAGGAATAAAACAGGCTTGCTGGTTTTGTTCTAAACGGTTAAATAAGGTTTGATATCTTAAAGAAAGGGGCATATTCATAAAGCAGTTTCCTGTTGCGTTAAGAGAGGAGAAATTGTAAGAAGATCTTTATCTCCTCTTCCTGAAAGATTGACGATTAAGGTTTGTTTTTTATCTGGATTTTTTTTGATAATTTTTAAGGCATAGGCAAGTGCATGAGCAGATTCCAGTGCTGGAATAATGCCTTCATAATGAGCCAGCGTTTGGAACGCATTTAAGGCTTCTTGATCGGTTACAGAGACATAATCCGCACGTTTACTTTGATTGAGATAGGCATGTTCCGGTCCTATGGATGGAAAGTCTAATCCAGCAGAAATCGAGTAAGATTCCTGGATTTGTCCGTATTGATCTTGCATTAATTTTGATTTCATCCCAAAGAAAATACCTGTTTTTCCGTGTTTTAAAGGAGCACCATGTTGTTTGGTTTTAATTCCTTTTCCAGCAGGTTCAACGCCGATTAATTGGGTTTGTTTATGTTGAATAAATTCATGAAAGATCCCGATTGCATTTGAGCCCCCTCCGACGCAGGCAAGGATTTGATCGGGCAGAGCCTGTTCTTTTTTAAGGATTTGCTGTTTTGTTTCTTTTCCAATAATCGATTGAAATTGTCTGACCAGGGTTGGAAAAGGGTGAGGACCTGCGGCGGTTCCGAGTAAATAATGCGCTTGTTTATAGTGCGCGGTCCAATCTCTTAAAGCTTCGCTACAGGCATCTTTAAGAGTTGCGGATCCGTGATGAACAGGAATGAGTTTTGCTCCCATAAGGCGTATACGAAAGACGTTTGGGGTTTGTCTTTCCATATCTTTTTTTCCCATATAAATACGGCATTTCAGATTTAATAACGCACAAACCATTGCCGTTGCGACGCCATGTTGTCCAGCGCCTGTTTCTGCGATAATTTCTGTTTTTCCCATTTTTTTTGCCAACAGGGCTTGTCCGATTACCTGATTGATTTTGTGCGCGCCACTATGAAGAAGATCTTCGCGCTTGAGATAAAGGCGTGTTTTGGAATTTTGTGTCAGGTTTTGACATAAAAACAAAGGGGTAGGGCGTCCTGCATATTCTGATAATAAATCATTCAGGTTTTTTTGAAACTGTTGATCTTGTTCAGATTCGATAAATGCATGTTCTAATTCATTGAGGACACTCATCAGGATTTCTGGGACGAATTGTCCTCCGAATTCACCAAAATATGGATTTAAGGTTTTTTTATTCATGTTAAATGGGCTCTATTGGGTTAAAGATGATTTTTATATGTTTATTTTAAGGTTTGTTTTTTAATAGGCTCTAATAATTTTAAACAGTTCGATCAGTTTTTGATAGCTTTTAATTCCAGTAGATATTTCCACGCCAGAATTTACATCCAGACCAAGACAGTTAAAGGAAAGAGCCTGTTTGATATTATGTTTTGAAATTCCTCCCGCCAGCATGATTTTGGAACAGATAGAAGGTGTTAGTAAAGACCAGTTAAAGGAGATTTGTTTGCATTGTGTTTTTGGGCTATCCAATAAGAAGCGGTCTATATTTGGATATTGATTTAATTTGGGAATTTCTTCTGTGATAGTTAAGGCTTTCCAGATTTTACAGGATTTATTTAGTGATTTTTTCAGGGTTTGGATATAAGCTTGATCTTCATTTCCGTGGAGTTGAAGGGCAAATAGAGATAGTTTATGTGCGATATTTATGACTTCTTTTATAGGTTGGTTTTGAAATACGCCAACAGGGATGAGCTGTGTTTTTTGTAAGAGTAAATCAGCTTGTTTTAGCGTAATTTTTCTTTTAGAGGATTTAGCAAAAATAAAGCCTCCAAAGACGGCATTTGCTTGTTCTGCTAAATAAACATCTTCAAGACGCGTCAGACCGCAGACTTTATGAGATCCATAGATGAGTTTTTTAGTTTCCAGTTTTAGATTTTTTGCTTTCATCAATTGGGTTCCGATTAAAAATGCATGTACAAACGGAGCGTTTTGACGAATTTCCTGATTGGATGTATAGCCAGATTCAGAAACAATAATTTGTTCTTTAGGAAGATGTTTAGCAAGGGCTTTAGTTTTATTAAGATCAATAGTTAAGTCTTTTAGGTTACGGTTATTAATACCTATAATTTCAGCTTTTAAATTACGAGCTCTTTTTAATTCTGTTTTTGTGCTGATTTCTGTTAAAACATCCATTTTGAATTGTTTTGCAATTTTAGATAAGCGTTGATAGTCATGATCTTCCAAGATAGATAGCATTAGCAAGATGGCATCGGCGCCGTAATGGTTTGCCAAATAGATTTGGTATGGATCAATGATAAAATCCTTGCAAAGAATAGGCAGGTTTGTTTTTTCTCGAACGGATTTAAGATCTTCGAACCGACCTTGAAACCAGGCTTGATCGGTCAGAACGGAAATTGCGTTTGCGTATTGATGATAGACATTTATGATTTCATCAAGATTAAAGTTTGGTCGAAGGAGTCCATTTGAAGGAGACGCTTTTTTACATTCCAAAATAAAGCCTGTTTCTGGTTTAATCAAGGCGTTATGAAAGGATGTTCGCTGGGGATGAATTTGTTTAATCAGCTCAGATTCTGGCTGATTTTTTTTGCGATGATCTATCCATTTATATTTATCTTCGAGAATTTTCTTGAGGATATTATTCATATGTTTTAACTTTCATTTTTTATCATATTTTGCAAGAATTGATATGGGGTCCCACTTGCCAATAAGTCCAGAATTTTTTCAGTATTTTCTTTGATATTTTCATTTCCGAACAGGCGCAATACAAGGGCAGAATTAACGGCAATTAAGGCATTTACAGCTTTGCTAGATGTTCCTTTTAAGAGATGAAGCGCGGTTTGATAATTTTCTTTTGGAGAAGAACAAATGATAGAATCCAGTTCATATTTTTGAATTCCAAAATCCTCAGGGGAGAGTTGATAATATTCGATTTTTCCATTGATAATTTCCGCAATTTTTGTTTTGCCATGAATAGCGACTTCATCTAATTTTGAGCCATGAACAATGAAGGCATGCTTGATTTTTAGAGCCAGAAGGGTTTTAGCGACGGGTTTTATTAGATTTGGATCATAGACACCGATGAGTTTTAAATCTGGATTTGCAGGATTTGCTAAAGGGCCTAAAATATTAAACAAGGTTCGTGTTTTCAAGATTTTTCGAACAGGCATTACATATTTCATTCCTGTGTGATAATGGGGTGCAAACAAGAAGCATAGACCATATTGATCGAGGAGGGCTCTTGAATCGTTTGGAGAAAGCAGAAGATTCATTCCGAGGTGTGAAACCAGTTCAGAAGAGCCAGACATTCCAGAAACGGCGCGGTTTCCATGTTTTGCAATTTTAAGTCCATATGCCGCACACACACATGCTGAAAGCGTTGAAACATTGATTGTATTTAAGCCATCTCCACCAGTTCCGACAATATCTGCATATGGGTAATTGGGTTTTGGAAAGGGTTTTGCGGTTTTAATCATTGCATTTGTGGCACCTAGGAGTTCATGGCTAATGGAGGGGTTGGTTTTATGTTCCTGTCTGATTTTCAGTGCTGTTAGCACAGAACTGATTAAGACAGGATCCATTTTTCCAGTTAGCATATGATGGAATAATTGCGTGCTTTCTTTTATTGTAAGAGGTTTTAAATCTGTTAATTTTTTATAAATGGACTGCATATACGAACCCTTTTTTATATGGTTAGGATGTGGATGATTGATCAGAGGACAAGAGCCATTTTATGGTATTTTTTAGCAGGGTTTCTCCTTGTGTTGTCAGGATGGATTCTGGATGGAATTGATAGCCAATTGTTTTATCTGTTTTATGAGCAATACTCATGATTTGGTTTTGATGTTTTGCGATAATTTTAAGGCTTTTTGGAATTTTTGTTCCAATCAAAGCGTGATAGCGTCCGACAATGAGCGGATTTGAGAGTCCTGAAAAAACAGGATGTGGGGTTGTTGTGATATTTGAAGTTTTTCCGTGAAAGATCTGGTTTGCTTTTCCAATAGAGCCTCCATATGCTTCTATGATTGCCTGATGTCCGAGGCAAATGCCGAGGATTGGGAGTTTTCCTTTAAAATGCTGGATTAACTCTGGCATATTTCCAGCCTTGTCAGGTGTGCTGGGACCTGGTGAAAAGACGAGGATTGGGTTTATATAATCCTGGATAATATTGATTATTTTTTGATATGGAATATGGTTTCGATAAATACTGGTTTTCAAGCCTAATATTCGAAACTGATCGACCAGATTATAGGTAAAGGAGTCAAAATTATCAATTAAGAGGATGTGCGCTGATTTCATAGATTTACCTCATTGATCTCTTGGTTTGATCTGGGTGCTGACAAAGCGCATTCCAGTTTTTGATTGCTCAGATTATATTGGAGGTTCATGTATTTCTCCTTATTGGGGTTTGGCTTGACTGGATTGCGGACAAGACGGATTGTGCTTTTTGGATTGTTTCCAGGGCTTCTTTTTCTGGGATAGAATCTGCGACGATTCCAGCACCTGTTTGGATATGGGCATATTTATCTTTAACATAGGCAGAACGGATAATAATACAGCTATCTAAATCTCCATGTCCGTTTAGATATCCGATTGCGCCACCATATGTTCCTCTATATTCATTTTCATATTGTCGGATGAGTTCCATGGCTCTAATTTTGGGAGCTCCTGTTAGCGTTCCCATATTCATGCATGCCTGATAGGCATGTAGAGCATCTAATTCTTTTCTAAGCTGTCCGGTAATACGAGAAACGAGATGCATGACATGGCTATATCGATCGATTTGCAAGAGTTCTGCGAGTTTTCTGGTTCCTGTTTTACTAATTCTTGGCAATATCGTTTCTGGCAAGGTCGACCAGCATGATATGTTCTGCCTGTTCTTTTTGATCTTGTCTTAATTCGAGTTCAATCCGTGTATCAAGTCTTGATTGAGAGTTCCATTTGGCTGTTTTCCACGTGGTCTGGTTCCCGCAATTGGATAGATTTCCACTTGATTTGTTTTTGCGTCATATTTCAGAGCACTTTCTGGGGAGGCTCCAAACAAGGTAAAGCTTTCATGTTGAAAATAAAACATATACGGGCTTGGATTGGTTCGTTTTAGTTCACAATATGCCGATAATGGGTTTGTGCATTCAATTTTAAATTTTCGGGAAGGAACGACCTGATAAATATCTCCTTTTTTAATATAGTTTTTAAGAGAACGGACTTGATTTGCAAATTGTTGATCACTTAGAGAAGTAAACACATCCAGATTTTGAGTGTCAGAATTTGGCAATGGCTTGATTTTGGTATATTTTTGACTCGCGAGCTCACCTATTCTTTTGGTTAATTTACTATGAATCTTAGCATGATTTTTTGCTCCAAACACGGTTGCCTGCAAATGGGAGGTTTTTTGTTTATGATTAATGATCAATAATATTTCCGAGATATAAAAGACATAATCTGGACAAGGTTTGACTTGATCGAGCTCAGGCAATGTTTCAAAAGATGAAACAAGGTCATAACTAAATATTCCCGCGATAAACAGGGCTTGTTTTGGGTGTTGTTTTAGATTTTTAAAAGATTTTTGTGTTAAACGCAGAGCGTCGAGAACGGAAGGAGAATGAAATTTTTCTTCTTCTTCCATTGCGTCATATTTTGGTTTTGGAAATGTTATCATCAGCTTGTTTTGGCGTTCATTCAGTTTATGATTTGTTTTTGTAAAGGCTTGTTTAATCGCGTTTATACAGTTTATCCCGTTTTGGGTTAATGCTTTAAATTCGACGGTTTGTTCTTTACAGGTAATTTGAACGGCGGCGTCTATGAGCATTAGGCTCTGTATTTCTTTTTTAGATTGTGTTTCTGCGGATTCAAACAAAAGTGTGTGTGGACGATTTAATCCTATTTGATGAAATAGATTTGTTGGATTATTAATATAGTGTATTTTTTGATTTATGAGATTAATTTCTCCAATGGAGACTTCCTTCATGATTTTTCCTTGCGAGCGTATAAAGCAGTTTTTCTATTGCGGTTAAATTAAAAAAAAGCCCGCTAAGAGCGGGCCTTTTATTGATCATTGGTATAAGAGAGAATTAGATACAAATAGGCCTGATGATACCAGACCACCATCCTGTTTTTTGAACTGAGAAATGTATTTTTAATTTGATCATCATGGGGTTTTATTTCTTTAATTTATCTCATTCGTGAGCGTTTATTGCTCATTTTAAAACCTATATCCGCAGGTTTTTTGTTTCATTTCGAGAGGCATTGCTAATCTAAAGCTTATGCCCGCAGCCTCTATTTCTGTCTGTAGCCTCTAATCTCCGCCCGCAGCCTCTATTTCTGTCCGCGGCATCTAATCTCTGCCTGCAGCCTCTATTTCTGTCCGCGGCATCTAATCTCTGCCCGCAGCCTCTATTTCTGTCCGCGGCATCTAATCTCTGCCCGCGGCCTCTATTTCTGTCCGCGGCCTCTATTTTTGTCCGCGGCATCTAATCTCTGCCCGCGGCCTCTATTTCTGTCCGCGGCATCTAATCTCTGCCTGCAGCCTCTATTTCTGTCCGCGGCCATCTAATCTCTGCCTGCAGCCTCTATTTCTGTCCGCGGCATCTAATCTCTGCCTGCAGCCTCTATTTCTATCCGCGGCATCTAATCTCTGTCTGCAGCCTCTATTTCTGTCCGCGGCATCTAATCTCTGCCTGCAGCCTCTATTTCTGTCCGCGGCATCTAATCTCTGCCCGCAGCCTCTATTTCTGTCCGCGGCATCTAATCTCTGCCCGCGGCCTCTATTTCTGTCCGCGGCATCTAATCTCTGCCTGCAGCCTCTATTTCTGTCCGTGGCATCTAATCTCTGCCTGCAGCCTCTATTTCTGTCCGCGGCCTCTAATCTCCGCCCGCAGCCTCTATTTCTGTCCGCGGCATCTAATCTCTGTCTGCAGCCTCTAATCTCTGCCCGCAGCCTCTATTTCTGTCCGCGGCATCTAATCTCTGCCCGCAGCCTCTATTTCTGTCCGCGGCATCTAATCTCTGTCTGCAATTTCTAATCTCTGCCTGCAATTTCTATCCCGCTTTTATTTTATGACCGCTTGTTTGGAATGCATTTTAATCTATTTTTTTATTTTATCAAGATTTTTTTTGTAAAAAAAGAGTGTGCGTGTTTAAAGAATTTTTTATCAGGAGTTTAAAATACGGACTTTAAAATAATTTTTTTATGGGTTTCCTTTTATTTTCTTAGGTTTTTTAAGATATTCTGGTTTTAAGAAAGGCTTGATTATTTTAAGCGTTAAATCATGTTTAACTAGGTAAGATTTTAAGTTTTTTAAAAGAGAATGATTAGCTGGAATTGTTTTTATGAACTCTATGATATATAGGTAGGTTTATATATATAATTTCGCCATTATGATAAGAGTCTTATATGGATCATCATCGAATATTGGTTTATCGAGACAAGCTTTTTTTACCTTCTGAAAGCTTTATTCAAAGGGCGTATTACGCTTTTTCAAGATTTAGAAGTATTTTATAGTGGGCATTTAAGAAAACAGTCAGAACGTCGATCTATTATTAATCTGAATTTTGTATTGGATTTTAATTCATTTTATCGATTTAAATCAATAGAGCGTTTTTTATTTCATGTGATGGGAATTCTTCCTAATCGTTTGGTTCATGTTTTAAGAAAGCGGGAATTTGGAGTAATACATGCACATTTTGGCAAAAGTGGCGCATATGCTTTACCTTTATCCAGAATTTTAAATCTTCCTTTAATTGTTACCTATCATGGCGCGGATGCGACCAAGCGGAGTCATACAGATCAGAATATTTTTAAAAAGCTATAATCGAAGGCGTGCGGATTTATTTAGATCTGCAGATTTAATTTTAGCGGTTTCGGATTTTATAAAGGCAAGATTATTGGCACAAGGCGCTTTAGAGAAAAGGGTTCAAACGCATTATAATGGTGTTGATCCAGATTATTTTTATCCATCGAAAAAAGAAAACAGGGTTGTTTTTGCAGGTCGTATGGTTGAAAAAAAAGGAATTGATTTAATTGTTCAGGCATTAATTGAGTTAACGCAAGAAGGATTTAAACCAATTCATGATTGGCAATTTTTCTTTTTGGGTAGTGGAGCATTATGGGATCAAGCAAGATCTCAATTAATGCATTCTGGGATTCATGCGGAATTTCCAGGCTGGGTTTCTCCAGAGCAAATCAGAGTGTATTTATCTTCAGCAAAACTGGTTCTTGTTCCATCAAAAATGGCGTCAAATGGAGATTGTGAAGGATTACCAATGATTGCGCTGGAAGGCATGATGTCTGGTGCTGCTATTATTAGTTCTGATCATGCAGGTTTGCCAGAAGCGGTTCTTGATGGTCAAACAGGTTGGATTTTTAAAGAGGGAAATAAACAAGCTTTTAAAGCCTGTTTAAAGAAGGCTTTATCTGATTTTGACGAGGTGGCAAGATTTGGGGATGCAGGAAGAAAAAGAGCGTTAGAACAGTTTAATTTAAAGATACAATCGAAAAAACTTGAAACGCTCCTTAAAACCACACACGTTCGCAGCCAAAGGGCTGACTTTATTTAGGTACGCTAATTAGCAAGATTAAACTTAAAAGTCTTATTTTTATATACTAAGTGCTTTTAAGAAGATCTATAATAAAGTTTTATATGCCCTATAAATAGATTATATCAATATTATGAGTTAATGATCTCTATCTTTATACAATTTTAGTCTGGTTTTACATTATTCTATTGAATTTTTATCTATTTTAATGTAAGCTTATCCCAAGTTTTAAAATATGACACTCTGGACCTTATTTTATATACTAAGCGCGCTTTAAGAAATAACACACGAATGTGTGTCGCTAACTAGCAAGATTAAACTTAAGAGCTTAATGTTTCTACTCAGCGCGCTTTAAGAAATAACACACGAATGTGTGTCTCTAATTAGCAAGATTAAACTTAAGAGCTTAATGTTTCTACTCAGCGCGCTTTAAGAAATAACACACGAATGTGTGTCTCTAATTAGCAAGATTAAGCTTAAGAGCTTAACATTGATACTGAACGCTCTTAAAAAAAGCACACACGAATGTGTGTCGCTAACTAGCAAGATTAAACTTAAGAGCTTAATGTTTCTACTCAGCGCGCTTTAAGAAATAACACACGAATGTGTGTCGCTAACTAGCAAGATTAAACTTAAGAGCTTAATGTTTCTACTCAGCGCGCTTTAAGAAATAACACACGAATGTGTGTCTCTAATTAGCAAGATTAAACTTAAGAGCTTAATGTTTCTACTCAGCGCGCTTTAAGAAATAACACACGAATGTGTGTCTCTAATTAGCAAGATTAAGCTTAAGAGCTTAACATTGATACTGAACGCTCTTAAAAAAAGCACACACGAATGTGTGTCGCTAATTAGCAAGATTAAACTTAAGAGCTTAATGTTTCTACTCAGCGCGCTTTAAGAAATAACACACGAATGTGTGTCGCTAATTAGCAAGATTAAGCTTAAGAGCTTAACATTGATACTGAACGCTCTTAAAAAAAGCACACACGAATGTGTGTCGCTAACTAGCAAGATTAAACTTAAGAGCTTAATGTTTCTACTCAGCGCGCTTTAAGAAATAACACACGAATGTGTGTCGCTAACTAGCAAGATTAAACTTAAGAGCTTAATGTTTCTACTCAGCGCGCTTTAAGAAATAACACACGAATGTGTGTCGCTAATTAGCAAGATTAAGCTTAAGAGCTTAACATTGATACTGAGCGCTCTTAAAAAAAGCACACACGAATGTGTGTCGCTAATTAGCAAGATTAAGCTTAAGAGCTTATTTGTATATTTTAGGGATTTTGAAAAAACAGATAGGAAAAAATGCTTTCTACACATAAAAAAATATAGGCTTTTCAACCTATATTTTTTTATCATCTTGATCTTGTGCTATGTTTCTAACTTTATAAGTTATATTCTGAATATAAAGAAAACCTTAATTTTTTATTAACAACAAAAAAAAATAAATTAAATTTTCTGATTTATTTTGTTAAATTCTTTTAGCCTTAATATAAAATGATATCTAATAGAGAAGAGAAACTTTATTTTCAATAAAAAACAGAATATTTAATCTGTTTGGATAGGGGATTTGAAATTTGATTTGATAAAAGATCTGTTTTTAAAAGGTTTTGTATCTGAGTTTAAGATTACCCGGTTTTTTTAAGAAAGAGATAAATGATTCTATGTTTAATAGCATAAAAAAGCGTATTATGATTTGATATATAAAATTCTTTACACAAAATTTATTCTTGTTAATCTTGCTTGTTTTATATAAAAAGATATAATGGTACCACGGCAGGGAATCGAACCCCGGACCTCTTGATCCACAATCAAGCGCTCTAACCAACTGAGCTACCGCGGCATCTATATAATGCGATTATTACTATACTGTGATTCTTTGAATGACAAGGGATAAAATACATTCTTTTTGCTGGCAGGGCACAAAATTATATATTCAGATTTAAAAGCGCTGTAAATGCTTAAAAGCAAGATTTTCTTTTAAGACAAATAGAAAGAAAACTTATAAATAAAAAAGAAAAAAATGGATTTAGAATGCTGTTTTAAAGACTAAAATTAGAAGAAGAAAACAAGACGAGTTGGAAAGGGAAGCAAACAAGCTTGAAAAGCTGGAATGGATCATGAAAAAGGAAAACATAGAAGAGCGTAATATTTTTATTCAACCATTTATTAAAACAGATGATAGGGGGTTAAGTTTTATTGAAATGATATCACTTAATATCTGTTATGAAGGGCTAAAAATAAGGAGTTTTCCATTATATTTTGGTAGAATTTATTCTTTTTAATCCTGTTTTCAAGCCGTTTGCCAAGCATGGTTTAATGTATATTTTGAAAATATAATTCTCTTTAAATCCAAGGGTTTGACTTAGCAAAAGAGATAGAATATTTTAGAATTTTACTCTTTTGTTTTATTTTTATCTTCTTCTATGATTTATTTATTCGATTATTTTATCTGTTTTGTTAGTTGAATGATTTCATTAAGATACAAATAGGCGCTTTGGATTTGATCGCAGGTTAAGCTATCCTGTTTTTATAAATTGGTTTTATTTGTTTATTCTATTTATTATAATAATCCCATTCGATTAATATAGCTTCTCATTGCCCTGATCCGGTTTTCATCAGAAGGGTGGGTTGACATAAATTCTAAAGGTTTGCGTTTGTTTTTAGAAGACATTCTTTGCCAGAAATTCAATGCTTCTTGGACATTATAGTTTGATTTACCCATAAACCCAACTCCAAGCCTGTCCGCTTCATATTCATGCTTGCGTGAATAGGGTAGGATTACTCCGAATGTAACACCCGCGCCCAAGATTGCAGCAAGTTCATGCTTATAGCTGATATCAGAGCTTGCCAAGGCAATTTGGGCAATGGTCATGCCGACATTTGCAGCAAGTTTTTGACTATAGCGTTCTGCGGCATGATGACCTACCACATGACCGACTTCATGTCCCATTACAACAGAGACCTGATCATCATTATCCATAATATCTAATATGCCTTTATAAAATCCGACTTTTCCACCTGGCATAACCCAGGCATTAATTTGATCATTATCAAAGACCTCAAATTCCCAGTTTAAGTTTTGTAATCCCGCGGAATCCGCAATGCGACTGCCAACGCGTTCAACTTTCCTTCTTAACACTCTATCCGATGAAGCGCGCTGAGTGTGCTTGATATCTCGCCAGGCAGAGGCAGATAATTGAGCAAGTTGACCATCTGAGACTAGTAAGAGCTGGTTTCTACCAAGAGCAGAATTTTGTACACATCCTTCAATAAAAGGAACAATTGTTCCCGCTGCAAGACCTGTTACCAATTCTCGACGATTCATCACAATGGGTTTCATAGCTATGGGTTTTATACCTGTTTGCTTTTGCATATGTCTATTCTCCCTAATCTGGATAATTCATTTTATACAAATTTTACAAAATGAATCAAGTATTGATTCATATAGGCTTTTGTATTATGAATATTGATTGATTCATAATGATAGTGAGTCCATAAAGATTGCCTTATTAAATATTAGCACAAAATTAACATAAATTCTGGTGTTCTCATGAAAAAGCTTTTAATGATTTTATTCTCCTTTCTTTTGATTATTCTTGTTGCTTTGATTGCACTCCCATTTTTTATTCCAACTTCCTATTATAAAAAACAGATTGAGAAAAACGCAAGTGAAGCACTTAATCGTCCTGTTAAAATTAATGGAAAGATCGGGTTATCGCTTTTTCCTCCTGTGAGTGTTACCGCACATAATATTGTTGTTGAAAATACAAAGGAATTCTCACGGCCTGCCTTGATTGAGCTCAAAAAAATGAAAGCGAGCCTTAAATTATGGGCATTATTACAAAAAAAAGTTGAAATTAATGAATTTACGCTTAAAAGCCCAAAAATTTATCTGGAAAAAAATAAAAAAGGAGAAATTAACTGGGCATTTGGAGAAAAAACAGAGCCTGAAAAGCAACCCAAAGATAAAACGCATGCTAAAACGCATGCTAAAAAGCCTTTTGAAAGAAGACCCGATATCCTGCCCTTAAAAGATTTAAGGCTGGATCGTATTCATATTGAAGATGGATTATTGCTATATCAAGATGGCATGACGAATAAAAATCTGGAGATTAATCAGGTCAGCCTTTCTGTAGAAATGCCATCCTTGCATCAGCCTTTTATACTAAATGGAGGCTTCCAGTATAAGAAAAATCGGATAGAAACAGCGTTAAAGCTTGATTCTTTAAACCGTTTTTTTGAAGCAAAAGAAACGCCTTTTTCGCTTCATTTAAAAACAGAATTGGTAAAAGCAGACTTTACAGGACAGTTTTTACAAAGTCATCAGCCAGATTTTTCAGGAAACCTGATTATTAATCTGGTAGACCTTAAAAAACTGGCTGAAATCTTTAAGATGGAATTAGGAAATAAGAGGGATGTATTTGATAAATTTCGTCTTGAAGGAAAGCTATCAGGAGGATTAAAGGGGGTTGAATATTCTGACCTTCTCGTGAATTTTGATAAAATCAAAGCCAATGGCACGCTTGATATAGACTGGTCTCAGAAAAAGCCGTTTGTAAAAGCACACTTGTCTATTCCTGAATTAAATCTTACCCCTTATTTTCAGGAAACGCCACCAATTTCTACGAAAACTCTGGAGACCTTTCCCTCTTCTTCATCTTCTGATCAAAAAACAGAATCCGCTTCAAAAGAAATATCCTCCGAGCAAGCGAAAAATACTCAAAATCAAACGCAGGAATGGTCAAAAGAAGCAATGGATTTTTCTGCTTTAGGACAGATTAATGCTTTGTTTGACCTCGATCTTTCAAAGATTGCGTTTAATGATATAGTGATTGATAAAATGAAGATTAAAACAGATCTTTCAAATGCAAAATTAAGAATGCTAATGTCAGAATTAAACGCTTATGATGGAATTGGAAGTGGAGATTTAACCTTAAATGCCAGAACGTCACAGCCATTGTTTAATCTTAAAGCGGATTTGCATGATTTTGAATTATATCCATTTTTAAGCTCTGTTGTAAAAATAGATAAGCTTAAAGGAAAAACAGGCGTTACAATCAGTTTAAAAACAAAAGGAAATTCACAGGATCTAATCGTTCGAAATCTAAGCGGGGAAGGGCATTTTACGGTTGAGGATGGAAAAATTTCTGGAATTAATATTGGACAAATTGCTAGAACCATAGAGCCTTTACTTAAAAAACAATCCATCCAGTCTTTAACAAAGCTTGGGAAAGAATTAATACAGTCAAAATCTATCTATCAATATATCTCACCTGAACAATCAACCGATTTTTCTAAGATGAATGGGAGTTTTCAGCTTGTTAATGGCGTTGTAAACAATGATGATCTTGTGATGAGCATGCCATATTTGAATGTGTTTGGAAAAGGAAACCTTTCTCTTGTTCAAAAACAGATTGCATATAGATTAACACCTAAACTCACAAAGACCTCAACCAATGATCAAACAGATAAAAATAATTTCCTTCCTTTTGATATTATTATTCAAGGAAGTTTAACAGATCCTAAAATTACGCTTGATATTGATCGGGTAGAAAAAATTGTTGAACGAAATGCCAGAAAAGAAATTAAAAAAGAAGGATTAAAATTAATCGAGAAAAATCTGGATAAAAATACGTCTGATTTCCTTAAAAATATTATTGATCCAAAGAATGATTCGTCTAAGGATCAAAAAGATCAACAGAAAAAACCAGAAAAAAAGGAAAAAATTGAAGATAAAGCAAAGGATTTATTAAAAAACCTGTTTGATAAATAATTTGGTTTAATTCATTTAATTAAAGTAGAATAAATCAAATTGCGTTATCCAAGATTAAATAGATAAAACAATCGAGCTTGGATTTATTTAATCGCGATTAAATAAAAAACAAAATCCTTAAAAATTAAAAGTATAAAGAGTTTGAAACCTGTTGAAAAAATAGATTTAATAAATATTAATAGATATTATTTTGAATCTATGATTTTATAAAAGCCATATTGGCAAGAGGGTAATATATCGTCATAAAGCTGGAAATATTATTTTAGAATATTTCTTGTCAGGGAGATTAAATATGTCACGAAATTCTGGAATTGCGGTCGGTTTATTTGCATCCTTTTTTTTATTTATTGGTTTAATTGGTGGGGCTTGGACAATTGGAGACAGCCTGATTAAAAGTCGCAATGCGGATCGGCGTGTGACGGTTAAAGGGCTTGCGGAAAAAGAAGTAAAGGCAGATTTGGCATTTTGGCAGATTCAATTTTCCTCAAGTTCAAATTACATTTCAGCGGCGCAAAAGAAACTGGATCAAGATACCAAAAAAGTGAGAGCGTTTTTAAAGAATAACCAGTTTGATGAGGCAGAAATTCAAACAGGAACACTTCAGGTTCAAGATGCAGGTCCTGGGTATGGGCAAAACAAACCCGTTGAACGCTATACTGTTATTCAATCCATTATTTTAAGATCTAAAAATGTAAATTTGGTTTCTGCGGTAAGCAGACGCTTGGGGAATTTGATTCATCAAGGAATTGTATTACGCCAAGATTGGCAAAACCGTAGTCCAACCTATGTCTTTACCAAACTGAATGAGATCAAGCCTGAAATGATTGCGCAAGCAACAGCAAATGCCAGAAAATCAGCACAGCAATTTGCGCAGGATTCAGGTAGTATTATTGGAAATATTCGAAATGCGAATCAAGGTGTTTTTGTAATTCTACCTAGAGATTCAATCGAAGGACTTCGTCAAAACAAGCAGATTTTTAAAAAAGTACGAGTGGTTTCTACCATTACCTATCAGCTTGAGAAATAATCCCAGCTCCCACGCAAATATGAGATGGCACTCTATCTAAGGCGCGAGAAGTATCAGGATTTAAGCTTTGTACTTATTCGTAATTAAGCTTTAAGCTTAACATTGATACTGAGCGCTCTTAAAAAAATCACACACGAATGTGTGTCTTTAAGTACCTAGATTAAGCTTAAGAGCTTAACATTGATACTGAGCGCGCTTTAAGAAAACACACACGAATGTGTGTCGCTAATTAGCAAGATTAAACTTTGTGCTTATTTCTATATGCTAAGCGCTCTTAAAAAAATCACACACGAATGTGTGTCTTTAAGTACCTAGATTAAGCTTAAGAGCTTAATGTTTCTACTCAGCGCTCTTAAAAAAGCACACACGAATGTGTGTTGCTAATTAGCAAGATTAAACTTTGTGCTTATTTCTATATGCTAAGCGCTCTTAAAAAAATCACACACGAATGTGTGTCTTTAAGTACCTAGATTAAGCTTAAGAGCTTAACATTGATACTGAGCGCTCTTAAAAAAAACACACACGAATGTGTGTCTTTAAGTATCCAGATTAGACTTAAGAGCTTAATGTTTCTGTTGAGCGCGCCTTAAGAAGTCACGCGAACGCGCACGCGAAGGCGTGATTTTATTTGGCGCTCTAAGTACCTAGATTAAACTTAAGAGCTTAACATTGATACTGAGCGCGCCTTAAGAAGTCACGCGAACGCGTGTGGTTATTTGCCAATTGATTAAAATGATATATATTTATAGTATATATTAATAGATTATTGAGTCTTTTTTTAAAAGCGCTAAGCATGTGGTTACACGCCTTTGCGTGTCTTTAAGCGTCAGGATTTAAGCTTTGTACTTATTCGTAATTAAGCTTTAAGCTTAACATTGATACTGAGCACTCTTAAAAAAAACACACACGAATGTGTGTCGCTAATTAGCAAGATTAAACTTTGTGCTTATTTCTATATGCTAAGCGCTCTTAAAAAAATCACACACGAATGTGTGTCTTTAAGTACCTAGATTAAGCTTAAGAGCTTAACATTGATACTGAACGCGCTTTAAGAAAACACACACGAATGTGTGTCTTTAAGTACCCAGATTAAACTTAAGAGTTTAACATTTCTGTTGAGCGCGCCTTAAGAAATCACGCGAACGCGTGTGGAATGAATGGAATATAGGAGAGAGAGTGATGAAAAAACAGAACGCGGAGTCAAAATCAAATCAGGATTTTGAAAAACAGGCAAATGATTGGATTATTTCTCAGGATTGGGAAAAGTATACAGAACAAGAGCATACTGTTTGGAAAACGCTTTATCAGCGTCAGTTAAAAACGCTTAAAGGATTGGTTTGTGATGAGTTTTATCAAGGAGTTGAGCTAATTAATCTGGGATCAGAAAAGATTCCAGATATTCGAAGAATTAATGAAAAACTCTATAAATTAACAGGCTGGACAGTAGTTACTGTTCCTTCTTTAGTTCCAGATGATGTTTTTTTTCATCATTTATCAAACAGAAGATTTCCTGCGGGACAATTTATTCGAAAGTCAGAACAGATTGATTATCTACAAGAGCCAGATATTTTTCATGATATTTTTGGTCATATTCCTTTATTAACGCTTCCTGTGTTTGCGGATTATATGGAGGCTTATGGTCATGGTGGGCTAAGGGCTTTGAATGCGTATGACCAGTTAAAAAATCTTGCTCGTCTTTATTGGTATACGGTAGAGTTTGGATTGATTAACAAGCCAGAAGGATTATGGATTTATGGAGCAGGAATTATTTCTTCCAATACAGAGAGTGTTTTTTCGATTCAAGATGCTTCTCCTAATCGTGTTCATTTTGATCTTAAGCGGATTATGAGTACGGATTATAAAATAGATGATTTTCAACAAACCTATTTTGTTATTCATTCATTTGATGAATTATTTGAAAAAACCCAGCAGGATTTTGCAGATATTTATCCAAAGCTTGAAGTTCAAGCCATGTATTGTCCAGAAGACATTGCGCCTAAAGATAAAATCTATCATCAAGGAACACAGCATTATGCTCATAGTGTAAAAGAGGCTTAACACAATCCGTGTGAGAAAAGAGCATGTTTTTAACCCTTGCGCGCGAACACGCGCGGCCGAAGGGCTGACTTTATTTAGGTACGCTAATTAGCAAGATTAAACTTAAGAGCTTAACATTGATACTGAGCGCTCTTAAAAAAATCACACACGAACGCGTGTCTTTAAGTATCCAGATTAAACTTAAGAGCTTTCTTTTATACGCTAAGCGCTCTTTAAGAAATCACGCGAACGCGCACGCGACCGCGTGTGGTTTTATTAGGTACGCTAACTAGCGAGATTAAACTTAAGAGCTTAACATTTCTACTCAGCGCGCTTTAAGAAACCACGCGAACGCGTGTGTTATTTAAAGAAATGAGATAGCTTTAGTGCAAATGCGGTTAGTGTTGAGGAAATAGCTGCAACCACAATTAAGGCTTTCCAGCTTCCTTTCGCGGAGAGAATAAAGCTTCTGATTTCTTTTACATCGCGTTCAATATGGGTTATTCTTCGATCAAGATCATCTAATCTTGCGGTCATGCTTCCTAATTCTCTTTCTATATGTCTCATATTTGAGCGCTGAGATGAGTTGTGTGTGCCAGGCATAATTTAAAATAAATCTCTTATTTTGTTTCTGGTTGGTGTGGGGTTTGATTGCGTCTTTGGGCTCTATCTCCGAACCACCAGAGAATGACAGCAGAGCTATTAAAACTTAATGTCTGTAAAAGAGCCTGATCCTTGGAATAAAACCAGATTCCAGCCGAAATGAGCAATAATAACAAGGTTAAGGCAGGTCTTATCAGGGCTCTTATGGCATTTACCCATAAATAACTATTTCCAATTTCTGCTTCTGCTCTGATGGATTCTCTTAATCCCTGCCAGCTTCCTTCTTCTTTGGTCAGCAAGATTTCTTGTTCAATTTCTTCCTGTCTGATTTTTCGTTGTAATTCATATAATTTTAATTCATGCTGCCATTCAGCAAGCTTGTATTTATGGGTTTGCCAGCGTTCGATAAATGAAAATACTCTGTTTAGACTTGCTCCGATTAAACCAAACAAACCGCCGCCCAATGCAGACGGGATAAAATTTGTCAATTCCATAAAAATATTCCTTTACTCTTATATGCTGAGCGCTCCTTAAGAAGTCACGCCTTCGCGTGCAGCCAAAGCCAGTTTCGGACTGGATTTTCTTACAGCGCTTTACCTAGCAAGATTAGGCTTTGCGCTTATTTCTATATGTTAAATTCTCTTAGAAAAGTCAGCCCTTTGGCTGTGTTCGCGTGTTTTTGCCTATCCAAACTCTTGGGCGCCCTTGATCTAAATGCAAGAAGGTTTGATAGAGCCCAAAGCCTGTAAAGCCCAGATTTTTTGCGGTTTGCAAGATTTGTTTTCTATTCTGATTTTTCAAGCTGATATCAACGGCTATTTTTTTATGTTCAGACAGAGGGGCGCCCCCTATTTGCGCATTCCAAAGAGCACAACGATGCGCAGAATTCAGAATTAAAGGTTTTCCGATTTCTTCTCTTAGAGCCTGTAGGCAATCGAGAAAATAAGGATGATGGTAATATTCTCCTCTACAATAAATCCCACAATGACAGATAAGCTCAGATAGCGTAAAATTCGGCCATCTTTTAGGATTGATTAAAGAAGGCAGAGGAGAAGAAATGAGCATTTTAAAAAATACCTATTTATAATGGATTATAACTGTATTTAGACAAAAAGAGAGGTATATTATAGGCTTTTTGCTGCTTTAAAGTCTTGTTTTAGCTGTTTAAGACAGTGTTTGACTTCCTGATTGGTTTTACATTTTTTGATTTCTGCTTGATGTTTACGTTTAAGTCCTGCCGCAATTCCGATATATTTTTGATAGAGATTTACTTTATAAAGAATAGTTTGTGCAAGATGGTTAATTGTTTCTCCAACGGTTTTTGCTTCTTGTTTTAGCATTTGGATTTGAAATTGATCAGCTTTTCCCTCAAGATAGGCACTCGCTGCTAGTTTTTTTAAAATCCAGCTATCTCTTTCTTCAAGGCTTGCTTGATCACTCATTTGATAGATAAAGCTTGAATGGTGTTTAACCAATTCAGTTAATGCCTGTTTTTTTAGGTATTGAATGGGTTTATCTACTAATTTACCTTTTAGAATATATTCTTTTTCGAGTCTTGTGGTTTTCAAGAAGTGATAAACATGTTGGTTGAGAGGAAAAAGCGTTGAGATATCCTCTGTTTGACTTAAGATTTTACCTGTTTGATCCGTTGCGCAAAACCAGTTAGAGAGGGATTTTTTATTGGATTTCAAAATATGTTCAATCAATTCATACCAATCTTTATCCTGCTCATTTTTTAAAAACCGAACATCTTGCTTGTTTTCATCAATTTGTTTGGGTTGATAGGATGTAAAAAAGCCTAAATATTTCATAAGATGTTCCTAAATGATAAGATAGAAAAATAAACGGGATTAATAAGGTGGTATTTCAGAATCTCTTCCACCTGAATCATTATCATAATGATTGTGAATTTCTGCGATAGTTCCGATGGTATACCATGCGTTAAAGATTTTTTTCTGGAGCGTTGTTTGATCAATAATTCGAACATCTTGGACGATATAATCTTTTATCCAGCCCAGATGTTTTGTCCAAATATGACCGTTATCTTTATTGATTTGAAAGACAACTTCTTTCCAGCTACCATCTGGATTATGTCGATGAATATAGAAATTTCCATCTGCTGCTTTTCCAATCGCCCATTGAACTTTTCCATCTGAATGATATTTAATATAATTATGTGCGGTTATAGGTGTGTCTAGAGAGAATGAAAAATCCTGGCTGTTTGCGCCAAACATTACATGATTGGGCTTGACCATTAAACGAACATCAAAATCTCTGTCTTTTTGGAATTTAAAATCAATATAGGATAAGGAATGGGTTTTTCCAAAAATCTCGATAAATCCTCCTGCTCCAAGGATAAAAATATCATCTCCCTGTTCATCTTGGTATTTCCACCCTTTATCTTTATGAGACTGAAAAACCGTCCATAATTCTTTTAAAAATAATTTATGGGTTTGTTTTGTTTTTTGTGGCGCAAGATAAATGGCATGATTTGAAGAATTCGCGTCATTATCCTTTGAAACAAGCTCTAATCCTAAATGAGCTTTAATAGATTGATTAAAATCAACAGCATGATTAAAAATTCACGCTCTGGTTGAAAATCACGCTCTGGTTGAAATGGGTTTGTTTTGCAAAATAGATTTCTTGTTTATCATTGATTTTAAACGCTTCAACCCCTTTGCTTGCGAATCCAAGATGATCTTGCTGATTGGTATACATGCCTGTATCGCTATCATGATAAAACGCATAGCCTGGCGTTTCAGGGTTTCCACCTTCTGGCTGCATTTGACCTTTAATTTTAACCTGTCCTGTGGTGAGTTGATTAATGGCAGAGATGATATTATTAAATTCCTGATCCATTTTATAAGCCTGAATTTTCTGATTTTGATCTCGTTCCTGTATCCAGGAATAAAGACGCTGTAACAGACCTTGAGGATTAAACGGCATAAGGAATTACCTCCTTTAATTTAGATTAAAAGCTTGGCTGAATTAGGCTAAACATTAAGTTGAAAATTAAATAATGATTGCGTGCGCTTAAGAGATACATCCAAATTTGGATGCATTAAATTCTAACTCTTTTCGACGGTTCCCAAACAGTTAACAATTTCATATTTGGCAATTGTATTATTTGGGTTGTAATGGAGATTTATATCTACCAGAAGTATTTTACGCTGAAAAAAGATATTTTCTAAATCACAATTTGTTTTTATTTTCTCATTTAAAAAGGAAACTTTTTTAGGGTTTTCATCAATAGATTTTATCGTACCTTTATAGGTTTTTTCTTTATCTGTTGATACCGTTTATCTCATTATTCGCAGCGCTTAACGTTTATTTTGATAATCTTTCTTATTCTGGGTCTTCTGCAGCAGAGCGCGCGCGTTTTAAAAATATGTTTGCTTTAACAATTGCATTATTGTCTATAACATCCGATTTTAAGGCATTCTCAATAATATTTTCATACTGACCCATAGGCTGTTTTGGTTAAATGAGCGTCTAATTCTTGGTAAATTCGCCAATTTGGGTTTTTTCTCGATCTATTTTTTTATTCATTCTTGATGCTAAAATCGCTTCTGCGAGCTTTGCGACGCCTTCAATTGGATGGATAATTCGTTCATTTCTTAATGCATTGCTCTGTAAATAATTTGCAATTTTCTGTCCTCTGTTGAGACGATTGGAAGACCATAGCGCGTTTGCCAGATTTTCAGCAGGATCAAAAGAATCATTAAATGGCGTTTTTTCTGTCAGTTTTGCGGTAGGGGTTTTCATGGGCTCTAATTTAATTTGTGGTCTGTTTTTATTCATTAAAATTTGTGCAAGATCCGCAATAGGGCGCGCATATCCAGAGTTTCCAGAAATCAAAGCTTTGTTTGGATAGCCTGGAATTAAGCCTGGATTTTGTAATAAAACCTGTGTTAGGCTCGGAGGTAATGGTATTTGATACGGTTTAATAGGAGACATAATAAATTTTCCTTCACACACGCGGTCGCGTGATTTTTTAAGGCACATTAAGTGCCAAGATTAGACTTAAGAGCTTACTTAAATACGCTAAGTTCTCTTAGAAAAGTCACACGCGTTCGCGTGATTTTTTAAAGCACATTAAGTGCCAAGATTAGACTTAAGAGCTTACTTAAATACGCTAAGTTCTCTTAGAAAAGTCACACGCGGTCGCGTGGTTTTTTAAAGCACATTAAGTGCCAAGATTAGACTTAAGAGCTTACTTAAATACGCTAAGTTCTCTTAGAAAAGTCACACGCGGTCGCGTGGTTTCTTAAGGCGCTCTAATTACCCAGATTAGGCTTAAGAGCTTACTTAAATACGCTAAGTTCTCTTAGAAAAGTCACACGCGGTCGCGTGGTTTCTTAAGGCGCTCTAATTACCCAGATTAGGCTTAAGAGCTTACTTAAATACGCTAAGTTCTCTTAGAAAAGTCACACGCGGTCGCGTGGTTTCTTAAGGCTCTTTAACTACCCAGATTAGACTTAAGAGCTTACTTAAATACGCTAAGTTCTCTTAGAAAAGTCACACGCGGTCGCGTGGCTTTGGCTGTGTTCGGAGGGGTCAGTTTCTCTACAATGATATTGTTTTAGATCTTCTTTTCTTTCATAGCGGGTTGTGATGCGTTTGCCAGATGCCATTGAGGTATATTCAGGCATGGGTTTTATAATTTCTGGGAAATGAAATGGTGAGCGTTGTTTTTGGATTTGTTTTTCCGCATAATATTGCTCGGGATTTCGCCATTTTTTTAAGGTAAAATCATAGACTTTTCTAGACATATTATTTCCAAATAGATTAGATTAAAGGGGGGTGGTTTAATTGATTTTCCAGATGTTTTTCTTGAGTTTCTGCGTTTGTTTTTTGGGTTTGGCTATTGAGTTTTTCAATTTCTGCTTGTTGTTTTTGGGTTTCCAGCATGAGTTTTTGTTTATTTAGAGCTTTTGCTTCTTCTTCTTGTTTGCGTTTTTCTTGTTGAGTTTCTTCTTGCTGTTCTGCTTGTTTTTGGGTTTGGCTTGCCTGTTCTTCCGCGTGTTTAATATGTTCTGAGAGTTTATCTTCAATAGCTTTTCCGAGTTTAAATTGTTTGGCAAATCCCGCAAAAATGGTCAAGGCGAGATCTTGAGGAATAATGCCTTGTTGTAAAGCGGGCGCAAGGGTTTGAAGATAGCTTGCGGTTGCGCTTAAGAATTGGGTCATATTTTGCTGATTTCTAGCCATATCACCACGAATAGTTGAATCGGTTTCAATTTCAATGGTATAATTTCGTATTAAATCTCCTCTTAAGAGCTCTAAGACCTCTTCTTCAACGGGTTCTCCTGCGAGATAGGAAAGCGTTTGTTTTGAAAAATGGGACGCGATGATTTCTGCTTTTAGACGTATCATATCACGCGCAAAGATTTGGAAATTCTGTTGTGCTTGTTGAATGCGTAAAGATCCCCATTGTGCTTTTAATTGCTGTGCAGTTGCGGTTTCTGTTGTTTTGCTTGCCCCTCTCATAATATCTGCAATGCCTGTGATTTCATAAATGGTTTGTTTAATTTGTTCTCTTTGCGCGCCGAGTTCTCGAATGGTTTGGATAATACGCTCTAATGGCATAGTCCAAAGAGCTCGATCAAGACTTAGACCTTGTTGTAAGAAAATCATTGCATTTTCAGAAGGCATAAATTCGCCATCATCCAAGTTTTCAAACTGGTCGAATTCATGAATTTCAGAGGCTCGAATTCCTTTAAATTTAAGCATTTTGGTTAATGCTAGAATTCGCCTTGTGGTTTCATTGAGTTCAATTGCCTGTTTTTCATAGACTGAATAAGGTGGAATGGGCATTAGATTTTGTGTTTTTCTCAAACTATAAAAAGGTTTTGGAACAGGAAAGAAATCCAGTAAGTTTAAGGGATCTTCCATTACAGAAATTGGAGTCTCAAGAGCTTCTGAGATAAAATAAACCTTTCGAGTGGTTTTTTCCCAGATTTCATAGATTTCAGTTGTTTCTTCTTTGCCGTGAGAATTTTCTATCTGTTCTGAGGATTTAAAATCGAGGGTTTTTAAGGTTTTTTCAGCAAGAATGCTTTCTAATTCTTCTTTGGTATAGGTTTTTAAAAACGCAATCCAGTTTACATCATTCCAGATATGCGCATCCTCATGATAGAAGTGATTCCATGGGACATAATCAAGCGCGACGGATTGCCAGATGAGATCTTCTTGAAAGATTGACTTTCCTTGCTCATCTTCTTTTGCGCTGCGTCTTGTTAGCGGATTATAGCGCACACGAATAATGCCCCTTCCTGTAATCATGGCGTCTTTTACCGCAGATAGCAGGCTATCATGCGCGTCATATTCATCAAAGCTATAGATCAAGGCACGTTCCAGAATTTGCGCTCCTTTTCTAGCAATTTCATTTTGGTCTTGAAATCTTGTTCTGATATCAGGAATAGGTGGCGTATTATAAATAGCAGGAATTAAGGTTTCCGTATTGGCATGAAGGATATTAAAAGAGATATTTGTTTTTTGATCACACCAATAGATTTCACTGGCTTGTTTCGCAGATTTTTGCCAATCTTTATTCTTTTTTTTTGCCTGATCGAGTTTATCCATCCAGTATTGTTTGAGGCTTTTAGGATTTTTCAGGGCTTGAGCCAGGCTTTTAGGCAGATCGATCATAATAAGAGCATCCTTAAATCATATATTATGCTTTTAGGGTTTGCGGTGAACAGGAGGGGTTGGCGCAAAAAAGCCGCCTAATCCCGCGCTTAAGCCAGCAGCGCCCAATCGGAATAGTCCAGACATCATGGCTTGTTGCTGTGCCATTTTTTGTTGATAGGCTCGTAGATTTCCCTGATAGGCATTTTGCGTATAGCCTGCAATATTCGAAGCACCCATATTTTGTCTATGTGCGCCTGCAAATTGAGGGGCTCTGATTTGAGAGCCAGACATTAAAGCCGTAATTTCATTTAAGGGTTGATTTCGAACAGCAAATGCTTCCGCAAGGGCTTGTTGTCTAAGCTGGTTTTGATAATTTGCCCGTTGCGTGGTTAAGGCATTTAATCTTGATTGTTCATTTCCTCCCGCTAAAATAGCCTGCGTTCTCGCATCGGTTTGCTGTCTTCCCAATTGATCCATTTGTTCATTCCAGGCAGAAGAACCAGGCGTTAAGCCCTGATTTAATAATTTGCTTTCCATCGCATTTGAGCTTTGCTGATACATTCTATTATAACGAGAAAGCATAGCGTCTTCTACCCGTTTTCGATCTTTGGAATAGTCTTTTTGTTCTAAAACGGCTTGCTCTGGCAGGTTTTGAGGATCAAACGGCTTGTTTAATAAATGATTGAGCTTAGCAGATTGAGAAACGGCAAGGTCTGCCATATTTTTACCCGCTCTTTGTTTTTGATCATAAATGCCTTGTTGTTCAGGAGAGAGGCTAATTGTGCGTTCGAATTTTGGGACAGTAATCTTGCGTCCTTGAAAATCGACATAGGTATTTACTCCTGTTCGTTTATAACGTAAGGTTCCAAACGGGCTGTTTTCATCATAATTATTCATCAAAGCTCCCGATAAGACCGCATCTCGATTCGCGCCAGATTGTGCGGAGGCCATGCGGTAGGGATCAGGAGGCTTAGGAGCTTTTGGCGTTTTCATGAAGGAATTCCTTTTTTTTATTATGAATGACAATCCAGGGACATTCAGTTTTAAGCATGCCATAAAGATAGATATCATCTCCATTATAAAAGGCGTTTCGTAAAATGCCTTCCTGTTTAAAGCCCAATCGTTCGACAAATTTTCGGGAAGTGATATTTTTAGAGGCGATTTTAGCTGTAATTCGCTTTAGTTTTAGGATAAAAAATAGGGTTGAAAAAAATTTTCTTAATAAGGATCGGGTAAGATGGGTTCCAGGCTCCAGATAAATGGTTAATTCCACATCATGATCTTGATAATCGGTTAGAACCACACCGCCAATAAGCGTTTGTTTTTTATTCATCAAGCCGATTGCCAAATCGGGATCATATCCACCTCTTTCAATCACAATTGGGAAATGATGGGCGATATATTCTGAAACCTGATGATCTAATCCAAAGACGAGTTCCATTTTATAAAATACCTCCTGTTTCAAATAGAATCTCGGTTGAGATAACTGAAAATTCTGTTGCGGTTGAGTGGACATTAAGGTGAAGACTGGCACTGTGACCAATAGCGGGGATGGTTGTCCATTCCGAGAACGCGATTGGTTTTCCTCCCCAGAATTCCTGATCCCATAAGGCTTGATCCCAATCTGCAATTTTATTTGTATTTAAGGAGAAATCAGGAGAGGTTTGTATTTGTTTTCTCTGATAATCCACTTGAATAGAGAGCAAAAGATTAGGTTTTTGATCGGATCGGATATAAAGTCTTGCCAGATTGAATTTTTTCTTATTTGGCATGCCCATTTTACTAGAAGCCCAGACAATATTTCCTGAAATGGGTTGATCTTGATCTTGATTACCAATATCTGCTTGATAGACTTTTCCCATTCCTCCAAAAAACAAGGAATGATCATGCACTGCCCAGCAATAGGCATTTTGTCCTGTAAAGGATGTCCAGCCATCAGGAGGAGGCAAGATCGAATGATAGATATATTGCGTATTTTTTTTATTTTGAATCGGAGTATTAACAATCAGCCAGCTTTTTTCGGGATAAAACAGGATTTGCCATTCTAAATTCGTATTATTAGCGTGTTGGCTGTGTTGAATAAAGCGATTTCGAATGAGTTCAGAAATAGAACTTAATCTGTTTTGACTTCTTAATAAAGCCGTCATGGAAATCACGCCAGATTGTGTTAGAATTAATAAATCTGCCCCGAATTTCACCAAGCAGCGATCACCCAAGGGTCGATCTGTTTGATAAATTCCGACCATAGACCAGCTTTGAATATGATCTGGATTAATGCCCGCATATACCACGCATTCCCCTTGTGAGGTGACGAATACAAGATAATCATCCGCGCCATCTCCCGCGTCCAGAGTCCAATTGGAGACGGCAATTAGCTTGCCTCCTTTTTTGCATAAAGCGCCTAAATTAAGTTTGTTTGCGGCTCCCGAGATTGCGAAAATTGGTAAATACCAGGCATTAAGGGTATTTTTTTCAATCATCCATAATCTGCCTTTATGTTGGGTAATATAGACGAGATTTTGAGGATTAATATTTTCCAAAGAAAGCGATTTCCATTCCTGACCATTATAGGATTTTAGCCCATCTACACCATTTACGCATAAAAGATAACGTCCTGAAGTATTGGCAAATTGTGTATAGCTCCAGCGTGCGTGAGTGAGATTATTTAAAACAGGCTCTCCTACATTTCCAGCTCGCGTAACATCATAGAGTTTTTGCCCAATCGCGGCAAATAAATGGGCATTACTTCCGTCAGTATATGTCATTAAGGTTTCAACAGGCTGATTTTCTGCCATGCCTAAAGCATGGTGTTGATAGCCTTTTCTTAGATAAACTTCTCCTTGAGAAGGGAGGAAGTTTTCTAACTCTTCCGCGTATCCTGACGGGCTCATATCTTGTTTATCTCTTTGGTTTAATCCTCGAAACGGAGCGGGTAGAATAATAGATTGAGAGGTTTGTACCCGTTGAGAATTAGGTCTTAATGGAAATCGCATTATCATGACTCCAGACACCAGCCAGTCTCGGACTGGATTTTCTTAAGGTGCTTTAAAGTGCCTAGATTAAACTTAAGAGCTTTCTTTTATACGCTAAGTTCTCTTAAAAAAGACACGCGACCGCGCACGCGACCGCGTGTGGTTTTATTAGGTACGCTAACTAGCGAGATTAAACTTAAGAGCTTAATATTGATACGGAGTGTTTAGGAGGCATCGATTAGAACGCCTTGTAGAGAACGGTTTGAGCAGGTTAATTGTCCTTGCCAGATTAGGGAGATAACGATAGCGTCTTGATTAATGGATTGTTTTTCATCTAAAGGTGTCCAGTTTGCATCTGGATGGACGTAGAAATCGAGATAATCGGTATTGAGGAAATACATTCTTTCATCTGTTTTTCCAAATCCGACCACATCATCATAGATTACATCGACATTATTCTGAAATTTAACGGATTTAAAGGTTGCAGGAGCATCATTTGAGGTATAGCGTTGATGATCGCTTAAGGCTTCCCAATAGCTAGAATAGAAATCTTTAGTCGCAACGATGAGATCGGTTTTATCGGATCCTCTGACCAGGTCTAAAGAGAGTTCATGCATGGCTTTAACGAGTTTTTTAGGATTCGCGACATAATCATTAGAGCCGTCAAGTTCCAGGAATTTATTTTTCCAAAATCCAAATTTAGAGGCATCGATTCCACCGACAATTCCAAGTCCGTTATCTTGGATAATATGGGATAATCCCCCGATTTGGTTTGGCAGAGATCCTGTTGAGTAAATATCGACAGATAGATTATTATCGGCGGTTCGTTTGGCATTTTTAATACGTTCCTTGACCAGATTAATCATCTGATATTTTCCTTTATTCGCTCTTAATTCGCGTCCTGACGCGGTCACAGAGACCACAGCTTGAGCAAATTCATAATGTGCGGCAGACAACACATCAGAAGCTTTAATATCAAAAGTATCATATCCTGAATAGCGTTGAAATGTTGCATTTTCTTGATAGGCAAGAGGCAGCGCAATTTCATAGCCACCAGACAAGGCTTTTTTGATTTTTTTCTTTTTAACCAATTGGTTATAAAGCGCGTTATGATTAGAGACATTATCAGAAACAATGCTTGGATGTTCTCGCATGGTTGTTGTAACGAGTTCTGTAAACATTTCGGAAGGTGAAGGCATAGGGGAAATTCCTTTAAATGAAGTTGAGAGGGGGGGTAGAGTGGGAGTAACTCCCAAAAGGAAGATATATTTCCTTTTTTTTTAAAATCAGGATTAGAAATAAAATCGAAATGAGGTAATTTTAAGTATTTAGCTTATTTTCGAGCTCATCATAGAGATTAGCGAGCAGGTGATCATCATCCCATGTTTTACCATTTAATATTTTTGGATTGGGTTTGGTTCCAATATTTAAGGTTTTTGCGAGTTTTGCCGTTTTAACTTGTTTTTCTTGTTGAATTTGTTGTTGAATCTGTTCTTGTTTTTTTGTTTCTGCCTGAATATTTTTCTGGATATCAGGAAAGAAGGCACAGGCTTTTTGATAGGCATCTTCCAAGGAAGCACAATGATTATTTGACAAGAAAGATCCCATTAATTCTGTAATTTTTGGATCCTTGAAATAGGGTTTATCTTTCGACCAATCTTGAATATAATGCTGTAATTCCTCTCTGCGTGCTTGCATTTGTCTTTCTTCATGCATTTGCATTTGTGTTTCTCTCTGAGCGAGCTGATTTTGAAGCTGAGCAATTTGCATTTCCTGCCTTTGCGATTTTGGAGACAGCGCGGATTGATTTTGCTCTTTTGGATTTGCGTTTGGCGTTTTAGCATGAGCTCCATAGAGTTGTTCAAGATTAATACCATAATTTTCAGCAATGGCTTGAAGAGCTTGTAACGGGTTTTCATCAAGCATTTTTTGTGCCTGAATAAGACTTGTTATGCCTTGTTCTGGGCTCACACCGTGACGGTCGAATATATCTCCTGATTGTTGAATGATTTCTAAATAAGGTTTTGTTTGTTCAATATGTTGAACGAATTCCGCACATTGTGAGATATGCTCATTTTCTGTTTTTAGAATATGTTCTTTAACCTGATCTGGCAAGGTTTGCCAGTGCGGCTTTAATGCTTTATCCAAAGTTTTAGGAAATTCAGCAGAATCATTTTGTTTTTCAGCTGGTTCAGATTCTTCGGTTTGTTCTTCTTTAGTTTTATTTTCAATTCTGTTTTCTTCCTCTAGATTTTTTGTTTCAATGCGTTCATTTTCTTTTTCTGTTTTCTGTGTTTGGTTCCAGACATTTTCCAGAGTTTGTTCAAAGGGCTCTTCTGTTTTTAATGTCTCTGACTCAGAAGGATTTGTCTGAGTTTGTTCTTGTTGTGGTTCTGATTGCTGAGTTTCTGATTGAACTATTTCTGTTTGTAAATCATGTGTCATAAAAATTTCCTTTTTTGGCGCGCTAAATTGTATAAAGATAAGTTTGGAATTTAATCTTGCTGGTTAAAATGTATGTTTCCAATTTCCTTCTGGAATTGGAGAATAGATGGGTTTTTCCGAGAAACGAATGGTTTTTTGTGTTCCATCGCGTGCGATTGCATTGATTAAATAATGTTCATAGCTTTGGAATGCTTCGCCATAATCTAATCCTTTTGCTTTTAAATATCGCCAGATGACGCCAAGCGTGATGAGTTCTTCATCTAATCTCGCTTGATCAGAATCCGCGATCATTTCATTTTGATCAGGAACCACCCAGTTTTTAGAGAGATATTCAAAAGAATATTGCTCTGGTTTTATACCTGAACCAGAAAGCAAGACTTGATTTCTTTGAATTCGATATCCAGCTATTGTTTTTTGTTTGAAAGCAATCCATTCTTGTCGAGAAATGGGAGATAAAGTCTGATGTGGACGAGATTCACAGACAAAGCTTGAGGCTAGAATTTTCAAACAATCCTCAGGCAGAGGAAATTGATTTATGGCCTCTATTTGACAGGGTTTAATTAGGTTTTGCCAGATATGGCGCTGTGCGAGTTCATGCCCTGTTTGCTGAACAAATCCTGCCAGCATTTGAATATTATAATCACCTGAATTTATAATAAAATCAGGCTTGTTTAATCCAATGCGCAAACAGGCATTTTGAATCATGGTTAAATAAGACATAGGCTCTCTAACTCGTAAGATTAAGCTTTGCGTTTATTCTTATATGCTAAGTTCTCTTAGAAAGGTCAGCCCTTTGGCTGTTTTTTAGGTATTTCTCTCTAACTCGTAAGATTAAGCTTTGCGTTTATTCTTATATGCTAAGTTCTCTTAGAAAAGTCAGCCCTTTGGCTGTTTTTTAGGTATTTCTCTCTAACTCGTAAGATTAAGCTTTGCGTTTATTCTTATATGCTAAGTTCTCTTAGAAAAGTCAGCCCTTTGGCTGTTTTTTAGGTATTTCTCTCTAACTCGTAAGATTAAGCTTTGCGTTTATTCTTATATGCTAAGTTCTCTTAGAAAAGTCAGCCCTTTGGCTGTTTTTTAGGTATTTCTTTTGGGTTTGTTTTTTTCATTTGTACTAATTCTTTTTTTAATTGATCAATTTCTTGTTGTAGTTCTGATTGAGATTCTCTATTTTTCAAAAAGTATTTAGCTTGTTGTCTAATTGTTCTTAATTTAGGAAGCGCGATGGAATTAAAGACATGATCGGGCGCGTTTACGAAATCTTCCAGTGTTTGAATATGAATTTCCTTTAAAGCCCGCACGAGTTCTTTTTCAGCACCTGCCCATGCGGTTAGAGGTGTGCCATTAACGGGGGCTTCCTCTCCTTTTTTCCAAGCTTCATAATGGGATTTTAAGGCACTCCATTCAATGGCTTCAACTTCATTTCCATATCGTGTTTTTTTAGGTTTTAATCGGCTGATTTGAGATTGTGTTGTTGATGTTCTGCTTAATCCTTTTTTCCCCCATTCCACCCAGTCTTCTTCTTTTGTTTTTTGCGGATGTTCAGGGTCGAGTTTATATTCTGTCCAAAATCGAATAGGATAGATGAGTGCTTTTTCTTGATGATGTTGTGTCATAAAAAATCTTTCTAAAAAAAAAGGGTATAGACGATATTACAGCCTATACCCTTGAGTGTGAGGAGAATGAGTAATACAAACCCTGTTGGAAAGGATCAGCCAACAGGATTCTAGGATGATGGAGTCAGCCCACCATTTTGGGCTCCCGCATCATTTTCGAGGACGGGACCGATGACCAGAGATTTTCCGTTTTTATCGGTTTTCTCATTGGGTTTTGGTTGTCCAATTCTAGGAATGTTTTGAGGGGTTTCTAATCCAATATGAGTCATTTTATTTTTCCTTGTTTTGAAGTTTATTGGGCGCTC
>CBCYMI010000027.1:0-13995 GCA_965183855.1 Maricaulaceae bacterium | reverse complement strand
GGGCGTATGTGGCTCTTGTGCAATGAATATTAAAGGACGAAATACATTAGCCTGCACTAAGGGAATTGATGAATGTAAAAGCAATATTATTACGATTGCACCTTTACCTCATATGCCCGTTACCAGAGATCTTGTTCCTGACCTTACTCAGTTTTATGCGCAACATGCCCTAATGGAGCCTTGGTTGCAGACAAAAACAGCAGATCTGGAAAAAGAATGGAAACAAACATCTGAAGATCGAAACAAGCTGGACGGATTATATGAATGTATTTTATGTGCTTTGCTGTTCGACAAGCTGTCCAAGCTATTGGTGGAATGGAGATCGTTATCTAGGACCCGCAGCATTATTACAAGCATATCGTTGGCTAATAGATAGTCGTGATGAGCAAACTGGAAAACGGTTAGATGAATTAGAGGATCCATTCCGGTTATATCGTTGCCATACCATCATGAATTGTACAAATGTATGTCCTAAAGGGTTAAATCCTGCAAAAGCAATTGCTGAAATAAAGAAAATGATAGTTGAGCGCATTGTTTAAATTCAAATATCTTTTTTATTCAACCCGTTCAAAATTATATATTTCAAATCCAACATATAATCGTTTTTAAGAAAATTATGTCATTATTTAAACAATAAACCAAGCATGAATTAACTCTTCAGCATATTTTTTAAGCCCTTATTCAAAAGGTATTCTTACCTCATCATTTTTTACTAGAAAAACGAATCACATAAAAATCCATGTCATAAAAACAAAACATGATTCGTTTTCTCTCTTATGGAATGACATTCATGCCTTCCTATCATCCGTATTTTAAGATAGAATCATCGTTAAACCTATAAAGTCTGATATTTTGTTGAATACAAAATAAATATATCCAAAAAATATCTTTCTGTGGTTAATTTAAAAAGCAAAATAGCCTTTTAGAAAGCTGGGGGAACAGCTTATATTTAAAATTCATCCACAGTCTTATGTCATAAAAGTGAAATCCATGTCTTGACGTTATTTTCTAACATAGTAACTATATATTGACACTTTCATCAGAAAATATACTGGATGTTGATTCGATATATCATATTTAGGTATTTAAAAATGCTTGAGCATGATCGTATCAGACTATAATAAGGTAAGGATTTGTTATGCAAAATAAAAGGCTTAAAGACTCAGTTACGTTTTCAAATTTCACGTCACAGCAACAGATCAAAATTATAACCTTCAAACGAAAAGCGGAAAGCCTAAATTTGTAAAAAACCCTGACCTGAAATTAATGCAAAGCATTCAGGTAAAGAAGAGCGAAATGCTCTTTTAACAGACTTTGGGAAAATAACCTTAAAGACCGTTATCTTTTAGCCAATGAATCCTATCAGGATATGTTTATACGTGTTTCAACAGCCTATGCTGATAATACAGAACATGCTCGCAGGCTCTATGATTATATGTCAAATCTCTGTTTATGCCCGCAACTCCCATTTTATCAAATGGGGGTTCAGAAAGAGGATTGCCGATTTCCTGTTTTTTAAACTCTGTTGGAGATTCTCTTGATTCGATCGTTGATATCTGGAATGAAAATGTATGGCTTGCTTCTAATGGGGGAGGCATAGGAACATATTGGGGACAGGTAAGGTCAATTGGTGAACGTGTCGGAAAAGTGGCAAAACCTCTGGAATTGTTCCTTTTATACGTGTAATGGACTCCTTAACACTTGCAATTTCACAAGGCTCTTTAAGAAGGGGTTCTGCGGCAGTATATTTAGATATTTATCACCCTGAAATTGAAGAATTTCTTGAAATCCGCAAAGCTTCTGGTGACTTTAATCGAAAATCACTCAATCTCCATCATGGAATTAACCTTACAGATGAATTCATGCAAGCTGTCTTGGATGATTCCGTTATTTAAACTGCGTTCTCCAAAAACATGGAAGTCATCCGTGAAGTTTCAGCTCGTAAGCTATGGCAAAAAATACTTGAAGTTAGAATGCAAACAGGAGAGCCTTATTTATTATTCGTTGATACTGTAAATCAAGCGATGCCAAAACATCAAAAAGAGCTGGGATTAAGTGTTAAGCAGTCTAATTTATGTTCTGAAATTTTACTTCATACTGGAAAAGATCATCTCAATCAGGAAAGAACCGCAGTGTGTTGTCTTTCTTCCCTAAAATGCTGAAAAATATATGGAATGGAAAGATCACCCTGACTTTATCGAGGATGTTTTTCGATTCCTAGATAATGTTTTAACCGATTTTATAGAAAGAGCACCTGGCTGAAATGAATACTGCCGGTTTATTCTGCTGAAAAAGAGCGTTCTGTCGGCTTGGGCTTAATGGGATTCCATTCCTTTTTGCAGTCTATTAATATTCCTTTTGAATCTGCGCTTGCAAAATCATGGAATATGAAAATGTTTAAACATATCCGCAGTCAGTCAGATGCAGCAAGCGTTAAACTCGCAGAAGAAAGAGGTGCATGCCCAGATGCAAAAGAGCGAGGCATTAATGTTCGTTTTTCTCATAAATTAGCCATTGCACCAACAGCATCAATATCCATTATTTGCGGAGGAACTTCTGCCGGGGATCGAACCTATTCCTGCAAATATTTATACACATAAAACATTATCTGGTTCTTTTACTGTCAAAAACAAGTTTTCTCGAATCAGTTCTTAGTAAAAAAGGAACAAAATACAGCAGAAATCTGGAATACAATTTTAGAAAATGAGGGCTCTGTTCAACATCTTGACTTCCTTGATGATTATGAAAAATCTGTTTTTAAAACTGCATTTGAAATTGATCAGCGCTGGGTAATTGAGCACGCAGCAGACCGGACACCTTATGTTTGTCAATCTCAATCCCATAAATCTATTTTTATCTGGAAATATCAGTAAATGGAACCTTCATATGCTCCATTGGACGGCATGGGAAAAAGGATTGAAATCTCTTTATTATTGTCGTTCTAAATCCATACAAAGAGCTGCTTTTGCTGGAAAAGAGAAACAGAATGGAAATGAGATGAGAGCAAAGCAGACAGATTATGAAGAATGCTTGGCATGTCAATAGTTTTAAATTAGAATCGACCTTCTTTTTTAACCCGTCATAGTAATAGGGTTTGATCGATCTGGGTTGGAATATATAGATTATTTTTTAAACTGAATCCGCTATTTTTTAACTTAGCATGTCGTTTCCTAACCCAAAGCATTTATGATACCTAATCGTGTGATTAATTTAATGATTTTTATATATTGAATGAGGATTATAAGATTATGCCTAAAATTTTTTATTTCAATATCAACCTCCAATTTTTACAAAAAATAAAATTTGAAAAACAGGGTTTATAGATTAACTGATTTTGTTCAAAAAATAATGAGCTCTTTGATTATTATAATTTTTAGAATCAAAAAATACTTTATGAATGCAACCTAATATGTGACGATTCCATTTTTTATGATAGTTTTAGATAGTTAAATAATAAAAACGCCTCCTCTCACTCCTATTGATTATAAATTATTCTATTCTTAAGTTATCAGGCTGTTTGAAAGATTTCTTAGATCTTTCTTCTGGATTAATACGTTTTGTGTTTAATCGCTGTATTGAAGTTTTTTTCTTGTCACTAGCTTTTTTTTAATAAAACCCTGTTTATCAATTTTTTCATTCGTATGAAATCTATTCACCAAATTTTGAGAATCCAGACCTTCTTCCTTTTGCATCTTGATTATAAATTATTCTATTCCTGGATCATCTGGCTGTTTGAAAGATTTCTTAGATCTTTCTTCTGGATTAATACGTTTTGTGCTTAATCGCTGTGTTGAAGTTTTTTTATTGTCACTAGCTTTTTTTTTAATAAACACCTGTTCATAGTTTTTTTTATTCGTATGAGATCTATCTGTAGTTGAAGCTGGATTTTGAAAATCTATAGGCTGCTCATATAACGGATCGTCCTGCTTAGTATGTTCAGTCTTTATATCCTGATCTTGACAAAAACTGGAAATGGGATATTTCAAAACTTGTTGAAACCGCTCATGTCTTGAATGAATCAGACGATTATGATCTCCATAGCTAAACACCAAACGTTTCCAATCATCCATCATATATTCAAAAGCAGAGCCCTCCAGGTCAAGATCTGACCAATCTGGATCCATAGATGCATTCTTACTTTTTTCGTTCCAAATATTAGCCTCCTCTACTTTACCTTCAAGAAATGCCAATCTAGATTTTAATATACAAATACGTAATGCAGGCAGTTTTTCTTTTTCCAGGAGTTCTGTAATCAGTTTATTTGCAGTTTCTAAATTTTCAATAATGAGAGCCTGCTCTACTTCCAGAATTTTTGATTCTTTATGTGTTTTATTTAATTTGGGAAGCTTTAGCAGGTGTTTTCTAACTACATCTGGAGATTCTCCTTGTTTCAAATTCTGATATGCATGTGCTAAAGCGGGATGTGGGTGCTCTGTCCATGCTGCTTCCAAAACATTGCTTGCCTTCCATTTATTTCCTGTTTTATCAAAAATTCTAGCTGCCAATATTGCAGCTGGAGCAAAGCCTGGAGATTTTTTTAATGCCCGAAGAATATATGTTTTTGCCGTTTGTTGATTCTCTGTTTCTTGGCTTTTGGCAAGTATTGTTAAAATCACAGATTCTCTGCGATTTGCTATCATCTTATCAAGATGTTTAGAATTTACCCCCTGTTCAAGAGTTGATAATGCCTTCTGCCATTTTTCCTGCAAAATCTGTGTTTCAAACAATAGCTCAAACGCCCATATAGAGCCAGGATCTGATTCATATGCTTTTTCTGCATGGCGTTCAGCCTGTTCTATTTGATTTAAATCAAATTCAATTTCAGCAAGCTCTTTCCGAGCGACTATTTGCGTTCTGGGTTTTGCTAATAAAGCCTCATTTTCTTTTCTCGCCAGGTCTATTTCTTGATTTAGCCGGGCAATTTTAGCTTTTAGTAAATGCGATAAAACAGGATTTTCTTTAAAATATTTACTAAGATTTTGTGATTCTTTATAAGCTTTTCTAATCTGCCCTTCTGCAAGATTAATCATGATAGTTTCAAGACAGATTAATCCTTTTTTCTGTTGAGTTCGCTTATGATTTCGTTGGATTATTTTAGGAAGTCTAATTAAGAAATCAACCAGTTTCCAAAAAACAAAAAGAATAAAGCTAGCCAATAGAGCAATTAAAGCAGCAAAGCCAAGACTCGTTTCTATCGTATATCCTAAAGTTTGAAATGAAAGAGGAAGAGGATTTTGTGCAATAAAATATCCTCCAATAGCAACAACCAACAAAACAATCAATATCAAAGTAAATCTAACCATTCAAGGACTCCGACTCTTTCATTTTCTATCTTATCATCTAACTTTATTGGTCAAAATCATCTTTAATACGCACGAAAGGCGTATCTTTATTAAATAGGTTCATACACCAAAAATTAGAATGTTATTATATCATATTTGTTTTCTTCTCAGGATGCAATTTTAACATTATGTATTATTTTAATGGTATGTCTTATCTTGATTTATCATGGTTTTTTTGTTGAATCTTCTAAACCACCCCCCAAATTTGGAGAAACAAACCCGTCATACGTGTTTAGATTTAACAATGCCTTGTTTGCGTCAATATATTTTTTAAGTCGATTACGCCAGTCTGATAGGATTTGTTGGGTGTTTTCAGACAGGCTTTCTGATAGTTTCAAACTGTCTTCAAATTTCCCTTGTTCCACTAATCTATTTATTTCATTAATTTTCTTCTGATCTGTTAGCAAATAAGGGTCTGTCTTTTTAACTTTAATCAATCGATCAATCCATGATCTGAATATGGATTTTTTAGCAGGAAAAGCCTGTTTTAAAGAAGAATATGGAAAATCCTGTTTAAGTTGCACCAAAGAAGGCAATCCATTTTCTGCAAAATAATTCAGAGCATTTAATTCTTGTCTAGAAAGAATTTGTTCCAAAGCAGGTTCAACTCCAGAAAGGTTTTGAGAATATGGCTCTCCCTTTACAATCTGTTTTTGGAGTTGAGCTATTTTCTGAATAGTCTCAATATTCAGGCTTTTTTGTTTAAACAATACCATATCCTGGATCATATTTTCTATCTGAATGGATAGTTTTTTTAAATCTGTTTTCAGTTTTTCCTGTTCTGTTTTCAGACCTTTTATGCTTTCTGTATCTAAAGTATTATTCTTAAGATAGGTTTCAAGATTTGATCCAAGGTCTTTTCCCACAATCTGAACTTTTTTCTCAATCTGTGTTATTCTATCTGTTAAATTAGACACTGTCTCAAGATAAGGAGATAAATATTCTTTTATACTACTTATATCGGAATTTTCATTAGCAAGCTGTTGTGATGTATATTCCCCTGATATGGGTGTTTTTATTGTTTCTTTTTTTTCATTCTGTGTTTCATCTAAACGGAAAGATAAATGCTCAATTTGTGATTTTAGTTGATTGTTTTTTGTTAAAGATTCTTTCTTTAACTCTGATATCTGGTCTTTAAGCACTTCTGTTTCTTTCTTGTTTTGATCAGATAAAAGGGTTTGAATATTCTGACTGTTTTCCTTAATCTGTTTTAAATTTCTTGCTGGAATGCCAGAGGAAAAAAGAGCACTAAAAAACTGGGTCTGATGCGTGAAATATAAGGTTGATACCATTCCTCCAATTACTCCTCCTAATACAACCAGAACAAACAGGAAAATTATTTTCAAACTTGAAGAGAAAACTGTACGTTTTTTTGCTTTTTGTTTCTTGTTGTCTAAGATTGGCTCTTCTGATTTAGTTTTGAATCCGCTCTGATAATCTGATTTGCTCTCTCTGTTTTTCTCATCATTTTTCTGACGAGGCGTTTTCTTTTCTGATTGTGAAGATACCATATCAGAGATTGATTCTTGTTGATCTGATTTTGAAGTTTCTATGGAACCTATTTTTTTATTTGATATTTGTTCTGTTTGTTCCTGTTTTTCAGGTGATTCTTTTTTACTTTTCATAATCCGTCATTCCTAACCTGATAATAATCAGAAATAGTGTATTGTTTTATTCTAAAAGACTCAAGTGTTATCCCGATCTTAAAAAAGAAAACATGCTATCCTCCTCTGGTCTATTTGCTGTATAAACACTGTTAAATATAGTAGGCAATTCCTTTGTAACAGTTTCACTAATTGTAATTGCAGAAATTTTTGAAAGATATGACTTTCCTGTTTTAAGAGATATTAGCCAGGAATTTCCTGTTTTTTCTGACTCTGCTTTTCTAAACGCAAACTCTTTCCCAATGAGGGTTTTAAATGTTCTCGCCACTAAAGGAGAATAAAAAAGATACGTATCTTCTTTCTCTTGCATCACTCTATCTCTAATCAGGTCTGGTAATATTTCAACACGATGAGATTGATACACCTGATATCGGATTGCCTGAAACCCCTCCTGCTTTAAAGGATAGATTAAATCCTTTGCAATAGGATTGCCTGAAAAATGAATTAAATAGCCCAATTTTTGGCTCGCTGTATTTAAAATCAGTGAATATAGACCGTCAACATTACTCTTTGCATTCAAGATATTTGAAAATCCTTTTTCTCTTGCAATAGAGGCTGTTCTACTTCCAACCGTATATATTATAGTATTATTCAATTCTAATATTTCGTCTGGAAGATACTGAAAAGCATTTAAACTTGTAAATATAAATGCCTGAAGTTTTGAATATTGCTCTTTCTTATTATGAGATTTATCCAACAGGTTTTCTGAAACAGTATTTTTCGCAATCTTCGTAATCCATTTCCTATTATGTCTTGGAATACTGGTTGGTGTTTGTCTGATCATTGGAGCAATAAAACTCTGATAACCTTTTTCTGACAATCTTTTTCCAGATATTTCTGCACGTGATTTTGAACGTGTAATAATGAGAGCCATACCCTTATATCTCTTTATATTTTTAAAGATATTCTAAATATTTTTAAAAATATTCCAATAGAATTCTGACATGAAAACAGGAGATATGATCATTTTCTAATGCTTCCTCTTTTACATATCATTTTATAATTATAAAATACCATTATGCTTTTATGTCACTGCCTGGTGTGATGTTCAATTAATTCCCTGATCGAATCTGCCAAATCATAACCTAACTTCTGTAAAAGTTGAATAGGGTTAGGGTGAAGGTTAAAATTGGAAGATGAAATCTTGGCTGTTTTTCTAAATCGGTGCTTCCCATCAGGAGTTAATTTTTCTCCTATTAATTTAAATTCTTGTTTTGTTTGATAGGCATAAGCCGCAATTGGTGTATGACATGAACCATCAAGTCGCTTTAAAAATGACCGTTCTGCTATAATCGCATATTCCGTTTGTTGATGGTTTAAAGAGCGAGTAATCTCTCTTGTTTTTTGATCTGTTCTTCTAACTTGAATGGCAATTGTGCCTTGCCCTGGAGCAGGTAAAAATTGATCTATCGATAAAACATCCGTTACACAATGCTCAAACCCCAACCGCTTTAATCCCGCAAATGCTAAGAAACTCGCGTCTACTTGATTGTTCTTAATTTTTTTAAGACGCGTTTCAACATTTCCACGAAATAGCTCAATTCTGATATCTGGTCTTAAAGCGTGTATTTGTGCTTGGCGTCTAATGCTTGCCGTTCCAACTAAACTTGATTTTGGTAATGCATTAAAGCATTTATATTTAAATGAAACAAACGCATCTCTTGGATCCTCTCTCCTTAATACGGCAATGGTTTTAAAATCAGGAAGTGATTCTACTGGCATATCTTTTAGAGAGTGAACAGCAATATCAATTGCTCCCATATGTAATGCCAAATCAATCTCTTTTGTAAACAATCCCTTTCCTCCAATTTCTGATAGAGGAAGATGATGAAACTGATCTCCTGAGGTTTTATATATTTTAATTGGAAACCAGGTGTTTGCCTGAGAAAAAGGAATGCCTGATATGCGACATAAATCATAACATACCATTTGAGCTTGTTTTAATGCCAGAGGAGAGCCTCTTGATCCGATCGTTAGTTTTAAAGACATATATTGTTTATTTATATTAGATTTTAAGTGTAATTTGCAAAACTGAACTGCAAATCCTGTTTATTGTTGTATAATTTTTTAAAACTCTATTTAAAAAAAACAAGAGAGAAGATAAAAAATATCCTATCAACACGATCTTTTTATTGCATTTATAACATTTGAAAGCAATAAACCTTCAGGAGAAAGAAATTATGAATGTTTTAGGAATAGAAACAAGTTGTGATGAAACAGCAACTTCTGTTATTTCGGCTAGAATCAATCCTGGTTTATTACTCAAGCAAGCCAGGAGGCCTTCCTTAGTCAAAATCGATGAAAAAAAATGTGTTCTTTCTAATCAATCTATTTCTGAAATTCGTGTTTTATCTAATATTATTTCCAGCCAAACCCAGATACATCAAGATTATGGAGGCGTTGTACCAGAAATAGCTGCAAGAGCGCATATTAAACAGATTGACCTATTGGTTAAAAAAGCGCTTAAAAAAGCAGACCTTTCTCTAAAAGAAATTGATCTGATCGCAGCAACCGCAGGTCCTGGCTTGATTGGGGGGCTTATTACAGGATTAATGACAGCAAAAGCAATTTCCATGGCACAATCCAAACCTTTTATAGGGGTTAATCATCTGGAAGGACATGCTTTATCTGTCTTGCTTGAATCAGAAGTTAATTTTCCTTATTTACTTTTATTAGTATCTGGGGGACACACACAAAGCATGATTGTCCATACCCCTGGTCATTATCAGCGACTTGGCAGTTCTGTTGATGATGCAGCAGGAGAAGCATTTGATAAGGCAGCTAAAATTCTAGGATTAGGATTCCCTGGAGGTCCCGCATTGGAAAAAGCTGCTTTAAAAGGAAATGCTACTCGTTTTAAACTGCCCAGACCATATTATAATGCTGGTCATGCAAACTTTTCTTTTTCAGGATTAAAAACAGCAATTCAAAGAACATCTGATTCGCTTCGAACTTCAGAAAACACAGATCTCAAAGATCAAGATGTATTTGACCTTGCAGCCTGTGCACAATCTGCAATTATAGACTGCCTGGTTGAAAGAAGTCAAAAAGCAATGCATTTGTTTCAAGCCTTTTATGCCCATTACCAAAATCAAGAAACCAATCTTGAAATCAATCAAACTCATCTAAATCAGTATACTCTCCCTATTTCTAATCCTGTTTTGAGCCCCAAAAATCAATCTCCCTGCTTTATTATCGCAGGTGGCGTTGCCTCAAACCAGATTTTACGACACCAATTAAAATTAAAAGCTGAAACAGAAGGATTTCAGTTTTTAGCTCCTTCAAGTATTTATTGCACAGATAATGCTGCCATGATTGCCCTTGCAGGAATGATCCAATATCTTATCAAAGGAGAGTCAAGTTTTGATATAGAAGCAAGGGCACGTTGGCCACTGGATCAAGAATCTGCAAAAATAGCTCCAATTATCGGACATGGCAGAAAAGGACCAAAAGCTTAATTATATTTATTTTGGAATAAAAAATTCTGTTTGCCAATCAAGATCCGTTTTTACCTCGTTAGAAAAAACCAAACAAATTATACAAAACCAGATTATCCTGATATAAGACAAAAATTCGTTTGTATAAACAGTTTGAATATCCGTCCTTGAACGCATCAGGTTTTGAAAGGATTATTATGACTCGATTTGGTATTATTGGTGGCGGAGCCTGGGGAACAGCCCTGGCACAAATAATTGCAAATTCAAATCATTCCGTACACTTATGGATGCGGGATCACTCTCAGGCAAACTTGCTAAATAAAACACATGAAAACAAGACATATCTGCCTGGCATTCAACTAAATCCAAAAGTTCAGGCAACAGCTCATTTATCAGATATTTTGTCCTGCCAAATTCTAATTGCAGCCATTCCAGCTCAAAAAACGAGAAGCGTTCTTAAGAAAATCTCACAGGATATAAAAGCAGACACACCTGTTATTCTAACATCAAAAGGAATAGAGCAACAAAGTTTAAAATTTCAGCATCAGGTTTTAAAAGAAAGTGTTCCACAATCCTATCCTTTGGTGCTATCAGGTCCTTCTTTTGCAAAAGAAGTCGCAAAAGGCTTGCCAACTGCGATTGTTCTTGCCAAACAAAAAAACTATCCCTCACCCCAATCCAATATCCCAGTAAAAACAGCTCCTGATATTATTAAATTAATCGGTCAAAAGACATTCAGACCCTATCTTTCTACGGATCTTTTAGGTGTTCAAATTGGAGGCTGTGTTAAAAATGTGCTTGCGATTGCCTGTGGAATAGTAAAAGGAAAAGGTTTTGGACATTCGGCTCATGCAGCATTAATGACGAGAGGATTTTCAGAAATGATCCGCCTTGGAAAAGCTTTAGGAGCAAGACCTGAAACATTAACAGGATTAAGTGGTCTTGGTGATTTAACCTTAACATGTTTTTCTGCCTTATCACGAAACATGCAATGTGGCATTCGTCTTGGTAAAGGAGAAACATTACAGCATATTCTTGAAACCTCTCATAGTATTGAAGGCGTTGCAAGTGTTCCTGCTCTTGTTAAACTGGCAGAAAATCATCAAATTGATATGCCTATTATAAAAGCCGTTCATGATATTCTCTTAAATAACAAAGAAATTCCAATTATTATTGATGAGCTGCTCTCGCGACCTTTTAGAGAAGAAAGTATAATAGGGAATCGGCTTTGAAGCCCGGTCTTTTAAAAAAAGCATACAGAAATATTTCACATTTTTAAATCATTCCCGTCAGCTCCCCCTTAAGTCCATTGCCACTCAAGAAAAGATTTACTTAAATGATAAACTATAATACAGTTCTCAAAGCAAGCATGAAAAGGGATGGCAATTATATCATATTCTGTCACAATAAATTCAACCTCTTATTTAATATATAAAAAGGGAAATAAGATGTTAAACCAGATTTTTCTTGGAAAAGGGCTTGAACCCCAATCTCTACTTCTTAAAAGAGCAAACAGGCACGGTCTCATAGCAGGCGCAACAGGAACAGGAAAAACCATTAGCCTGCAAATTCTGGCAGAAGCTTTTTCACATCATGGCGTTCCTGTGTTTGCCGCAGACATTAAGGGGGATTTATCAGGGCTTGCCAAATCTGGAACAAACGCGCACAAACTACATGATAAACTCATAAAAAGAGCTAAAAAAATTGGGCTAACACCTTATGAATATCGAAAGTCTCCTGTTATATTTTGGGATATTTATGGTAAGAAAGGACACCCCGTTCATGCAACAATATCAGAAATGGGACCTTTATTATTAGCACGATTGCTTGATTTAAACGAAACACAATCAGGCATTTTAACGATTGCATTTGCGCTAGCTGATGCCGAAGGACTCTTATTATTGGACCTAAAGGATTTAAGAAGCATTTTACAATATATTTCTGAAAACAGGAGCAAAATAAATCAGACATATGGATTGGTCTCTCCTGCCTCCATTGCAGCCATTCAAAGAAGCCTGTTGCGTCTTGAACGGGCTGGAGCCAACCATTTTTTCAAAGAGCCCGCATTGAAACTTTCTGACTTCATGAAAAAGGATGAAAAAGGAAAAGGTTATATTAATCTATTGGATGCCACACATCTGGTTCAAAACCCAAAACTATATTCTACATTCTTGTTATGGCTTTTATCTGAATTATTTGAAAATTTACCTGAAATCGGAGATCCTGAAAAACCAAAAATTGTTTTTTTCTTTGATGAATCTCATTTGTTATTTAAAGATGCTCCAAAAGCCCTACTGGAAAAAATAGAACAGGTTGTAAGACTTATCCGATCCAAAGGAGTGGGTGTCTATTTTGTAACCCAAAATCCGATGGATTTACCTGAAACTGTACTTGCACAATTAGGCATGCGGATTCAGCATGCTCTAAGAGCATATACTCCAAGAGAACAAAAAGCGGTAAAAGCAGCAGCGAGCGCGTTTAGACAAAACCCACAAATTAATACCATACAAGCAATCGCTCAATTGGGAGTCGGCGAAGCCCTAGTGTCAACTTTGGATGAAAAAGGGGCGCCAAAAATGGTAGATCAGACATTAATTCGTCCCCCTGCATCACAAATTGGACCTGTTTTCTGATCTGGAAAGAGAAACCACTCATTCAAAATAGTCCCTTATCTGGCGTATATGAACACTCTATTGATCGTGAATCAGCATATGAAATCCTTTCTAAAAGAGCAAGCAAGCCAGAAACCGTAACAAAAAATAAAACAAAAACGCCCAATCCGAGACGTCAGTCCAAACAAAGTGGATTATCAAAAACATTTAATCGTATTGCAAATACTGCAACTCGAGAAATCATGCGTGGATTGATGGGGATTCTAAAAAAAAATCTGTAAAACATTGATCTATTTAACGTTCTTAAAGCTTCTGTGTTCTAAGATAAGCATAAAGTTAGAAAATAAAAGTCTGTTTTTCTATTATTTTAAAATGCCAAAACTTAATTTAAAAATATAAATTTAAAACCTTATTTGTTTTCTTAAATCTTATTTTCTTCTCTTTTTAAAAAAATCCTTTAACAAAGAAGAAGCGACACTTCGATCTCCTGCAATAAAAACTTCAGGTTTCCAATGACAGCTTGGCTGTTGAAAAAACTGAACACCATTCATAACCGCTCCACCTTTTATATCTTCAGTTGCAAAAATTAATCTGCTAATTCTGGCATGAGAAATAGCAGCTGAACACATTGCACACGGTTCCAACGTTACATATAAATCATACCCTGTTAATCTATGATTATTTAATCTTTTGGCAGCATTCCTTAATACCATAATCTCAGCATGCGCGGTTGGATCACATTTTTCTATTGTATGATTACAATCTGCCGCTATAAGGAAGTCTGTTCTTGGATCAATTAAGATGGCACCAACAGGCACTTCTCCCCAAAGCTTCTGCCTTACGAGCCATTTTAATAGCAAGATTCATAAACTCTGGATTAATTTTATTTTGAGTCATAACATACGTACTGAACACATAAGCAATAAAGGTCAAGTTAAAA
>CBCYMI010000026.1:0-15677 GCA_965183855.1 Maricaulaceae bacterium | reverse complement strand
GGTTCTACGAGCTGGTGAATATTTTTCTCAGGAAATCCTATGCCATTATCCAAAACCTCAATAATACAAGTTTGATCTAAACGTAAAAGTGTAATTTTAATTTTTCCTCTAAATTCCTGAGAGTTTGATAGTTTTTCCGAGATAGATTCACAAGCATTTTTTAAAAGATTGGTCAGAATTTGTAAAATTAATCTCTGATCACAATCAATATATAGTGAAGAATCTCGGTTGAATTCAAAGTCAATATGAGGATATACCATATGTTCTGCGAAAATAGCCTGTTCAATTAAATCTGAGATTAGTGTTTTTTGAAGATCAAGTTTTGGCGTTTTGGCAAAGGCAGAAAATTCTGTAATCATATGGCTGATATTACTTGCATGGCGGATAATGGTATTTAGACAATTTTTAAAAATATCAGGATCTGTTTTGATTTCAGAGCTATATTTACGTTTTATTCTTTCTGCTGAAAGTAAAATTGGTGTTAATGGGTTTTTAATTTCATGCGCAATCTTTCTTGCAACATTCTGCCAAGCTAAATGACGCTGAGCAATGACTAAAGTTGTAATATCATCAAACGTAATAACATACGTGTTTTTTATCCCTCTATTTTTATCAACAGATAAACGAACATGAAGTGTTTTTTTATCTTGTTTTTCTCCAATAATCATTTCTTTTTCTAAAACTTGATGCTTTTTATTTTCTGCTTCAATAATAAAATCATAAAATTCTGGTAGCGTTTTTTGGATAAAAGAACCCGTTACAAAAGAAGCATTAAAATTTAATAAAAAACAGGCAGATTGATTTACCAATACAATTTTTTTGTCAGAATTAACACTAAGTACACCTGCCGTAATTCCACTTAAGACCGTTTCAATAACCATTCTTCTGTTTTCAGCAATCTGATGCGAATTTGTTAGAGCATTATGCTGATTTTGTAATTGTCGTGTCATTTGATTAAATGCATTAATTAAACGATCAATTTCATTCTTTGTTTTTGTTGTATAAATTTGTGTACCATAATGTCCTTTTCTAATTTGCCTGGTTGCATTAACCAATTTCTCAATCGGAGCAGAAAGTCGATTAGCAGCCGTGATTCCAAACCAGCTGGCTGTAATTAAAATCAATAATGTAATCTGACTATAAATCAAAATTGTAATGGAAAATAAAGAGAATTGCTTGGTTTCTACTTGCTGATAAGCTCCAACAGCTTTACGAATATTGGTTGAATAATCTAAAATTCCTTTTGAAACATATCGAGACGTATATAAATAAAGATTTTCATACTGATCCAGCTTAGCTAAAGACCAAATTAAATATTGATCTTTAGAAATAATATAAGATAATTTGCCAGAATCTGCACGTTGAAACGCCGATTGAGATGGAATCAAAAAATCAGGAGCATTCGGAGATTTTGCCTTCACAATAATTCGATTATTGTGATCCAGCAAATATGCAGAAGATAATTTTCTATAAACAGTCTGACTTCCAAAAAAATCAATAAAAATTTTCTTGTTTCGAAGAAAAATGGATTTTGCCTGACCCAGATCAATCGTCATAGCTTTCATTTCAGACCTGATATCTTCAATGCTTTCATCAATATAAGTATCCGCAATCGTTTGAGCATCTTCAAGTGTCTGGCGTACCGTTCCTTGAAACCAATAATCAAATACCCACGTAAAAATAACGCTTAATAAAAGACCTACTAAAATAGCAGGAATTAAAGCTGCCAGACTAAACAGGGTAACAAAACGCATTTTAATATAAGGAACCGCTTCTCGTTTATGTTTAAAAATAAACAAATTCAAAACACGCCAAAGTGTATATATAACAGGAAGCAAAATTAGAAACAGGTTTATACTTAATAAAATTAATGTTTGTGTATTAATATTTCTGGAAAAATTCTCTTGTTTAAATAAGCTGAAAATAACATAGCACAAGATAAAAATTGCACTTAAAATCATAACCAAAACAAGCATGTTAATAGATAAAAATGGAATTTTTCCAGTCTTTTTTTGAGTAGAAAAATATGGTTTGATCATGTATTTTTCTCTTATTTATTTAGCTGTATGGGCAGATCTTTTAAGAATGTGCTATATTTACAACAAATGTGCAAGAGGTTTATTCTCAAGATATCCTCTTGCAAAATGAAAATAGAAACATAAAATTGTACAACTCTCTTTACATCAATAATATTTATATCAAAATAGAAAAATCAAAATAAGCTTTAATATCACGTTTGACGATTAAGGGTGATTCTTCTTTACATAATTTAGATCGAATCTGTTTTCTTTCTTCTTTTTGATCTTCCAATGAGCTTTTATCTAAAGGGATGTGCTCAATATAGCTAGCAAGATGTTTTCGAGCCATTCTAACTCCTTTAAAAACACCGTAATAGTCCAACATATGTTCATAATGTTCATAAACCAGATCTTTAAGTAGGATTGATTTGCGTGTTTTTAATTCTGTGTTAGATAAAAAATCAGAAATCTGGGAAATGATCCAGGGCTTTCCAATTGCAGATCTTCCAATCATTACGGCTTTTGCCCTTGAAACCTTCATAGATTCACTTGCTTCGGTTATAGATCCAATATCTCCATTAATAATCACTGGAATTTTAAGTGCAGTGCTAATTTCGGTTACGGCGCTCCAATCTGCCTTTCCCTTATAAAATTGCTGCCTTGTTCTTGCATGAATAAAAACAGCCTGAACCCCTATTTTTTCCGCACGTTTTGCGAGTTGGATTGCGTTTAGATTTTGATGATCCCAACCTAATCTCATTTTTAAAGTAACAGGTTTATCAACAGATGAAATAACGGCTTCTACCAGCCTTTCTGCATGATCTAAATCTTTCATTAAAGCAGAACCTGCAAATCCACCTGTCACTCTTTTTGAAGGACAGCCCATATTGATATCTATCATATCTGCACCTGATTTTTCGGTTGCAATTTTAGCTCCGATAGACATCCAGTATGGATCATATCCTGCCAATTGTACAATATGAGGAGAAAATCCTGCATGCTCTGTTTTTTGTACCATCTTCTTATCTTTATTCATCAAAAGCTTACAGGCTGTCATTTCTGAAACAACTAGTTTTCCTCCTAGCTGATAGACCAGTTTTCTATATGGCAAATCTGTAATACCAGACATGGGAGCCAAAAAAGCAGGCGTTTGAGATATAAGATCTAAAATAAACATTATAATCACTTTATTTCACGATAAAATCCTATTATTTTTCTAGAAATGATTTAATCTGAAATAAAAAATCAGTCAAATCTTGAATCTCTCATATCTGATTTAAGTAAGTTTGAATATCTGCTATAAAACACTAATTATATCTTATTATTTTAAGTGAATGCCAGATGAGATATCCTTTTTATTTTTAGCATGTGAGCAAAAAAACTGCATATAAATGAGACATAAAATGACACATAAAATAGCCTTAATCTTGTTAGCCGCAGGTTCTGGAAACCGTGCAGGAGATGGTATTCCAAAACCATACCGCCCTATTCATTCCAAACATTCCTCTATGGAAAAAACCCTATCCTTTTTTATAAAAGATTCTCGTTTTGATCTTTTATTAATTGTGATTAGAAAGGAAGATCAGGATAGATTTAAACAGATGATGGGTCATCTTAATCTCAAACCAGAATTTGATTCTAAAATTCAGTGCATATATGGTGGAAATACACGAACAGAATCTAGCTTCCTAGCCTTAAAAACACTTAAAATACACTCTATTAAAACAGTGCTTATTCATGATATTGTACGCCCTTTTATATCTAAAAAGCTTATAGATCGCCTTTTTGAACAAAAAGAGCATGCAGATGGAGTTATTCCTGTCTTGCCATTAACCGATTCTCTTAAAAAAATAAATCAAAAAGGATGGATTGAACAAGCAATCCCAAAAACAAATCATGTCATTGTACAAACGCCTCAACTCTTTAACTATACTCTATTATTGGAAGCTTATCAAAAATGGTCGTTAGAATCTCAGGCTGATGATGATGCTGAAATCGCACATCAGGCAGGATTAACAATTAAAACCGTTTTAGGTGAAAAAAATAATATTAAACTAACCTATTCAGAAGATTTTATGCCTTCTAATTATCATCAAAACCAATCCTTTATCACAGTAACAGGATCTGGCTATGATGTGCATCGTCTTGATCATGGAAATGGAATATATATGTCTGGCATTTTTATTAAATGCCCCTATCAGCTCATTGGACATTCTGATTCCGATGTTGTTCTACATGCTCTGACAGACGCAATATTAGGAAGTTGCTCTCTTGGAGATATTGGACAATTTTTTCCTCCAACAGAACCAAAATGGAAAGATCAAGATTCCGTCCTGTTTTTAGAACATGCTCTTGATTTATTAACCCAAAATAATGCTTATTTGCAACATGTAGATATTACGATTATTGCTGAAGTTCCAAAAATTAACCCTTATCGACTAAACATGAGAAAAAGATTGTCCGAATTATTAAAACTGGATTTGTCTTTTATAAGCCTAAAGGCAACAACCACAGAAGGGCTTGGATATGTCGGTCAAAAACAAGGCATTATCGCGCAAGCTATTGTTAGTGTAAAGCGACCCGAAAAATGATTATGAGCTAATATTCTCTTAGATGTTTAATATTTAAACAAAAAATGTGAGGAAAACAAAGATCAAATGTTTGAAAAAAAATATATTCAAATGAGCAAAGACCTGGTTTTAAACCTAAAAAAAAAACAACAAACGCTTGCACTTGCAGAGAGTTGTACAGGGGGATTAATCTCTGCTCTGATTACAGAAATACCAGGTGCTTCAGAAATATTTCATTTTGCAGGAATTACCTATTCAAATGCAGTTAAAACCCGTCTGTTGAATGTACCAAAATCCATTTTAGATCAATATGGTGCCGTTAGTTCAGAATGTGTTCACAGCATGATTGAAGGATTAAAAAAACTCATTTATGCAGATTTTTATTTTGCTGTAAGCGGTATTGCAGGTCCTAAAGGTGGAAGTCAAGAAAAACCTGTTGGTACTGTTTATTTCGCATGTGAACATAAAAACAGACTTAAAATTATTCAAAAATCCTTTCAAAAAACAAATTCACGCCATCAAATTAGAATGCAAGCCGTAGAATATGCCTTTTTGATGATAAAAGATCATATGAGTTTAAAAGATAGTAATCATTAAATTCGTTTAAATCTTTTATGAATTTATTTTTCTAAATTTATTTAAAATAGCGATCCATACAAGCTATAATTTCTGTTTGATGTGCTGAGACAGGCGTTTTTATAGACTCTTTTTTAAGAATTGGATAAAATTGATCTGGAGGTTGAAGCTTTTGATCAATAATAGGTTCAATAATTTCTTTGAATTTATAAGGATGAGCCGTCGCAACAATCACCCAAGGTTTGTCTTTCCAGCTTTGATCAATATAATGAGTATAGGCTCTAACAGCAATACCGCTATGTGGACACCAGATTCTCTGAGAATGCTGGTATTCCTTTAAAAGGGTTTCTTTGATTTCTTCATCAGAAATGGAATAACTCATTGTTTTTTTTAAATTTTCTTTAAAATTCAAAGGATTAACAGAATAAACCAATTGATAAAATCGTTCAAAATTACTTGGATTTGCAACATCCATTGCATTGGCTAACGTTTGAATGCTTTTTTCACCTGGTCTAAATTGCCGTGTTTTAAAAAAATCTGGAATGGTTTTGTTTAAATTCGTTGCAAAAATAATATGATCAATCGGGAATCCTGATTGTTTTGCCCAATAACAAGCCAAACCATTTCCCATATTTCCTGTTGGAATAATAAAGCTTACAGCCTGATTTGTTTGTTGATAAAGGTTTAGGCTTGTATATGCATAATATGTCATTTGAGCAAATAATCGTGCAATATTAATACTATTTGCAGAAGTTAAATGATATTGATCTGATAATTCTTTATTTAAAAACATGGACTTAACTAAAGATTGACACTTATCAAAATTACCGTCTACACAAAGACTTAATATGTTTTTAGACCAACAGGTGAGTTGTTTTTCTTGAAAATCAGAAATACGTCCCTTTGGATATAAAACGACAATATTTACCTTTTTATGCTGATCAAACGCACTTGCAACGGCTCCACCTGTATCTCCAGATGTTGCCGTTAAAATCGTTAGGGTTTCGTTCTCTGGAATTAATCGATCAAGACATTGCGCTAAAAATTTTGCACCAAAATCTTTAAATGCACCCGTAGGACCATGAAAAAGTTCAAGACTATATAATTTGTTTGGATTAATCTCTTTAAGCTTTAGTGGAAAATCAAACGTATTTTGAATCATGTTTTTTAAATCTGCTTGCAAAATACTATCTTGAAAAAAAGGTAAAACTGTTTGAAATGCATGGTTCGAATATGTCATCTTGTCTTTAAATAGAGTTTTATCCAAAACAGGAAAATATTCAGGAACATAAAGACCACCTTGTTTTGGCATTCCTGTTAATATTGCCTGCTCAACTGAAACAAATTCCTGCTGATTTTTTGTACTTATATATCTCATAAGCTCTCAATTTCTTTTGCACCTGAATCGATCATATCTGTTTGATAGGTTTTTACCTGATATTCCTGATTTAAAAAAGCAGTTTTCATCGCGGTTAGAACCTGTTTTGATTGATCCTTAAATGACCAGGCAAACATTGAAGGTCCACTACCAGATAATGAACACCCAATCGCTCCTGCCTGTAAAGCAGCCTTTTGCACAGGATAAAAATATGGAAATAATCCTGCACGTTGGGGCTCAATCCAAATATCTTTAAAACAAGATTGTAGTCTATCAATTTTGCCTTCATATAAATGAATGATAAAACTCGCAAGGTTTTGTGAATAATGAATAGAGTGTTGAATGGAAATCTCTTGTTTTAAAATAGATCGGGCTTGTTTCGTTTCCATTTTTACCTCAGGAGAACATACAATAAACCTAACTGAGTTTGGAACTGGCAATTGTGCATATCCATCCGTTAGCGCACATACAATGCCTCCCAATAATGAAGCTGCAACATTATCACTATGCCTTGAATGACTGGCTGCAAACTCTCCTTCTATCGCATATTGCATTAATGCTTTTTTTTCTAAAGGCTCTTCCAACAAAGCATTAACAGCGATGACAGCTGCAACAGCAGAAGCCGCAGAGCCTCCAATTCCACCGCTTAATGGAATTTGCTTTTCAATATCAACCTGAACTCCAAATTCTATATTCTGATCTTCTAAAAAAGATTGAATTGCTCTAAATGCTGTATTCTGTTCAATTTTTTTAGGAAGACACTGAACAATACCTGTGACCTTTCCTGGTATGATTTGTTTTTTTTCTTCTCGTCGATAAACAGATATTTTATCATAAAGAACAGGAAAGGATTGTCCTAAAAGATCATATCCAACACATAAATTTGCAATACTTGCAGGAGCAATTGCCTGAGCAAACTGTTTCATATTAATCATTTCCAAAATTAGAATTTATGAGCTGTTTTTATGCTCTTTTAAACGTAAACAATCAAATAAATCTGCCATCACAGCTTCAGAAGTTGGTGAACACCCTGCTCCCTTGCCAGATAAATAAGCCAGAGTTTCATTTTCAAAATGAATAATTGCCCTATTCTCTTCATTAAAAGCACCTGCTAAAAAATGTTTATGATCCAAGATGTTAAGTGCTATCTCTGCACGTATAATATCCTTTTCTATCTGACATTTTGCAATATGACGTATTGTTTGTTTCTGTTTTTTTAATTGTTTGATATCAAATTGTGTAATCTCGGATAAAGCTTGTTGTTTAATTTGATCAACAGGCAACTCATATTGAAACGCATGCTGAATCATAATTGATAATTTAGCCGCAGCATCACATCCATCAAGATCCATTGAAGGATCGGCTTCTGCAAATCCTGCCTGTTGAGCGCGTTTCACTGCTTGCTCATAAGAAATGCCTTTAAATATTTGATCTAGAACAAAATTAGTGGTTCCATTTACAACACTTTCTATAGATATAATCTTTTGTTGTTTCTTGACACAAAGATCAATGCTTTCAAGAATAGGCATGCCACCTCCAACCGCAGCAGAATATAAAATAGGAACATTATTTTGATATGCAAGCTGTTTTAATTCATTAAAATAATGGGCAATAAGCTGTTTATTTGCTGTGATCACGGGCACTCCTTTTTTGAGAGCTGCTTTAATGAGCTGATAGGCGGGGTCAATCCCTCCCATGACTTCGATTAGAACATCTATATGATCAAAATCAATCTCATTGGCTTGATCGGTTAAAATCGAATCGGGTAGGTTTTTATGCTTATCTGGATTTTTAACCAAAATATGGTTGAGTTTAAAGAATTTAGAATGTCTTAAACAATGTTCATAAACACCATGACCAACAACGCCACATCCTAAAAGAGCAATCTTAAATTTCTGATGATTTAAATTTTTGAATTTATCATATTTGCTCTTAAAATTAATATCCAGATTTTTTGCGCCAATCATTGTCTCATAATTTCTGATTAAACCGCCAACGGAAACTGGATAATTATAAATAGAAGCTTCCTTAAGAGCCTTCTTTTGAATAACCCCTTTATTCACTTTAAGAGCGTGATGAAAGTCTAATTCTTTTAAAGGTAATGTGTTTTTTTTGATTTCAGAGCTCTTATTGGGATCTTTTATATAGATACCATCCACATCCTTGATTAATCTGACTTTTTCAGCCTGTAATTTAATTCCTAGAAAAATAGCTGTCAAATCTGTTCCGCCTCGCCCCAAAGTTACATACTCACCTTGCTTATTAACCGCAACATATCCTGGAATAATCACGCTATCATTGTGTTCTAATAAGTGATCTAGTGTCTTTTGATTGACAGATGATAATTTTGCATTCATATTTTTTCCCGTTGCAATTAAATCAATATTAACAGGATCAATGGTAACTGCTTTTATTCCTATTTTTAACAATGCCATGGATAATAAAGCAGCAGAACGGAATTCGCCCAGTCGAACGAGCATTGGAATCAAAGGATTTTGCTGATCATAAATATAATTGGCTTGTCTTAATAAATGATCTGTATCATTTCCAATCGCAGAAACAACCGCGATAACTTTTTTGCCCTTTCTTAAATAACCATAAATTTCATGGACAATCGTTTTTAAATCATCTTCTGTTTTCATTACAGAACTACCAAACTTTAAGACAATAACAGATTTTTGACTTTGCTTGTTTTTAGGTTTGGTCTGAATTTGAGACATTATACTTTCTCCAACACAAAAAAGTCCACTCTATTTCTGGAGCGGGTTGTTAACTTTTAAATCATTGATTAATTAGCTATCCACACTCCATATAAGCTTGAGAGGAAAGCGTTGTAATCATTGTAATAATAATAGTAGAAATAAAAGGAATTTCAGGCATGCGCTTAAGCGTATAAATCAATTGATTTATACTGCGTTGAAAATCGATGATTTTAGTATTATCCAAGCGCATATCATGCCTATTTTTTCATTTTAACCAGAATTTAAAATCATCTCCTAAACAATCCTATCAGATAATTTAGAACATATTTTTTATATTATATTAATAAAATCCAAAATCAATCCCTTTTAGATATTTTATTTCTATCAAAACAGATTGGCATAAAAAACCTAATAACTTCTTTAAAATATGGCACTTTTTTAAAAAGCATAATAAATTTAAGTAAATATACCTTATCATAAGAATTCTGGAATTTTAAAATATTTCAATATATTTTATTTGTTTTTATTATCAAAATCCATAAAGCCTTATCCTTACATTTATATTAAATTTAGTAAAATTTAATATAAATACTTATCAATACACTTTTATTAAAGATGCTTTTTTCTTTTAATTTTCAAAAAAACAGATAGATACTTTCTTATTTATTTCAGGAGTTTTAAAATGAATTACTTTAAATATAGCAAAAAAAACAATATATATGACCATGATTATATTACTCATTTGGCATAAACTAAAAGTTAATCAGAAAATATCAGAGTATTTTACTAAAGATTTAAAACCTTCTCCTTCTGATAAAACAATGTTGTTTGATCTTGAACCTAGTTTAGCTGGAATTGGAAAAAAAGGCAAAATAGATTTTTCACGATTTAAGAAAATATTTAAAACATCTGAACCTCCTCAAACAGAAACAATAGAAGAAAACACCTTGGAAGAAGGAACGTCCGAATTTGAAAGCATTCCTGTTCGTGAACGTGCAGAGGGAGAGTTGGCATTTGGTCATTCTTTGGAAGAAAATGAGTTAGACAGCACTGATTTAGATTCTCTTTCAACAAACTCAACTGAAGCAGAAAATGAATATCATCTTCAACTTTTTAGGAAATTTTTCGAAAAAAAATACATCAAAAGAAGATCTGCCTCTTAATAAAGGCTATCAAAAAATATGGGATGAATGGAGCACATCTTCTGAAGAGAATGCAGAAGCCTCCCGTCAATTCTTAAAAAATTTAACAAGAATAGAAGAAACCGATCTTGAAAATGGAAATATGATAGAAAATGAGATTGCGTTCTATCAAAATGACTTAAAAAACTTAAAAGAATTTCTTGAGAATTATAAACAAACCAAAACAAATAAAATGGCTCTTAAGCAAATTAATGATAAATTTGAAAAACTCGATAATATACTCGATAGCTATAAAAATTTAAAAAATAATGCCAATCTAGATTTAAATTCGGAAGAATTTAAAAGTTTTATAAAATCAATGGATAAATTATATAATGAAGATAAAGAAGACTTTGATAGCTTCCTTAAAGAAGTAGAAGACTATTCAGAAGGACATAGCTATTATAAATATGAAACCGTAGATGATGATATTACAGAATATTCTTTTAATCCTCAACCAGAAGAAAATGTTACAGAAAATAACTCTATAGGAAATGATTTTATAGAAAATTTACGAGATTATCTAGAAGGAGCGAGTCAGTCTCCTGAAAATATTGATCCTATTACAGGAAAACAAAACTGGTTTGTCCGACAAAATTATATCGGATATAAAACGAATAAAGATCCTTCAATCCATTTTGAAGACTATAAACTAAAATTCAAGGAATTAGAGGAAAAAGGCGGTGAGGAATATTACCAATTTTTAAAAGATAGTCTATATAAAGAAGATCTAAATTCACTTGATAGCTCTTCTGAAATCCCATTTGATTCTACAAGCTGGGATAATGATGCGGATTTGAATCGAAAACATCCCGAATCATCAGATGAAGATTTGCCAGAGCCTTCTTCAAGTGAAGAAGAAACGCTAAGCGAAAAAGAATCAAGCATTGAAGAAGAAACCTTAAGTGAAGAAACGCTAAGCGAAAAAGAATCAAGCATTGAAGAAGAATCAACCATTGAAGAAAACCCTTTTGATGACAGGTTATATACAATTTCTGAAGAAGATGAATCAAAATTAGAAAGCTTCCTATCAGACCTTGACGAAAATTTTGCGGAAAACAACAGCTCTCCAAATGGAAATAACTTCTATTCTTTAACACAAAATGACATATCAGATATATCAAGCAATAATATCTCTGATATTTCAGTTGCAGAAAATGAAACCAACCCAGCAGATATCATCTCTGATCTGGAAGAAACACTTCCAGAAACAGAAACAACAATAGAAAGTGTTTTAACGATATTACCAGAAATTATACCTGCTTAAAATTAAAACAAAAAAATATTTATAACTTAAAAGCCTCCATTATAGTATAATGGAGGCTTTTAATATTTAACAGATATTAAAAGATAGAAAGTCAATATAAATTGTTTAATTTAAATAAAAACAATTTTATTGAGATCAATAAATCTTCTGATAATTAATTATATAGTATGTTTTATATTTTTTTAAAAATTTTTGGAGCATTCAAATGCAGTATAGCGAAAAACCAATTGAATATGATTTTATTATCTATAATAATCAAAAACTATCTATAAATAGTGTTTATTCTATAGAGCCATGCTGGAATAAAATAAAAACAATTGAACAACATCCAGCGCCTTCCGATTTTTTAAACCAAACCATTATGGAAAAACCCGTTTTAGGTGTTGGTTTCAAAGATTTTTTCAAACGCACCCCTTCTACGCAAACAAGTGAAGAAAACAGTATTTTCTATAATAATCCTGATAGTGAAGAAGAAAGCTTGCTCTATAATTATCCTGAAAAAACATATTTTAAAACAAATTTCAAGAAATTACATCAAGAATACAACCCGAAAGGTTGGAAAGAAAGAATGTTAGAAAAACATCCAAAAATAAGAGAAAAACCTGAAGGAGAAACCAATCAGATAAAAGTGAATCCTAGAAAAGCCTTATATGGAGAAGACGCGTTTAAAAATCTAAAACAAGACCTTACTGATGAAGAAATTCAAAAACTGCAAGAAGGTTTGAAGCAGAAAAAATTACAAAACCTAAATGATTTTTTTAATGAAACCGATCAGGAATCGAAGGAATTTGAAGATCAATATTTAGAAAATAAGGCAGAAATTCAAGAAGAAGTAACATTAAGAAGCAATACAGATTCCAAAATACCTTCATATGTAAATAAAGAAAAACCAAAACAGATATTAAAGCTCAATCAAGACGAATCACAAGAACTGGATACGTTTTTAAACGAGCTTGATCAGGAAAGCTTAAATCAAGCTGCCTCTATCGATTCTGAAAATAAATTTTTATTCTCTGATGAGATGGAAGACGCTCAAAGCAATCTTCAAATTTCTAACGAATTAGAAGGTATTCAAAATGATCTTGAGGCTTCTGATGTTATGACAGACATAGAAGAAAGTGCTTTAGATAGTACAAGTATAGAAAGTGTTATTGGATTATTGGCTCCTGCGGGTTTATAATTTATCTTAAAAATCTATCTTTTTATTGGAAAGCTTTCTTGTTTTAAAACGCTTTCCAATACCCCTTTATAAGCTAAACCATATTAAATTTGTGAACATAATTAAAATTGAGCCTCGTCTTTACAGAAAAATTTATGGTTCCTTATTATAAACAACACATATTCTTTATGCTTGAAAAACAAAGCAATCTGATTGTTTGTAATAAAAGCTTTTAATATTTAAAATATTATACTAGTAAGTATAAATGTATTTTTTATCTATTTTATAATTTTTTAGGAGTTTTAAAATGAATGATAATCAAGATAATATACCTAATTTAGCATTAAAAATTCAGAAAAAAGAACTACAGGATTCCATTACTCATAATGATCAAAAATTATCGATGAACAGTATCTATGCCATCGAACCTTATTGGAGCAAATCAAAAAATGCTTTAAAAGAAAAAATAGCAAAAACAGAAATTTATAAAACTCAAATCGGTTATGTAGATGAAGAACACCAAGTTCCAGATATAGAACAATCAGAACCACAACAAATTCAAGAGCTTTCCAGAAATGAAGAACAGCAAGTCCCAAACATAGAACAGCCAGAACCACAACAAATTCAAGAGCTTTCTAGAAATGACGAACAACAAGTCCCGAATATAGAACAGCCAGAACCAAAAACGCAACAAGCGGTTAAAAATCAAACTCGACAAGTTCCAGATATAGATGAACCAGAATCCCCACAGATTCAGGAATTTGTTGAAAATGAAAATCTGGAAATACCAAATATCCAATACCCCAGAGCAGAGCCTCAAAATGACTTGCTTGAATATGAAGATTTTCAAGAATTAGATGATTTTCTAGACGGACGAAATCAACAACCACTGGAACAACCCGATTTTATCAATCCTGAGAATAATCCTGAAGTTTTTAATGGAGATGAGTTTCAAAATAATTTTGATGAAGCAGATATCATGGCAGACATAGAAGGAGAAAGTTTAGAAGGAGCAAGTATAGAAAGTGTTATTGGATTATTGGCTCCTGCGGGTTTATAATTTATCTTAAAAATCTTTATTCTTTGGAAAGGTTCATTCCTTTTAAACCTTTCCAATACTCTTTATATCTAATGCTTTTTATATATTAAACTCTATTAAATTGAGTTCATTAAACGTAATACTCCTAAAAGTGAGCATTCATAATAAAAAATAAAAAAGCTTTAAACTCTTTTTTATTATAAAAACAATTTGTTTTTATAATAAATCTTGCATGAAAATAAAAGTTTTTACCTAAACTAGAAAGTTATATTAAAATAATAATACTGTATTATTAAGTAAATTTATTTTTATTGTCTTTACTAATATTCCTGATATTTAAACTTTTGTACTAATACGTACAAATAATAAATTTTAACCTATTTTATAACCTTTAGGAGTTTAAATATGAATGATAATAAGACGAGTACACACAATCATTTATTTACAAAAAATCATACCGATCCATATAAACAAAAATATATAAGCCATAATAATGATCAAAACAATTATTCCGAGAATGAAATTTTACAAGGACTTACAAAGTCAAGAATAAAATTCAATCTAAAAGAGCAGATACACACTTCTGATAAGTATGATTCGTTTCTTTCAGAGAACAAAGTGCAAAAATTAAAACAGACCTTTAATGAAGAAAATTTAAAAGAATTAAGTGATTTTTTGGATCATATGGATCAAGAAACATCAGAGAAGTCCTTATTAATAAAGCCTGGAAATAATATTATGGAAACTGAGACCAATTTTGAGGCTTCTGATATTTTTACAGATTTAGAAGCTGAAACACTGGAAACAACAAGCATAGAAGGTGTTATTGGATCATTGGAATTTATGGCTCTATAAATTAAAAGCCATTCCTGATCGGGAATGGCTCAATTTTATAAAGAATTCATCAAAACAGCAATCAATAAGACCTGAGGTAAGGTAATTAAGGGTAAAAATAGAGCAAATTTCCAGGATTTGGTTGTCTCTTTAAGAACCATAATTTCTGTATAATCTGTACTAACCCCTGTCATTAAAAATGCAAAGCTATTTCCAGGAGCGTGCGCTCTTGTGATCAAATCTGCTGCAATTGGCGTTGATCCTTCAGAGCATACTTCAAGCAATGTTGCAACAAGAACGGTTAATCCAAGTCCTGCCAATCCAGGACCAAACCAAGATTGAAAATATTCTTCATTAATGGAAGCACGAATAAAAGCAGCAAGAACAATTCCAAAGAAAATCCAACGCAATACCATACGAGATTCTCGTATTCCTTCAATCATTAAGGATTTAAAAAAAGAAAAATTAAACCGAATTTGTTTTATTTCTATTTTAGCCTGTTTCCAGAAATGAAATGTTTCAGAGAGCTCTATTTTGTTAGGATTAGGCGCTAATATTCCATTTTTTGTAAGCAGTTCATAAATAACACCTGTGAGAATTGCAATTAAAAAAGACACCCCAATAAAAATCAGAGTCCATGGAATACCTATTAAGGCGATCAAAACAAATGTTAACGAAAAAGAATTCCATGGACTGGCAATTAAAAAAGCGACCACTTGCCCCCCACTTGCCCCTCTTTGATAGAGCTTTGCACCAACCATTAAAATTCCATGATTACATAAATCTAATAAAATACCAAATAATGCAGCACGTAAAATACCAGAAAATCGATTGCCACTTCCCAATACAGACAGAAGAAATTCTCGTGGAATCTTAACAAGAAATGCAACCATTAAAATTCCTAAAGACACCCCCCACCACATTTTATTAATTAAATCATAAATAGATTGTAT
>CBCYMI010000025.1:12500-32309 GCA_965183855.1 Maricaulaceae bacterium | reverse complement strand
TAATCCGCAAAACCCTGCTTGGAGAGCCTATTGTTTTTGGCCGCAACCATCAAGGCAATGTTTTTGCACTTAGAGATGTGTGTCCACATAGAGCCGCTCCTTTTTCTGCAGGAAAGATCAAAGAAAGAAATGGACAAACCTGTCTTGAATGCCCTTATCATGGTTGGATTTTTAATACATCCGATGGGCATTGTGCAGAAATACCCGCATTAACTACCGATCAAAGCACCAATTTTCAAACGGAACGAATAAAAGCAAAAACATATCCAGTTCGAGAATATGGAGGATTAATCTGGATCTATATCCATCAAGAAAAACATATCAATCATGAGCTTCCACCACTTCCCGTTCAGATAAAAAATACTTATAAGGAAAAACCTAGATTAATAGAAAAAGATATTTTTAACTGCCATATTGACCATGCTATTGTTGGATTAATGGATCCTGCGCACGGTCCTTATGTTCATCGGCAATGGTGGTGGCGTACAGAGGCTTCCATCCATGAAAAAGCAAAATCTTTTGAACCAAGAGGTCATGGATTTGCCATGATAGCTCATACACCTTCAAAAAATTCCTTTATGTATAAACTCGTTGGAGGCACACCCATTACTGAAATTGTATTTCAGCTTCCAGGAATTCGGACAGAAACCATCCAAATTGGTGAAAAAACAATTTTATCTTTTACAGCACTCACTCCTATTACAGAAGAAAAAACGATGATTTATCAGGTTTTTTTCTGGGATTACACATTGGAATTTGGCTATTTTAAAATTCCTGTTTTAAGTATTTTTTCGCCAATTTTTAAACCAATGGTGAACGCATTTTTAACCCAAGATAGAAAAATGGTCGACCTTCAACAAACAGGTCTTAAAATACAAAAAAATCTTATTTTGGTAGATGATGCTGACAAACAGGCAAAATGGTATAAGCAATTACAAAAGGAATGGATAGAAAGTCAACAAGAAGAAAGACCCTTTGTTAATCCTGTAAAATCCTGTATATTAAAATGGCGCTCCTGAAAAGAATTATATAAATTCATTTATTGCAAACAAAAAGGCATTTTATGACAGTTGTTCTTAATATTTTAATCCTGATATCATTAATCATTGTATTGTTTGTTCTAAGTTTAGGGTTATATACCTTAATTAGCCATAGACAGGGGAAAATGAATGCCAAACGTTCCAATAAGCTTATGAAATTAAGGGTTATCCTGCAATTTATTGCAATTACATTAATTGTGATTATTATTCTATTTAAAAAACAATCTGGATCATAATATGGAAAAACCAGTTAGAATTTATACGCGTAAAGGTGATAAAGGTAAAACCCGATTAGCAAGTGGTCGTATTGTTTTTAAGCATCATACACGTATTGAAGCATATGGAAGTGTTCATGAAACCAATGCTGCAATCGGATTTGCTCGTGCCAGTATTCAAGAGTCCTTATTGATTAATCAGATTACGACCATTCAGGAAGATTTATTTTGTATTGGAGCGATATTAGCCCTTCCAGAAGAAGATTTAAAAAAAACGGTTTCTTCCAACCAAATAAAACCTAAACGATCCATTACACTGAATTCTCATCATATTACAGCCCTTGAAAAAGCAATCGACCTATTAAATAAAGAGCTTCCTTTGCTTGATTCTTTTATTCTTCCAGGAGGAACAGAAACAGCCGCTCGGTTTCATATGGCAAGCACAATCTGTAGAAGAACAGAACGATGTCTAATCCGTTTATCACAAGAAGGAGATTATCTTCACCCTGATCTTTTTTCTTATATAAACAGATTATCAGATTATCTTTTTATTGCAGCTCGTTATACGAATCATAAAGGAGAAGACGATCTTAAATGGAGTCCTTAAATATAATATTCATATTGAGACTTTTTGATATGGATTTTAAAATAGAAACATAGATGTCAAGAGGAAAAAATGATGAAAATACTGGTTCCCATTAAGCGTGTAATTGACTATAATGTAAAGGTAAGAGTTAAATCAGACGGGAGTGGTGTTGATTTATCTAATACAAAAATGTCCATGAACCCATTTGATGAAATTGCTGTAGAAGAAGCAATTAAGCTCAAGGAATCTGGGAAGGCAAATGAAATTATTATTGTTTCTATCGGTGTTGAGAAATCTCAAGAGCAAATACGTCAAGCACTTGCAATGGGGGCAGATAGAGGAATATTAGTTAAAACAGAGGTAAATACGGAACCTCTTGCGATTGCCAAAATACTTGCAAAAATTGTATCCGAAGAACAAGTTGATCTGGTTATCCCAGGTAAACAGGCAATTGATGATGATAATAATCAAACAGGTCAAATGCTCGCTGCTTTACTGGATTGGTCCATAGCTACATTTGCATATCGTATTGAATTTCAAAATAACCATATTCAGGTAATAAGAGAAATCGATGGAGGGCTTCAAACCCTTGCGATAAAACTTCCAGCGATTATCACAACAGATTTAAGACTAAACGAGCCAAGATATGCAAGCCTACCTAATATTATGAAAGCAAAGAGCAAGCCAATTCTTACCAAAACACCTGAAGAATATGGAATTGACCCAGCGCCTCGCCTTGAAATTCTCTCTGTTACCTCCCCTCCAAAGCGAAAAGGAGGAGAGATTGTTGAAACCGTTGATATCCTGATTGACAAACTGAAAAACGATGCGGGAGTATTATAATGTCTACATTGATTATTGCCGAATACCAAAATCATTCACTCGATGAATCAACCTTAAAAACAATTAGTGCTGCACAAAAATTTAATCAAAAGAATGATCTTTTAATTGCAGGTCATCAAGTAAACTCTATCGCGAAACAAGCCTCACAAATTGATGGCATTCATCAAGTTTTAGTTTGTGATCACCCAATTTTAGATCATCAATTAGCAGAACCGATGAGAGAGTTGATTTTAAGCATATCCGCCCCTTATAATACAATAATGATGTCCGCTTCAACAACTGGAAAAAATATAATGCCAGGCATCGCAGCCAAACTAGATGTTATGCAACTATCAGATATTATGGAGATCAAGGCACCTGATTGTTTTATCCGTCCCATTTATGCTGGCAATGCCATGATGACCGTTAAATCCAAAGATTCTAAAAAAGTGATTACAATTAGAACAACGGCCTTTAATGCCATATCAGAGAAAGGTAATGCCTCTATCAAACAAGTTGAATTTCCAGAAATTAAACAGGAATATGCTTCTTCTTTTGTTTGTGAAAAGCTCTCAAAGAGTGATCGTCCATCATTAACAGAAGCTAAAATTATTGTTTCTGGTGGGCGTGCTCTTGGTTCCAAAGAACAGTTTAAATTAATTGAGGATCTTGCAGATCAACTTAATGCTGCAATTGGTGCAAGTCGTGCTGCGGTTGATGCTGGATATGCACCTAATGATTGGCAGGTTGGTCAAACAGGAAAAGTTGTTGCTCCAGAACTTTATATTGCAATCGGCATTTCAGGTGCTATTCAACATGTTGCAGGCATGAAAGATTCAAAATATATTGTTGCTATCAATAAAGACGAAGAAGCTCCTATTTTTCAAATTGCAGATTATGGAATTATTGGTGATTTATTTGTTATTCTACCTGAATTGAAAAAAAAGCTGGAAATTTTAGGATATTCAGGCTAGTATAGTTTATTAATCCTCATCTTTATAAAGCCTATTTTTATGATAGGCTTTTTTTTTCTTATAACCTCCTGATAAATAAGTGTTTTTATAGAAAATTTAAACTTATTTTATCATTTGTCTCTGATGATTTTTGAAAATGAACAGAATCAAATAAAGAGTGAGAGGAATGAAAATAGGATATATTAGAGAGATTTCAGACATTATTTTTAGCCTTCTCAACATTAATTTTTATACAGAATCCGATCTTGAGAATCTCAATATATAAAAAGAACCACAACTATTTTTTAATGAAGCCTATCTATGAAAGAAGACTAAATACCGCTTCATAATTTTTATAAACCTATTTTTAATTCGGAAATTGGTCTAAATAAAGTATTTTCTTTCCCATTTTTGAGCATATTAATTTGCTGATTTGGATTTTTGAAATTAAGCTCAAGAATTCTGTCTTTTTTCAAAAACAAGCGAAAGGGTTCTTTTGGAATGCCGTTATCTTTGCATAAATGACGCAGCTGATTTAAGAAACTTTCAATCCCATTAATATTATTTTTCTTATTAGCAAATCATTGACTCTGATTAATTCGATAATGGTAAAACGCTGATACAGCCAATACATTATATGCTCACAAATCATCGTATACACAAAAACCCAATTGCCACTTATCTTCTATAACGGATAGAAACTGTGTTTCTGGGAGCATTTGCAATCACTTTTATATAGATTTTCTCACCAGGTTTTAACAAGATAAAGATAGTTGATTTTTCTTCATAGCTTTATTGATCATGTTTCCCTTTGCGATATCTGTCAAAGCAAGCCTCATTACCTTTTATTTTTCTAGAAATAGAGCTCATCTTCAAATTCAAAATCGATCATTTCTCAAGCCTTATGGTAATAAACTATTACTATGGTCAAAAGTTGTCTCTATGGTCAAAAACTGTCGCCAAGTGAGATTTAGTCCTGCCAAATCACATATCATTCTTGCTGTTGCCACCAGCAAGAACCAGTTCAACTAAGCCAGATTTCTTAAAACGCTTTTTTTGACATAGGATAAACCTGACATTTTTGGATTATTCAGACCCGTCTCTTTATTTAAGATACGCCAAAAAGTGTTTAGAAATTTATTTTTTAAGTTTAATATTTAATAGATCTCAAACCTTAAGCTTAAATGCTCTCGCCGATTGCCAATGCATAAATTTCAAACCTTAAACCTTAAATATTATCTCACAAACCCCAATTAGCAGATCTCAAATTTATCTCACAAAAATAATTTTTTCTTAAGAAAGATGCAGCTTCTAAAATCTAATTTACTTTACAATTGTTTTGATAAATCAAATAAATAGTTATGCTCTTTTTTTAGAAATCCTATTTCGAATTTTCTTTTTAAACTTTGGTTGATATGCAAGTTCAGTATGGGCTTCACAATAAGGCAATCCTTCCACTGTTTTTCTTCCACAAAACAGAAAATTTTTATTATCAGGATCTCCGACAGGCCATTTACACATATATTCTACTAATGTAAGAACCGTTGCATATTCACCATTAGATAGTTTTTTAGGGTGCAATGCATATTGTTTGAAATTGGTTTTTTCTTTTATTTTTTTTCGCGATTCCAGGGTTTGTTTTTCGGTCTTTTTTTGTTCCAGATTTATTCTCTTGCCTTTTATTTTCTGAATATTATCTCTATTTTTATTTCTTGCAGACAGACCCAATCGGTGGATTTTACCAATCACAGCATTCCGTGTTGTGTCTCCTAAATGGGTTGCGATCTGACTTGCACTATATCCTTCAATCCAAAGTTTTTTTAATTGTACAACGCGTTCATTTGTCCATGCCATATAGGGTTCTCCATGCCTGTTTTACTAATAAATCCTGTCTCCTAACTATAACAATATATAGTATATAAGTTTTACATTAATACAATATGCTGCATAAATTCATCCACAGAAAATTTAAATTTTTGATATTGAAATGCATTATGATTTTGTTAAAGCTCGTTTTTATGATCTATTGTATTTGATTTAATACTTTCGTTGACTATATTCATCATAGGAAAAAAGACACTCTGACCTGGTAAGATATTCAATCTCAAACCACCTGAACAAAAACTGAATTTCCAGAATCTATCTATTGGATTCTTTAATGTTCGCCTTTTTAATTTGAGGAAATTAAATTTTACAAAACCTATTTTATCATTTCAAAGAGCAAATTTAGAACAATAAGAACAAAAATCAGAAATTTAGAAGCTTTAAACAATTAAAGAAATAGAAAATTAAACTGATTTTATTTTATTAAAAAAAAATAAACTAATTTTATTATATTGTATTTTACCCTTCTGTTATTATACTATATTTTATTGTCATAATTATTATCAAAAACAAACACATCTGAAGCGATTTTAAGGACTTGATTACGACATCTTATTGCAAGAATTATTATCAAACCAACGCTTAAACAAGATCTTCTTTTAGAAAAAATTTAAAATAGGAAAGGGTCTCTCTTGTTACATTCTAAAATAAACAAAATTCAACCCATAAACTGGATGGGAATGGTGACAATTTATAGAAAGGAGGTTCGGAGGTTTTTAAAAGTTTACTTACAAACCATTATTGCCCCTTCTATTTCAACCCTTTTATTTTTTACAGTTTTCACCCTTGCTTTTGGAGCAAACAGAACTATAGGCTCTAATATTGATTTCAATAGTTTTTTAATTCCAGGTCTAATTATGATGGCAATTATCAATAATGCATTTGCCAACACATCCTCTTCTTTAATCAGTTCCAAAATTCAGGGAAATACGATTGATTTTTTAATGCCCCCAATTGGCAGTATTGAGCTTTTGGTTGGTTTTATTGGAGGCGCCATTACAAGAGGTCTGTTGATTGCAATTGCCAATATCTTCGTTTTTCTTCCTTTTTCTGATCTCTCATTTCCACATTTATGGGCTTGTTTTTATTTCAGCTTTACAGCTGCTAGTCTTATGGGAAGTATTGGTATTTTATCTGGATTATGGTCCGAAAAATTTGAGCATTTAGCAGCTATCACAAATTTTGTTCTGTTACCATTTACATTTTTATCAGGCACTTTTTACTCTGTTCGTATTCTCCCAGAGCCTTTTTTAACCTTAACTTACCTTAATCCATTCTTTTATATGATTGATGGATTCAGATATGGGGTTAGTGGCTATCATGATAGTTCAATTTTAGCTGGATTCTGGATTATGCTTGTTTTGAATGTGATTTTTATATCACTCGCATTATTCGCATTTAATAAAGGATGGAGACTCAAATCATAAACTCAAATTCTTTTGAGAAATAATCAGAAAAAATTATATTCAAAAACCAAACTATTTTAAAAACAGATGGACGCATTGAGTGATTTTACATTTATATGCTTAATGCTTATATATGCTTATATATGCTTAATGCTTATTTTATAATTCTAAAAATAAACTTAAACAAAACTTGGCTGCCTAAAGCATAACTCATGATTTTAATCTAAAAACAACCGTTTAATTGCTATCTTTAAAATTTTGTGATAAGCGTTTTCTTGAGATCAATATAGAAACCTGATATGGATTATTGAATTCATTTTAGAAATGAAGAGCGGAGGAATCATCATGACCCTAATACAACTTCAAAAAGCCTCTATGTCAACCTCACGCCAAAAAGCTGATATTGTACCGCTTTATGCAACTTATGCCCCTCCTCCTCTGATATTTGAAAAAGGCAATAATATATATCTTTATACAAAAGAAGGCGCGTCCTATCTGGATTGTATTTCTGGCATTGCTGTTAGTGCCCTTGGACATAGTCATCCAAAGCTGGTTAAAGCCTTGAAAGATCAAGCAGAAAAACTCTGGCATTTATCCAACATGTTTATGATTGAAAGTCAAATAGAGCTAGCACAAAAATATTGCGAACATAGCATTGCAGATAAAGTTTTTTTTACAAATTCAGGGACAGAGGCTATCGAATGCGCTCTGAAAACAGCAAGGCATTATCATTTTAGCCAAGGCAATGGGCATCGTTATAAAATAATTACGTTCAAAGGTGCGTTTCATGGTCGTACCTATGGTGCGATAAATGCAGGAGGCAATCCAAAATATATGGAAGGATTTGGACCTGTATTGCCAGGATATGAGCATATTGACCTCCATGATGTTTCAGCCGTAAAACACGCTGTAGATTCAAACACAGCCGCCATTCTCATAGAGCCCATTCAAGGAGAAGGAGGCGTTAGACCCGTTGAGATCAACTTTTTGAAATCCTTAAGAGAAATTTGTGATCAAGAAGGTATTTTATTAATTTATGATGAAATACAATCAGGTTCTGGCAGAACAGGCAAATTATTTGCCTATCAATGGGCAGATCAGGCAGAACCTGATATTATTGCCATGGCAAAAGGTATGGGAGGCGGATTTCCTCTGGGCGCATGTCTTGCAACAGACCAAGCAGCAAGCTCCATGATTATTGGCACTCATGGAAGCACATATGGTGGAAACCCACTTGCAACTTCTGTTGGCTGTGTCGTTCTAAATGAACTTTTAAAAGAAGGTTTTTTAGATCATGTAATTAAAATGGGAAATCTTTTTAAAAAAGAACTTCAAAAACTTGCAGACCAATATAACTCTATGATCGAGCTGGTTCGTGGTAAAGGCTTATTGCTTGGCATTAAAATGAAACCCCATATTTCCAATGAAAAAATTATAGAAATCGCTAGAAACAACCATTTATTAGTCGGAAAGGCTGGAGATAATATTGTACGTTTTGCTCCTCCCTTAATTATCACCGAATCTCAGATTCATGAAGTTTCAGAAAAGCTGAACCAAACCTTTAAACAGGTAGAAAACAGTCTTTGATTTGTGTTATTTTTTGTTTTTTCTGATTATATATCGTATTTTAAACCTATATGAGCAATCTATTTTTTAAATTGGGTTATACAGTTTTAATTAACCTGTTTAACGCAATGATATAAAATGAGATCAAAAATATTGTTTTTATTTCTTAATCATAAAAGTAAAATTGTTTTTTATAATTAAAACACGCTTTTATGGAAATGCTCTTTTATAAAAGGTGAATATAATTATGGATCAAGATCAGGCGTTTCAGATTACACAGAACTCTGTTTCAAAATTTTTTGTAGAGCCACAAGAATTTTTACGGACGTATTGTTAAACTTAGTTCTATTATGGATGATGTGATTAACAGACATGTCTACCCAGATCCTGTTAATCGCCTTTTTGGTGAAGCTTTAATGGCGACCGTTTTAATAGGGTCGGGTCTTAAATTTGATGGCAAACTCATTTTACAATTACAAGATTCATCAAAGATAAATCCGCTTAATCATAAACAGAAGGATCAATTATTTGGCAATATCAAAATTCCTTGTTACAGAATATATGATGAGCACTGGTGGGATTAGGGGGTATATTAAAACTTCGGAAAATCATCAATTATCAAAATTATTGGATCAAAACCAATATAATCTAAAACAATTATTTCAAAAAGGCATCATGATTTTAACACTAATTTCAAATCATGGAAATGAGCGTTATCAAGGGATTATTAATTGTGATCACGATCATTTATCGGATGTGATTCAATCCTATTTTTCTCAATCAGAGCAAACACCAACCCATATTCATTTAGCTGTTGGTCAAAATTATGAATCAGGTCATTCCTCTCCCAAATGGCAAGGAGGAGGGTTGATTATACAAAATTATCCAGAAATAGAACACTCTGAGAAGTTTGACATAGGCGAAGTAAACCCAGAAAATTACTGGGAGAAAGCAATAAGCTTGGTTAATACCATGACAGATGCTGAACTGATTGAAGATGAGTTATCGTTTGGAAATATTTTATACCGCTTGTTTCACGAAGATGGTGTAAAATTAATGCCTCCACAACATTTAAACCGTTTTTGTACATGTAATAGGAATAATATTTTAAATATCTTGACTTCTTTTAACCAAAAAGAATTAGAAGCCCTTGTTAAACATAATAAAATAGAAACAGAATGTGAATTTTGTCAGAGCAAGTTTGTGTTTACACTTAATGAATTAAAAGAACTTAAAGCTAAAACCAAAAAAGAAAAAAAGGAATAAAATATCTTCTTCATCATTGGTTTAAGATAGACATGTTTCTATGATATTATACAGACAATCAAATGTGTCATGTTTTTCTATTCTTTAAAATTCCAAGTTTTAGGGATTTTGCAATTAAAGCACTCTTTTCCTGATAATAAAAGGCTATTTTATCTGTATGAATTTCTGTTTCAGCAAATAAGAATTCCCAATGGTAAAAACAGATTCAAATCAAAATCAGCTAAGTCAATATGTTTTTTCATAGGATTCCCATGATATCGTCCAGAACCAAGCATAATATATGACCAATTTCGGTTTCAAAAATAGATTTTAAATATTTATCTTCTCGAACTTTACGGTAAAACCGATCAGCCAGGATTTTAATTGTTTTTTCATTAATATAATTATATTTTACGGACATTAAATAATAAATACTCGGGTTAAATAAAATGCTAAAAATAGTAAAAGAAGCAATTCCATAAATTCTTCAATCACAGTTTTCGAATAATACAGTATTTTCTATTTTTTAAAAAACATGAATAATCTATCAATTTAATCTATAAACAAATAAGATATCCGATATCATAAATAATACGAACAAGGTTAAAAGGCATGTATTTTATTTTCATAAAGAGATCATCGTTAAAAAGAGTGAAATTATTATTAGAATAAAAAACACATATTCTATTTTATTTAAATAGATAAAAAATCAAGTTTCGGGTCTTTATAATACAAACCAAACAACCTAAATGCCTCACCTTGAATTTTACAAATAAGGATCACCATAAAGGAAATGTATAAAATCATTCCTGTTTATATAAAAACATTATGATTAATGTTTTTCTAATACATGTATTTTAATTGTTTTTTTCTAACAAAACACTATTTGTAATCCAATAATATCGTTCAAATATAAAATATATTTAGACATATCCTAATATCTTTTTCTTGAAAAAAGCATTTTTTAGAATATGAATTCTTTTATCTTTAGAAAAAGAACTTTACGATTTTAGATTAATTTTAACATAAGATATATATCTATATAAAAATAGAGATATCCAGAAGATATAAACACAAAGCCATAGAGGTTATGTGTTTATATTTTTAATTCAGAATGATACCATTTATTCTTATAAGGATATTAATTAAACCAAAAGCGTGGAGTGAGAATCGCAAGCGCTGTGATAATTTCCAGCCTGCCAATCAGCATTAGGAAAATCAGCACCCATTTTGCTGCACCTGGAAGGCTTGCAAACGTTGTTGCAGGTCCAATAACAGGGCCTAATCCTGCTCCTACATTCCCAATTGCTGTTGCAGCTCCAGACCAAGCGGTTAATGGATCAAGCCCCATTACAGATAAAGCAAGCGCCCCAACAGAAAAACAAAATAAAAATAGAAACAGAAAATTAAGTACAGAAAACACAGTTTGGATGTCAAGAGTTTGATTTCCATACCTCATAACAATCACACCATTTGGTCTTCCCATTTTGTAAATATAAGCTTTAAGGACAGCAAAAATCACCTGATATCTGAAGATTTTAATTGAACCCGCCGTTGAACCTGCACATCCACCAATAAACATAAAAATAAACAAGGCAGCCATTGGAAAATTTCCCCAAAGACCATAATCTTCTGTTGCAAATCCAGTTCCAGTAATAACAGAGATTGTATTAAATATAATATGGCGAAAAGCTATGTCATAAGATGTTCCTCTTTCTATAAAGATGGTTTTTGAAATCAAGAAATACAGACACATTCCAGAAATCAGGAAAAATAAAAGTGCAAGATAGGCTCCCGTTTGAGGATCTTTCCATAATCGGTCATAACGCCCTCTTACCATCATCAAATAAAGACCAAAAGGTAATCCTGCAAGAATCATGAAAAAAGCTTGCAACCATATCAAGCCCATGATTCATATAATTCCCGATCGAACCGTCAGAAGTTGAAAATCCACCTGTAGACATGGTTGACATTGCATGCGCGATTGCATCAAATCCACTCATGCCAACAATCATATAATTAACAGCACAAGCAAATGTAAGCACACAATAAACAATTGCAATTGAACCTGCTATTTGCTGAGCTCTTGGCAGGATTTTTTCTGAATTATCTGAAGACTCTAATCTAAATAGCTGCATTCCTCCAATTTTCAGCATTGGTAAAATAGCAATTGCCGTTACAACAATTCCAATGCCTCCAATCCATTGTAAAATAGCTCTCCAAAGCAGAATTCCCTTTGGCATTGCATCAAGTCCAGTTAGAACTGTTGAACCCGTTGTTGTCAATCCAGACATGGATTCAAAAAAAGCATTTGTAAACCCAATTTCCGGATATCTGAATAAAAAAGGCAAGGAAGCAAAGAAAGAAAGAACAAGCCATGAACCACTTGTAATCAAAAGAGCTCCTCTTAAACTAAGAGTAGAAGCTTTTCCCCAATTCAGACAGGCAATAGATGCACCAACAAAAATAGTAAACAAGGCAGAAATAAAGAAAACATGGCTACTTTCTGAATGATAGGCCATATCAACGATCATTGGAGGAAACATTGCAATCCCAAGAGCAAGCAACATTAAACCGATGATCAATAAAACAGCTCTAATATCAGGCATATCTTTCTTTTCGTTTCTAACCCTAATGTTTTCTTAAACGATGATGATTTTAAATAAATCAACCAAGGTTCTCGTTTCGTTGTTTTTATATTCAATCCTATCTTTATCCTTAAAAAAGATTAAGATTAAATGCAGATATTTTAGATAGAAGCATATATAAAAACAAGACAGGATTTTGTAAAAATGAATGATTTTACTTTTACTCTGTCTTTTTATATATAAAAACAAATCAGGATTATGTATATACAAGGATTAAATGGCATGTTTAAAACAGGAATCATTTCAGATTCAGGAATCAAAAATCTCATCAAAGATCAATATGTTACTTCCAAATCCAATACGCTTTATCCAGAACAAATCCAGCCAGCAAGCCTTGATTTAAAATCAGGTGAAATTGCCTATAGGCTTCGTGCAAGTTTTCTTCCTGGAAAACAATATCGCATTGAAGAAGCCTTAAACAAAAGTAATCTTGTTATGCATCGTATGAATCTGGAAGAAGGTGCCGTATTAGAAACAGGAGGAACTTATTTAATCCCATTAGATGAATCTCTTGCCCTACAAAAAGGAGTTTCTGGAACAGCTAATCCTAAAAGTTCAACAGGAAGGCTAGATATTTTTACGCGTGTTATTACAGATTATTGTGAAGCCTTTGATCATGTTAAAGAAGGTTATCATGGTCCTTTATATGCCGAAGTATCTCCTCGTACATTTTCTGTGCTGATTAAGAAGAATGATCGGTTATGTCAGCTTAGATTTAGGAAAGGAAACCGTCAGATACATAAAACACTAACCTTGTGTGCTGATTTATCTTCCAATTCGATTATTGGCTATCGAGCAAAGCGACATTCCAGCTTAATTGAATTTAGTCATGTTAACGGTCATAATCCTTATGAATATTGGGATATTCTGAAATCGGATGGAAAGAAACTGATTCTTGATCCAGATGAATTTTATATCTTGGCTTCAAAAGAAAAAATAGAAATTCATGAAAATGAAGCCGCCGAAATGATTCCAATTGCTCCTGAGATTGGCGAATTCAGAGCACATTATGCAGGATTTTTTGACCCTGGCTTTGGCTTGGCTCAAACACATAGGGCTTCAGAAGGTAGAAAAGGAGCAAAAGCCGTTTTGGAAATTCGGGGCAGAGATGTCCCATTCCTATTGCAAGATGGACAACCCGTTGCTCATTTATCCTATGAAACGCTCATTGAAAACCCAACATCCTTGTATGGAAATACAAACTCACATTATCAATATCAGGGATTAAAATTATCCAAAGTTTTTAAGAAGTTTTCAAACCTGGAATAGAGTTTAATCTAGCCTGTTTGTTTAAGATGTGATACATAAAAGGATATAGAGATATCATTAGAATAACAATAAGCCCAACCCATACATGATAATCGTTTAAGTCAGGAAAGATGTATTGTTTTATTAGATAAAATATTCCTATTTTAAAAAACAAAACACACAAATTACTGATTCCTATAATCGCCCTTATCAAGCCCATAGCAATCAGAGAAATAATCAGGCAAAGCTTGAATTCTGTTAATAATTCAGAACGGATAGGATCTGGTTTTTTCCAGAAATTAGAATAGCGTTTAAAACAGAAAATATTTTTAAGATGAGTCCGCAAAGAAGTCTGCTTCAAATAAGAATCCTCACCTCCTTTTCTATACATATAAAAAAGCCCAAACAAAAAAGGAGAAAACACAACCCGTGTAACAAGACTCATTTGCAAAATACTATGAGGATTTATAAACATATTGGCTTCTTTTCCAATTCCTAAAGAAATCACTAGCTTAGTAGAAACGATATCAACTAAACTACCTGCCAATAAAATCAAAATTGCATAAAAAGTCAGGCTCTTATTTTTAAACCATACACCCCCCTTGCTTCAAACAAATGTACACCCTTCTATAAAGCAAATACTTATATCAAATGTTATATCATTTATTCATAATTATCCAATTTTAGAAATATAAATACTTTTTGAATTAAGAAAAAATAAGCTTATATATAAGTAATTTCCTATCATACTATCGTATAAAACAGGGAAAATAATATTTAGAAAAGGCAATATATAAAAAAATAGGATGATATTGCTTAACCTATTTCTTACCATTTTAATTTTGATGCGCATAATGATATTTAATATTAATATATTTTTATTTTATGCCCTTATATTAATCATTACATTCTTTATTTCATAACAAATTTCTTTTATCCTTCAGTGCTGTTTTTCTGATCTTTATTGCATATATATTAAGTTAAATTTTATTTTTTCATAAGAAGAAAGCGTATGGAAATCATCCTTTCTGACCACACCGCAATTAGACGCTTACAAATCATGAAATCAATTAAGGTTTAATAAGGATTTGTTTGTAAAGGATTGCATAATTTGGATCTTTTGTAATAGAAGCAGGATTAGTTGTAACAAGACTAGCAATTGACCGTGAGATAGCTAAAGCTATAAAACAAAACACCATACTCTTTCTAATTAAAAAGAAGTATAAAATAATGGATTTTAATTCTATAAAACTTCATCTCACAAAGAATAAATGGTAAAATAATGCTCATCTTTATCGTTTTTAACGTGTATTTAGCTGGAACAGGTCTGAATATAAATCATTTATTGGCAATCCGAACAAAATATCTCTAAATTAAAAACAATAAGGTATGAAACAATCTCATTAATCAAACATATTTAAACCAAACCTCTTCATTATTGGAGATATAAAAACAATTAATCGAGAGCATCATAGGAAACATATCATTCTTAGGATCCATTTTTAGAGTTCTATTCGTTAGGTTTTCTTTTGTGATGAAATTCTCATCTAACATTTTTGTGTTTATCTTAACAATCCTATCTTTAATTTTTTATAGTATTGCTACCTATACGATAAAGCTAGAAACCATTATTTTAATTTTAAAATGATTCAAGAGTCTCAAATTTTACTTTGAAAGATCCAGATAATGAGTATTCTTTAGCCTATGTCAAAATTCAGTTATTCTTTTATAGGCTTATAAGTCTCCAGACACATTTGCTGTTTTGCAATATAATAAACCAACGGATATAGCATAAATAATATAGAAAAAGTAATAATCATATAAACAGAATAAATACTCGCTTCAGGAAGAATATAAGCTTTAATCAAATCCATCAACCCTGCACCAAAAACCAGAATAGATAAATTGCTAATTCCTATAATTATTCTAAGTAGACCAATCGAAAATAGACAAATGAGTAATGAGAGTTTCAATTCTGTCAGAATTTCAATACGTATTTCTTTCTCTTTTTTCCAAAATCCATAATAGCGTTTTTTATCTGAAATATTCTTAAAATGTTTTATAAAAGATGTTTGTTTTAAATATACACCTTCATTTCCTTTTTTATATAGATAAAAACTGATAATAATAAAAGGAGACAAGACAATTAGGCTTGTCATAAGCATTTGTAATATATTATCAGGATTTATAAACATATTAACTTCATGAAAATACCCAAAAGATCTTGCTAGTTTCGTAGACAAAATATCAAACAAGCTACCTATGAGTAAAATTGTAATTGCATAAAAGGTAAGAGTTTACTTTTGAACATAAGGAACCACCACATCAAGAATAGAGCTTAAACAACAAATAGTATACATAAATTCTTCTAAATTTCCAGAAAAAAGCTGAGTAATGGTTAATAGAAGAGATTTTTTGAAGTATTTTTAAAGTTTCTATTATGGAATAATCTTAAAATTATATTCTCATCATTTAAAAAAAAACAGGAATCCAATGATGATATAAGAGGTAAAAACTGGAAAGACAAAAATACACGAATATAATTGAGAAATCCATTATATGCTCTCTTTGAAAGGAAATTCTTTTGCAAAACCGTTGAAAATAGTAGACGGATCTCTTGCAATATACAGATTCTGCAACGTGTTCGCAATAACCTATTCTATCATCTTATCTTGTGCCGATTTGCTTAAAACCTGCTCTTTCTCATATTATTTCAGATAACAAATCTCAGCTATCTGGAACAGCTCCAAGAAATTAAAGAGAGAGCCACACATTTAACTCATAAAATAAAATTGTTTTTCTTTTTTGTTTCATATACATAAAAGCAGAATTATCTGGTTATGAAGTCAAGTTAATCTGGCTATAGTTTAAGAAAAAGTTCTAACTTATCTAATAATATTATGATCTATTCTAGATGAAAGCTTTATACATTTTTAGTAAAACCTCCATTATATAAAAGAGGTTTTCTTATTAAGGTTTTCCTTAGCTTTTTAGAAATACAAAAAATCTATTAGATAAAAAAATAATCTTTAACGCTTTATACGCTCTTTAAAAAAGAAATATAATTTTAAAAGGAAAAAAGAACTCCGTCAAATCATCTGTGTAGACCTGGCAGCGACCTACTCTCCCACACCTTAAGATGCAGTACCATCGGCGCTGAGGGACTTAACGACCGAGTTCGGAATGGGATCGGGTGTTTCCCCCTCGCCATAACCACCAGATCAACACAAATGATTTTTAAACTTCAGTTTTAGTCTTAAAAAAATATATGATTTTCACCACATACGGGTATTCTCTTACGATCAAGCCTATCGAGCAATTAGTATTCGTTAGCTTCACATATTGCTATGCTTCCACACCGAACCTATCAACGTGATGGTCTATCACGGCTCTCAAGGGAGACCTCGTTTTGAGGTAGGTTTCCCGCTTAGATGCTTTCAGCGGTTATCCTTTCCATACATAGCTACTCTGCACTGCCGCTGGCGCGACAACAGATCCACCAGAGGTATGTCCATCCCGGTCCTCTCGTACTAAGGACAGATCCTCTCAAGTCTCCAACACCCACGGCAGATAGGAACCGAACTGTCTCACGACGTTCTGAACCCAGCTCACGTACCACTTTAAATGGCGAACAGCCATACCCTTGGGACCTGCTCCAGCCCCAGGATGTGATGAGCCGACATCGAGGTGCCAAACAACGCCGTCGATATGAACTCTTGGGCGTCATCAGCCTGTTATCCCCGGAGTACCTTTTATCCGTTGAGCGATGGCCCTTCCACACGGGACCACCGGATCACTATGACCGGCTTTCGCCTCTGCTCGACCTGTCAGTCTCGCAGTCAGGCAGGCTTATGCCATTGCACTCGACGAGCGATTTCTGTCCGCTCTGAGCCTACCATTGCGCGCCTCCGTTACTCTTTGGGAGGCGACCGCCCCAGTCAAACTACCCACCACGCAGGGTCCCGAATCCGGCTTCACGGATTGCGGTTAGATATCAATAAGAACGAGGGCAGTATTTCAAGGGTGACTCCACTGCAACTGGCGCTACAGCTTCAAAGTCTCCTGCCTATCCTACACATGTTTTCACTAATACCACTACGAAGTTGTAGTCAAGGTTCACGGGGTCTTTCCGTCTGACCGCGGGTACCCCGCATCTTCACGGGGAATTCAATTTCGCTGAGTCCGCATTGGAGACAGTGGGGAAGTCGTTACGCCATTCGTGCAGGTCGGAACTTACCCGACAAGGAATTTCGCTACCTTAGGACCGTTATAGTTACGGCCGCCGTTTACTGGGGCTTCAATTCAATGCTTGCACATCTCCTCTTAACCTTCCAGCACTGGGCAGGCGTCAGACCCTATACATCGTCTTGCGACTTCGCAGAGCCCTATGTTTTTGATAAACAGTCGCCACCCCCTGGTTTGTGCCCCTCCTGGCTGGTTGCCCGGCTAGGAGGCCTCCTTATTCCGAAGTTACGGAGGTAATTTGCCGAGTTCCTTCAATGCGGTTCTCTCAAGCGCCTTAGTATGCTCTACCTGTCCACCTGTGTCGGTTTGGGGTACGGTCTTTATGCAGGGGCTATTTCCAGGGACATCTTCACCGCCTGAACAATCCCGATAAGTTCAGACAATTTATGATATCCGTCACCACCTGCAGGCTCAGGAATATTAACCTGATTCCCATCGGCTACGCCTTTCGGCCTCGCCTTAGGAGCCGGCTATGCCTGCGCTGATTAGCATTGCGCAGGAAACCTTGGACTTTCGGCGAGAGGGTCTCTCACCCTCTTTATCGCTACTCATGTCAGCATTCTCACTTCTGTAGCCTCCACCATCTCTCGCAAGACAGCTTCACTGGCAACAGAACGCTCCGCTACCACCTGGAATAATCCAGATTCGCAGCTTCGGTGAATGACTTAAGCCCCGTTACATTTTCGGCGCAGAAACACTTGACCAGTGAGCTGTTACGCTTTCTTTAAAGGGTGGCTGCTTCTAAGCCAACCTCCTGGTTGTCTAGGTATTTCTACATCCTTTCACACTTAGTCATTACTTAGGGACCTTAGCTGGCGATTAGGGCTGTTTCCCTTTTCACTATGGACCTTAGCACCCATAGTGTGTCTGCCATGCTGAACTTTTCGGTATTCGGAGTTTGGTTAGGTTTGGTAAGCCGGTGAGGCCCCCTAGCCTATCCAGTGCTCTACCCCCGAAAGTTATACATGACGCTCTACCTAAATAGATTTCGCGGAGAACCAGCTATCTCCGGGTTTGATTGGCCTTTCACCCCTAGCCACAGCTCATCCCCTAACTTTTCAACGTTAGTGGGTTCGGCCCTTCAGCGCGCATTACCACGCCTTCAGCCTGTCCATGGCTAGATCACCCGGTTTCGGGTCTTATGCATCGAACTAAATCGCCCTATTCAGACTCGCTTTCGCTACGCCTACACCTATCGGCTTAAGCTTGCTCAATACACAAAGTCGCTGACCCATTATACAAAAGGTACGCCGTCACCTCGCAAGGAGGCTCCGACTGCTTGTAAGCGTCCGGTTTCAGGAACTGTTTCACTCCCCTCGTTGGGGTTCTTTTCACCTTTCCCTCACGGTACTGGTTCACTATCGGTCACGTGCGAGTACTTAGGCTTGGAGGGTGGTCCCCCCATATTCAGACAGGATTTCACGTGTCCCGCCCTACTCGAGTCTTTCTACTTTCTGAACCTGTACGGGGCTATCACCCTCTATCGCTGATTTTTCCAAATCATTTCAGTTGGATTGTAAAAAGCACTGGCCTGATCCGCGTTCGCTCGCCACTACTAACGGAGTCTCGTTTGATTTCTATTCCTCTGGGTACTTAGATGTTTCAGTTCCCCAGGTTTGCTTTTTATACTCTATATATTCAAGTATAAAATATCTTGCACGAAGATTGGAGATTGATTGTTAAATCTTTTCATTCATATCACGTATTAATTTGCTTATTATAGACTTAATGAATATTCATTCAAAAAGAACTCTTTGGCTTAAAAATACACTTTCAATATGATTGACGGATACGGTAAAGTCATCATTCTCATCCTTGAAATTCAAAATAAATGATCACAATATCGACTTACAGAATATCGACTTACAGAATATCGACTTAATGATTACCATATCAAGACGAACAAACAATCACCAATCTCCGAAAAGATGGGTTTTCCCATTCGGAAATC
>CBCYMI010000025.1:0-7500 GCA_965183855.1 Maricaulaceae bacterium | reverse complement strand
ATCAACGGCTATCACATTTATAGTGTAATATCTTAAAAAATTGTCGTAAGATTTTATTACATCAATCATATCCCCCTACAATGTCTAAAAAAACATGCTCACATAAACGGCAGTATATAAACAAGATTAAGAAATTCTGGTTATAAGCTAAAAGAGCATTTAGAAAACACACTGACTTAAAAAACACACTGCATTTACTCAAAAATAATTCCCTTTGTTTTTGAAAAAATGTGGGGTTAGATTTCAGTATGAAACAGCCGAGACAACTTAAACCATAATGCTATTTTCAACAGATTATCGATTAAGCCCTTATATATAAAATCCCCATTCTTTAGATTAAATCCTTAATTTCCAATTGGCAGAGCTAATAAAATAAACCATAAATTACGATTTATTGTCTGATAAATAGATAATATGAATGAATACTTCTTCTCGAAATTTGGTTTTATATTTTAAACCTATTTGAATAATCTATTAAAAACCATGCTTCTCTATACCTTGACCCTTCTATCTTTCATATAAAAATAACAGGCTTAAAAGAAGCAAATTATTCTAGAATATAAAACTTTTTATATAAAAATATTAATACGGCTCCTGAAATATATCCTCCTAAATGAGCACTCCAGGCAATTGAGCTCCCATTCATGCCTGCTATTGCAATACCAATCAAATTTACAACCAATATAGCAACAGACCATATCAATACATTTCTCCATCCCCCTATTAAATAGGCAAGACCTGCAAAAAGACCAGAGACAGAGGATGAAGCACCAATTGCAATAACAGGATAGGATTTTTCTTCCAAAAGAAAAAATGCAATTGCACCCCCAACAGCACTTAGCAGAAAAAATACAATAAAATAAAGTTTTCCCTTTAACCTATTTCCTAAAGCTCTTGCAATCGGAACACTTAAGACAAATCCAAACATAACATTCATAAATAAATGTCCTAGGTTTGCATGCAATAAGACATGTCCAAATAGGGATAATCCTCCTAAAAAAGGTCTGTTTCCAACCTGGGAATACGCAGTTTTATTCATTAATGCAAAATAATTCATCAAAGAAGTTTTTATCTCAAAACCTGCAAACAGGTCTGTTATACTGAATAAAATAATCACTCCAAAAACCCAAAAAACAATATCAGGCACATTCTGGAAAATTGGCTGTCGCTTCATTTTTCTAAAAGCTTTCAATAAAAATATAAATTTGTTTGTATCACTCCATTTTATTTATCTTCAAATCTTTATCAAGAACAAGATTTAAATATAAACATATCTATTTATAAACATAATTATGACAAAAAAATAAAGCATGCAAATAGAAATATTTTAAAAAAAACCTGACCGTTAAGTTATACAGATAAGATCAAAATATTTTCTTGCTATTTTCAAGTTAAAACAAATGATGTTTTGAAAAAATAAAAAAAGGAATCTCGATGTTATATTTAAACCAAATATAACATCGAATGATGGATTCCTTTTTTAAGAGAATATTATATCAATTTTTAAATTTATTACTTTATTGTAAAGAAACAGAAATTACAGTTTCCTGACTTAGGATCAATTTGCAGCTGATTATTATTTTCAAATATAACAGGACCTTTCATAACTTTTGTCCGTTTAGTTATAATTCTTTTCCTTATATATGATGCTCCACCTTCTCTAATATCAGAACTTTTATAGACAACTCTGTCTCCTATTTTATTTAATACACTATCCCAGCTTTGATCTATTTTAACATCTGGCATTGTAAGATAATAATTTTCAGGTTCAATATCAGAGACAGGAGACATGAAAGCACCTGATTGCACACTTCCATAATCAATATAAACCCTGATATCTCCCAGTAATCCTTCTTTTACGGAAAAACGTGGATTTTTATCTGTAAAGCTAAAATAGTCATTCATAATTCCATCATGTATTTCCGTATGAAGGTCAGAGAAATAATAATCATCAAGAGATCCTCTATCTAGTTTGCCAAATTCGTTTGGCTCTGTCGTTTGCTCATCAGGAATCACATTATTATTATCAACAATCAGAACAAAGTTCTGACGAGCAGGGGGTGACATGCCATCTGTCGCCGTAACTGTAACAAGATAATCTCTAGGCAGCAAATTAGGATCAATATTTCCTGTAATCTGTCCAGTATTTGGATCAATTTTCAAGCCAGGAGGAAGTCCAGTCGCTGTATAAGTTAATTTGTCATTATCACGATCTGTAAAGCCTTTTGAAGTATCAATACTAATATTTTCTTCTCCAGGAATAGCTGTTCTATCATCAATTTTTCCTGATGCTTGTGTTGGATCATTTTCACCTATAATCGTTATCACAACCGTTTTGGTACGACCATCTTCAGTTTTAAATGTATAGCTATCTGTAACTTCTTGACCTTCTTTAAGACCCTGAACAGCATCACTATTATTATCAAGCACATAGATCCAATTACCATCCTTATCTATGCTGAAAGAACCATAATTACCTTTCTGGTCTGATGCCGTTTCAAAGGAAGAGTCAGTTCCTGAATTTAGCTTACCTGACGCATTAAGTGTACCATCTTCTTCAATATTCCCATCATTCTGACCTGTAATAGGTGGCTTGCTATCAACAACCCAATCAAACTCCTGAACTGTAGATGTTCTACCATCACTTGCCGTAACCTTAACGGTATAACTCCCTGTAATTGAAGGATCCGTTCTACCTGTAATTCTACCCGTATTCGGATCAATACTTAAACCAGGAGGAAGTCCCGTTACACTATAGGTCAGATCATCTCCATCTATATCTTTAAAATAACCAGAGGTATCAAGATTAACATTCTGATCAGGAATAGAAGACTGATCATCTATCTCTCCTACGTTCTCAACAGGATCATTTTCACCTGTAATCGTTATCACAACCGTTTTGGTACGACCATCTTCAGTTTTAAATGTATAGCTATCTGTAACTTCTTGACCTTCTTTAAGACCCTGAACAGCATCACTATTATTATCAAGCACATAGATCCAATTACCATCCTTATCTATGCTGAAAGAACCATAATTACCTTTCTGGTCTGATGCCGTTTCAAAGGAAGAGTCAGTTCCTGAATTTAGCTTACCTGACGCATTAAGTGTACCATCTTCTTCAATATTCCCATCATTCTGACCTGTAATAGGTAGCTTGCTATCAGCAACCCAATCAAACTCCTGAACTGTAGATGTTCTACCATCACTTGCCGTAACCTTAACGGTATAACTCCCTGTAATTGAAGGATCCGTTCTACCTGTAATTCTACCCGTATTCGGATCAATACTTAAACCAGGAGGAAGTCCCGTTACACTATAGGTCAGATCATCTCCATCTATATCTTTAAAATAACCAGAGGTATCAAGATTAACATTCTGATCAGGAATAGAAGACTGATCATCTATCTCTCCTACGTTCTCAACAGGATCATTTTCACCTGTAATCGTTATCACAACCGTTTTGGTACGACCATCTTCAGTTTTAAATGTATAGCTATCTGTAACTTCTTGACCTTCTTTAAGACCCTGAACAGCATCACTATTATTATCAAGCACATAGATCCAATTACCATCCTTATCTACGCTGAAAGAACCATAATTACCTTTCTGGTCTGATACCGTTTCAAAAAGACTACCATTAATAGAGTTTATCTTACCTGTTTCTCTAAGAATGCCATCTTCTTCAACATTCCCATCATTCTGACCTGTAATAGGTGGCTTGCTATCAACAACCCAATCAAACTCCTGAACTGTAGATGTTCTACCATCACTTGCCGTAACCTTAACGGTATAACTCCCTGTAATTGAAGGATCCGTTCTACCTGTAATTCTACCCGTATTCGGATTAATACTTAAACCAGGAGGAAGTCCCGTTACACTATAGGTCAGATTATCTCCATCTATATCTTTAAAATAACCAGAGGTATCAAGATTAACATTCTGATCAGGAATAGAAGACTGATCATCTATCTCTCCTACGTTCTCAACAGGATCATTTTCACCTGTAATCGTTATCACAACCGTTTTGGTACGACCATCTTCAGTTTTAAATGTATAGCTATCTGTAACTTCTTGACCTTCTTTAAGACCCTGAACAGCATCACTATTATTATCAAGCACATAGATCCAATTACCATCCTTATCTACGCTGAAAGAACCATAATTACCTTTCTGGTCTGATACCGTTTCAAAAAGACTACCATTAATAGAGTTTATCTTACCTGTTTCTCTAAGAATGCCATCTTCTTCAACATTCCCATCATTCTGACCTGTAATAGGTGGCTTGCTATCAACAACCCAATCAAACTCCTGAACTGTAGATGTTCTACCATCACTTGCCGTAACCTTAACGGTATGTCTCCCTGTAATTGAAGGATCCGTTCTACCTGTAATTCTACCCGTATTCGGATCAATACTTAAACCAGGAGGAAGTCCCGTTACACTATAGGTCAGATCATCTCCATCTATATCTTTAAAATAACCAGAGGTATCAAGATTAACATTCTGATCAGGAATAGAAGACTGATCATCTATCTCTCCTACGTTCTCAACAGGATCATTTTCACCTGTAATCGTTATCACAACCGTTTTGGTACGACCATCTTCAGTTTTAAATGTATATCTATCTGTAACTTCTTGACCTTCTTTAAGACCCTGAACAGCATCACTATTATTATCAAGCACATAGATCCAATTACCATCCTTATCTATGCTGAAAGAACCATAATTACCTTTCTGGTCTGATGCCGTTTCAAAGGAAGAGTCAGTTCCTGAATTTAGCTTACCTGACGCATTAAGTGTACCATCTTCTTTAACCTCTCCTTTATCATCGCCTCCAATACCAGAGACTTCATCTACTCCATGAACCGTAAGAGAAATAGTTTTTTGTACTCCATTCTCCGTCTTAACAGCTACATAATAAAGCTCGCTCTCTCCTGAATTAAGAGACTGAATTGCTTCCGCTCCATTGTTAAAACGAGCCATCCAATATCCATTCGCGTTAATCTCTAAAACACCTATTGAAGTACCATTCTTATCTGTAATAATCTGAGTTTTTGGCTCAAATACTGCTCCCGTAAGCTGACCAGATGTAACAAGCAAATTGCTTCCAGTAACATTCTGATCTTCCGTTACCTCTCCTTTATCATCACCTCCAATACCAGAGACTTCATCTACTCCATGAACTGTAAGAGAAATGGTTTTTTGTACTCCATTCTCCGTCTTAACAGCTACATAATAAAGCTCGCTCTCTCCTGAATTAAGAGACTGAATTGCTTCCGCTCCATTATTAAAACGAGCCATCCAATATCCATTCGCGTCAATCTCTAAAACACCTATTGAAACATCATTCTTATCTGTAATAATCTGAGTTTTTGGCTCAAATACTGCTCCCGTAAGCTGACCAGATGTAACAAGCAAATTGTTTCCAGTAACATTCTGATCTTCCGTTACCTCTCCTTTATCATCACCTCCAATACCAGAGACTTCATCTACTCCATGAACTGTAAGAGAAATGGTTTTTTGTACTCCATTCTCCGTCTTAACAGCTACATAATAAAGCTCGCTCTCTCCTGAATTAAGAGACTGAATTGCTTCCGCTCCATTATTAAAACGAGCCATCCAATATCCATTCGCGTCAATCTCTAAAACACCTATTGAAACATCATTCTTATCTGTAATAATCTGAGTTCCTGGCTCAAATACTGCTCCCGTAAGCTGACCAGATGTAACAAGCAAATTGTTTCCAGTAACATTCTGATCTTCCGTTACCTCTCCTTTATCATCACCTCCAATACCAGAGACTTCATCTACTCCATGAACCGTAACATAAAAACGAGCATTCGTGCCTTGATCATAAGCCTCTAATTGAAGATCCTGACCAGAATTTAGATGTTGAATGCTTTTATTTAAAACATATGCACCCCAACTACCATCCCTATCAATAAGAACGACACCATAGACAGTCCCTGAACTATCCTTAAGGGATAATTGTTGTCTTGTTCCTGCTGGAAAATCTGGACCTAATTGACCCTTTGCAACAAGATTCCCATTTTGATCAACATTTTGATCTTCTGTCACTTCTCCACGACCAATATGCTCATTGCCTCCGCCTGAATCTTCATCTACTCCATGAACCGTAAGAGAAATGGTTTTTTGTACTCCATTCTCCGTCTTAACAGCTACATAATAAAGCTCGCTCTCTCCTGAATTAAGAGACTGAATTGCTTCCGCTCCATTATTAAAACGAGCCATCCAATATCCATTCGCGTCAATCTCTAAAACACCTATTGAAACATCATTCTTATCTGTAATAATCTGAGTTCCTGGCTCAAATACTGCTCCCGTAAGCTGACCAGATGTAACAAGCAAATTGTTTCCAGTAACATTCTGATCTTCCGTTACCTCTCCTTTATCATCACCTCCAATACCAGAGACTTCATCTACTCCATGAACCGTAACATAAAAACGAGCATTCGTGCCTTGATCATACGCCTCTAATTGAAGATCCTGACCAGAATTTAAATGTTGAATGCTTTTATTTAAAACATATGCACCCCAACTACCATCCCTATCAATAATAACGACACCATAGACAGTCCCTGAACTATCCTTAAGGGATAATTGTTGTCTTGTTCCTGCTGGAAAATCTGGACCTAATTGACCCTTTGCAACAAGATTCCCATTTTGATCAACATTTTGATCTTCTGTCACTTCTCCACGACCAATATGCTCATTGCCTCCGCCTGAACCTTCATCTACTCCATGAACCGTAAGAGAAATGGTTTTTTGTACTCCATTCTCCGTCTTAACAGCTACATAATAAAGCTCGCTCTCTCCTGAATTAAGAGACTGAATTGCTTCCGCTCCATTGTTAAAACGAGCCATCCAATATCCATTCGCGTTAATCTCTAAAACACCTATTGAAGCACCATTCTTATCTGTAATAATCTGAGTTCCTGGCTCAAATACTGCTCCCGTAAGCTGACCAGATGTAACAAGCAAATTGTTTCCAGTAACATTCTGATCTTCCGTTACCTCTCCTTTATCATCACCTCCAATACCAGAGGCTTCATCTACTCCATGAACCGTAACATAAAAACGAGCATTCGTGCCTTGATCATAAGCCTCTAATTGAAGATCCTGACCAGAATTTAAACGTTGAATGCTTTTATTTAAAACATATGCACCCCAACTAGCATCACTATCAATAATAACGACACCATAGACAGTCCCTGAACTATCCTTAAGGGATAATTGTTGTCTTGTTCCTGCTGGAAAATCTGGACCTAATTGACCCTTTGCAACAAGATTCCCATTTTGATCAACATTTTGATCTTCTGTCACTTCTCCACGACCAATATGCTCATTGCCTCCGCCTGAACCTTCATCTACTCCATGAACCGTAACATAAAAACGAGCATTCGTGCCTTGATCATACGCCTCTAATTGAAGATCCTGACCAGAATTTAAATGTTGAATGCTTTTATTTAAAACATA
>CBCYMI010000024.1:0-31246 GCA_965183855.1 Maricaulaceae bacterium | reverse complement strand
AAAGGCTCCAGAAGCAATAAATAAAATATGATCTGTTACAACAGGACCATATTTTGTAGACACGGTTGTTCCTTCAATTAAAGGCAAAAGATCTCTTTGAACTCCTTCTCTTGAAATATCGGCAGAGCGTGTATTTGATTTGGCGCTAATCTTGTCAATCTCATCAATAAAGACAATACCATCTTCCTGTGTGCTTTTTAAAGCCTGTCTTATGACTTTATCCTCATCCAAAAGCTTATCGCTTTCTTCTTCCATTAAAGGCTCGAATGCTTCTTTTACTTTTAGCTTAACCGTTTTTACATTTTTGGGAAATCCTTTCATTAAATCTCCCAAATTAAGCATTCCAACATGTGCACCTGCCATATTTGGGAATTCAAGGCTTTGCAAAGGAGAGGTATTATTCTTAATTTCAATCTCAATTTCCCTATCATCTAGCTCACCTAGAATTAGTTTTTCTTGAAAACTATCCCGAGTTGTACCAGAGGCTGTTTTTCCAACAATTGCATCTAAAACTCTTTCTTGACAGGCTTTCTGTGCACGATGTCTGACGCCTTCTCTATATTGCTTTCTAACCAAAGCAAGTGCTGCCTCTGTTAAATCTCTGACAATTTGCTCAACATCACGGCCAACATAGCCGACCTCTGTGAATTTAGTCGCTTCTACTTTAATAAATGGAGCATCTGTCAAACGTGCCAATCGACGAGCAATTTCTGTTTTACCAACACCTGTTGTTCCAATCATTAAAATATTTTTGGAGTGATTTCCTGTCGAAGACTTTTTTCAACTTTTTTACGACGCCACCGATTACGCATTGCAGTAGCAATTGCACATTTTGCTTTTTTTTGACCCACAATATGACAGTCAAGTTTTTTAACAGTTTCTTTACAAGAAAGGACAGACATAAAAATGTTTACAACCTATGTTAATTTTAATGTTTCAATGACAGTTTGATGATTTGTATACACACATATTTCGGCAGCTATATTCATCGCTTTTTTAGCAATTTTCTCTGCATCTTCTTCATAGTCAAATAAAGCTCTTGCCGCAGAAAGCGCAAAATTTCCACCCGAACCAATTGCAGAACATCCCCCTTCTGGCTCCATAACATCTCCAGCTCCAGTTACCAATAGGGTTGATAGCTCATCCCCAACAAGCAACATTGCTTCAAGCCTTCTTAAATAGCGATCCATCCGCCAATCTTTAGCAAGCTCGGCACAAGCACGCGCGAGCTGACCTGGATATCGTTCTAATTTTTCTTCAAGTCGTTCAAATAAAGTTAGCGCATCTGCTGTTGCTCCCGCAAATCCTGCAATAACCCTGTCATTTGCCAATCGTCTGATTTTTCTTGAAGTTGATTTAACAACCGTTTGTCCAAGAGAAACCTGACCATCCCCAATAAAAACAAGTTTACTATCTTTTCGTACAGCTAAAATAGTTGTTCCACGCCAATATGGAAATTTTGATGGATATGATTTTTCTTCAAAAGTGTGCATGTTTACTTATCACTCTGTATTCATTATTCTATTTTCTGTTATGTGGTTGTGATTTTAAAAAAATCAAGAGATCAGGCAGTTCGATAGTGCAAGATTTTTTGACGATCATGATGAACTGACTTTCTAAATGAGAACCCTTTTAATCGTGCATAACTTTTTAAATCTATTTCAGGGTGGGCACCATAATGCGTAATAATTTCAGAAGCAGAGATTGCTCCTAATTTCCCACAAGACTCTAAAGGATACCCATTTGAATACGCATATAAAAAACCTGCTGCAAATTGATCACCAGCCCCTGTTAAATCAATAATTTTTTTTACCTTAAGTGCATTAATAGAAATGATTTCCACTTGCGCTGATAACACATTTTCAGATCTGTTATCTCCGATAGAGGATTGAGACAAAATAATCGCTCCTTTTTCTCCTCTGGTAATTACAACAAGGTTACATATGTTTTGAATTTTCTGAAGTGCGGTCTCAAATTTATCCGTTTCAAATAAGGATAGAATTTCCTCTTCATTTGCAAATAAAATATCTGTATATTGTTCTATAAAAGATAAAATCTGTTTTCTATTTCGGTCAACACATAAAGGATCGGATAAAGAAAGAGCGCAGTTACGTTTATATTTCTGCGCAAGAAGAGCGCCATGATGCATGGATTTAAGTGCATTTTTTGAATCAAATAAATACCCCTCAAAATACAGAATCTTTGTAGATCGAACTAAATCCACAGTAATATCCTGTGCATAAATATCCCCTGCAACACCCAAATAAGTGTTCATTGACCTTTCTCCATCAGGCGTTACACAAATAATACACCGTCCCGTATATCCTGTTTTTTTACAAGGTGTCTGGAAAAAAATACCCTCATTGTGCATATGTTCTATGAATACTTGCCCAGCCTTATCTTCAGAAACCTTGCCTATAAAAGCAGTTCTTCCTCCCAGACTATTTAATCCAGATAATGTATTCGCTGCAGAGCCTCCAGAGATTTCAACGGGATCTAAAAAACATGTATGTAACTTTCTTGCACGTTCAGAATCAATTAAAGTCATAACCCCTTTGGGAATTTCCTGTTCTTTTAAAAACATATCATCAACAGGAGATATTACATCTAAAATAGCATTACCTATCGCAATTACATCAAATGAATCCGTCATATATGCTCCAGCCTTTAGCAAACCTAAATCAGGTTTATAATGTGTTGATTCTACCTATATTCTATTATATTTATTCTTAATATTATCTAGCAAAACAAAAATAATGATATAAAGCCTCTTCGCTAGCATAATTTATACTCTATAACAATGAAAGAGAATCATTATTTCCCTTTTAATCATTTTTGATTAAATCCATTTTACGGATTGTGCGGTCATCTTCTATCATTTGTTTATATCTGTCTTATTATAATCTATCATTTGCTTGTCAATTGGGCTTCACCTTATTTCTTCATCATTCATAATTTTCTGGCAAATCTGTTAAAGAAAGATTATGATGGGCTTTATAAGTTATATAAAGCTATTATTAAAGCAAATATATGCTATATGAATAATATGGGTATATTTATCGAGAAAGAGATATAAAATGACTGACCATGTTCAAATCGTGGAAGTTGGACCAAGAGACGGTTTACAAAATGAGTCAAAAATCCTTTCTCTCGATACAAAACTGGAATTCATCAGCCGACTTGCAAACGCTGGAATAAAACGGATTGAAACCGCATCTTTTGTTCACCCAAAACGTGTTCCGACAATGGCTAATTCAGATGCTCTCATGCACATTCTAAACCAAAAAAAGAAGCTTTCTGACTATTCTACAATTGGGCTTGCATTAAATGCAAAAGGAGTTGAACGCGCGATTTTGGCAAACTGTAATGAGATTAATTTTACGCTTAGTGTTGGAGAAAGCTTTGGGATTAAAAACCAGGGCATGGATACACAAACAGCATTAATGACTTTAAAATCTATCATCCCTGGCATCAAACAGGAAAACCGGTTTTTATCCGTAACTCTTTCTACCTGTTTTGGGGATCCTTATGAAGGAGAAATTGATGAAAATAAAGTCATTAAACTAGCATTGAAAACTGCTGAATATGGCGTTGATGAAATCGTTATTGCAGACACAATTGGTGTTGCCGATCCCTGGAAAACAAAACGAATATTGAGAACATTAAAACACGCTTTGGGAACAGAGCTCCAAAATATCCAAATCCGGGTTCACTTTCATAATACGCGTAATACCGCACTTGCAAATATCTATGCAGCCATAGAAGAAGGCGTTTATATTATTGACGCAAGCTGTGGCGGAATTGGAGGCTGTCCTTTTGCCCCTGGAGCAACTGGAAATATCGCAACAGAAGACGTCATATTTATGCTGGAACGCGCAGGTATAGAAACAAATATTAATTTAGAGCAGATAATAGAAATAACACACTGGATAGAAAATCTTCTTGGGCATAAAATTGCTTCTGGCGTATCAAATTCTGGTGTTTTTCCAAAATAACACTATGGTTTAATATCAAAAACATATGAAATGATTAAGCCTCATATCTTCAATTTAGAAAAACAACAATAAATGATAGCCAAAATATAGCGTTAAAACCTATCAGAAGAGCTTTTGCAAGCCCTAAAATCCTTCCACACTTTTCCAAAAAAGCTTAAAGGAATATTTAGATATAAGGAGAAATTTCTTAACAAGATCAGTTTCTCTGTTTTCAAACAGCATTCGAGATTACAACTCCGATTATGTTAAATTGCAACAAAGCATCTGAAAGGATTCATGCAATACAGTTTGCTCTCGGAAATATCCCCTGCATTATTCTTTTTGGAGGCCGTTCCATTTAATTAATTGAAATATTACCTACCCCATTATTGTATTGGTTTCCATTACATTTTTAGGTATCAAACCGCCCCTTGCCTTCTTCCCTCAAAAACACTCCAAATGCTCTTTGGGGATATCCTTAAATTTGCGCTTATGGCATTATTTGGTCTGGTTTCAAAACCTCTTAATTGAGTTCATGTCATTTAGGCGTTTCTGCAAACAGTTTTGAAGGATTAATATAGGAAATGCTTCAAATCTCTCACATCCAACACATGATACCCAAACAATGCGTATAAAAATGGGGTTCCAGATTCTCTTGCGTTTAATAATGGAAATTCATGTCTAACTGGAAATATCTCATGGACTATCTTCAGAGACATCCTGTATCTGCACTTTAGAAAACAAGAAATATGCCCTTGCTGCCACACCTTTTTTGCATGACCGAACGTTGCAAACACTGCCGAAACGCCTCTCATCAACTTTAATCTCATCTCCCAAAACCTTTGGAAACAATAAACCGATCTCTTGCGATGAATAGCAGGTTACACAACCTGCTATCATACTCGCAACAAACCATTCTATCAGCTTATCTTGTTTCGTTTTGCTTAAAATCAACCCTTTCTTATCCCATTTCAGAAAACAAATCTTAATTATCCAGAACAGCCCTAATCTTTTTATATGAATATATCTAAAAATCTTATTACATCAGTCTCGTTTTTTTAGAAAAAAACAGATCATATTCCTCTTTTAATTAAATCATTTTATATGCATATAATAATGAAAATTAATCTATAATCAATGAAGACCCTCTTTATAAATATACGTTATCAGCTTTATCCATTCTATATAAATTTAGCACTGATATTCACAAATTTAATATTTTGATATTTTACATATCTTGCGCAATCAATCGGATAGAATCTTTCTCATTTCAGGAATTAGACTCTGGGCTTTCAGGAGGGGTATAAACTTCAATTTCTGAATCCTGATAAAGCTTGATCGCTGGAAGTGCCAATCCTGTTTTTGCTTCATTTTCTATAATTTCCTTAATGCGAATAGCCAGCGCTTCCTTGATTTCAAGCCATTCACCCCAATTTGTTGTTCTTGTAAAACAATAGAGCATAAAATCAATGGAAGAAGGGCTAAATCGATCTAGCCTTACAAAGGTTGCAACTTCTGGAGGTTTGGCAAAGGATTCATGGGTCATAACATACTCTAAAATAGCATCTCGAATATAATGAAGCTGTTGCGTTGTCGTTCCATATTCAACGCCAATTAGCCAATAAATTCGCCGATGCGTCATTCGTGAAAAATTAATAACAACATTATCAGAAAGTTTAAAATTGGGAACATAAACAGGCGCTTTATCAAAGCGTCGAATGCGTGTTGAACGAAAATTAATATCTTCAACAACACCTTCCACAATACCGTCAACCTTAATCCATTCCCCTGGTTGAAACCGTTTTTCAAGAATAATCAAAATACCACTAATCAAATTCTTGATTAAATCCTGCGCGGCAAGTGCCAATGCAGCTCCTGCAATTCCAAACCCTGCTAATAAAGCACCTATTCTTATTCCCCAAATTTCAAGAATAATACTTATTCCCAAAACCAATACCAATACCCTTAAAACACGTTTGAGCAATATTCTTGCAGGTTTTCGTACCTTTTCCATAACGAATTTAGAATACTCTATAACTGGATCAATTAATCCTAAAAAACTAACCAAAACAGTATACACCATAACGGTTCTTAAAATTCTCTCTGATGTTAGCTTCAAAACATCAATAGGTTGCATGACCTGTATGGCAATAAAAATTCCTAAAATAATTGGAAACAAACTTAAAGGGCGATAAATGATTTTAATCATAATATCATCAAGATCAAAACGAGTTTTCTCACTCCATTTTTTTAAAATTCTTAAGATAAAACGTGCAAATAAATGCCGTAAAAAATAACTTAGCAAAACAATCAGAACCACAATCAGTAATCTTGTTATACTAACGCCTGAAAGTCCAGATTGCCAAACATTTACAAAAACATCAAACAAACCCATCCAGGTCTGTTTTAATGTTTCAAATAGGTTTTGAAAAAAATGTGCTATTCCTTCAGGCATTATATGTGTCTCTCCCGTGTTTTTAAGAAATCAATTTTAGAGAATTTATCTGCCAAATAATTTGCTTCCCATTCTGATTTTGCCAAAAGTACAAATTTCCCTTCACTATCCTCTGCAATACTGGAATGATTCCGTTCTATAAACTGTTTCAAATCTGCCTCTTTATCTGAACGCAACCAACGAACTGTTTGATATTGAACCGTTTCAAAAAGAACATCTAATTTATATTCAACCTGCATTCTTTCTATCATCACATCAAATTGCAATGCACCAACCGCACCAACAATTAACCCAAAACCAGATAATGGTCTAAATAATTGGACAATTCCTTCCTCTGCAAGACTTTCTAAAGCCTTTTTTAAATGTTTTGTTTTCATAGGATCTTTTGTTCTTGCAATTCGCAATATTTCTGGAGCAAAATTTGGTAGCCCAGAAAACTCTGTTTTTCCTTTTTCTGAAAGAGAATCTCCTACTCGAAGACTTCCATGATTTGGAACTCCAATAATATCCCCTGCATAAGCCGTTTCAATCATATCTCGATCCTGAGCAAAAAAAGAAACAGGGGTATGAATGCTAATGGATTTTCCGTGCCTTGTTTTTAATTTCATTCCTTTTTTAAACATGCCAGAACAAAGTTTTATAAATGCGACACGATCATGATGTTGAGGATCCATATTTGCCTGCATCTTAAAAACAAAACCTGTAACTTCCTGATCTTTTGGAGATAATTGCTTATCCTGCCCCACCTGAACAGTCTTAACAATAGAAGGAGCTGGCAAATGAAACCTTAAGGCATCTAAAAATGTTTTCACTGCAAAATGTCTCAGAGCAGAGCCAAAATAAACTGGCGTTAAATGCCCTTTTAGATAATCTTCTTGATTAAAAACAGGCAAGCTTGAGCGTATGAGTTCTCTTGCATCTTCAAGCTCTAAATAAACCTCTTTGCTGAGTCTATTTTCCTGTTTTAGATGTTGGAATGGAATGCGTTCTATCTTTCGATCTCCAGGATCCAGCTTGCTTTGATACATTAAAAATTCATCCGTTGCCAATTCCAATGCACCTGAAAATCGACGACCTGAACCTGCTGGTATCATCATAGGGGCAACATCAAGCGCAAGCTTTTCATGGATTTCATCAAACAAAGAAAAAATATCCTTGGCTTCTCGATCGATCTTATTAATAAATGTCAAGATTGGAATATCTCTCAATCGACAAACCTCAAAAAGCTTTAGCGTTTGAGCCTCTACACCTTTTGCTGCATCGAGCACCATAATCGCACTATCTGCAGCCGTTAATGTTCGATATGTATCTTCTGAAAAATCTTCATGTCCAGGAGTATCAAGCAGGTTAAAAGTTAATCCTTTATATTCAAACGTCATTACAGATGCAGAAATAGAAATACCTCTTTGACGTTCAATCTTCATCCAGTCCGAACGCGCTCTTCTGGCATCTCCTCTTGCTTTAACCTGACCTGCAAGGTGAATGGCTCCAGAAGCTAATAAAAGATGCTCTGTCAACGTTGTTTTACCAGCATCTGGATGAGAAATAATCGCAAATGTTCTTCTATCTGAAGATGGATGCTGTTCTGATTTACTCATAATTCTTTTTACTTCCTGATTTAGGTTCGTCTTTTGAGATCTGATCTGTTTTTTAATTTTTGTCTGCTCTTATATGAATGGAAAAATTAAAAATCACAAGTTAAACCCTTTAACGTATTCTATTTTAATGAATACTCTAAGAAAAAAGCAATTAGTAAGAACATTCATCTTATCTTTTTTGTTCCATCATCTTTAATTAATTGGAAAACTTAAGTTAGATCAAAAACCATTCTATGAATAGAATATGATATAAAAATAAAAGTTATAAAAAATAAGTATATAAAAATTTTAGTCTCTTATTCGTAATAATAGACTTATTATTCTAAGTATTGTATATAATATATATACTTTATTAAGAAGAAATCTTAATACCTCAAGTTTTTTCTGTTACTCTTAGCAAAACTTCCTACATAATTACACTTTTTGTCTGAATATTGTTTTTATCTGTACTGGTATATATTTTATTTTTTCTTCTAAAGGAGTTTATATATAAAATAGTCTTATATTTTGCATCACTGTGTTTATATTTTTTATGGTTTCTCCGACAAAATATTCCATATTCTTCATCTGATCTAACAATCTTCCAAAGAATAGGTAGAAAAATCCACCTTAGGGAATATACAGAACGTCTTATTTGTCTCCAGAGGAGAACTTTTATTAGAATATTTGGTATTGGAGGAATATATGGATATTATGGCATTTTTAGACCTTCTTCTTACGGGAAATTATATTTTCATGCAACACGTCTTGATAAACTGATTTTGATCAAACATAAAAATACTCGGAATTTAATCATCAATCCTGATCAAGAGTTTGTTTCCAAGCTCAATGCTAAGGTTACTCAAAAATCACTTGCAACAAAAAGTAATAATCATCTTAAGAAAAACACTAACTAGAAGAAATCAGTTTCTTAAAACAAACTCAGATCCAATACTGATTTCTATTTGACCTTGCATTCCTAAAATAAGCAACAAAGAGATGTTTTTATATGTAATTTTTTCATTTAACTTGTTTAATACTTAACTCCAGGAGCGATTTCAGATAACTGAGATTTATTATCTGAAATGAGATGCGAAAAAGGTGATTCTAAGCAAAGCGAAACAAGACAAACTGACAGAATAATTTATTGCAGATATGACAGCACATTGTGTAACCGAACGGATTGGTATACATCGCAAGAGATCAGTTTATTCCTTTCAATGATTTTGCGAAAGAATTACCTTTCAAAATACTATCCTCTAGAAACCTTCCTACCTTCATTAATCATAATTTTGTACCATATGGTATTTTATACCTTTTTCTTTCTTGTTTTTTGGGATCAATAACAGAGATATGAATATTTCGATTCAAAACAATAAAACATCCTTTTTTATCCTGAACGCTAAATCTATTTTTAATGTTTGGTTTTCTTTCATAAATAGAACTCAAATCTCGTAGAGGTTTCAGTGGTAAGCTAGAAATTAACCAGAAGTGCTTGGCAGTTCATCCATAGTGGGAGAGGAGATAAAAGGCAAGATAGTCGTTTTTGGTTTGATAAAATGCAGTGATAGGATGTCTCTGAAGATGCTCCATGAGATATTTCCAGTTAGACATGAATTTCCATTATTAAACGCAAGAGAATCTGGAACCACATTGCCTATACGCATTGTTTGGGTATCATGCGTTGGATGTGAACGATTTTAAGTACTGCCTGTATCAATCACAGTCTTTGCAGAAAAGCATAAATTACAGTACCAAAATTGAGAGGTTTCGGAAGCAATCCAGACGCCATAAGTGCGAAATTTAAGAGAAGAGCCAAAAAAGAGCATTTTAGATATTATTGAAGGAAGGTGAGTGGTGTTTTAACAACCCAAAATGCAATTGAAACCAATAAAATAATGGGGTAAACAATATATTAATTAAATGGGATAGCTCCTAGTTTTTATATCTTCAAATCGATTGGTGTTTATCATAGTATAGAAATCAAGGTGTGATTTACGAACAAATAGAAAAAGCATGCAGTGTAGGCGAAGAAGCAGAATAGAGCAAACCTCAACTTTAGTGCTGTTAGACTATCTCAGAATCTTTGGGGAATGAATCTTTTTTGATACGTTTAGGTATTAGGAATGAGATTGATATGGAAACTCTCTTACAATATTAGAGTATGAAGATTAATTATCTGACAAAGAGACAGTATTATTTATATGAATTTCAGGTATTTTAACGTACGGAATAAATCTTAATTAGGATTTCATATGGGAGTTTTATACGATTTGTTGCACGCTCACATGGTTAGACCAGTAATATTTGATTTTTTTAAAACGAGGTTAAATATAAAAGGCTTTACAATATTAATTTATACAAATCCCTTATTGAAAGGTATTAATTTTATCGTCAAATTTATATCTTTATTATTCAAATAATCCAAAGGCTAGGTTTTTGTTTGATCAACTTTTTTCCTAAGTAATTTTCCAGGTCGAAAGTGAATGCTCGTTCTTGCTCCTATTTTTAGTTTTTCTCCAGTGCTTGGGTTTCTGGCCGTTCGTGCAGGTTTTTGTCTTGTATAAAAAACACCAAACCCTCTTAGTTCAACTCTTTGTTCACGGATCAAGCTTTTTGAAATTTCTTCAAATATAGTTGAAACAACCTGTTTACAGTCTGTATAAGGCAAGTGTGCATTTTCTTTGGCTAATTTGGATATCAAGTCTGATTTGTTCATAGAGACACCTGAATTCTAAATTCACACATTGAAATGTGCCAAGCAATTTTTAAATCGTCAAGTCAAATAAAGATAATAAAGTAAAAAAAAGAAGAAAAAATGAAAAATTTTTCAAAATTTCTTCTTTTTTATGATAAAAGCATGATTATAATTTAATGTATTAATTAGTTTCTTGTTTTTTAAACTATCATGCTTTCGCTATGATAGAAAAACTTTATGTCTAATTTTTAGTTCTTCTTTTTACCTAAATCGGTTTCTTTTTTTTCTGTTTTAGACGAATCTTTTGTTTTTGCGGATTTATGGGAGGTTGTTTTTTGCTCTGCTTTTGTATCATCCGCTTCCTCTTCTTCTTGTAGAAGAGCTGCTCCTAAAATATCTCGTAAAGAGGCGCCAGAATCAGAAGAGCCATATTGCGCGACAGCTTCTTTTTCTTCTGCAACTTCCAGTGCTTTAATAGATAAAATAATTTTACGATTATTTTTATCAATGCTTGTAATCATTGCATCTACTTTGTCACCCACAGCAAAACGCTCTGTCCTTTGTTCAAGTCGATCTCTGGAAAGGTCAGACTTTTTAATGAATGCTTTGTTTGCATTATCCTTGCCAAGAGATACTTCAATACCATTTGTGGCAATCTCTGTTATCGTACAAGTTACAGTGTCTCCTTTATGAAAATCTACAGATTTCATTGGATCTTCTTTAAGTTGTTTTATCCCCAGAGAAATCCGTTCCTTTTCCATGTCAATGCTAAGGACTTTGGCTTTTACAAGCTCTCCTTTTTTATAGTTTTTGATCAGCTCTTCACCCTTATTATTCCATGATATATCCGTATAATGAACCATTCCATCAATATCATCACTTAACCCAATAAATAATCCAAATTCCGTAATACTTTTAATATTTCCTTCGACAATAGAGCCTTGAGGATTTTTTTCTGAAAAGCTAATCCATGGGTTTTCAGAGACCTGCTTGAGCCCTAAAGAAATTCTCCGCTTTGCACGATCTATAGATAATACAACGACTTCAACCTCTTGACTAATGGACAGTAATTTTGAAGGATGAATGTTCTTTTTTGTCCAGCTCATTTCAGAAGAATGGATTAATCCTTCAACACCGTCTTCTATTTCTACAAAGGCACCATAATCTGTAATATTGGTAATTCGTCCCTTGCATTTTGAACCGATTTGATATTTTTCTTCGATACTTGTCCATGGATCTTCTGTGAGTTGCTTCATTCCCAAGGAAATCCGCTGTGTTTCATGGTTTGTTTTTATGACTTGAACCTTAACGGTATCTCCTTGAGAAAGTGTTTGAGACGGATGTGTAATACGACGCCATGACATATCTGTTAAATGCATTAATCCATCCATGCCTCCTATATCAATAAATGCACCATATTCTACAATACATTTAACAAAACCTTCACAAACATCTCCTTCTTTAATTTTGTTAATCAATTCTGCTTTTTGTTCAGCTCTTGATTCTTCTAAAATCGCACGACGAGAGACAACAATATTATTACGTTTTCTATCAATTTTTAAGATTTGAAACGGTTGTTCCTTATTCATTAATGGAGAGATATCCCTAATCGGGCGGATATCAACCTGACTACCTGGTAAAAATGCTTTTACACCATCTAGATTGACATAAAACCCTCCTCTTGTTCTCATGAAAATTACGCCATTGACAGGTTCACTTGCGTTTGATTTTTTCTCCAGTGTTTTCCAGGTTTCTTCTCTTCTGGCCTTTTCTCTTGATAAAACGATATCGCCTAATGCATTTTCTATTCTTTCAACATAGACTTCGATATCAGAATTAATTTCTATATTCTCTAAAACACCATTATTTAAAAACTCTTTTTTGGGAATGCGCCCTTCTGTCTTCAACCCAACATCTACAATAACAAAATCATTATCAATATTTGTAATATGCCCTTTTACAACTCTGCCTTCAGAAAGGTCATGTTCGGTAAGATAGGTTTCCAAAAGCTCTGCAAATGCCTCTGAGGAAATATCCTCACTAGAGACAGCTAGTGTCTCAGGGGTAAATTCAGGTGCTGTTTTTATTAAACTTTCGTTCATTTAATACTCCGTTTTTTTATTTAAGGCCAGTCGGTTGTTTCCGACGGTCTTGTTACTTAAAAGTAACCATATTGACTGGTAACAGTTATACTCAAAACATTTGATAGTAGAATATCAGAAAATAGATTTCTGACGTATTCAGAACCACCCATAATGTTAGAAAAATAAATGTATAGCTGATAAAACAAATTAATATGATTTGCCTGTTTTTTGCTATTAGATAGCTTCATTTAGATATCTTCATTTCACAGCACAATTTAAAAATTGTATTCTTTTGTGTTGCTTTATAGCTCTATTATATCACATTATTTGCTAGATTCAAAAGGTAAATACATTTCAGCGACCTCAGTCATGATCTAAAATAACAGATCTAAAATAGCTCCTAAATCATGTCTGACAATGCGAGGGTTCTTATTATTTCAATCTTGTGCTTTCCAATCAGTGTTTATATTTTCCTGTTACTTTCATTAATAAGGCATATATTTTTAAGCCCAGCCCTGCTTTATATAAGCCTGTTTTAATTTTATCAAGTTTTTTTAATGCTTTATTTCTTACTTTTTCAGATTATAGGGTTTAAGTCCTAACCCTTATGAAAAATAGGATTGATCAAAGAAACAGCTTTTTCGAATGCCTGATCTATATCTAAATGAGTGGTATCAATCATTATTGCATCTTTTGCTTTTTTTAAAGGTGCATGCTGTCGGCTAAGATCTCTTTGGTCTCTTTGCTTGATTTTATCTTGGATGATTTCCAAATGGATGTTCTTTTCAATCTGTTTTTGTTCCAGATAGCGTCTTTTTGCTCGAATATTTATATCCGCATGAATATATAGTTTAATATTAGCGTTAGGACAAATAACGGTTGCAATATCACGCCCATCCATAACACTTCCTGGTTCTTTTTTTGAAAACTCAATCTGGATTTTTTTTAACATAGTACGTACAATTTTATAAGTTGAAATAATAGAAGCAGCTTTAGAAATTTGTTCAGAACGAAGGTCAGATAATGAATAGGAATCATTACACGCCCTGCTTTGATCAGATGCGTTTGACTGCTTTTTGTTTGAACGTTCATTATTTGTATTTTGTCGAGAAATATAATCTATTATTTTTTGCTCAAATTTTTTGGAATGCATAAGCAGATTTAACTTTTTTTCGAGCACGGATTTGTTTTCCATAGAAATATTGTCTCCCAGTATCATCTCAGCAGCAATAATGCGGTAAAGCAACCCAGTATCAAGATAATGCAGTTTGTAATATTGGGCGATCCGTTTTGCTAATGTTCCTTTTCCAGAAGCAGTTAGACCATCAATTGCAATAATAAACGCCATTTGAGTTTCTCCTAATGCTGAACCGTTTCCATTCTCTTTCTTGACTGAATTGTCTGTTTTGTAAATGGCTTGGTTTGAGTTTACGGCATGAGTTAGATGAAATATTTAAAATATCATATATTTGGTTTAAAATGCGCTCCCATAGTTTGCATGATATCCAGAAAGTTTGGAAAACTAGTTGAAATACAATGAGCATTATCAATCGAAACAGGGTGTTGTGCTGCTGCCCCCATGATTAAAGCACTCATTGCTAATCTATGATCATATTGAGTTATGCAATGTGCTTTCCCAAAAGGTTTTTCTGGAAAACAGCCTTTAATAAACAAGCTGTCTTTTTGAAGATAGGCTTTTATACCAGATTGGGTTAATAGTGTTAAAATGGCTTGCAGTCGATCACTCTCCTTAAATCTTAATTCTGCCAGACCATCAAATTGACTCATTCCTTCAGCAAACGCTGCTGCTACAGACAAAATAGGCAGTTCATCAATTAAAGATGGGACTTCATCTTGATAAATATGAACAGATTTTAAGTGTGAAGAGAATGCGTTAATACTCATTGTACGCTCGACAAAGGGATAATGTGTTTGCTCGTCTGGTGTTTTTATAATTTCCAGTTTGGCATTCATTCTTCTTAAGATTTGAATATACCCTGTTCTTTCTGGAGCATCCAATATTTTAGAAACTGTTATAGAAGCATTTTTAATAAGTAAAGCCGTTATAATTGGAAAAGCAGCAGAAGAAGGATCCGAAGGGATTGAAACCTGGCATGCTTTGAGTTGCTGAGGACCTTTTAGAGTAATACGTGTTCCAGATAGGGGAGATGAATGCCCAGTTTTTTTTGGAAAATCTTGTTTCCGTTTTTTGAAAGAGTCTTTTTTTAAATGGTTTTCAGAATATGATTGTAATAGATTAAATTGAGTAATGTCTAACTGAACGCCAAAAAATGGTAATAGATTTTCTGTATGTTTTCTAGATGAGATAAGTTCTTCTATTTCAATCTTTCCTTTAAGCTTAATACCTGCAATCAAAAGGGCCGATTTTAATTGCGCAGAAGGAATAGGAAGCCGATACTGAATGGAATGAAGATTTGGATTTCCAAAAAGTTTAATTGGAAGTGTTCCGTTTGGTTGAGAAATGGAAACGCAGCCTAATTGTGAAAGAGGCGTTAAGATACGAGCCATTGGACGTTGTTGTAATGACTTATCTCCAGTGATTTTAGAATCAAAACCTTGAAAAGAAAGAGCCCCCATTAACAATCTACAGCCCGTTCCTGAATTGCCAAGATCCAAAGGGAATTTTGGTTTTTTAAACCCTTTTCTTCCACATCCTTCTATTTTCCAAATTGCCATATCTGAATTGTTTTTGTGTAAAGGAATCTTATCCAATAGTATGGGAGGATGTCTTTTTTCTGCTTGCTCTATAAAGTGCTTTTCGATCCTAATACCCATTTTCTGCAATGCATAAGCTGTATTTAAACTATCTTCTGATTCCAGCATTCCCATTGCTTCACTTTTGCCTTCTGCTATCGCAGCCAGAATTAAAAACCGAATTGAAATAGATTTATCGCCTGGAATATTAGCAGTTCCACTAAACGTCTGAATAGGGATAGAAATCATTGAACTGTCATTTAAAGACTTTGATTTAATGGAATCTTTGGAAATAGAATGATTAGGCATGGATTTGACCTTTGGCTTTGAGTATTGCTTGTTTTCTTTTATTTCACGTAAATTAAGATTTGTCTTTATGAAATTTGATTTTTTTAAATTAAAAAAAGGATTGAAAATTATTTTTTTCTCTATCTTGACAAAAGATCCCTTTTTACAGCATGAGAATTCTTGAAAGCAGAAATTAGAAAAGGGGGTGATGAGTTCAATCCCTAATTGCTTTGATTTATAAATCATTATGGAGGTCTATTAAAGTGCCCAGAGCTGAGTTAGGAACATCCAGGTTTTGTCTGCATTGTTCAGTACGATTCTATGACTTAAACCAGAACCTGGCGATTTGTCCAAAATGCAAAAAGGAAAATGATTACTTATCCCTGAACGAACAAAAGTCTCAGATGCATACTGAAACAGAAGAGGTTAAGGATACAAGTGAAACGATACAGAAAACTGGATCAGAGAAAAAAACTGATATAGAAGAAAGCATTGAAGAGGATTTTGAAACAACCTATTCAGAAAAAATATTGGAAGATGAATATATTGAAGATGGTGTTTTAGAAGGTGAAGAACTTGTGAAATCTGTCAATGTTAAAGATGATAAGGAAAAAGAAAGGGCATCTTTTTGATTTGTTTATACCCTATTTGAAGAAAAATATTTTAGACTATTTTTTCTTAAATTTTACTTGGTTGAAGGTTTGGTTCAGTTAAGAAATAAAAGTCGTAATAATATAATTTGACTATGTGATCTTAGTTAAAGTATGAAATAGCCTGTTGAATACAGACTCTTTTAGTAAATCTCGGTTTGTCAACAGAATAATGGGGTCATAGCTCAGTTGGGAGAGCGCTTGAATGGCATTCAAGAGGTCGGCGGTTCAATTCCGCCTGGCTCCACCATACATTTTTTCTTTGGCTTTGAGTTAAGAGTTAAAATCTTTTTTAATAAAAAATATTTTAACCTCCCGCATTTTTTTCTACTCAGATTTGCTTGAATTGATTTTTTATTTAAAAACAGGGCTGATTATAAAAGAGCACGGACTGCTTTTATAAGCAAAGGTTTAAAGAAAACCTAACTTAAGTTTGAAGAGAATATAGACCAGGAATGTATTAAAAACCCTTCTCTTTTTGAAATAAAAATTTAAATCAACTCTTATATTTTAGTTGAATTAAAGCTAAAATTAATTATATCTTTAAGGCTGGATGTTTTTTAGATTTTATAAAATTCTCCCTGCTTTTTATCTTTTTAATATAAGTAACTTTGGAATTTGCGTTTACATGCTGTAAACATGATTAACCTTCTTGGTACTTATTAAGGTGAAATTGTAAAAATATCAGGAGGTGTTGTTTTACCCCCCCCTGTTTTTTTACCGCTTTTAGAACAAGAAATTATAAATTCATCCTTAGAGGAAAAAAGCGATTGAAAAACAGGTTTGTTAGAAAACCAATTGCTAAAAAAAATATATGAGTATGATTACAAGATGAGATCAAAATGGTTGCAAGAACAAAAACAATTGCTTTAATTGGGGCACATGCAGAGTTAGTTGATGTTCAGGCTCAATTTTCAAGTGGATTACCTAGTTTTAGCATTGTTGGCTTGGCTGAAAAATCAGTTGCTGAAAGCAGAGAACGGGTAAGGGCTGCTTTCTCTGCAATGGGGCTGGCATTGCCTGCAAAACGTATTATTATTAATTTAGCACCTGCGGATCTTCGTAAAGAAGGGGCACATTATGATTTACCGATTTCAATTGCACTACTTGCAGCCCTTGATATCTTACCAGCAGAGAAAATAGGAAAGTATTTGGCCGTTGGTGAGTTATCCTTAGATGCAATGATTGCCCAAACAGCAGGCGTTCTACCTGCTGCTCTTGCTTCCATCAGAGCAAAATTAGGATTTATCTGTCCATTTGAAAATGGGGCAGAAGCTGTCTGGTCTGGTGTTAAGGATATTCTTGCTCCAGAAACACTTATTCAATTAATTAATCATTTTAAAGAACGCCAGTTTTTATCTCCACCAAAGAAGAAACCTTTAAAATCTATTCAAAAACCAGCAGATCTTTCTGAAGTCAAAGGGCAATCTATTGGAAAAAGGGCATTGCAAATTGCAGCAGCGGGAGGGCATAATTTATTAATGGCCGGGCCTCCAGGAGCTGGTAAATCCATGTTAGCAGAACGTATGACTGGATTATTGCCACCATTACAACCAGATGAATTGCTTGAGACATCCATGATTCATTCTGTAGCAGGTCTATTAAAACAAGGCATCTTAACTAATCAAAGACCTTTTCGAACACCACATCATTCAGCAAGCATGCCAGCTCTTATAGGAGGAGGCAAATGGGGTCAACCTGGTGAAGTTTCATTGGCTCATAATGGTGTTTTGTTTTTAGATGAATTTCCTGAGTTTTCCCCTCGTGTTCTAGATGCATTGCGACAGCCATTAGAAACAGGAAATATTAGTATAGCACGAGTGCACGCTCATATAACTTATCCTGCAAGATTTCAGTTAATTGCTGCAATGAATCCTTGCAAATGTGGGTATTCAGAAGACAAACCATGTAGAAAATGGCCAAAATGTGAAGCTGATTATCAGGAAAGGATTTCTGGTCCTTTAATGGATAGAATTGATCTTTATGTTTCTATTCGTGCACTGCGTCCTATGGAAATGCAAAAAACCGATCAAAATATGAATACAGAAAGTTTGATGAAAACTGTTCTTCATGCTCAAAAATGTCAAAATAAACGAATAGAACAAGTTTCAAATCAGGGGAAGCCTTGTTTAAATGCGCATATTAGAGCTGCTGATATAGAAAAAATATGCTATTTGGATGTAGAAAGTAAAAAACTGATTTCCAAGGCAATGAATTCATTTTTTCTCTCTGCCAGAGGGTATCATAGGGTTTTGAAAATTGCGAGAACAATTGCTGATCTGGCAAACAGTTCAATCATTCAGAAAAGTCATTTGGCCGAAGCACTTTCATATAGAAGAGTAAATTCTTAAGAAAGATGAGCGTTAACAATACTTTTTTAAACTTTATTGTATATATTGGTCTCTAGTCTCTTAGCATAAATCTGAAAAAGCAAAATATCTTTTGAAGAGTTTGTTAATAATTAGGATATAGAGGCAGAGTTAAAGTTTGTTAACATTGCATTTAAATTCATAAAAACTGGTTTGATTTTCAATGGGTTATATATGTATTAATTAATCATAACCATATTGTGTCATAACCTCAAATAAAATATGGTCAGTAGATGAAGAATTTTTTTGATGAATTAGATGAGCTTGTTTTTATTTGTGATCAGAATTATAAAATTAGTTTTACAAATAAATTATTTCATAAAATTTTAGGTGGCGATTTACGATATTGGTATAATCGAAATGTCAGAGCTGAATTTAAGGGCTGGCCTGATGATATTGAAGAAGAATCCAAACCATTGGAACACATAAAGTTTCATTTAAAAAATGATCAATCCATTCATTGGCGTCGAATTAACCTTTCCAAGCCAGGATATTATTTATATTTAGGAAGCTTGAGTCATAATAATGGTCTTGATTCTGATTTTTTAAAAGCTGTTTTGAAAGAAGCTCATGGACCATTATCAGGTATTCAACATGTTTTATCTCTTTTGGCAAAGACAGATCTAACAACCTATCAAGCAAATTGTATTCATATCATTGAAGATGCAATTTATTCCTCTATTAACCTCTTGCAAGATACATTTGATTCTGTCTTGTATGAACGTCAGGAAGATAGAAGAAAAAAAGTACCAAAAGATAGTGGTATGGTTAGCATTGTTCGCTCTGTTATTGAACTATTAAATCCAAGAACCAATCGACGTGGAGCAGAGATTGCTGCATATTATCATCCTAGATTGCCTGCTTTAGTAAGGGTTGATGATGATCGATTAAAGCGTTTGATTTTTAATTTAATTTCTGAGTGTTTGGTTTATTCATCAGAAGGCGTTTTGGTAAGTGTTGAACCCGAAAAATTAAGCAAAAAGCCTGAAAATATTCAATATAATTCAGGAAATTCTGAACAAGATCAGAAAAGCAAACCAACAGAAATTATTATTCATATTGTCAGTACAGAGAATGAAACACAATATTCGAAAGTATTAAAACAAGAGTTTAAAGAAAATAAAATTCCTTGGGCTATGATTGTTAGAAAACTAATTGATAAATTAAATGCGAATATTGAAATTGGACAATTCGAGCATGGATTTGGTTTTAAGCTGAGATTACCCGTACAAAATATAAAAATAGATAAAGATTTTAATAATGATTCTTTAAGAGGTCGTCATATTTGTATTTTCTCTGAATCAATCTCTTTATCGAAAGGTTTAGCATTACAGGCACAATCTTTTGGGGCCAAAACATTAGAGTTTAATTCAAGAAATGCGTTTAATCAGTTTTTGAAACAAAAAACAGAAGAAAGAAATTTCAAATCTGACATACTCCTATATCAGGCAATAGAGAATTATGAATTTGAAAAAGAAATTGATGTTTTTCCAGTTAAGCTTGTTCTTCTTAATCAAACACAGAACCAAGATATTAAAAAAGCATTTGATGGTTGTTTACTAACGCCTATTAGAGCAGAAAGCTTGGTTTCCAGAATTAGTGCAGCAGAAGCAACGCATAGAGTGAGACAACAATTGGAAGAGGAAAAAGAATTAATACAGGAAGAAACATTAGATAAAAGTCAACCCGCTCAATCAGAAAATGAAGGGCAAACAATTTCTCACAATAAAAACAAAGTTGAACCCTTGATAGAAGAGGAAAAGAAATCAGATCAAGAATTAGAATTAAAAACCGCATCCAATCAAGAAGAAAAAGTAATAGATTCTGATCTAATAAAACAAACAAACCCAGATAAGATAAAAGAAGAAAATATAATCAAAGATATAGAAGATAAGAAAACGCTCAAGGAAGAAGGACAGGAAGACCCACAAATATCTGACCATACCATTGATCAAAGTCAGATAAATTCTATGTCACCAGAAGAAAGGGATCATCAAACTTCTTCAGAAAAATCAGAACTGGGTCAAGTCGAACCACCAGATCATCAATTAGAATCCTATATTAACCTTAATAAGAAAACATTTAATAATAAGCATCCCAAAATATTAGTTGCAGAAGATAATGCGTTAAATGCTCTTTTGGTTAAAACATTTCTTGAAAATGAAAATTGTGAAGTGACGATTGCGGAAGATGGTATGAAAGCAATTGAAGTTTTTGAGAGTAAAGATTTTGACCTTGTTTTTCTAGATATGAGAATGCCAAAAATGGATGGTTTAGAAGTTGCAAGGCGTATTCGTAAGATGAATTCGTCAAAATCTGAAAAACCATTAGTTGCATTAACTGCAAATGTATTTGAAGAAGATCGAAAGGCTTGCCTTGAAGCTGGCATGGATGATTTTTTAACAAAACCAATAGATTCAGAACGTCTAGCCTCGATTATAGTAAAATGGTTGCAGACTAGAAACAATATTAATTTTATGCCCAAACAACAAGGCGAAACTGCGAAAATAGCAGCTGAGAATTAACAAAAAAATATATTGATATATACTATTTCAAGCTCTTTTTAAAAAGAGTTAACTGAGCTATTATTTTGGATTTAGACGTGTTGACATACGAATTAACTTCTTGATAGAAATAATAATTCTCATAAGAAATACGATTATTTGTATATAGACCACATTAGCTCAGTCGGTAGAGCATCTCATTCGTAATGAGGGGGCACTGGTTCAAATCTTCCAGATTCGGTTTGGATTTTTTGATCTGGCCAACCATGATTGAGCGCGTAGTCAATGTCTTTTTTTGACAAACTCCAATTTTCTGAAAGTCGTGTTCCGTTTCTTCTAGTGGTTTTTTGTTCATTTTTTACGTTTTCCTGTTGAACATGATTAAAAGAAGATTCATTTTGATTTAAATTGCCTTTAATTCGCGCATATTTAGCTCTTGATAGCTTTTTGAATTTTTTGATCGGAAAAAAAAAGAGGAGAATTTGTAGACTTTGTTTCTATGGCCAAATATTCTTGATTTACTGAACAGTCTTGAAAAAGAATTGTTGGTTGTTGTTTTTCCTTCAAAAAAAGGGTTTGTTGGTTTTTGTATAAGTTTTGTTGGTTTCCACCGATTTTTTTTCCTTTTTTTTCGAGCGAAGAGAAGTTTTTTTTAAATCTTTCTGGGGGTTATTATTTTATTATTAGGGGGGTGCTCGTTTTTGAGTCGTCAGGTGTAAAATCAACGTAAGTTATTGAAAAACATGAAACTTTTGCTGACGCTGTCCAGAAAGTTGCAAAAACTGTCGGAGAAACTATTGGACTTTCTTTCGCAGAAGCTATTGGAACTGTCCGAGAATTTTTGGGTTTATCTTTATAACTATTTGATTTTATTGATGATTTTTGAAAATACAGTTTTTTAGAAACTATTTGATCTATTAAATTATATTTAAGAAAAGAGAAAACCTGATCTATTTTGAGTAAATTAATACGCATGTTATCAAAGCAGGTCTTACACAGATTATAAAATCTATACAAATGTCTGGATAAAAATAATACCAATTCTGTCTTTAAGGGGTATATTACAGCAAATCTCGCAGTTTGATTTGGAAGGAAGGTTTATAAAATAAAATGATATTGACAAAAAGATGATTTACGTATGATCAAGTTCTTATTTAAAATGATTTGAATCATAGTATAAAGGCTATTTTTGGTAAAATAATCCGAAAGTATGGAGGTTATGTTCATTGAAGGGGAAATCATATATAAAAGAGCATGGAAAAGATTGTTCTTCTGATTTTTCAACTAAATCTTGCAGGCGATTTTCTGTCGCTCCCATGCTCGATATTACAGATAGACATTGTCGATATTTTTATCGTTTAATAAGCCGAAAGGCATTCTTGTATACAGAAATGATTAGTGATCATGCTCTGATTTATGGAAATTCTGAGCAAATATTGAATTATTCCGCATTTGAACATCCTGTTGGACTTCAAATTGGTGGTTCTAATCCTGAAATACTAGCCCAGGCTGCAAAACGAGGCGAACAAGCAGGATATTATGAAATTAACCTAAATGTTGGTTGTCCTTCAGATCGTGTCCAAAAAGGATGTTTTGGTGCGCGATTAATGTCTGATCCAGAACAGGTTGCCAGATGTATAGAGAGTATGAAAAAACAAGTATCCTGCGAGGTAACAGTTAAATGCAGATTGGGCATTGATCATCAACATGTTGAAGAAACGCTCCCTGTTTTTATAGAAAAGCTTGCTAAATCCGGTTGTAAGACATTTATTATTCACGCCAGAAAAGCTTGGTTAAAAGGATTAAGCCCAAAGAATAATCGTACGATACCTGAATTAAATTATAAATTGGTTAGAGAAATTAAACAAATATTCCCATATCTTGAAATTATTCTGAATGGAGGATTAAATACAATCGAAGATGCTTTCCATGAAGGGAATGGATGTGATGGCGTGATGATGGGAAGGGCTGTTCATAAAAACCCCTGGATTTTAAAGCAAGTTGATCATATATTTTTTAATATAAAACAAACAGAACCTAGTTTGGAAGAACGTTTAAATGCGCGCTGGGAGGTTTTAGAACAATATCAGATTTATGCGGAAAAATGTATTCAAGAAGGCGTTCCCATAAGATATTTGCTCCGTCCTCTGTCTGGATTATTTTATGGCATGAAAGGAGCAGGAATATGGAGAAAAACAATCAATGATCCATCCGTTTTTACAAAGGAAGGAATGAATGTTTTTACACATGCGCTATCAAACATGCAAAATTTTTAATTTCTATAAGCTCCATAGAAATGAAGCATTATGTATACATTTCTTTAATATTTTTTGTTTTATGGTAAATATTTAATGAAAGAGCAATTGGTATATTATAAGGTAGAATATCAGAAATATCTCTATTACAAGAGTATTTTAAGAATGAATGGGTTCTTGCTTTAATAAAAACTGGCTTGTTTAAGGATGTCATAAGATCTAGATTGACTTTAATAAGAACGGATTGATGAAAGACAGGATATATTAAAGAATTATGAATTTGGAGAAAGATATTTGAGTTTTTTATCAGGCATAATTTCGATATCTCAGATGAGTTTGATTGCGATTGCAATTCTTCTTTGTATTATTTTTTTTCTTTTTTGGTACTTTTATAAAGTCATTAAGAAAAAAAACATGCCTATTAATACGAAAGAAGATGCATTGTTTGATCAATTATCTGAATTAGATATTGACCTCATGAATTTAAATCATGTTTTGAATACATATAATGGATTAATATTTCTCTGGCGACCTAAATCTCTTAAAGAAGAAAACAGAATCCCAGAAATTCTGGGATCTCCCATAGCAATTGCACACTTTTTGAGATTTATAGAAGACGAGCATGCAACAAACCCTGCCGTTTATATTTTTGAACACCTAAAAAGCATGCCCGCAGAAACAGAGAAAGGAGAACAGGTTTCCTTTGAAACTCTGTTTTTATCTCTGATTAATGAAGGCGAATCTTTTCTGTGTGTTTTAACAGCTGAAACAGGTGAGAAAATTCTAACGAAAGGAATTACAGCAGGGCTTCAAATTGTTGTATGGGTTTCAGAAATATTTACTTTTGATAAAAATCAATTATTTGATTATGATCAACTAAAATCTCTACAGCAAACACATGGAGATTCTGCGCTTTTAACACATAAATTTTTTGATCAATCAGGTCTTTGTTTTTGGTTAACAGATCTGAAAGGTAAATTAGTATGGGCAAATTCCGATTATATCCGATCTGTGGGTGGAGAGGGTTTAGCTGAAGTTTTAAAAAAACAAATCATTTTATTGCCTGAAACTCAGGAATTTATTAAACCATTAGCCGAAAACAAATGCACTCAGTGCAATCAATCCTTTTATGTCTCTATTAATGGCAAGCGGTGTTATCTTGATTGCCTGGCTGTTAAAGATCAATCTTTTATTTTCTTTTTGGCAATTGATCGAACAGAAGAACAATTATCGAAAAAAGAGATATTGAACTATAAAAAAACCCATGATGCGGTTTTAAACTCTCTTAATGAAGCAGCACTCGTTTTTGATTCAAATAAAAAACTGAGGTTTTATAATCATTCTTTTGTAAAAATGTTTGATTTCCAGGAACAAGATTTGGATCATCATATTTTTCATGGAGACCTTCTCGATAGGCTTAGAGAGGCACGATTTTTGCCAGATCAGGAACATTATGAGCAGTGGAAGCTGTCACAGCTAAACCGTTATGAAACGGTACAGGAAAATTCAGAAGAAGATGAATTATGGAATTTACCAGATGGGCGTATGTTAAAAATAACACATATGCTATACCCAATGGGAGGATTGCTCCTTCTCTTTGATGATATTACAAATCAAATTAATCTTGAAGCACGTTATAATACTTTAATTAAAGTTCAAACGGCTACGCTTGATAAATTAAATGAAGGAATTGCTGTCTTCAAATCAGATGGTTGTTTAAAATTATATAATAAATCTCTTCTAGAAGTATGGAGAGTAGAAAACAATGAATTTCATGAAGGAATGGATTTTGATGTGTTTGCAAAAATTTGCTCAAAATATTATTACCAGTCTGAATTTTGGCAAAATTTGAAAGTACGTATAACAGACCCTAATCCAGAAATCAGGCAGCATATTTCTGGAGAAATTCAAACTTCTGATGACCGATTCCTTTCTTATTTTTCAAGACCATTACCTGATGGAGCAACGATTCTTAGTTGGGATGATATTACCCAAACACGTCAGGTTGAACATGTTTTACGTGAACGTGCAGAGGCATTGGAAGAGGCAGGTCGAATAAAAAGTAATTTTATCGGGCATATGAGCTATCATTTGCGCTCTCCTTTACAAACTATTTTAGGCTATTCAGATATTTTATTAAATAAAAAGCAGTTAATGTGTGAAGAAAATCAAAATGAATTACAAAAAGCAGAAGCGTTACGTCCTTTGCTCTCAATACAAGAGGCGACTCAAACATTAACCAAAATTATTGATGATATTTTTGATATCGCTGCCATAGAAGCCGATGCAATGGAAATAGAACTGGAATTGGTTAATTTATACGATTTACTAAAAGATTCTCTTAGCTATGTAACAACACGAGTAGAGCAATCTTGTATTATGTTTGTGTTGGAATGTGACAAAAATATTGGAAAGGTTTATGCAGATCAGAAACGACTTAAACAAATTGTCCATAATTTATTATTAAATGCAGTGAGTTTTATGCCTGCTCATAGAGAAGGTAAAATTATATTGGGGGCAGAACGAAAAAAAGGCGAATTTTGTTTTTGGGTAAGAGATACGGGAATAGGTATTAGTACCGAAAAACAGGGAAAAATATTTGAAAGCTTTGTTTCAGAACAAGGAGGCGTTGGACTCGGATTATCTTTGGTTCGGCATTTTGTCGAATTGCATAAGGGATGGGTTGAGTTTGAATCAGAGGCTGGGGAAGGCGCCTGTATTATTTGTCACTTTCCAGATCGCTCCATAAAACAGATAGAGCCCCTTCAAAAAAGCAATCTTCTTTAAGGATAATTTATCAATATGGAACGATCCTAAAGCAAGAAACTTTATAGACCCAAGCTTTTATTTTAGATTATTCTATTTTAATTTATTGTAAAAACTTCCCCAATTTCTCAATTAAATTCTAATTTGTTTGTATTAAATTTTCTGATTCTGAAAATTCTCATGTTATTTTTAATTTTCTAAGGGGCTGGATATGACAAGCAACAAAAAGTCAAGATCCGAACAATTTATAAATTTTGATGAAAATATAGGAGTTGGTGTTCAAGGGCTTGTTAGTCAAATTCAAGATAGTATTATTAGCCCTATTCATCAAACTATTAGCAAAATTAAAATTGTTAAAGTTTCAAATGGAAACAAGAAACTGGATCAAGGCATACAGAATGAACAAGATATTGCTGTAAGTGATGATGAGGAACAAGAACAATCCTTTAATCCTGTAGAAGAAGAACGTCCTGCAGATAGGGATTTAGAGCATAGAAATACTCCATCTGTTATTTCTCCTCCCTCTTTAGATCCTTCAATCCTCCCTGAAACACTTCCTAATCCTGAACACTCTGATCCTGTACTCCCAGATGATACCCATACAATAGATCCTGATATAGGATTAGAGAACAAACCTTCTTTTTATTTACCTCCTCCTCCTGAATTTCCTGAAATACCTGAAGATTTATTGATTTATAATCAGAAGGATAATGGAATTGATCTATCATTACTTCAAGGCAAAAGAAAAACAGGCATAGGAGAAAGAGAACTCTGGGAGTCTGTACACAATGAAGGTACGCATCAACACTCCCCTTCACGAATCATGCAAGGAGAAACTGAGCATTCTGATAAATTAACAAACTTGGCGGATAAGGAGAATAATATGACAAATAGTGGCGGAGTATTAACCCATGGATCTATTGGCTCTATAGAGCCAGATTCTATAAATGGAGATTTTGAGCAAAATTCTGCGTTTGATAGATCAAATCAGATTATCCATGAACCTACCAGTATGAACCCTGTTCAACATATTCAAAACCAGGCAAATTCATTTTCCTTAAATATAGGACAGGAAAGACATAATGTTCCCGTGAGTTCTCTAATAAATACAAGGACTGAAATGCAATATATGACACAGATACGAGCAGAGGATGAAGACTCAGTTTCTGTTAATCCATTAGAACAGCGTTCTCAACATGGAAATCAGGGTTCTTGGAAAGAGGTACAAGATGTCAACAATCCCTTATTGAATCCACCAAATGAGACAATTCAGATACAAGGTGAAGAGCATTTAATAGAGGATGATAGATCGCCCTCACCTTCTGCTTTGAGGAATGCGCAACCAAGTGAAGGAGAGCAGATGAGAACAGATTTTTTAAACCCGTTATCTCCACAAGGAATGGAAGAAGAAATATCTTCTGATTATCAGTTAAGAGAGGACTTAAAGCTATCTATACGAGAATATTTATCTCAACAACATGATGTATTAAATATGAATCTTGAAAAACTGTTTTCAGGTCATAATATTATCGAAGGAGAAATTGCGAATGGAGGTCTTTATTTATCATTATCCTTTCAAAACTGGGTGTCTTATGGTCAAAAACTGGCTCAAAATTTCCCTTATGATACAGAAATTCGGATTAGTTATGTGATTAATTGTTTAAACTCTGCATTTAAAATGAATATTGAAAGTTTAAATAAAGTTTTTATAGAAGGATTTGATGCAACACATTTAAAAAACTATGAAGAGGTTATCAATAATACTCTTGTTACAATTAATGAACAATTGGATATTGCAAAACAAAATATTATTAATGATGAAAGAGATACATATAAAACAACCTATTTCTTATCTCAAGCAGCAGAATTTTCCAATGCATTAAAATCCTATAATGAAGTTTTAAAAGAAATCATTCAAAAATATGAAGAAAATATATTAATAATAGATGACCAACATCAATCTCCAGGCACAGAACATTCCGTGTCAGAAGAGGAAGTCCCTCCGAGAGAAAGCGATGAAGAAAATATTTTTGGAAATTTACCAGGTAGAGTTTCAATCCAAGAAGGATTAACAGAGATTTATGAATCGGAATATACCGCACTTGTACGATCTGCAAATGATATGTATCAGCTACACACTGAATTGAGTCACAGAGTGTATGATTTATTAGAAATGATACATAATGAGAGCCAAAAATCGTTTTCAGGGCTTAATGAAGATCAAACCCATAAATCCTTACAAGCTCTAAAAGATAATTTTGCATTTTTGACAAATGAAATTCGGGTTAAATCACCTGTTGTTACATTTTTGAAAAATCAGCTTAATAAGTTTTTTGAAGAGCATCAGGTTAATGAAGAGGGAGAGGGAGTGTTATTGGCCATTGAAGCCTCAGATGAAGAGATATCAGAATCTTATGATAGTTTATCATTTTATGCCCAAGAGATAGATCAAGCAAATGATATCCTATCAATTTTACCAGATTAAACTTGATCGCATATTTTAGAAAAACAGACTAATTGGGCTGCTTAATGTGCCTCTGACCAATTTTTAGCTGTTTTTATTTCAACAATTAAGGGAACGCTAAGGTTAAGATAGGGTAGGCATGCTTGCTCCATGATTGAGCGAATCAGTGTTTTTGTTTGTTCAATTTCGGTCTCTGGAAGTTCAAAAACGAGCTCATCATGTACTTGTAAAAGCATTTTTGCTCTTAGAGTTTGTTGTTTAAGAGTTTGAGGAATTTTAATCATCGCTCTTTTAATAATATCTGCAGCACTTCCTTGTATGGGGGCATTAATAGCTTGTCGTTCTGCGAATCCTCTTTGCATTGGGTTTTTATGTTTAATACCTGAAATATAACATTTTCTGCCAAATATTGTTTGAACATATCCTTGCTGAAATGCTTGTTGTTTAATGGTTTCCATATAGGTTTTTATTTCTGGAAATTTCTGGAAATAAGCTTCAATAAAAGCTTTTGCTTTTTCACGGCTAACACCAATATTGCGAGCAAGCCCATTTGCTGAAATACCATAAATAATTCCAAAATTAATTGCTTTTGCTTGCCTTCTTACTTCTGAATTGACCTGATTTTGAGGAATAGAAAACATTTCAGATGCAGTTTTTGTATGAATATCCTCATTGTTTTTAAATGCAAGTTTCAGAGCTTGTATATTTGCAATATGAGCAAGAATTCTTAATTCAATCTGGCTATAATCTGCAGCCATCAAGACATGGTCAGGCTCTGTGATGAAGGCAGTTCTGATTTTTCTTCCTTCTTCTGTTCGAATTGGAATATTTTGCAGATTTGGATTTGAAGATGCAAGGCGTCCTGTGCTTGTTGCAGAAAGAGAAAATGACGTATGAACACGCTTTGTTTGAGGATGAATTTCCTGTATTAGAGCGTCTGTATAGGTTGATTTGAGTTTTGCCCATTGCCTCCATTCTAGTAATAATCTTGGTAATTCATGTCCTTCTTGAGCCATTTGTTCTAATTGTTCAGCATTTGTAGACCAGGCTCCTGTTCGTGTTTTTTTTCTTCCTGAAAGCCCTAATTGTTCAAACAGGATTTCTCCAATTTGTTTTGGACTTCCCAGGTTGAAAGAACATCCTGCAAGATGGTGTGCCAATTGTTCAATTTCGATCATTTTTTCTGAAAAATCACTGGATAATTTACGAAGAATTTGAGGATTAATTTTAATTCCATAATATTCCATATCAGCAATGATTGGAGGCAAGGGACGTTCCAGCATTTCATAAACATTCATAATATGTTGTTTTGCAAGTTGGTTTTTCAGAACCTTCCAGAGTCTAAGTGTGATATCTGCATCTTCTGCTGCATATTGTGTTGCTGTTTTAAGATCCAGTTGATCAAATGTTTTTTTTGTTTTTCCACCTCCCGTAATTGATTTATAGGAAATGGTTTCGGTATCAAGATGAATACGGGCAAGTTCATCCATATTATGATGGTGCAACCCCGCAGCCAGAACATAAGATATTAGCATCGTATCATCATACGGCATGATTTCAATGTCATATTGTTTTAAAATTGCCATATCATATTTAATATTTTGTCCAATTTTTAGGATATTCTGATCTGTTAATAAGGGAGTTAAGAGATTTAATGCAGTTTTGATAGGAATTTGTTTTATAGTCCCAGTTTGATCAATTAGATCATTATGGACATGACCCAACGGAATATAGCATGCTTTATGTGGGTTTATACTTAAGGAAACGCCTACTAATTTTGCTTCAATGATATTGAGGCTGGTTGTTTCAAGGTCAACAGCACAGATTCCTGTTTCATAGGCTTGATTAATCCATTTTGTTAATTCTTGCTCTGTTTGAACACAAATATATTCTGGTTTACTTCCTAAAAGAGGTGAGGATTGAGATAGTTTATTTTTTTCTGAAGACAGATCGCCGTTTTCAGAAGCACTTTGAGCGTGATGCGTTAAAACACGTGATTTGATTTGTTTTAATTCCATTTCATTAAAAAATGAAATCAAGCGTTCCATATCCCATTTCTGGAGTGCAAAACTTTCAATAGAAGGCAAATCTTCAATATCTGTTCTTAACGTTACGAGTTGTTTTGAGATCAAAGCATTTTGTTTGTTTTGGGATAATCTTTCTCGCCTTTTAGGCTGAGGAATCTGTTCAACAGAATCAAATACCGTCTCAAGGCTTCCATACCTATTAATTAATTCTGCGGCAGTTTTTATACCAATTCCTGGAACGCCTGGTATATTATCTGTGGGATCTCCAGCCAAAGCCTGCACATCAATAACGCGATTAGGAAAAACGCCAAATTTCTCTTTCACGATATCCGGGTTAATTTGTTTCTGTTTCATTGCATCATACATATGCGTATTGTGAGAAACTAATTGCATTAAATCCTTGTCAGAAGAAATAATGGT
>CBCYMI010000023.1:0-45280 GCA_965183855.1 Maricaulaceae bacterium | reverse complement strand
ATGCAAAATTCTCAGGTTCATCTGGATTTGGGAGTAGTTATACCGTTATTTTAGTTAATGGCAAACGTTCCCCTTCTACTCCATTAGGAGGGTCTGGCTCAACGGATCTTAATACCTTGCCTCTAGGTGCGATTGAACATATAGAATATTTAACAGATGGAGCCTCTGCGATTTATGGATCAGACGCGGTTGCAGGTGTGATTAATATTGTTACTCGCAAGAATTTTAATGGATTAATGGCAATGGGACAGATTGGTGTAACAGGAAAAGGAGATGGACAGCAAAGGAATTTTTCTATTATAGGAGGAAAATCTGATGAGCGTTCAAACTTTGTCTTTACGGCAGATTATACCTATCTAGATGATATTAATGCTACTTCCAGAAAGTTAGGAAAAAGTGCAATTGCTCCAGACAGTATTGGTGGTCAAGATGCCCGAAGTCTTGTCGGCTTCCCTGGAACATGGTTAGAGGAAGATGGTTCAAAATATTATCCAACAAAGGACTGTCCAAAAACAAGTATTGTAAGTGTGGGGTCGATGGGCTCATATTGTGCTTATGATTATGCTCATTTATATGATTTAAGACCCAGAAGTGAGCGTTTAGTTTTAACGACAATTTATAATTATGATATTACAGAAAATTTAACTGCAAATGCAAGCATGCGTTATGGTCGTACAGAGACGTTTGTCCGTAATGGTGCAGCTCCTGAAAGATTTTTAGTGGCAGCTTCTGCTCCTGAAAATTCTTTTGGCAGAGACATGAACATTTTTCGACGTACAATTGAGGCAGGTCCCAGAGCTAATGATATTGTAAATTCTGTGCTGATAGGGTCATTGGGTCTGGACTGGAAATTCTTAAAGGGACAAAAATTAAGCGTTTATTATCAGAAATCCTGGACAGAGCATAATCAGCAGGGTGTTGGTGGAAATCTATCACGAAAGAAGCTTACTAAAGCGGTTGAAGATGGTAAATTTAAAGTGACCTCATTAAATGGCAGGGATATCGTTGATCCATTGGTTGTTAATACACATCGTCAGGCTCGTTTAAAAGAAGATATCGTTAATTTAAGTGTAGATGGCTTTGTTAATGCGGCATTTTTAAATATGCAAAACTCAATCGGGTATGCAGCAGGATTTGAATATCGTAAGGAAAGTTATATTGATACGTCAGATATTGCACAATCAGAAGGAGATGTTGCAGGCGGTGCTTCTTCTTCAGGAAACGGAGGACGTAATTTTAGAGCGGTCTTTAGTGAATTTAATATATCTCCAGCTGATCCACTTGAGCTATCTTTAGCATTACGTTATGACACAATTCATGCAGGTAAGGTTGGTAACAAATTTACATATAAACTAGCCGCAGGATTCCGTCCTATTTCTTCTCTTCTTATTAGAGCCTCTTATGGAACAGGCTTTAAAGCGCCTTTAATGGGGCAGCTTTATTTAGGAGAAAGTTTTGGGGTTAATAGAGCTGTTGATACAAAACTTTGTGATGCAGCAAAAGCAACAGGTGATAAGGAAAAAATCAAAACAGAATGCAGAATACAAGAAATACAAGCTGTTTCAGGAGGAAATAAAGATTTAAAACCAGAAAATTCAGAAAGTACGAATTTCGGAATTGTTTATGAGCCTGAAGATATAGGTTTGAGAGTATCAGCAAGTTATTGGAAGATTGAAGTTGATGGTAAGATTGGAGCATTGGGCACTCAAGAGATTTTAAATAATGAGAGTCTTTATCCTGATCTGGTAGTTCGACATGGTGGACGCTTAAATGACTCTGATAAGTCTTTTGTAAGATCCAATCTACAAAATTTGTTGATTCAGAAAGCCAAAGGAATAGAATACATTCTTAATTACAGAAAAGATATATATAATTGGGGTGAGTTTAATCTGAATTGGAGATTAACGCAGCTTTTAAGTTTAAAGCGCCAATCATCAGCAGTTCAACCTTTGTGTGAAAAGGTTAAAACAACCAGTGAGCCAAGAATAAAATCTTCTATTACTTTGGGATGGATCAAAGATCGACTTTCTAGTAGTCTACATGTTCGGTATGTAGGAAAAACCAATGATCGTCCAGGGGGATTAAACTCGGGCACATGCACTCTTAAAAACCCAGATGATGTTGTAAAAGTTGATCCTTATTACCAGATTGATTTAAATGCAAGTTATAATTTGTTTGATACAGATATTACTTTTGGTGTTCGTAATTTGTTTGATCGTCAGCCTTCTGCATCTGTTTCAGCATCTGGTGGTTGGTCTTGGTATGATCAAGCATTATACGATAATGTTGGTCGTTATTTTTATGTGAAACTTTCAAAAACCTTCTAAAAATATATAAGGATAAAAACAGACAGATAATTATCTGTCTGTTTTTTGGTTTTAAAAATAAACGTTAATAAGGGTTTGTGTTTTTTATGATAGCCATAAGAAAAAATATTTGGTTTTGGACTTTTCTTAGTTCTGTTTGTGTTCCAATCACAGTTTTGGCAAAAGCTGAGAATAGAAAGAAAAACAATGCGGAATATATTAAAATTGCTATAGGGCAATGCGCTCAGATTAAAAACAATAAAAAGCGTTTGAATTGTTTCGATAATTTATCTGGAAAGGTTCAGATATTAGAAACTGAGAATACCAAAACAGATCATCAATCAATTCAAAAAATAGAACAAGACTATCTATCTTCAGAACAATCTGTAATTCTGAGAGAAAAAAGTCGGAATTCTATACAGGATGAAACATTTGGATTACCGTATTACAAACGTTATAAAACAGAAGAGAAACCAAATCAGCATGTTCTAGAAATTAAGAATATCCAGCGTAATTTTTATGGAAAACTGATTATTATCACGCAAATAGGTCAGGTCTGGAAACAAATTGATACAAAGCGAGTTCCAGTATCAAAAACAGAAAATAAACAAGTTCTTATTATAAGAAAAAACAGGTTAGGTGGATTTACAGCTCATATTAATAAAAGCAGAAGTTTCCAAATTCAAAGAGAAAAATAAAACCTGTTTTGAATTAATCTGGTTTTTAGATTATAAATAATGATCCATTCTTTAATTTAAGAATTCGATAGATTTTTATCTATTATAATAATATTCTATAAGTGAAAACAAATATATTTTCTTTATATACTCTATTATAATAGGTAATATATATTTAACATTAATGTTTTTCTTTTTAAATATGTTCTTTTTAATCAGTAATATAAAAATTTAGTACTTAAATAAATTTAAAACTCTTCTAAATCCTACCACTTAAGTATTATGTTGCAAAAAAAAGCAATAATTTGAATATAATTAATGTTGATCTTTGATAAAATCAATATACAGCCTGGCATTAACTAAAACTAATAAAGTTGTACTTGACCTGGTTTTGCAGTATGGGTCTCATATTATCAATAGAGGGAGGAAGATTGTATGGGGTTTGTTTTAGATCATTAGACTAATTGTATGACGGGGTCGCATAATAAGAGAAAACTATTTATGTATCATAACATGATCAAGGGAATATTATTATCGACGGTAATGACAAGTGTGTTATTTTCTCCTGCATTTGCACAAACCAATACAGAAGATGAAAAAGATACCGTCATTGTTACAGGATTGAGAATTCCAAAACAGGATTTTACAGCAAATAGTCCGATTACAACTGTAACGTCAGAGCAATTGAAAATGACAGGGACAATTAATATACCGAAAACTTTTTAAATCAATTGCCCCAAACCGTACCTGGTGCCGATAGAACCAGTAATAATCCAGGAGACGGAATAGCTAGAATAGATTTAAGAGGGTTAGGAAGTAACCGTACACTTATTTTGGTCAATGGAAAACGGATGGTGCCTTCAACAAATGATGGTCTGGTTGATATTAATAATATACCTGCTCCTTGATTGAAAGAACTGAAGTGATTACAGGTGGTGCCTCTGCGATTTATGGGTCTGATGCTCTAGCAAGAGGTGAATTATTAGGATTTAATGCATCTCCGCATGTTAGTGGTTCATTTGATGTTTATGATTTATTTGGAGAGCTATATCTTTCTGTTTTCTCAGATGTACAATTTGCAGAATTATTTGCAATTGAGTTAGCTGTACGATATTCAAAATATTCAACAATAGGTGGTGTAACGGCGTATAAAATTGGTAGAGAATGGGCTCCGACACAATCTGTCAGATTTATAATACCGCTGTTCGTGCACCAAATGTCAATGAGCTTTTTTGGACCAAGACTTAATGGTTATCCTACAGTAGTAGACCCTTGTAATCGTGATTCAGGAATAGATGCAGATGTTAGAGCATTATGTAAGAAAACGGGAGCATCTTCAGGATATAAACAGTTTAATCCTCAAATAGAGATATTTTATGTTGGAAATCTAGATTTACAGGAAGAAAAGGCAAAAACTCTAACGTTTGGTGCTGTTTTTGAGCCTTCTTTTATAAACAATCTCTCTTTTTCGATTGATTATTGGAAAATAGATATTGATAATTATATTACAGATTTTGGAGGTGGCATGCAAAATATTTTTAATGGGTGTTATAATAAAATGAACAATGCTGACTTATCACCTGATAATATTTATTGTAAGACTTTAAATAGAGGAGCGAATGGTTTACCAAGAGCTCTCTTAGAAAAAAGCAATAGTGCATCACTCAAAACGTCTGGTATTGATTTTTCTTTGGATTATAAATGGGAAAACTTTTTTAAAGTCTCTCTTCCTGGTCATTTTGGGCTTAAATTTGTAGGTATTTATTTGAATAAATATGATTATCTAGCAAGTACGGTAAGTTCAGTTAATAAATGCGCTGGTACATTTGGTGAATTGTGTAATAATTCTACGCCTCAACCTAAATGGAAACATAATCTCAATCTTTCCTGGGCAAACAATAATTATAATGTTTTGTTAAGATGGAGATATGATCATTCAGTCAAAGATGATGATAATAATACAAAATATACAATTGAGAAAATTAAAGCCTATAATTATTTTAATTTATCAGGTCGCTGGATTGTAAATGATATTTTCTCCTTTAATTTGGGTATTCGTAATTTACTAGATCAAAAATCTCCTATTATTGGTGATAATGATAAACAGGCAAATACCCATCCATCTGCATATGATTCATTTGGGCGTACCTTCTTTATCGGTGTAAAAGCAAAATTATAAATTATCTTGAATATGTTTTTTAAGATTAGGGCTCTTTTAAAAGAGCCCTTTTTTTATTTTCAGAAAATTACAGGATTCATTAGATGTTTTTATGTCATAAGTCTAAAGGATAAAACATATTTTAAATCTTTAATGCTTTAACCATGTGTATTATTTATAAAGTGCTTTCCTTTTTGATTTTTGTTTGTTTTTTAGTTAAATTCAAATATACATTAAAAATGCAGGGATAAATCTATGGCTAGAAAACGCAATAAAGGCTGGATTTTAAAACCAGTAGGAATTCTGCTTATCATAATCAGTCTGGTAATATTTGCATTTGATCTTTATGCTTCCTTTGAAATAGGAAAGCCTGAATTTCTAACAATAGGAAAACTATTATTTAAAACAGGATTTCAAAAAATAATTCTCGAAAAAGGAATATTTAAATTCTGGATTTGGCTAATCTCACTTATTTTGGGGGCTTTAATCTATATTTTATCTCCAAAAGGAAAAAAACATATCTTTAAATAAAAAACAATAGTTTCATTTAAACAAACAATTTGAAAGATAAGATCCATGATATTTGATAAAACAAAATTACCAGATGAGAAGCAAATTCTAACAGGAAGAAAAGAAAGCATTAAAATAATAAAACCTCATTATGTTCTTAAAATACCATTATCCCCAACTCCTCAAAATGGATATGAAGTTATGATGGTTGGAATGGGATGTTTTTGGGGCGCCGAAAAGAAATTCTGGCAAATAAAAGGGGTGTATTCAACAATGGTTGGATATGCTGGAGGAAAAACGCCTAATCCAAAATATGAAGAGGTTTGTACAGGGAAAACTGGGCATATTGAAGTTGTACGGATTATTTATGATCCAAAACAAATCTCTTTCTCCAAGCTCTTAACAGTTTTTTGGCAAGGTCATAATGCAACTCAGGGAATGAGGCAGGGAGGAGATATTGGAACACAATATCGATCTGCTATTTTTTATTTTAAGGATTCAGAACTTCAGGAAATAAACAAATCCATCGATCAATTCCTAAAGCAGCAACAGGAATTAACAGGAAAAAAGCTGGAAATAACAACAGAACTCATTAAAGCTGGTATGTTTTATTTTGCAGAAGACTATCATCAGCAATATTTGGCAAAAAATAGATGATATCCACTAAACTCAATGCCTGTTTAATCTAACCAATCTGGAAAAGATTCCAAAGCAAGCATGCTTTCATAATCGGGGCGTTTTCGGGTAATCGCCCATTGTTCTCCATTAACTAAAATCTCGGGAATCAGAGGTCTTGTATTATATTCAGAACTCATCACACTACCATAAGCGCCTGTACTCATAATAGCAATTAAATCTCCTTCCTGAAGATTGGGAAGGGCAATTTTTCTAGCAAGAATATCAGAGCTTTCACAAATAGGACCCGCAAAGGTATATATTGTCGTGTTTTCTGTTTCCTGTTTGGAAGCATTCATATTTATAGAGGCTTGCTTAACGATTTGAATATTGTGCTTTGCATCATAAAGAACAGGCCTTAGAAAATCATTCATTCCAGCATCAATAATAACAAAATAATGATCACCAACATGTTTAAGATCAATAATTTTTGTAACTAAAATACCCGCATTCCCAGAAATAACCCGACCTGGTTCCAAGATCACCTTTACATTCATGTCAGATACGATGTTTCTTAGAGCTTGTGCATAATCATGTGGGGAAGGAGGGTGCTCATTTATATATGGGATTCCTAATCCACCTCCAAGATCCAGCCTGTGAACAGCTAAGCCCTGAGATCTTAAACGTGTGATTAATTCACAGGCTTTTTTTGCAGATTTTTCAAACGGAGATAAGCTATTAATTTGACTTCCTATATGAATATCAATTCCCTGAAAATCAATACCAGATAGCTGGTTTGCTCGATGACAAACCTGTTCTGCATCTTTCCAGGCAATGCCAAATTTAGTTTCTAAAGTACCTGTTTCAATATAGGTATGACCTCCTGCACGAATATCTGGATTAACACGAATGCAAATAGGTGCTGTTTTATTTAAAGATTGTGCTATTTTTGAAAGTCTGTTTAATTCTCCTTCAGATTCAACATTGATTTGATAAATGTTTTTTTCAAGGGCAATTCTGAGTTCATCATCTGTTTTTCCAACTCCTGAAAAAACAATCTTCGATGCAGGAATGCCAGATTTTTCTGCTCGGTAAAGTTCTCCTGCCGAGACAATATCTGCCCCCAATCCTTGTTTGGAAAGGGTTTTTAAAATACTTAGGTTTGAATTGGATTTAACAGAAAAAGCAATTAGGGAATCCAGATTTTTAAAGGCATCAAGCAAAACATTTGCATGGCGGACAAGGGTTTGGGTTGAATAGATATAAAAAGGAGTATTAATTTGTTTTGCGAGTTCTGAAATTGCAACTTGCTCGGCATAAAGCTCTTCTTGTTTGTAATTAAAATAATGCATGCTTTTCCTTTAGAATGGTGATAAAAAATCTTAAATCAGGATAGAATTATTTGCTTTTCTAAACGGATTAATCCTGCTTTAATCAATTCAATCTTGGTAGGGTAATTTATATGATGATATACATGAGCCTCAACTATATAATCTAAGATTGAAGGATTCTTTGAGAAAAAATAATTAGTAGTTTCCTTGCGTTTTTCCCATAAAGGTGGTGGTTTTTCGAGTTTTCCTCTCAAACCACAAGCACAAAGAAAAAGCATTGAACATAATAATAACAGCATGCTCTTGGAGGGATATCTAACTTTTCCAGGATATGTTTTCTGGTATCTTGGAAAATCAGATAAATAATATTTTTTTAAAAAAAATAGGAAATTAGCGTTCATATTCATATATTTCAATGTCAGGCAATGTTTGTTTAATTCATTTAAAAGCTATACTCAGATTATCTCAAATTGTCTATATGTATCATCATATGAATGTAGATTATTTTTTAGAATCCTTCATAAAGATACTAACGTAAAAATTCAATGAAGGTAATATTTTTTTGAGCTAGAAACAGATTATTTTTAAAAAGTTAAGAGAGCTTAACATCTGATATGCCAAAAAGATTTTTATGGAAATCTTTTTAGGTTCTAAAATAGCTCGATCATTAATTCCCCAAATCTTTTAATGGTAGAAAGAGTTAATGTGTTAAAGATTAAAACATGATGGAAAACAAATAAGGATTAAATTTATAAGCAATGGTTATATTCATATCTAGAAAACAAATCCCTCATATTTGAAAAAATATAAATAAGATTAAAATGGGGATAAAAAGATAAGGTGATGAACCAATTTTGACACGTGCCTTATCTTTAATAATCTAAAGAAGAAATCTTATAGAAAAGGCATTCTTTATTTATGATCAAGAGGTCTTGCCAGATCTATAAGCATGATTGGAATTCCTTTTTTAATTGGAAAGGCAAGCTTTGCTGCTTTTGAGATTAACTCATTTCGTTTTTTATCATAAACAAGTGTTGTTTTCGTCAAAGGGCAGACAAGGATTTCCAGCAAAGCGGGATCAACCTCAATCTCTGCGTTTTTGTGTTCATGATGTGTTTTAGAGTTTGATTTTAAAGATTCTGAATCTTGTTTGTGGTCTTTAGATATTGTCATTCTTTTATTTCCTGAAATGTATACTCTTGTCCATATCATTTAATGATAAGCAAATCATATAAATTAAATAGTTAGGATATATTTCTTTTTATTGATTTGAAATATCACCTTTAAGAGAAGAGATATGCTTTAATTTAACTGCTATAATTATTTTCTTCTCTGAAATAAGAGTTAAGCCATTTATATAAAAATATCACCAGCTTATTTATATAGTCATTTTATTTCCTTCTATTATTTTCATTTCCATTAAGGATGTTAATATTTCATATCTCTGAGTTATGTTTTTTGATTCAAGCAATGCTTGTTTTTCCAAAGCTTCAAACGGACAAGACATAGATAATTGTGTTACAAGCATGTCAAATGACCAATCATCAATATAATTGGTGTTTTCAGAATATCCAATTATTTTCGCATAATGCTTAAAGATTTCTTTTAGGTTTTCTGCCAAAATTTTGTTTTCTAATTTCTGATTTTTCAAATCATCTAGAAAATGGTGATATTCGACATGAATATGTTTCATGTTTAGATCTTCATTTGAGGATGTGTAAGCGACCTGAAAACGACAAATTCCATGTAGAAGAACAAAATAATCCTGTTGTTCAGTTTCAGAAAAGCTGAAAATTTTACCCAAGCATCCAATCTTAGTTTTCTTTTGTTTTTCTGGTAGTTTTTGAATTACCCCTAATAGGCATTCATTTTCAAAACAATGCTCGATCATGTTAATATAATAAGGATCACTAATTTTTAAAGGGAGTGTTGTGCCTGGAAACAAAATAATATTCATTTCGGAAAGTATAGATAGTGTTTCTGGTAAAAAACTAAATTTTAGGTTCATATAATATACCATTTATGCTTTGTTTTATGTAAAGTAGAATGCTAAAAAATCTTATTATTATATTCCAGTTTATTGAAAATAATAAATATATTAGCAAGTATTCTGTAAACAGTTAAATGAATATGGCATAAATACTTATTTCCAATATTATATTTATATTAAATAAACCAGGCTCTGAATTTGAGAATTATCATTGTTTAAAAATAGAGTATTAATATTTATAACACTTAATTTATATATATATCTTTTTTAATCTGGCTTCTTGTTTTTATAAAACCTCTTTGATCATATTTTTTATTTGTATTTCTGGAATAATGCCTGCAAATCCATGGATCGCCTGCTCGTTTTTAAAAACAAATACAGCAGGGACAGAAATAACACCCATACGACCAGCAAAGATAGGGTTTTCATCAATATTGATTTTAACCAGTTTAATGCTGTTTTTGGTCTCTTGAACAAGCTTTTTAAGAATCAATTCAAGTGTTTGGCAGGGTTTGCACCAAGGTGTATAGAAATCAACCATAACAGCCTGTGTTTTTGATTGCTCAATGACTTCTTTTAAAAATGTTTCATCATTAATCAGTTTGATATTAGAATTGGCTTCAGAAAGGGACACAATTGCTCCATGAATTTAGCATTCTTATATGCTAATACTAGCTTATATTTTTTTTAATTCAAATATTTTTATTCTTCTGTTTTGAGATTTAGAATTTTATAAGCATTTCCTGTTGTTTTGATCCATTTAGGAAGATCTTCTGATTTTAATGTTAGGGTGGATGTATTTATGAGAGGATGAAAATTAATTAATTCATGTTCAAAGATTGATTCGTCCAGTAAAAGATCAACATTGCCTTTTTGATCATTCATTAAGGCAAAGAGAGTAACCGAACCTGGCTGAACTCCTAAAATTTCTCTTAGAGCTTCCAGTTTGGCAAAACTTAATCTGCCAGAGGCTATTTTTTTATGAAGTTGATTAAGTCTAATTTCTGTATGATCAAGCGCGCATAATAGAAAAAAACGATTTTGTTTATCTTTTAAAAATAGATTTTTTGTGTGTCCTCCTGCGATTACTTGCTTGTATTGACGACTTTCTTCTACTGTAAAAAGTGGTGGATGATGATGTAATTGATATTTGATATCAAGCGTATCCAGGGTTTTAAATAGTCTTTTTTGGGCTTCTGTAAAAACAGTCATTTTAATTCTCTGATTTATATATGTAATACGTTGTGACACGTAATGATATTAAAGATCATATTTAATAGATAAAGGTTTCAATATTCAATTCGATTTCTTCTGTTTTCTTTTATAAATGCTGATATATATACTGTATTTTTGAATATTTAAAGATAAGGTTCAGTTGATATGTGAAATTTTCAAAGAATAGAATAAAGAAATTTTGATCTGGGGTTGATTTTTAAACTATTCTGGGTAATAAGCTATTTTCTGCTAGGGGGGCTTGTTCTTTAATATGCTTTTGTATACATTGCATGATTTAAAGGGCAAGGATAGGGATTTAAGCGGGTGTAGCTCAGGGGTAGAGCGTCACCTTGCCAAGGTGAAAGTCGTGAGTTCGAATCTCATCACCCGCTCCATAATCCTAGCATTTCTGTTCCCATAAACCCTTGATTTTTAAAGATTTTTTGAAAATAAAAGATAATAGCTTGAAAAATAAAGGAAAAGTTTAATACATTTCTCTATACTTTTCTTCATACTTTTCGCTAACTTATTAAAAGACTTAAGAATATTTTGATCTGGACACAACAAAGCTTTAATGAATTTTTACGTATAAATTTTATTTTATGTCTGATTTTGTACTAAAAAATCAACCAGGTTTATAGTTGGAATCACATAGCTTTCATGCAAGTCAAAAATACAGGGCAAGACCCTTTAATAAAACTTTCTAAAAATAAGATAATATATATTTTATAGGGAATAATTTTATATTTAAATGATATCTGCTGAACATAAGATTTAATCTTAATTTACAAAAAACATTTTGATAAGGATGGTAATAATTGCCATTGCAGAAGAAAAAAAGTAATTTATCCAAAAATAGCTTTAAAATAAATGTTAAAAAGCCTTTAAGAAAGCAGATGTCCCTATAGGAAGTTTTATTTTTACCAAGCTCGTTATTATTGGGACAAATATCTCTTGTTTTATATCTCATTTATTGATAAATCCAAATGAGTTATCTCATTTTTTTGGTTCCTGATTTTTATTGGGGAGGATACAGAATATTAAACATTTGGTTTTTAGAAAATGGTTAGATAAAAAGGAATTTAGCAAATATATCTTTATACTATTTAGGCTGGTTTTTAAGTTAAAAAAACATGGAATATATAAAAATTTCAAAAAAGACTGGAAACTGAAACAAAAACATTTTATTAAACGCAAAATGACTATAAAACATTCATTAAAATAATGCGGGTAGCAAAGATTAGGAAGTTGCATATATTATGTCTAATGATCCAATGAAACAGTTTGAAGTTCATCGTATCGCTGAGATTAATATCGGTGGGCTTGATCTTTCTTTTACAAGTTCAAGTTTAATGATGGTGATCAGTGTGCTGATTGTTTTGTTTTTTTTGTACATTGCAACAGCAAAACAGGATTTGGTACCAGGAAAGCTTCAATCAATTGCCGAGATAATCTATGAGTTTGTAGCAGATATGATTCTCTCAACAAATGGGAATGAAGGATTGCGTTTTTTCCCATTTGTCTTTTCTCTTTTTATATTTGTCTTATTAGCTAATTTATTGGGATTGTTTCCAGTATTTCTAACCATTACAAGCCAGATTATTGTTACTTTATCTCTTGCATTGACTGTAATGGCTGTTGTTATTGGATATGGTGTCTATAAAAATGGATTGAGATTTTTAAAAATATTTGTTCCTTCAGGTGTTCCTATATATGTGCTCCCTATTGTCATTCCAATAGAGGTTTTTTCATTTTTAAGCCGACCTGTCAGTTTGTCTGTAAGATTATTTGCAAATATGCTGGCGGGGCATATTTTATTAAAAATATTTGCTGGTTTTATTGTTACTTTGGGAGCTGCGGGAGTATGGGCGATTTTATCTCCTCTACCATTAGTGTTTACAATTGCACTTACGGCTCTTGAATTATTGGTTGCGTTTTTACAGGCATATGTATTTGCAATCTTGACCTGTATTTATCTTAATGATGCGTTGCATCCAGGACATTGATTTTGAAGGCATTTGTAAATGAATATTAGACATATAAAATGAAATATGTAACACAGTTATCAAAGGATAACTTAATTTAAAAATTTAAAAAGGAGAAAAAAAATGGAAGCAGAAGCAGCGAAATATATTGGTGCGGGTATTGCGTGTTTAGGAATTATGGGTTCTGCTCTTGGCGTTGGAAAAATATTTTCAAGCTATCTAGAAGGTGCATTACGTAATCCTTCGGCAGCAAAAGAGCAATATGGAACTTTGATCTTTGGGTTTGCCGTGACAGAAGCATTGGGTATTTTCTCGCTTTTGATTGCCATTATTATGATCTTTGTTGTCTAAAAAGCCAATAAGGTTTTTTTGTACTTTATATGGCTTTTACACTGGAGTATAAAATGTCAGATATAACAAACACTATAGAACATAATGAACAAAAGGGGAATTTCCCTCCTTTTGATACAACACATTATACGTCTCAGATATTTTGGCTGTTTGTAACATTTGGTATTCTGTACTTTATTCTTTCAAAGATTCTCTTACCTCGCCTTTCTGGAGTTATAGAGGAAAGGCGTAATCGTATTGCTGATGATCTTGATTCTGTAACAAGAATGCAAAATGAAGCAGAACAGGCAAAGCTTGAATATGAAAAATCTCTTATTCAAGCAAAAGAAAAAGCACAAGAGCATGCAGAGACGGTTAAAAAAGCAGTACAAGAAGAAGTCAATAAGGAAATTAGTGAAGCAGAAGCCGAGATTTCTAGAAAACAGGTATTGGCCGAGACTAGAATTCAGAAAGCAAATCAAAAGGCAATGAAAAATGTCAATGTTATTGCTTATGAAGTTGCAGAGACTATTTCTGGAAAATTATCTAATCGGCAGATCTTTAATCAAGCAACAATTAAGAAAACAGTTGATGATGTTTCAAAAGAGCTGTTTGTTTATTCTGAAAATTCTGCTATTAAAGAAAAAAACACATAAAAAGAGTTCATTATGGATTTTTCACACGCATTACATATTCCAAATGGTCTAGCGGATCCTGTTTTTTGGGTATTGATTGCCTTGATCCTGTTTATTATGATTCTATTTTTTTTAAATATTCATAAAAAAATTGCACACTCTTTGGATGAAAGATCAAAAAAAATTGCACATGAGCTTGAAGAAGCAAGAAAGTTAAGAGAGCAAGCGCAAGAATTATTGGCATCTTATCAAAGACGTCAAAGAGAGGCCGAAAAAGAAGCTCAAGGAATCGTGGAGCAAGCTAGAAAAGAAGCAGATCGATTAGCTGAAACCTTAAAGATCTCTACTCGGCAGAGGATGGAAAAGCGTGCAGAAATGGCAGAGACTAAAATTGCGTATGCAGAGCAAGAAGCAATCTGTCAAATCAAAAATATTGCCGCAGACTTGGCTGTTAATAGCATTGAAAAATTATTTCAAAAAAATCAAACAAAAGTGTTTCAGAAAGAATTTATTAAACAGGGATTAGAGGATTTATCCAATAAGCTTAATTAGTATATGTTTTGGATACAAAAATAAATAAGATTGCTTTTCCTGGAGTCAGATTTTTTTAATAAAAAATATTTTAAACGTAAACTGTATTTTTAAATATAGGGAATGTGCCCAGGAGATTTTTAAAATAAGCCAACAAAATCGTTCAGAGCATATAAAAGGGTAATTTTTATCCATAAAACATAAAATTTAAAATAGAATATGTTGGTCTTAAAAACCCTCCTTGTTTTTTAATCCGTTAAGAGATTTTGATATAAGCCAGTTTTTAATACGCTATTATAATCTTCTTTTACTCCAGAAAAGATAATTAGATTTAAACGCACGATTTATTGTTTTAAGGAGATGATATTTACAAAAACTTATAAACTGGATAGAACCAGAATTTTAAAAGGTCCCGTAGCTCAGCTGGATAGAGTGCTTCCCTCCGAAGGAAGAGGTCGGGCGTTCAAATCGCCCCGGGACCGCCATATAGCAAGCAGGTTATTAATGATTTAAATAGGATTAAAATCAACAACCTTAATTATGGATCTTAATAAACAATCGAATTGTTTAAATAAAGCATTATAATATGGCTTTCAAGATTATAAAATTCCTAAAATTATAAATACCAATTTGTTCATATTATTTGAGTGGTTTGAACTAGGTTAGAAATAATATTTACATCAATCGTTTTAAACATCATTATTTTCTAATTATTCTTTCTAATGCATGTTTGAGTGTTTTTAATAGTATTTCGTTCTTTTTCCCTGATTTGATCATAATTTCCAAATTGTCTGTCCAATAAGCCCCCGTTTTTCTGGTATTATGTGGATTAATTGGATCTGATTGCTTTTTATGCTGTTGATAAAGACAAAAACTTTAATGTTTGAAATGGCGGATTCCAGTAAATACCATGCTTAATCTTAATTCATCAGCTGTTTTAATAACTTCTTTGTCTTTAATAGAACCGCCAGGTTGAATAATTGCCGTTGCGCCTGCTTGAGCAGCAATCACAATACCATCTGAAAAAGGAAAAAATGCATCAGATGCGCATACCATTCCATTTAAAAAGAAACTGGGTTTTTCATATGTTCAATTGCTTTTAAAGATTGCTTTTTTGCAATTTCTACGGAATCAATTCGACTTGTCTGTCCTGCCCCTATTCCTAATATCTGATTGTTTTTTGCAAAAACAATCGCATTTGATTTAACATGTTTTACAATATTCCAGGCAAATAACATATCCTTTATTTCAGAATCAGTTGGGCTTTTCTTAGTAACAATATCAAGATTTGATTGATCAATTTTTTTATAATCTCTTGTTTGTATCAGAAACCCTCCTGAAACTGTTTTCATTTCATTGAAGTGTTCTTCAAGGTTAGGTAGGTTTTTGGTTAACAGGATTCTAAGGTTTTTCTTTTTTGATAAAATCAAACGGGCTTGTGGGTTTGCATCAGGGGCAATAATTGCTTCTGTGAATATTTGTGTCATTAAATTTGCGGTTTCTGAATCAATAGATTGATTAAGTGCAATAATGCCTCCAAATGCAGAGACAGGATCACAATCAAGAGCAGATTGATACGCATCCTTTAAGGTTTCTCTAATCGCAACACCACACGGGTTTGTATGTTTGATAATCGCAACAGCCGGTTTTTCTCTTGGCAAGTCTGATAATAATGTAAACGCTGCATCTATATCATTAATGTTATTATAAGATAGAGCTTTTCCTTGAATTTGCTCTGCTGTGGAGACGCCAGGATAGTGTTTAAATTGTTTACAAAAAAAGGCTTTTTGGTGAGGATTTTCTCCATATCTTAGGGATGATTTAACTTCTCCTGAAAGTGTAATCCATTTTGGAGATGGCTCTTTTATTTGTTGAGAAAACCAGTTGGAAATAACACTATCATAAGCAGCAGTTCTTGAAAAAGCCTTAAAAGCGAGTTCTTGGCGAAATTGATAGCGTGTTTTTCCTTGATGAGCTTCCATTTCCTGTAAAACAGCGTTCACATCATCATCATCAACACAGACAGTAATGAAGGCATGGTTTTTTGCAGCAGCACGAATCATGGCAGGACCACCAATATCAATATTCTCAATACAATCTTCATAACATGTATGTTCAGCTTCGATGCAGGACTCAAAAGGATATAAATTCACAATCAGTAAGTCAAAAATGGGAATGTGATGTGTTTTTAACGCGTGTTGATGTGTATCAAGATCACGATTAGCAAGAAGTCCGCCATGGATTAGCGGGTGTAGCGTTTTAACTCGCCCATCCATAATTTCTGGAAAATTGGTAATTTCAGAAACATCTTTTACCTTTATGCCTTCCTGTTCAAGCAATCTACGACTTCCTCCCGTTGAGATAAGTTCGATCCCGTTATCTATTAATTGTTTTGCTTGAGGGATAAGCTTTGATTTATCAGATACTGAAATCAGTGCACGACGAATAGGAATTAAATTTTTCACAAACTAAACTCCGTTTTATATCATATTTTTATTGTATGAATCACTCATTTAATTCTAAAGCATGCTAATTAATTCTAAAGCATGCAGATGTGTTTGTATAAAACGTGATTTATAGATAAAGTCAATTCTTATATGAAATAAGGATCGTTTTCATTAAAACGGAAAGTCCTATTGTATTTCTTTAGACTCAAAATCTTTTTGTACAAGTTTGAAAAGCATATTGACTAGTTTATCTTGATCTTCTGAACTCGTAAGCTTTAAAAGCCCGTGTGCTTTTTTTGAAATAAGATGAAAAGGAATATTATATGTTTTAACTTTATAGATATTTTCAATTTTTGAAGGAGAAATATTTTCTGTTTTGAAGGTAATTTCTTCATAGATTTTTTCGCCTGGTCTAAGTCCCGTTATTCTGATTTTTATATCTGATTCAGGTTTAAATCCTCTTAATCGAATTAATTGTCTTGCCAGGTGTAATATTGAAATCGGTTTTCCCATATCCAAGACATAGAGTGTGGATTTTTCTTCTGTATCTGTTAAAGTAACGGTTTGTAAAACTAAAGAAACAGCCTCTTCCTGGGTCATAAAATAGCGAGTTATATCTGGATGTGTTATCGTTACAGGTCCCCCTTCTGAAATCTGTTTTTCAAATAAAGGAATAACCGATCCTGTCGAACCAAGAACGTTTCCAAAACGGACGGCAGATGCCTTAAAGTTTTTATATTTTTCTGATAAGGATAGTGTGTATAATTCAGCAAAACGCTTCGTTGCCCCCATAATATTTTCTGGATTAACAGCTTTGTCCGTTGAAATCAGAATAAAAGACCCGACTTTATGTTTTAAAGCAGAATCAATGACGTTCATTGTTCCTTCAATATTGGTTTTAACAGCTTCGACAGGCTGGTTTTCCATTAAAGGAACATGTTTTAATGCGGCTGCATGAAAAATCATGTCTGGCTGTTCTGTTTTAATAATATGATCGATTAATTGTTTATCTCTAATATTTGCCAGGTAAATTGACCAAGAGATAGATGAAATAGACTCTATTTCCTGATTAATTTGGTAAAGAGCAAATTCACTTAAGTCAATTAAGATAACTTTCTTGGGTTGAAGGCGTATAATTTGTCTTGTAATTTCTGAACCAATTGTGCCTCCTGCGCCTGTAATTAGAATTGTTTTTTCTTTAACCAGAGTTTGTGCACGTTTAAGATCTATAGAAGCTGGCATTCTACCGATAAGATCTGCAACTTCAAACGGAGATAAAGCTCCGTTTTGTTCTGGATGGTATCGAATAAGTTGTGTTTTTTTTCCAGATGAAACTCTTAGGATTTTTTTTATAAAAGAGCGTTCTGTTGTTTGATCTGTTAACACAAGATAGGGTGGCTGCTGTTTCTGAATTTTATTTAGATAGTCAAGAACTGTGCCCAATGAATCGAGATTTCCAAGCACTTTTAAGCCCTGAATGGTTTGACCAATATGTGTTCCCTGATATTCAATTAATCCATGAATTTTATAAGGTAATTCTTCTGTTCTGGATTGATAATCTCTTAAAAAACGATTTAAGGATTTGGGTCGACCAATAATTAATGCCCAGGGTTTGTCAGGGTCAAACCTTTTTAATAAATTACGCCAATCTCCTAATGTCCATGTTACAATAATTAACCTTCCCAATAGCATAAAGGAAAAGAATACTGGAATTTCTATAATTAAGCTTGAACGGGGAAAGCCATAGGCACGGTTAAAGATAAATAGAATCAGCAGAAAGATAAAATTTATCAGACAGGTTGAAAAGAAAATAACGAACACATCATTTAAGTTTGAAAACTTCCAGATTGCTCTGTATTGTCTTGTAATACTAAACCCTATAAAACAAGCAATGCTAAAAAATAAAAGGGATTGAACTAAAAAGTCCTTCTGGAACAGCTTCTTCCTTAAAGAAATAGCGTCCTTTAACTGCAAGTAAAAGTGCTATAAAACCAGATAAAATATCATATGACAAGACAATGGCTTTTGAGATATAACTGTTTATTCTTATAGATTTTCTGGTCATAAAACCAGTATTAATATAATGATATGTATAATTCAATATGAAATTTTGCTATTTATGTCAGTTTTTGGGTTCTGATCTAACTATTTTTTGAAATGTTCATTTTTTAGAATAGAGATTAACCATTATATATTCAGCTTCCAAATTATTAATTTCGAGATCTAATTTATCAAAATAGTAAGTTTATTTTTAAGTTAGATAATTAAGTCAGTTATGTACGGGTTTCCTGTAGAGAGGGTTTGACCTTTCCAATTTTTTGGATAGCCCAACGTGTTCGGTTTGCATCATAATTTATTTTGGTTTCTGCTTTTGTAGACAGGTAACGATAGATTACAATTTGTTCGTTACGTTTTGGTTTTTCATTTTCAGCGAGATAAACCGATGGCTCTAGTTTAACAGGTCCAGAATCTGTTCTAAAACGCCATCCATCTCCATTTTCAAGAATGATCAAAACACTTCTGCCATCCTTGGCAACAGATGCTTTTGAAGTTGGATGTAGATGGAAACGGATTGCATATTGGATTGATTTCTTAAGCACAGAATCTACTGTATGAAGATGTTTTTCTGGTTTGTTTTGATAGATAAGCCTGTCTTCTCCTCGAACATCTTGACCATCTTTTGAAATGTAAATATTGCGATTATGATAGATATGATAGTCTTTCTTATAGCCATCATGTAGGCATTGTAACCAAAAGCCTTGTTCTTTTTCATTTCTCCTTACACTAATATGGGGCTCTTTTTTTAATCTCATGCCAAGTAATTTCAGGTTAAGCTTATCTTTGATAAAACTGGAAGATGACTGATTATCCAATGTGAGTGTAGAATGGGCAGGTGTTTTCCTGATTATATTTTGCCAGTTTGAGGGTTGTTGCTCAGACCAGCCGCAATTAACAATAATACGGGATTCTCTCGATGAGAACTCAAACGCAAGAGCACTTGAATGACAAGTTTTACTATACATGGTATGAGAGCAGTTTCCAACATCAATAATGAGTGTACTACCTGCAGATTCAAGCTTTTGAAAGCCTGTTTGAGGAAGATAGGATACGGTTTTAGCAGGTGTATTTGCTTCTTTTAATAATCGGCTGATAAACAAAGGGTTGTTTTTTCCAGATCCATGAAATCCGCACAGACCTCCATCTGATAATGTAAAAAAACGAATTGCAGGAGCTATGCGATCAATCATTTTTTTTAACAAACGGGGTGTATCCAATCCTCTTTTCAACATTGTTTTTTCAAGTAATATTATTGCAGATAAAATTCTTAAAAGGGCAGAAGGATTACGAGTAATATGACCACCATCAGGTAGAATTTGTTTATGATATTCCATATCCAGATAATCAAGCCCTTTATCTAGAAATTTCATACTATCAGGTAAACAAACGCCAGCTATCGCCAGTGATAAAGCAGCTTCCAGTCTTTCTGTGTGATCTGAAATACGATGACAGGTTTTATAAAGATAAAGGCTTTGCTTTGCTAATGATTTATAACGTTTTTGTTGTTGCTTTTTTTCACCGAATTGGAGAATAATCGCCTCGTTTGTCATCCAGGTTACAATTCGTTTGCTAATAATGTCTGCTTGCCATGAAAACGCATTCCAATTACCAAAATGAGTGATCCAGCTATCTGTTAGATCAATCGCTTTTTTCTGGGATTTTGGACTGTTTAAAGCGCATAAATCATTCATCCAGTTAAAACTATGAAGATATTTTGCAAACTGTCTAGAGGGAGAGGAAAGAACCCATGGATCTCCATTGCTTCCCACATCAAGCATTTGTTTTGAAAACTTAAATTTTCCTTCTATATAATTGGAGGCTCTTTCTAAAGATGGAATCAGAACGGGCTCAGGACAGGTGACGAGACGTTTAGGGGTTGGGCACCTTAAATAAATTGCTTGATAGAACTTTAGTGAATCGAAGCTAAGAAATATGTTATTAAGCGCTGAGCTGAAACCAATTAGTGTTATTTCTTTTAACCTATCTAATACCATTAGTGTATTCCTATTGGCAATGTTTTAAAAACGATACCCATAAAATTATAGTATTTCTAAATGAACCATTTGATATACGCATTATGTAACTTTATACACGTTCTCTTAAACGATTTATATTGTGTGCATAGTCTGATTTATTTTCTGTAAAAACAGATGATCCTGAAACCAGGATATTTGCGCCTGCCTCAATACAAAGCTTTGCTGTTTCTGGTGTAATGCCTCCGTCAACCTCAAGATCAATCTCTTGTTTATATTCATCTATTTTTTGACGTAAAATTCTGATTTTTTCTAATTGTGAATATATAAATTTCTGTCCTCCAAATCCTGGGTTTACAGACATAACCAAGATGAGATCAATAAATTCAATATTATATTTCACAATATCTGGAGAGGTAGAAGGATTTAATGCGATTCCAGCTTTTAGGCCGAAGCGTTTAATCGTCTGTAACGTTCTGTTGATATGTGGATTTTTCTCAGGGTGTATTGTTAAAATATCTGCACCTGCTTTTACGTAATCTTTCAGGCAGGAATCATTTGGTTCAATCATTAAATGAACATCAAAAGGTTTTTTACTATAAGAACGGAGTGCAGAAATAACGACGGGACCAAATGTTAAATTTGGTACAAAATGACCATCCATAACATCAATATGGATTAAATCTGCACCTGCTTGATCAATCTCAATAATTTCTTCCCCCAGCTTTGCAAAATCTGCAGAAAGGATTGATGGAGAAATTTTAACTTTATGTGTCATGTCCGAAAAGTAAACGCCTTTTAATTAATAATTAAAAATGATAAATTTTTCTGAAACGGTTTGCAACTAAAAAAACTTTACGCATCATTTCTAAATGATTTGTAAAGCTAAAATGCTTCTTGAATTTTTAGATGGGATTTTGGGTAATGTATTCAATTGTTAGAACAAACCAGATATATCATTGATCAAATAAATTTTTTTCAAAACAGTTCATTCTTCATAGGTTTTTACCTATTTATTTTGTTATATCTGAGTTAATACTTATATCAGGTGTGTTTGATAGAATTAATAATGTTGTCTCTTCTGATGATAGGGTGTTTTTTGCCGTATATTTTCTGGAATTGGTTTTATACGAGCTCTTTCTCCATATTCAATATAAACGGGAGTTCCTTCTGGAATAACAATATCAGCACCTTGTGTAACAGTAATTAATTCTCCATTACGATCAAGACGAATAGTATAGGAATACCCAGTTTTTTTTGCGTATCCTTCTTCTGCAGCAGCCCCAGCAAGACCTCCAACAACGGCTCCGATCGCACCAGCTAATAAATTATCTGATTTTGATCCTCCAATATTTGATGCTGCAAGTCCACCAATTGCGGCACCTGCGGCGGTTCCAATACCTGATTTTGTTCCTTCAAGTTTAACATGGCTTACTCCAACAACAACCCCTGTATCAACTCGATTTACTTCACCAACAATTCCTCTGGAATAATCATTGGCGCCAAGGTTGGACACATACGCTCCAAGAGATAAGCTAGCAATAAAAGCAATCGATAATATCGTAATTTTTCGAACAATACTCATATCAAAAAAACCTTTGAAACTAATAATGCATTTCTTATAATTGCGCATTCATATTTTATAACCATCACAAATAACATTATATCTTTAAATGCTTTAAAACCATAATCATGCTGTCATGAATAAAATGTGAATGAGCGAATGATAAAAAAGCAGGTTGTTATTAAATAAGAAACTGCGTGATTTAAATTTTGTTTAGACAGGTAATATTAAATATGTATTTGATTTTTACAATTTTTTCATTCTCATTATAAAAAAACCATCCATTCCACCATATGCTTTCCAAAAATAGGGCATTAATCGCAAGCATCCTTTTTCAAAAGCTTCTTTTGGTAAATTATATTCTATTGAACCTTCTTTGATAAATAAAGATGATATTTCTTCTTCTGAAATAGGATCGAGTGTTAGTTGAGGACAGAACGTATTTAAATGATCTCGTATAAACCCTGTTTCTTCAAATTGTAAGGAGCATACACAAAATACGATTTTTCCACCAGGCTTTAACCAGTTTTGGGCTTGTTTTAACAGTTTTATCTGTTTTTGTTGCAATCGTTGAATATCCTGTTCGGATTTCAGCCATACAACATCTGGAGAGCGACGCAATGTTCCAGTAGCGCTGCAAGGTGCATCAAGTAAAATGGAATCAAAACACTCGATCAAATCCCTATTTTTGGTAGGAGATTGTTTTTTTTCGGATAGATAATCTTGGTGTGTTGATTGAGAATCATTTGGGAGCCAGTTTAATGCATCTGCTTGAATAAAATGTGCAGTCAAATTTAGTCTTTTAAAATTCTCTTTCATTTTATCTAATCGTTTTTTTGATTGTTCAAGCGCAGTTAAGTCTACTCCTTTAGAAGCGATTTGCATCGCTTTTCCCCCAGGTGCAGAACAAACATCTAAAATCTTTTCTCCTTTTTTGGGATATAAAATATATACAGGTAAGCTAGATGAAACATCTTGAACCCACCAAAGACCTTCTTGATATCCTTTTAAAGCTTCAATTTGGCTGGTTTTTTTTAGTCTTAACCCCTGGCTTGGCAAGATTTGCGCGTTTAGGGTTTGGGCAAGCAGTGTGAGCTGATCTGGATTTTTAAGTGTTAAATCTATAGGAGGATGTTCTATATGTGCGCGACAAAGTGCTTTAATTTTTTCCTTACCATAGGTTTTCTCCCAGTTTTTATATAGCCAATTTGGTAAATTTTTTGTCAGATCTGTATTTGAGAGTTTTTGTTTTCCCTGTTCTATTATTCTTCTCGAAAGGGCGTGAATAAATTTTTTATAAACATTTAATTCTCTGATTTGTTTGGCACATTCTGTCATGGAAGAAAGAATTGCATAATCAGGTGTTTCAAGAAATAGGCTTTGTGCGGCACTCAACCGTAATAATATTCGTGCAGACTCAGCCTTTTTAGGAATGGGACGCTCTACGAGTTCGTTAATAATATGATCGATTTGTCCAAGATGCTTTAAAACAGTTAAAACAAGATATTTAATATAAGCCTGGTCTGAATATGACAGGCTTGATTGCTTTATCTTTATTCTGGCTTGATTAAAAGATTGCTTTAGTGTTTTTTTATTGATGAGAATGGATTTTAGAATTTGATAGGCAAGTTTTCGGGTTTGAATACCATTTTTTTTATGCATTATTTTCTTAAATCCTTTTTTGATATAAAGCATGTTTTAACTTAAGAAGTGAGCTTTTAAGAGATTTTACTATATGTATCTGCGTTTTATAGCCTGATAATTGGAATTGGACAATAAAATTTCAGAAGAGGGGGCTGTATATAGAAGGAAGGTTGATTTTAAATCTCTTAAAAACAGGTTCGTTTAAATGTTTTGGATAAGATTTATAATGATATCCAATCTTATTTTTTGAATTTAATTTATAGTTTGATTATTCTTGAATGGTAGAATTATAAATTAGTTTATACTGATGATAACTGTATTTTTTTTAAACAGAAATCATATTTAAGATTCATGTTTTTATAATAAAAATACACAAACGGGAATTCGTATGATGAAACATATTCTGGTAACGGGAGCCACAGGTTTTATAGCAAGCCATACAATTGTTAAATTATTAGAAAAAGGATATTCTGTTATTGGATATGATAATTTAAAAAACAGTTCGCCTATATCTCTTGAGCGTGTCCGAAAATTGCTTTCTCTAACAGCTTCAGATAATAGATTACACTTTATCAAAGGAGATGTTCGTCATAAAAAAGAACTTAACTCCTTATTCTCTACACATCCTATTAATGCTGTTATTCATTTTGCAGGATTAAAAGCTGTTGGAGAAAGTGTTGAATATCCTCTTCATTATTATGAAAACAATGTTTTTGGAGCAATTCAATTATTAAAATTATGCCAGATATATCAGGTTAAACATTTTATTTTCTCTTCAAGTGCGACTGTATATGGTGATCCTGAAACCATTCCTATTCCAGAAACAGCTCCTCTTAAAGGAACCAATCCCTATGCAGATAGTAAATTAATGGTTGAACAAATTCTTGCACGAATGGTTGAGACTGAACCAAACTGGTCTGTTGTTAATTTACGTTATTTTAATCCAATCGGAGCGCATCCAACGGGTATGATTGGTGAAGATCCATCAGGTATCCCCAATAATCTAATTCCTTATATTGCACAAACGGCAATTGGTAAAAGACCTTATCTTAATATTTATGGAGATGATTATCCAACTCCGGATGGTACTGGAATCAGAGATTATATTCATATTATGGATTTGGCAGAAGCTCACCTTAAAGCACTTGAATACAGTTTCAGCGAACAGGGGAATATAAGCATTAATATTGGAACAGGAAAAGGGTATAGTGTATTGGAAGTTCTGGATTGTTTTAGAAAAATAAGTGGGTGTGAAATTAAATCCATGATAACACAGCGTAGAGCTGGAGATATTCCTGTTTGTTATGCGGATGTTAAACTTGCTGCAAAAATATTAAACTGGCAAGCAAAATATACACTAAAAGATATGATCAAAACTTCCTGGAACTGGCAAAAACAAAACCCAGAAGGGTATCAGTAAACCTAAAAAAACATCAGCAGGAATATGGTCGACTTTTAAGGTCAAAATTAAATTTAGTCTTCTAAAACAGGAACTGTTTTAGCTGAGTTATCCTGCTTGAAAATATCTTTGTCATAGCTGATATGATCTGTAACAAGGTATCCTGCTTCTTTAGCGGTAAGACAAAAAATTCGTTCAAATGCATGAGCCAAACTACCATCTTGTGCTCCGTTTTCTGTTTCAAAAACAAGAAACTCTTCTGGAATTTGTTTTAAGCCTGATAAGCATTTTGGATTAAACCAAAACATGGAGCCTGCAAAAAAACCAAGCTCTATTTTTTTATTTTTAAAAGAAGGCGTTATAAATGGTAAGCGTTCTTTTACTTTATCATAATTAGCTCCCCAAAAACGGTGATGGGACAGAAAAAAGGGTTCAGGTCCTAAAATACCTAGTTTTTTGGTTCTGAAAGCATTTATAATACAACATATATGTAATGAATTTCCTATCAGGCTCTGATAAATTTGTTTTCTCCATAAAGCTCCTTTTTCACTATAATTGCTTTTTTTTGAGTGGAGTTTAAGTACAGCTCGATATCGATCCAATATTCCAGTATGATAAACGGCAAGAAAAGGTCCCACATCTCGCCCCCTGTTTTCTGTAAGAAAAATCGTTAAACTATTGGCAATTGAATGAGCTTTATTAATGATTTTATGTATATCTCCTTCAAAAGGAGTTGTAATATAAAGGTCATAAGGCTCTATGATGTTTTTTAAATAAAGAATAATTTCTTCTAATAGATCGAAATAATAAAGGTGGATAATAACAGCAAGTTGAACATTTTTATCCAAATTATTTCCAGCTTTAATCATTCTGTACTCAGGCAAAGGAGAGATAGGAGCTGAAAGTGTTGTGAGTCCGTCCTTATCTTTCTTATAGAATTTTCTGGAAGCTGAAATAATGGTTTTAATTTCCTGAAGATAAGATGGTTTGGATAAATGATAAATAAAATCAACTGAAACATTATGTGGATTTGTACGTAATAAATCTGTTTTGATAAAGCCAAATTGTTCAGCAATTCCTTTTGCAGAAAAATGTACCCAATTTACTTCATTCCAATGAAAGAATAATGTTGTTAACAGATTCTTTGGTTTTTTGATAATAATTCTCCACCAGTTTTTATAGGCAGACATTCCTTGTTTTAAAGTTGGTTTAAATAGAATTCTTATTTTGCTATTATGCAAAAATAATAATTGAGATAAGGCTATTTCAGAATCAATAATTATTTCCAGTTTTGTGTTTTTAGGCTGTATATTATCTATAAATTGATTAAACCATTTATGTTTTATAATTTTCTGGTTAAAAAAAATCATATAGGATTGAATATGTTTTTTAAATTGTTTTGATTGGGTAACACCAATAACATCATATTCAGGAATAGAAAGTTTCATTTGGGAAAGCATTTTTAAAAACAGATTATCATTTAAAAGTGTAAGACTCGAATTAATAAGCAGGATATGAGCAATATCTGATCTTTGGCGTAAATATGTTATTCCAACACGATAGCTATAGAAGTCATACCCCATATTTGGACGTTTAATTAAAACAAGATTTTTAAATACATTAAGTTTATGTTCATCAATATCAGATGTTGTTACTAAAACCAAGATATCAAAAACTTCACTCAAGCATTTTAATTGTCGTAGAAAATTATTATTTGTTTGATGATCAAAGTCAAAATGCGCAATAATAGCAGCGTTCTTATTCATTTATTTACCTAACCGAATAACTGTTCTGTATATAAATCTGGCGGACTTATAGAGTAAAGGCTGGTGGCGTAATGACCAGGCTATTTTTTGAACCAAACTGGTTGGAGTTTTATGATTTGAGAGGGTTTGATATAATTCTGCTTGAGTATTTGAATGCTGATTTTGGTTTGATTGTGTTTGTTTTGTTTTTGAGAGGGTTTCAAAAACTGACTTTCGAATTGTCCCAACTTTTTCTTCAGAGTGCGTATAATAAGATGATGCTAGCGTTTGTTCAAGATAACCCAATCCCCATTTTAAATCTGGTTCAAGATGGCATCCTTCTCCCCATTCATTCCAGGCATTAATAAATATAAAATTATCAGGTTTGGATCCCAGATAGTGACGTGTATAAGCTCTTAAATATTTAAGCCATTCACCATAATATTCTGGATTTACATTTACGGTAATGGTTGGTGTGTTTTGTCTTCTTGCTGTATTATCCCAGCCAGGCATAAGGCTACGATATAATTTAAATGGAGGAGGGGGTCTGTTAAGGCTTTGTGAGATTATTTTAACATAATCAATAATTCCTCCTGAAAAATGGGTGTTTGAAAATTCGGGGATTTGGTCGGGCTGATTTTGTGGTCCATTAAATTTATGTGGTGGAAATTCAACCATTGCATCGGCATCAACCTCATCAGGATGACTAATATCATAAAAATCAACGACAATAATATATAGTCCTGAAAACCCATATTGGCGAGCTCTTTTACGCCATGCTTCAAATGTTTTTTGTGGGTTTGGAATTTCTTTTGCTCTATAGACAATTAAAACAGGTTTTTCATCAATATAGATATATCTTTTATCTTTAAAATAATCAATTAAGGAATCGATAAACGCTTTAGGATCTGTTTTAAGATATTTTTGTTCTAAAAGGATGTTCTGATGCTCTCCATCCCATGTCCGTGTCCAGTTTTCATTTGCCCAGCATAGACAAAAATTTAAGTCTATATCAGATTTTAAAAAATTTCTTAAAGGGGTTTCTAAAATACGCCTGCCACTAAACCAGTAATAATAAAAGCAAAATCCATATATCCCATAAAGCTTTGCCATTTCAGCCTGTTCATACATAATATCAATATGAGAAAGATCATAAAATCCTAGCTCTCTTGGAATATGAGGTTGATAATGATCTTGAAAATTAGGCTTGCCTTGTGCAACATTAGTCCATTCCGTAAATCCTGTCCCCCACCATTCAGAGTTTTCTTTAATCCGGTGAAATTGAGGTAAATAAAAAGAAATAAGCTTGCTTTGATCTTTTAGAATTTGTCGATCATAATTCAGTTCTTTTTTATTATGAGAGCCAGATAAGACTTTATATGCAGCTTCTTTACTCATTATCAATATAAACCCTGTTATTGCATTAATATATAATTAGCATAATGTTTGATTAAAAGGTTGTTTTTCCGTTTTTAAGAAACGAGCATAGCTGCTGTATTATACGATAAACATGTATTATGCAAATATATAATTATCTATTATATAGCCTAATAGCTTAAGTTTGGCTAATTCTTGTTCTTGACGTAATCTTTTATAGTATGTTTTCGTGATGTTTACCAGATAGCGTTAAGGATCCAGCTAAACAAAGGATTTAATGGATTATCAAACGTCTCGTATTGACAGTATTAGGCGTTGAACGTGTTAAATTGATAGCTATTTTGGGAAATAAATTATGCCGTTAATGTATTTGAATCATGATAGTTTAAGAGTTGTAATAAAGGTTCAACCTAATATGGGTTAATTGGAATTTGCTAAATAGTTTAGTATAACTTAGCAAAGTATTTGTGTTGCTTTGAATTATTTTATTAATACTTGTAAAAAAGCATTAAGCTATTCTGGCATTATCCATTCTCATGATATTGATTCTTTTAAGAAACAGGCTTTTTTCTAATTAAAAAATCATTAATTATTTGTTTGGATAAATGTGAGATAGAGCATTATTTACATCATAGCATTGGATTGTGCCTTCAAGGATAAACAATACCCTCACGCCCATAATTTACCAAGATCAAAAACATCTTAATATGATTAAAGCATGGGTCGAATATACAAATATATTATAATTGTTTTTTCTTTTAGCCAGACGGTCAATGCAGATGTTTTTATGTTTAAGCAACAACACAATATTTCATCCCAAAACGATCAATGGAGTCAGCCATGGTCATAGATTAAGCAAGCCTCTACAAAAGAAATTTTCTTTAGTAATGCAGGTGAAATATAGGATGCACACTCCTCTTTCTATCCGCATACGTACCAGATGATAAACTCATCAATCAAAAACAGCATCGGAAAGGAAGATGCAAATAAAATTTTAACATTCAAGATAAAATAGAAAATTCACTTAACAAAAGAGAGTTATGATTGCTTTATTAAGACCATATGGAGATGGCTTTATGCATGCTTATTTTAAAATTGCTTTAATTCTTTCTGTAATAAACCGGAATGGGTAGGTTAATTTCCAGGATGCGCTGTTAACAAGAGAAGAAATTCTATATTCTTGCTGATGAAGTGTGCTATTTAAAGATATAATTTGATTTTTGAGTTGAGTGTTTTTATGTTCGATTTTTTTAAAATCATGCTGTGTTTCTTTTAAAGTATTCTGCGTTTCCTTTAAGCTACCATATGTTTCTTTTAATCTATTCTGTGCTTCTTTTAAAGCATTCTGTGTTTCCTTTAAGCTGCCATGTGTTTCTTTTAATCTATTCTGTGCTTCTTTTAAAGCATTCTGCGTTTCCTTTAAGCTGTCATGTGTTTCTTTTAATCTATTCTGTGCTTCTTTTAAAGCATTCTGCGTTTCCTCTAAGTTGCCATGTGTTTCTTTTAATCTATTCTGTGTTTCTTTTAAAGCATTCTGCGTTTCCTTTAAGTTGCCATATGTTTCTTTTAATCTATTCTGTGTTTCTTCTAGGGTAGATTCAGTTTCAAGAATGGTTTCACAAGGAGGGTGTGCTCGGATTGACCAGATATTATTAATCTGAGGATAAGAAGGTTTTCTAAGTTTTTGTTCATCAGGAATATGGAAAACTTCTTCATCTTTCCCAGCAATGATTCGTTTCCCTAGCAGGTTTTCAGATTCAGGAGATTTTCTTATTATACACATTGAATTACTAAACTCAATTGAATGTATTTCTGAAAATAGAGTCTCAGTTTCAAGACTAAAATCATATTGTGCTGAAAACCCTTTTATTAAGTCCGTTTTTGCTTTAGTATTTTCCCAATGTTCATGATTGATAATATCTGCTAAATATTTAAAAAATGTCATTGAAGAATAAGGGGCAAACAAACCTCCCTGGAAAGGCTGCCAGTAACTGCAATGTAAGTCTTCGACAATAAAAATACCATTATCTTCCAATTTTGGAAAATAATATAGGAATGATTTTATAATATCTTCTGAAAGATGTGAGCCATCATCAATAATAATATCTAGCTTTGGACACAAATCTGAAATTTTTCTTATTGTTTCTGAGCTATTTATATCTCCAATAATAATGTGAATATCAGGACTATCATAGGTTAGTTTTGTACAATCGGGATTAATATCGCAACCTATAATGGTTGAAGACGGTAGAAAATAGTTTGACCATATTTCAATAGAACCTCCATTTTGGACACCAATCTCTAGTAATTTAACAGGCTGTTCTCTAAATCATTTTAATGCGCTATTATACTTTCTAAGATAAAACTCCCATTTATCAGATAGTTTTCCATTATGTTGATGGTATAATTTCTGGATCGAGTTAAGAGACACTTCTTACTCCTGATCATGTTATTTTAAATGAATGTAATGCTATATCTATAGTTTCCATAGGTCAATTTTTATTTTCAATCTTAGGTTGCTTTTTATGAATTTATTTAAAGCTTGCTATATAAGTAATGCTTTTTCAAATTAAATTTATTATCTAAAAGGATTTCCAAATCATTGTGAGATTGTTATTTGGTAAGGGTTTGATCAATGAGGATCTTGTAATTATTCAGTGGATATAAAAAAGGATTTTATAAAATCATTATTTGTTTTAAAAAAAAGCATGATAGTAATTTGTAGAAAAACAAATTTTTTAAAAGATATTTACTTAAATCATTGCTCACATAATACGAATATTATGTGTAATAATTTATTTAAGATAATATATAAAATCGACACTGATACGAATTAAATTCGTATGGAATAGAAGAGAATAAAAATATGATCAAAAAAACAGGGGAATATTCAGAATTATTAATGCCAGCAGGTAATTTACGTAAATTAAAGCTGGCTATTTTATATGGTGCAGATGCTGTTTATTTGGGAACGCCAGATTTATCCTTACGGACAAAATCTCAGTTTACCCTTGAAGAAGTAATAGAAGGGATCCAATTTTGCCATCAATATAACAAACGTGCCTATTTAACATTAAATCTGTTTTCTCATAATAAAGATATTCCAAAATTAGATGAATATATTGAAACAGTCAGAAAAGTACACCCTGATGGATTAATCATTGCAGATCCAGGTGTGTTTCAATATGTTAAACAAAAAGCACCAGAATTATCCTTGCATGTTTCAACACAAAGCAATATTTGCTCTTGGCTTTCCGTTAAATTCTGGGAAGAACAAGGTGCTGATTTATGTGTATTGGCAAGAGAAGTCTCTTTTTCTGAATTGTCCGAGATTCGTAAAAAATGTCCAAATATTAAACTGGAAGCTTTTATTCATGGATCCATGTGCATGACGTATTCTGGTAGGTGTCTACTTTCTAATTTTATGTCAGAACGTGGAGCCAATCAGGGAAATTGTGCAAATAGTTGTCGTTGGAATTATAAACTGCATATTCGATTAAAAGATGGAACTAACTATCCATTAGAAATTACAAAGGATAATATTGATTTATTTCAATTCCTTCTGGAAGAAGGTTGTAGACCTGGAGAGTTTATGCCTATTGAAGAAGATGAAAGAGGGTCTTATATTCTGAATTCCAAAGACCTTTGTTTAATGCCTAAATTAAATGATTATCTAAAAATCGGGATTGATTCTCTTAAAGTAGAAGGGCGCGGAAAAAGTGAGTATTATGCTGCAATTACTGCAAGATCCTATCGTATGGCAATTGACGATTATTATGATGATCCAGAAAACTGGAATCCTGATGAATATATGAAAGAATTATACTCTGTAGGAAATCGTGGATATACATTGGCCTTTCATGATGGACGGTTAACAAATTATGCACATGACTATGAAGATACACATTCTCTGTCTCAATGGGAATATGCAGGTATGATTACAAAACTAACTAAAGATTCCTTTATTATGGAGGTTAAAAACAAGCTTGTATCAGGTGAGATTTTGGAGTTTGTATCACCTATTTGTCGCAATACTGTGTTGATCAGATTATATGAATTTGAAAATGCAGATACCGGAGAGCTCCTTGAACTTGTCCAGCCTGGTCTGAACTTATCTATTCGCATTCCATTTAAGGCATTTGAGCATGAAAATATTGATCATTTAAAACAGAGGTTTCCAGAATATTCGATTATACGAAAAGAAAAAGCATTGACAGAGGAGCAATGGAACAGGCTTAAATTTGATAAAACAGCTCAAAGGCTGGAAATTTCGCAGAAACATAATGTAAAAATTTATCACATCAGAAAAAATCAATTAATTGAATCTATCGGAGAGGGAGCAAAGCAAAGACGTGTTAGAACAAATCGTGTTGGTAAGGAAGGGTGTTGTGCAAAAGGATGTAATGGCTGTTTGATTTTTTGGCATGATCCAGAGTATAAAACAGCACGGGAAATGGTATTGGCACGTAAGCAAGGGGAACAATTAACAAGATCGGAAGCACATTATTATCGTCAAATTGCCCAAAAATAAACAATGTGTTTTTTTATATTTTTCTATTTAAAACCTTCATAAAAAAATGGCTTTCATATGGGTTGAGTGATTAACACGTTTCCAACAAAAATAGTTTCGCCAGACAATTGAGGTTTGCTATCTGAGGAGGTATAGAAAGAGCAGATTTTAAGCAAAGGAAAACAAGATAAGCTGATAAAATAGATTATTGTGGGTATAACAGCACATTGTGCGACCATCTGGTATACTTCGCAAGAGATTAGCCTATTTCTTTCAACGATTTTGCGAAAGGATTTCCGTTCAAATAAAGCAGAAATCTCATAAAGATTTCAGTAGTAAGATTGAAGTTGATAAACGGTATTTTGGCAGTGTTTGCAAAGCTTGGTATGGGAGAGATGCGACAAGAAAAAGAGTTGTTTTAGTTTGCTAAAGTGCAAGAACAGGGTATATACGAAGATGATCCATGATGCTTCTAGCAAGACATTCCTGCTTATTATTGAACGGCAAGCTGATCTAGGATTGTATTGTTTATACAGGAGTGTTTGGCTATCATGTGTTGGATGTAAGCGGTCTTAAGTACGTTTTGATCTCTTCAACGCTGTTTGCGGAAAAGCATCATCACATTTTCATGTAATTGAGAAGGTTTGGAACCACGCCACAAGCGCGAAATTTAAAAGTGTACCCAAAGAGCATTTTGAGGTATTCTTGAAAGAATGTGTTTAGGTAGTTGAACCCCAAACCCAAAAATGTAATTGAAACCAATAAAACTAATTGAAACCAATAAAAAAATGGGGCAAACAATATATCAATTAATTAAATAGAACAGCTCCGAATATAGCTTTATTATTAGATTTTGAAATCAGAGATTTCACAATCAAGATTCATTGGAAGAAGATAATCATTCGTGTCAAATAATAAGAAAAAACAAAATCTAAACCAAGACAACCATAAATCAGATAGAGATAAAGAAGCTTTTTTGTTAGAAAAATTAAAACAATTATCAAAAAAAGCATCTTCCATAAAAAATAAATATCAAAAAAAACGGGTTGTAGAAAACGAACACAAACCTGCTAAAGGAATCGGTCAAGGCATGCGATATGTTGCAGATTTTGTTTCTGCCATATTATTAGGAACAGGAATTGGGTGGATTATAGACTGGTTTTTTAAAACAACTCCTTTTGCATTAATAGCAGGTGTTTTATTAGGGTTTGTGATCGGGGTTTATATACTAGTTAAATCTGTTTACCAAAAAGATACATCAGAGGAGCCCTGATTTTAAATATCAAGATAAGAGAAGACGCTTTCATAAATCTATGAAGGAAATTTAGCTTGAATGCGAGTTTCAAAAAACAGAAGATATAAAAGACCAGTTTCAGACTTTTTTCTGAAATTTAATCAATATAGCTGTGGGACTTCATTGAAACAGAAACTTCTAAGATTATAAGATATATCTCTGTTTATAAATCAAGCAAAAGCCTCTCTGGCGTTTCTAGGCTTTCTTTTATCCGAACAAGAAAGGTCACAGCCTCTTTGCCATCGACAATTCTATGATCATAAGAGAGTGCCAAATACATCATGGGACGTGCTTCGATTTTTCTATTTTCTAACACAACGGGGCGTTGCTGTATTTTATGCATTCCCAATATACCTGATTGTGGAGGGTTGAGGATCGGTGTTGACATTAGAGAGCCGTAAACCCCTCCATTAGAGAGCGTAAAGCTTGCTCCTTGCATTTCTTCAACTGTTAATTTTCCATCCCTTGCTTTTTTACCGAGCAGAGCAATTTCCTGTTCAATATTAGCAAAAGATCTTTGATCTGCATCTCGGATCACAGGGACAACCAGTCCTTTATCTGTTCCAACAGCAACTCCGATATCATAATAATTTTTATAGATGATATCTGTTCCATCAATCTCTGCATTTACGGTAGGTAATTCTTTAAGCGCATGCAGAGAAGCTTTAACAAAAAAACTCATAAAGCCCAATTTAACATTATGCTTTTTAAGAAAAAGCTCTTTATTGTCTGACCTTAATTTTATAATGGCAGATAGATCAACTTCGTTAAAGGTTGTTAATATCGCAGCGGTATTTTGTGCTTCTTTTAAACGTCTTGCAATTGTTTGTCTAAGACGGCTCATACGAATTCGTTCTTCACGATTTTCTAGTGTGCGTTTATACTCTTTTGGTTTGCCCTGGTATGAGGATGCGTCATTTAATGCTTGAACGGCATCTTGTTTCGTTATTCTTCCTTTTTTACCATGTCCTTTAATATTGGAAACATCAAGATTGTTTTCATCAATTATTCTTTTTGCAGCAGGCATTAAAATTTTTTCAGAAGAAGCTGTTTGTATTTGAGATTCTTGTTCATGTGTTGGTGATGGATCAGGCTTGCTTTGATCTGGTTTTACTGAAACATCTATGCGTGCCAAAACATCTCCCGGAGTGACGGTATCTCCTTCTTTAAATAAGGTTTCAACAAGCAAACCTGCCTGTGGAGCGACTAATTCTTGTGCTGCTTTATCTGTTTCAAGAGCAAGGACAGCCTCATCTTTTTCGACCATTTCTCCTTTATTTTTTAACCATTCAGCCAAGCTGGCTTCTGTAACAGATTCTCCAACGGATGGAGTTACAATCTCAATAAGCGTTTTGCTCATAATTTTTCCTTTATTTAGTCGTGTTTTTAACAGTATCATTCTGTTATTTTTTAGTCTATTAATTCTGTTTCTCTTTTGAAAACAAGGTATGATTTCTCTTTAAAACTCATAAAATGGTTCGCAAAATAATCAGATGCTATCCTTTTTCCAGTTTTCATATTTAAGCCAGATTGATTTATAATGATAATGTAAGGATATAAAACTATTCTTGACTTTTCAATTATAGGCTCTGTTTTATTTGTAAGATTATTTATTCTTATTTGCCCATATTTGTTTTCTGATGATAATTCATAACCTGATTAGTTATATGCTCAACTTCCTCAATATGTTTGTTTAATGTTCCTGCTGCGGTTGATGCTGTTGCTGATCTACCAATATAAATGGGTCTGATATGATTTAATTTTGCAGTTTTTAAGGTTTGTTCTAACCTTGGTTCAATAAATTGCCAGGCTCCCATATTTTTGGGCTCTTCCTGGCACCAGACAAAATCTGCATTTGGAAACCGTTTTAATTCTTTGTTCAATGAACGCTCAGGATATGGATAAAACTGTTCTATTCTCAACAAATAGATATCATTTTTATTCTCCTGCTCACGTGCATTAAAGAGGTCATAATAAACTTTTCCCGAGCAGAGAACAACCCGTTTGATCTCTGTATCTTTTTTTAGAACAATCTTACCTCTATAGGCTGTTTTTTCAGCATCATCTATTAATATACGATGAAAACAGGTATCTTCCGACATGTCTTTAAGACTTGAAACGCATAATTTATGTCTGAGTAGAGATTTAGGGGTCATTAAAATCAGAGGCTTTCTAAAATTACGATGAACCTGCCTTCTTAGAATATGGAAATAATTTGCAGGAGTTGTACAATTTGCAACTTGCATATTATCCTCAGCGCATAATTGTAAATAGCGTTCTAGTCTTGCAGATGAATGCTCAGGTCCTTGTCCTTCATATCCGTGTGGTAATAAGAGAACGATTCCTGACATTCTTAGCCATTTACGTTCTCCTGAAGCAATAAACTGATCGATAATAACTTGTGCGCCATTTGCAAAATCACCAAATTGGGCTTCCCATAATACCAGGCTATTGGGAAGAACCAGAGAATAGCCATATTCAAATCCAAGAACCGCTTCTTCAGAGAGCATGGAATCGATGACTTCGAATTCAGATTGAACAGATTTAACATGGTTTAATGGCGTATAGCGTTGTTCAGTTTTTTGATCAATAATTTGGCTATGCCTTTGTGAAAAAGTGCCTCTAGATGAATCCTGTCCTGAGAGGCGAACAGGAAATCTTTCTGCAAGCAGGCTTGCAAAAGCGAGACTTTCTGCTGTTGCCCAGTCAATATTTTCTCCTGTTTCTATCATTTTTCTTCTTTTGTCATAAATTCGATGTATGGTTTTATGAACATTGAGTGTATCAGGAAGTTTTGTTAAGTTTAAGCCAAGTGTATGAAGTGTTTTTGAAGGAACCGCTGTATTTCCCTGTCTTCGGTCATCATTTGGCAATCCAAGCCCCGACCATTCCCCGTCTAGCCAGTCAGATTCTGTCGCTTGATATGTTTTTGCGGCTTCAAACTCTGAATCCAGGAATGCTTCAAAACGTGTTTCCAATTCTTTAAACGCTTCTTTTGTAAGAATATTTTCATTAATAAGTCTTTCAGCATATTGTTGACATACGGATGCATGATTACGTATTTTTTCATACATTAAGGGTTGTGTAAAGGTAGGATCATCGCCTTCATTATGACCATATCTTCTATAACAAAACAAATCAATGACAACATCTTTTGCAAATTTTTGTCGATATTGAATCGCAAGATTTGCAGCATATACAACAGCTTCAGGATCATCTCCATTCACATGTAAAATCGGAGCTTGAACCATTAAGGCAACATCTGAAGGATAAGGAGAAGAGCGAGAATTTTTAGGAGAAGTTGTAAAGCCTATTTGATTATTGACAATAAAATGAATTGTTCCATGTGTTCTATGCCCTTTAAGACCTGAAAGACCAAAGCATTCTGAAACAATTCCTTGTCCTGAAAATGCAGCATCTCCATGCAATAATAAAGGTAGAACCCGTGTTTTTTTCAAATGAGGTTCTTTAAGCTGGAAATGGGTTTGTTTTGCGCGTGATTTTCCTAAAACGACTGGATTAACGGCTTCCAGGTGAGATGGGTTTGCTGTCAGAGATAAATGGACATGATGATCTTTAAACTGACGATCAGAAGAGGCTCCTAAATGATATTTAACATCTCCTGAACCGTAATCATTTGCGTTTAAATGGATGGATCCCTGAAACTCAGCAAAAATGATTCTATACGGTTTTTCCATAACAGAGGCAAGAATATTTAACCTTCCTCTGTGGGGCATGCCAAGAACAATGGTATCAACGCCTAACTGAATACTGCCCAGTTTGATCATTTTTTCAAGAGCAGCAATAGTTGCCTCTGCACCATCCAGCCCAAAGCGCTTGGTTCCAGGAAAACGCTTATGAAGGAATTTTTCAAAACTTTCAGCTTCCAGAAGGGTTTTTAAAATATTTATTTTTTCTTCTTTGCTAAAAGCAATTTTGCGATCATGCCCTTCTATCTTATTTTGTATCCAGCTCTTTTCCTCTGGATTTGAAATATGCATAAACTGAATGCCAATATTCTGACAATAAGTTTGCCTTAATAAAGTAATAATTTCTTTCAGGCTGGCATTTTCTACACCAAATATGCCGTCTGTAAAAATAGGTCTTTGCATATCTTTAGGACCAAACCCATAATTTGCAGGGTCAAGTTCTGGTTGATTTCCAAAGTCAGAAAGTTTCAGAGGATCCAGATTTGCGGCAAGATGTCCACGTGTGCGATATGCTCTGATCAGCATTAGAGCACGCATGGAATCTGTAACGGATTGTGAAGGGTGAGCAATATCAGATGAGGCTTTAGAAGAAAAGGATTTTGGTTTATCTAATTTTTCTTTAATCCTGTCAGACCAATTCCCGTCAAAGGCATGGACTAATTCACCATTTTGTAACATTGGCCAATCTGCACGTTGCCAGCTTGGTTTTTGGGTTCTGGTTGGATTTTTTTCTAATTGAAATTCAGCGGACTCAAATAGGGATTTAAAACTTGGTTCAACAGAATCTGGATCTGATAGATAATGCTGATATTGTTCCTCTAGATAAGCTGTGTTGATTGCAGAAAAAACATCATCGATGGAATTAACCGAGTTTTTATCTTGATGAATGCCTGTTTTTTCTGTTTTTTGGGAATGAGGTTTCACAAGTTTTATAGATTTGGCTTGGGAAGCTGTCTTCTTTGCTTGATTAGAAATCTTTTTAAAACTTCCTGCCTTGTAATCAGACATGGGTTAGTCCTGTTTTTACTATTTATTAAATTACATTTATAGCCTGAAAAGCTTAACTCTCTCTTTATAAGGCTTTGTTTTGATTGATTTGGGCATATCTCAATCGTGTTTTTCATTTCAGAATCCATTTTTTAGTTTAGGCTAATATATGAATTCCAAACAATCCTAAAATTTTGTTTTTAACAGAGATTTAATATCTGTTCTTCTTTCCTTTAAGTCATATTTTTCAAAATCATGGTCTATTTATTGAGCAGTTCAACAAGTGTTTTTCCTATTCTGGCAGGTGAAGATGCGATTTTGATGTTTGCGGATTTCAAAGCTTCTATTTTATCTTCTGCTCCTCCTTTTCCTCCAGATATAATTGCTCCTGCATGTCCCATTTGTCGCCCAGGAGGTGCTGTGCTTCCTGCAATAAACCCAACAACCGGTTTTTTAATTTTAGACTGTTTTAAAAATGCTGCGGCTTCTTCTTCTGCAGATCCTCCAATTTCACCAATCATAACAATAGAGAGTGTGTTCTCATCACTTAAAAATAAATCAAGGCAATCAATAAAGCTTGTTCCATTCACAGGGTCTCCCCCTATTCCGATACAGGTTGATTGTCCAAGATTCTCAGTACTGGTTTGCGCAACAGCTTCATAAGTTAACGTTCCAGAACGAGATACGATTCCAACACTTCCCTGTTTATGAATATGACCTGGCATAATCCCAATTTTGCATTGATCAGGAGTGATAATTCCAGGGCAGTTAGGACCGATTAATCTAGATTTTGAACCAGATAGGGCACGTTTTATTTTGACCATATCCAAAATCGGAATTCCTTCTGTTATGCAAACAATAAGCTCAATTTCTGTAGAAATTGCTTCTGCAATAGCGTCTGCTGCAAAAGCAGGAGGGACATAAATTGCACTTGCATTTGCTCCTGTTTTTTCTTTTGCTTCTGCTACGGTATCAAAGACAGGAACACCTAAATGGTTCTGCCCCCCTTTACCAGGGGTAACCCCACCTACAATTTGTGTTCCATAGTCAAGTGCCTGCTCTGTATGAAAGCTTCCATGTTTTCCAGTGATTCCTTGTGTGATTACTTTTGTATTTTTATCTACTAAAACTGACATTAATTTTCTCCATTGATTGCTGCGACGATTTTCTGGGCGGCATCATCAAGATCATCTGCGGAGGTAACATTAAGATCAGATTGCGCAATAATTTTTTTCCCAAGCTTAACATTGGTTCCTTGCAGTCTTACAACCAAGGGTACATTTAATCCCGTTTCTTTTACGGCAGAAATAATTCCTTCTGCAATAATATCACATTTCATAATTCCTCCGAAGATATTGACTAAAATCCCTTTTACATTTGAATCAGAAGTGATAATTTTAAACGCGGCTTTAACTTTTTCTTTTGTGGCGCCTCCACCAACATCTAGAAAATTTGCAGGTTCTGCACCATAAAGTTTGATAATATCCATGGTTGCCATTGCAAGTCCCGCACCATTTACCATACAGCCAATATTTCCATCCAGTGCAACATAGGATAAATCGAATTTTGATGCTTCTATTTCTTTGGAGTCCTCCTCAGAGAGATCCCTTAAGTCTAAAATACCCTGATGTCTTTCCAATGCATTATTATCAAAAGAAACTTTTGCATCAAGACATAATAAATCTTGTTCTTTTGTAATCACTAAAGGGTTGATTTCCAAAAGGCTCATATCTTTTTCAGTAAATGCTTGATAGAGTGAATATGCGAGCTTTCCAGCCTGTTTTGCAAGGTCTCCAGATAGATTAAATGCTTTTGCCAGAGATCGACCATGGTGCGGTAAAAAACCTGTTGCTGGGTCAATTGTAAAGGTATGAATTCGATCAGGTGTTTTTTCTGCAACTTCCTCTATATCCATCCCTCCTTCTGTAGAGGCGATAAATGCAATACGGCTTGTTGCTCGATCAACCAGAATAGAAAGATAAAGCTCATTTTCAATATTTGAGCCTTCTTCAATATAGATTTTTTGTACGAGTTGCCCTTCTGAGCTTGTCTGATGTGTCTTTAAGGTCATGCCCAAAATACGTTCTGATTCTTGGTGAAGTTTTTCTAGACTGTTGACGACTTTTACACCGCCTGCTTTTCCTCTTCCTCCAGCATGAATCTGTGCCTTGACAACCCAAATAGAACCTTTAAGTTTTTTTGCAGCACTTATGGCTTCATCTACAGTTAAAGCCATATAGCCTTTTGCAACTGGAACATGATAGGTTTTAAGTAAGGCTTTTGCCTGAAATTCATGGATATTCATAATCATTCATCATTTAAAATTTAATTGTTTACACTATTGCTTATAGCAGGCTGATTTCATGGTGCAAGTATCTGTTTGGTGTAATTACATTTTATTTTTGTATTTCATAAGAAGTAGAATGCTTAACTTCTTATGTTAAGTCTTGATCGTTTCAAAGGTCAATACATATGAGAAAATATTTAGATATCTCTTATTTCTAATAAGTTCTATCTTCTCAAGGGAAAAGAATCAACAGGCTAATATTATGCTTTGATTTTAAGGAAATGAAGAGTTTTTCAAATCTTTTATTTAGATATTAGCCTGAAAATAAAAGTGAACGCTTTTTAACAGGATAAAAGATGCACTTTTTTAAATTACATCTCCTCCAATTTCACGATTACATGGGCACAATGCATTGGTTTGTAAAGCATCCAGTATCCGTAATGTATCTTCAGGGTTTCGACCGACATTCAAATTATTAACACTAACATGCTGGATACGGTTTTCTGGATCAATAATATAGGTGGCACGATACGCAACACCATCATCTGAACGCACGCCTAACCGATCTAGCAAAGCTCCTTTTACGTCAGAAAATTGCCAGCTGGGAAGTCGATCCAAATCTTTATGCGCACGTCGCCAGGCAAGTTTACAGAATTCATTATCTGTTGATCCACCGATCAAAACGGCATCTCTTGATTCAAATTGAGTCGCAAGTTTTGTGAATTCAGTAATTTCTGTTGGGCAAACAAATGTAAAATCTTTTGGATAAAAATAAATAATTTTCCATTTTCCAGGAAAACTTTTTTCTGTGATGGGTTCAAAGGCAGATTCTCCTTTTTCTTCATGGTCATTAAAACCAGGTTTTACACCAATCACTTTAAATTCAGGAAGTATATCTCCTACACCTAACATATTTTTCTCCTAATTATAAAATTCTTATTTGCACTATTTAATATAGCTATATTGGCAATATATAAGCCCATATTGTTTTTGGGTTGAGTGCAGTACTATTTTAAGAGTATGAATTTTATATTTTTTCCAAAACAAAAATCAATATAAAAAAACAAAAAGCAGATTATTTTTTATCTGAGAAAAAGTGTAGTTAAAATCAAATCAAATGCTTAATAAAATACGTGATTATATGAATAGGTGAAAATCTATTTTGAATGCAAAAAATATAAATAGAAATAAAAACTAAAAACGCTTGCAAAATAATATCCTTATTATATACCTAAGAAAAAGTAAATTTTTACTAAAAATAAGAGAGTTTCATGTCAGTTACATTAAAACAATTGCGCTTTTTGCTTGTTCTTGCAAAGCATAGACAATTCACATCTGCAGCAGAGTCAATTGGTGTCACACAGCCTGCCTTGTCATCAGCTATTAGGGATCTGGAAACATATTTAAACGGAGCCTTACTGGAGAGAGATTCCAAAGGATGTAAATTAACACCTCTCGGAAAAAAAACCGCGCAATATGCAAAAATAATTTTAGAAGAAACTGATAAATTAACAGAATCGTGTTTAAACCAATCTCCTTTATCTGGATCATTTAAAATCGGTGTTATTCCAACCATTGCTCCTTATTTTATGCCACTTCTTATAGAGGATTTATTGAAAACATACCCAAACCTTGATTTAGAAATTATAGAAAGACATACAGATTGGATTTTGAATGCGCTTTCACATAAGGAGCTTGATGCTGCTTTAATTGCAAAACCGTATCCGATACAAAATGATATAAAAACGGCCAATATTGGAAAGGATGATTTTTATGCAATTATGCTTGAAAACCACCCTTTGGCTAAAAAAGATGTTGTGACACTTGAAGATATTGATACAAATGAGCTGATTCTATTAAAAGATGAGCATTGTTTGACATTACATGTTTTACAGGTTTGTAAGCAAAAGCCTAATTTAAGAGCAAATATTTTCAGGGCAACAAGTCTGTTAATGCTGGTACAGACTGTCCTGCAGGGATTGGGAATTAGCATTCTTACGAATATGGCTGTACGTTCAATATTAATGAGAGATCTTCCTTTAATCATAAAGCCGATCTATCATAATAAAGCATGTCGACAGATAAGCTATGCATGGAATTCATCCAGTGTTCGGAAAAAAGATATTACTTTAATGAAGCATTCTTTGAAAACATATTATGAGCAATTTTATACATAAATTCTGATAAAATATTGATTTTTGGTTATGATTTGATAGAAGGATTGGATTTATGATTTATTAATTCGTATTTTTGTATATTTTGATTATGTTACCTTTTTTTTGAATTTAAGTATTTTAAACTATTATACTCTGGTTGGATGCATGTTTGCTATGATTGGCATTGGAACCTTTCATACGAAAGCGGAGTCTTTGGAACGAAAAGTGAAATCCCAGAAAGGATATGTTGCTTTAAACATTTTGAATGATGTGGTGTTTCGAAGAGATAAGGATTATACAAATGGTTTATTATTAAATTATAAGTCATCTGGGCTAGATCTGATCTTCAGAATTGGACAAGATTTATATACACCAGAAGATTTATCTCAAAAACAGCCTATATTGGGTGAGCATCCCTATACTGCTTGGTATTTTATGGGAATTCATACTCAAAAACAGATTTTTAATAATGCTGTATTATTTAGAATTAATGCTTGATTTCGGCACAACGGAACCAAGAGCTTAAGGTGAAGAGATACAGCGTTCCTTTCATCGTTTTATTAATACAAAAGATCCAAAGGGGTGGAAGTCACAGATTTTTAATCAATGGGGAATCATTGCAAATTCGGGTTTTTTTATTCAATACAAAAAGGTTGAATTTGGTATTAGTGCACGATATGAAAGCCAGACTTATCTTAGTCAGACGTTTGACAGAACAGGCGTTTTATCCTTAAATTGAACCAGAGTTTTTACCAGATGGTCACTATCTTGCTATTTTTTCAATCAAAAAATATTTTTAGGATATAAAGCCGTGAGTATTTTTTATAAATACATGATTGGCATCATAAAGCCTGAATTTAAGAAACCCAATTAAATAGGCAGATTAATAATCTCTTAATGCCATCTTTGCATTAATATATTTGATTTTCTTTTGATTGCATCTCTATAAGGTTAGTGTTAAAACCTTTCACAAATAGATTTGGCTGGATATGGCTCAGATTAAGTTTAGGATTTCAGAAGTAACAGGCAGACAGATTATTGGCTGAAATAAACTATTAACTGGAAACAAATCAGGGGTTTTATTTAGAAAGGGGAACCACATGTCAGAACGGTTTGATGTTGTTATTATTGGTGGAGGACCTGGGGGATATAATTGTGCCATTCGATGCGCTCAGCTAGGGTTAAAGACGGCTTGTATTGAAAAGTCACCGAGTCTTGGAGGAACGTGTTTGAATGTTGGATGTATTCCTTCAAAAGCACTCTTGCATGCCTCGGAACTTTATGAAACAGCAAAAAATGATTTTATGACTTACGGAATTAAAACAACAGGGTTAAGCTATGACCTTTCCCTGATGATGAAACAAAAAGAGGATGCTGTATCAGGATTAACGCAAGGCGTTGCGTTTTTATTCAAAAAAAATAAGATTACATATTATCAAGGCTTGGGACAAATTATTGATACTCATAAAGTTCAGGTTCAACCAATTGCCAATAATCAGGAAAAATCTGAAGATTTAAAAGAAACACTTCATTTAGATACAAATCATATTGTGATTGCAACAGGCTCAGAACCCACACCCTTACCAGGAATTGAATTTGATGAAACGCGTATTTTGTCTTCAACAGGTGCATTATCTTTAAAAAAGCCTCCAAAACGTATGATTATTGTTGGAGCTGGAGTGATTGGTTTGGAGCTGGGTTCTGTCTGGAGAAGGCTTGGAACTGAAATAGAAGTGATAGAATATATGGATCGTATTTTGCCTGGAATGGATCTCGAATTAGCAAGGAAGTCTCAAAGGGTCTTTAAAAAACAGGGAATGAATTTTCATCTTGGGCAGAAGGTAAC
>CBCYMI010000022.1:0-86593 GCA_965183855.1 Maricaulaceae bacterium | reverse complement strand
AGTTTTTTTTTAGCAGTTTCTGTTTTGATTAATCCAATTTGATCTGTTTGATAGAGAATTTGCCTTTGCAGATTATCAAGACTGATTTTATCATAGTCAACAAGCCCTATTTTTCCAATTCCTGCTGCTGCAAGATATAATGCTGCAGGTGCGCCTAGCCCACCAATTCCAATAATTAAGACTCTCGCTTTTTTTAATGCGTTTTGTCCATTTCCACCAACTTCTTTTAAGACAATATGTCTTGCATATCTCTTTATTTCCTCATTAGAGAGCATGAATCTACTGACTTTCTTCTGGATTGAATTATTCTAATTTAAGTAAACATTTAAGATGCTTTTTTCAAAGCATTCCTTTGATTGATATTTAAAGGGTTCAATAGGGTATTCAACGTTTGCTATTTGTTAACCATGGTTGATAGATCCATATAATATCATCTCGGATTGTAACAAGATTGTCTAAGATATTCATCTAACACCTGTTGAACCAAATCCTTCTTCTCCTCTTTTTGTATCTTCAAGCGTTTCTACAGTTTGAAATTGGATCTGAACAATAGGAGCAACAACCATTTGAGCAATTCGTTCTCCTCTTTTAATTGTAAAACTATTCTGTCCATGATTAATCAATAATACTTTTATCTCACCTCTATAATCGGCATCAATTGTTCCAGGGGTATTAAGGCAGGTAAGTCCATATTTATAAGCAAGTCCAGATCTGGGTCGTATTTGTGCTTCATACCCTTCCGGTAATGCAAGAGTCAGTCCCGTTGGGATTAGCATTCTTTCCCCAGGTTTTAATATACTGTCTTGATCTTCATTAATTGCAGCTCTAAGATCTGCGCCTGCAGACATTAGGCTTTGATAAGAAGGCAGTGGTAGTGACCCCAAATGCTCAAGTGGTTTTACATATACGATTAGATTTGTATATGTATTTTGTTTAAGATTTGATTTTTGATCCATGTTTTCTCCGATTTGAAAGAATATAAAGCCAGTTTTGATTTTTACGGATTGTTTTCAATTTTTCAAGCATGTTTTATAAGATTGCCTTCTTTAAAACAGTCTTCCTATTAGATCAGGTTAAGAGATTTGATAGGTTTTGTTTTAATAATAAGAGGTATTAGATATTGATTCTATTTTTACATAACGATTTAGAGATCATTTTAAAACACAGATTTAAAACTGGACTTAAAATAGATATGTACTAAAAATGAAATAGAAGGAACAGGCTGGAATATAACCCTCTGTCTTAAAAAAACAGATTTATATTTTTCAAAAACTGTTTATTTTTATTTATGCTTTTGAAAAAGTTTTTGAGCCTGTTTTGAATATCTAAAAGAAGAACATGCTTAGAAATCACTTGCAATTCCATTCTTTTCCTAGTCTCCATAACGTGTAGGCTCTAAGCTTTTCAATCCATCAATTTCAATTTTCTTGGGGTTTGTCTGTGTTTGTTTACGTCTTTCTTTTTCTTCTTTTAATGCTAGAATAGCTTGAGGAGATATTTTTTTTTAAAGATTGATTTATGGGTTTCATTTTCTGATTTCCAGTCCTGTTGGTTTAAGCGTTCTATTTTACTTAACAAATCTGGAAAAATCAATTATGAATAAGAACAGAAACAAGAATTGAAATCATTTTAGATTATTCCTAGAATATATTGACTAAAAAATTATGTTTAATCTTATGATTAAACAGAGATTATGAGGATTTGAATATGTTAAACTGGTTTAAGACAGCTTTTTTGCTTGGTTTTTTATCTTTGATTTTTATATTTGTGGGGTTAATGATTGGTGGAAAAGTGGGTGTTTTTATTGCGCTAATAATCGCTTTTTTAATGAATATTTTTGCATATTGGAATGCAGACAGGATTGTTTTGCGAATGTATCAAGCAAAACGAGCGACAGATGTTCGACCTCGTACAACCATGATTTCACATTATATTCATGATGTTAAAAAACTGGCTCATAGGGCAAATCTTCCAGAACCCGAAATTTATATCATAAATAGTGAACAACCCAATGCTTTTGCAACGGGGCGCAATCCTGAAAATAGTGCAGTTGCAGCAACAACTGGTTTATTAAAAATGCTCACCAGGCAAGAGATTATTGGTGTGATGGCTCATGAGCTCGCACATATAAGAAATAAAGATACGTTAACAATGACGATTGCTGCGATTCTTGCAAGTGCTATTTCAATGTTGGCAAGCTTTGCATTGTTTTCAAGAGGTGGAAAAAGTGGCATGCTTGGCGGTTTGGCTCTTGCTTTTTTAGCACCAGTTGCAGCAGGTTTGGTTAAAATGGCTGTTAGTAGAACACGAGAATATGAAGCGGATAAACTTGGAGCTGAAATTTGTGGAAAGCCATTATGGCTTGCTTCTGCTTTACGAAAAATAGATCATATGGCGCGTCGCTTCGTGAATCAGAGGAGCGAGAAAAATCCTGCTTCTGCTCATTTATTTATTATTAATCCATTGAGAGGAGAACAAAAAACAGATCGGTTGTTTTCTACTCATCCAAATACTGGAAATAGAATTACAAGACTAGAAGAAATGGCAGGAAAACACCTTCAGGAAACTCTATTTAATGCTGAAATTAAACAAGAAGCTTTTTCAGATTATTCCTCTTCTGAAGAAAATGAAACTCAAAAAAATCAGAAAGGTCCTTGGGGATAAAAGGATAAGATTAAACAAACAATATTAGATTTATAATCTGATAGATAAGATAAAAAGAGAAATTAAGGGTTTTAAAAGACAACTTTTATTCAAATAGAAATAAGATATTTTTTGGTGATTAAAGATAGGAAAGGAAAAACACTCTATCTTGTAGTTAACCGCTTGTATCTAATAGAATATAAAACCAAAAGAAATTTAGGGGTATGAATGCAAACAGCTAAACTTATTCATACAGTTTCTTGTCATGCAGCTGGTGAGGTAGGAGATGTTATTATTGGAGGGGTGCAAACACCTCCAGGAGATACGCTTTGGGAGCAGTCAAGATTTATTGCTCGTGATCAGAAATTACGTAACTTTATGCTAAATGAGCCCAGAGGAGGTGTTTTTCGGCATGTTAATCTTCTAGTTCCACCAAAAAACTCAAAAGCTCAAATGGGATTTATCATTATGGAACCAGAAGATACGCCACCTATGTCTGGTTCAAATACGATTTGTGTAACAACGGTTCTTTTGGAAACAGGAATTTTGGAGATGCATGAGCCAGTTACTTGTTTGACATTGGAAGTTCCTGCAGGACTTGTGAATGTAAAAGCCTATTGTGAAAAGGGAAAGGTTAAGCGTGTTTTAATTGAGAACGTCAAGAGTTTTGTAGATCATTTAAGTGCTGTGATAGAGGTTGAAGGGGTAGGAAGTTTAACAGTTAGCACAGCCTATGGGGGAGATAGTTTTGTTCTTATAGATGCAAACCAATTAGGGTTCTCACTGGATGTTAGTGAGGCAAGAGAACTTGCTGAGACAGGGATTTTAATTACGAATCAGGCGAATGAGCAATTAGGATTTTATCATCCAGAAAACCCACACTGGAAACATATTTCATTTTGTCAGTTTACAGGCTCATTAAAGCGGAATCAAAAAGGAATTCTAACAGGTAAAAATGCAGTTGTAATACAGCCTGGAAAAATAGATCGTTCTCCAACAGGAACAGGTGTTTCTGCAAGATTGGCATTATTATATGCTCAAGGAAAGATTAAAAAGGAGGAATGTTATTTAGCCAGATCCCTTATTGGATCAAGTTTTGAAGGGTATATAAAATCAGAAAGCATGATTGGAAAAGACAAGACCGCGATTATCCCTGAGATTTCTGGACAGGCATGGATTACAGGAACGCATCAACATTTTCTAGATCCAGAAGATCCATGGCAAGAAGGATATAGGCTTAGTGATACATGGCCTGATTTTACAAAAAAATAGCCTGTTGTACTTTAATAATATAGAGGTTTTTTATGGTTATGAAAAGAAAAAACGCTTATGATTATAGAGATTTGAAAGTTTGTTAAAAGTATTTTAAGTAAAGTAATTTTCTACATTAAAATAAGCTTTTTTAAGAAAGAAGTTTATAAAGTATTCAAAGATGAATATAAATTATATCTAGCTTTTAAGATAAAGTTTAAATATACTGTATTAGTAATGGTTTTGCTAAGGTCATATTAATGTTTTCATGAATTTCAACTAATTTAAGTTTATTTTCGTATAATCATGACATGTTTTGATGTTTCAATTTTATCCATCCTGGATAGAAAATTCATACCAAGCAATGAAATATCCAGACCATTTTTAAAGATGATAGCCCTTATATTATGTTCTGTAATATATCCAATTGAAATTGTATTAATAATGGCTGGAGCAGCATAGGCTTTCCCTGAGGCTGTGCTTACTTCTATGTTATAAACAAGATTATTGATATTTATTCCTATTTTTTTTGCATCATGAAGCGTTAGAGCCGTTGTTGTTGCGCCTGTATCAATAATAAAGCTAACATTTTGATTGTTTACCTCTGCATTTGTTTTGAAATGACCATTATAAGATCGATTGATAGATACGGCATATGCATCTTGCAGGTGTTGGTGGGTAGGCATGATTTGATTTGTTTTTTCCAGGGGGATTGTTTTAGAGTTATTTTGGTTGCTATTTTTAATTTTCAGGTGATTCCAATTTTGTAGCTGGTGTATTAAAACAGCTCCAAAAACTGAGATAATAGGAAGTAAAAACAAAATTTTATTGAGTTTCATTATATAACATACCTTTTATTTTTTATAAACTAGGTATACAATAAAAATCCTAATATATGTTTGATAAATTTCATGATTACGTCACTATCTGGAATGTTTTTTGAATTAAAGGCTAAGCTAAATGTCTCTGAAATTAAAACAATTTGAAACAATACGTGAATTGGTTAAGAATTTACCAGAAGCAAACCTGGAAATGGTCGATAAAATCCATCAGGATCTGGCTAATTTTAAAGGACCCGAGAATCCGTTAGGAAAAACCATGCAAGCGATTGAATGGTTAGCGTCATGGCAAGGAGCAAAATTTCCTTCTCTTTCCAATCCAGTTTTAAATGTTTACATTGCTTCTCATAGCATTGCTCAGAGCTTGTTTGATAAAAATCCTGTTGACGGCGCTAAAAACCGGATTGAAATGCTCAAAAAAGGGCAAGCTCCTGCTGCTCAGGTTGCACTTGTAAATCAAATTAAATTACGTGTTTTTGAGTTAGATATAGAACATCCAAGCCATGATTTTAGAACAGGAAATGCTTTATCAGAGAAAGAATGTCTGGCTGCAATTACATATGGGATGGAGGCGGTGGTCGAATCGCCAGATATTATTATTTTGGGAGATGCGGGGTATGGTTCTGCTGCGGCTGCAGCCTGTGTCGTAAGAGGCCTTTACGGAGGGACTGCGGAATACTGGGCTGGTGGACAGCATGAAATGGGAAAAAATCGTATTGAGGCTGTTAAACAAGGAATTGATTTTCATCGTGAATTTCTAGAAGATCCTTTAGATATTTTAATGCGATTTGGTGGTCGAGATATATCCGCATTATTCGGTGCAATTTTAGCTGCCAGATTAAATCGAACACCTGTCATTTTGGATGGCTTTATTACATGTGCTGCGGCTGCTGTATTATATAAGCTTAATCATAAAGCGTTGGAGCATTGTTATATTGGACACAAGACATCAGAACCAGCACATGCAGCTTTATTGGATCGAATAGGAAAAGAAGCGTTGCTTTCACTGGAAATAGGTATTGGAGACGGTTTTGGTGCAGCGGTTGCTTTTAGTGTTATTCGTTCTGCGAGTGAAGCATTTTCAAAGCTTGGAAATTACTAGCGTTTATTTTGATGTTAACAGGGGGTTGAAATTACATAGCTATATGGGGATGGAGTAACTAATCCCTCCCAATAAGGGTACGTATTTAAAACAGAGCGTTTTATGTTTAATGGTTTTTAGATTTAATCAAGGCAGAGTTATTTTTTTTGAGATTCACAGTGAAAAAAGATTAATTGTTTTTTTGTAAAAATAATATTTTTAATTTCTAAATTCCAATTAACGTAAACATTAATTGTAAATATATTTTCTTGTAATTATCAAAAGAGTTATTGATTATTTCAGAAATGATCAATACATTCCTCAATATGTAATATGAATTACTTTTTTGTTGTTTTTAATAATGAATATCGAGATATAAAGATGCTGGAAGATCAGCTTTATTTATAATAAGGATTAATTAAGGAGAAACAGGATGTTTGCTTTTGAACATGAAGAATTTGATTATCATGAAAGCATTCATTTTTTCCAAGATAGCAAAACAGGTTTAAAAGCGATTATAGCAATCCACTCAACGACATTAGGTTTAGCTGTTGGCGGGTGTCGTTTTTGGTCATATCCAGGTACTCAGCAGGCTGTATATGATGTTTTGAGGCTTTCAAAGGGAATGAGCTATAAGGCTGCGATGGCAGGTCTTGAATTGGGAGGAGGGAAATCTGTTATTCTTAAACCAGAAGGTGATTTTGATCGTAAGGCTCTTTTCGAATCTTTTGGTCGATGTGTAGATCAATTAGGTGGGAGCTATATAACAGCAGAAGATGTCGGGGTTAGTGTTGAAGATATGCATGATGTTAAACGTACAACAAATTTTGTTGCAGGTTTAAGTGAAGGGCAATCTGCAAGTGGAGATCCGTCACCTTTTACAGCTAAAGGTGTCTTTTTGGGGTTAAAAGCAAGTGCGAAGCATGCTTTTGGAACAGAAGATTTATCAGGGATAAAAATAGCGGTTCAAGGGGTTGGCCATGTTGGTGGGTATTTATGTCAATATTTATCAGAAACTGGTGCTGATTTGGTCATTTCGGATGTTAATACTGATTTATTACGTCAAATGAAGGATCAATATTCAGCAAAGAGTATACGGAGTGATCAGATATATGATCAAGATGTTGATATTTTTGCGCCTTGTGCATTAGGAGCTGTGATTAATCCAGAAACGATTCATCGCTTAAAAGCAAAAGTGATTGCAGGTGCTGCTAATAATCAACTTTCATCTCCTGAAATAGGTTTGGAATTGATAAAAAAGGAGATTTTATATGCGCCAGATTATATTATTAATGCAGGAGGTATTATTAATATATATGGTGAGCTAAGCGGTCATTATGACCCAAAATTGGTTAATCAAAAACTAGAAAGACTTGCAGACACATTAATAGAAATTTATACGATTGCAGAGAAAAATCATAAACCAACTAACTTTGTTGCAAATGATTTGGCAAGACGTAAAATAAACCGCCATTAATATTATAAGAAACAACAAAAAGCTATAATGAATTTTAAACAATACCAAATTTCAGGAGTTTCTTTTTTAAAGAAGAAGAGATTAGATTCAATGCTTAAAAAACATTGAATTTAGGGAATGTTCTATTTAATTAATTAATATATTGGTTGCCCTATTATTTTATTGGCTAGAATTATATTTTGGGTTGTTAAAATGCCAGGTTCCTTCCTTCAAGAACATCCCAAATGCTCTTTGGGGAAACTCCTTAAATTTCGTATTTGTGGTGTTTGATCCAGTTCCAAAATCTCTCAATTCCGTTATTATGATGATGTTTTTCTTCAAATAGCTTTAACAAGTTGATACAGGCAGTTCTTAACATTGCTCACATCCAACGCATGATACCCAAAGCATGCGTATAAACAATGCGGTTCTAGGATTATTTTGTGTTCAATAATGAGCATGAATGTCGTACTGTCAACATCCTCATGGATCATCTTCGGATAGACTTGTCATCGGGCTTTGACGAATTATTATTCATAAAACTTATTTTCTTCGAATGCGCTCTTTTTACAGGGCTTTGACGAACTAAAAATACCAGTTTTTCCTGCTATATTTGTCCCATGTTGAGTTTTGCGAACCCTGTCAAACACTTTTCGTCAACTTCAATCTCACCACTGAAACTTTTATGAAATTCAGGCTTTATTTGAACGGCAATCCTTTCGTAAAATCGTTGAAAGGAATGAGCCGATTTCTTATGATTACCAACCCGTTCGATCGTGTGATGTCCGAAATAAAAAACTGTTTTATCTGTTTCTCTTTTCTTGGAATCTGCTCTTTCTCATCTCATTTCAGATAATAAATCTGAGTTATCCAGGATGGTCTCTTAATCTAATCTCTGCCAGTATTGAGGTTATGATTTTTAGATATTCATTATATGAGGGTTTTACAGACTTTGGGTTGATTTATGAATGTCAGGTATTTTTAGGTTACAAGAATATGTGAAAAGAAAGGATCTAGACTAACAGGGATGATTTCTCCCTTTTGAGGCGCATTGATTAATGCTGTATGGGCATGCCAAAGAATATCTTCATATCCTTTTTCCTTACTTTTTACCGTAAGTTCTAGCCTTGACCCCATTAATTTTTTATCTGTTATAACTGCTTGGGCTGTGTTTGTGTGTGGAGCGTGTTCTCCAAACAAAATGGCTTCTGGTCTGGTAAGAACAACGAGTTTTTTATTATCTAGCGAAGGACTAACTTCCAAGGTTCCAAAAGGTGTTTTTATAAATCCGTTTTCAGCATACCCAGACCAGATATTTATTTCACCTGTCAGTCTGGCAGCAATGGGAGAGGCTGGATTTAGATAGACTTCATCAGGCGTTCCTGTTTGAATTATTTTTCCATTAACCATCAAGCAGATTTTATCTGATATAGACAAGGCTTCTACTGGATCATGTGTTACCATTAATGCGGTCGAATGATGTTGTTGTAGTTGATTGAGGGTGTTTTCCCTTATTTTATCTTTTAAATGTCCGTCCAGGCTTGAAAAGGGTTCATCAAGAAGAATAATATCAGGTTGTTTGGCAAGGCAACGAGTTAGGGCAACCCGTTGTTGCTCTCCACCAGAGAGCATGTGCGGATACGCTGTTTTGTAACGGCTTAACTCTGCAAGCTCAAGTCTTTTTAGAGCTTCTTCTTTTCGCTTTTTCCATGGAATGTGCTGAAGCGCAAAAATAATATTTTCTGAAATAGTCATATGAGGAAAAAGAGCATAATTTTGAAAGACAAACCCTATATTTCTTTTTTCTGTAGGGATTAAAACTCCTTTTTTAGATAGAATTGTATTTTTTGCTCTAATTTCTCCTTGATAAATGGGCTCAATTCCTGCAATTGCTCTTAACAGAGTTGTTTTTCCACAGCCAGAAGGACCAAGAATGGTTGTAATTTTGCCAGTTTCCAAAGAGAGACTTACTTGATCAAGAATCTTTTTTTTATGATAAAGACAGGTTATTTTATTAATATCCAATGCAATGCCAGGACTAAAACAGGTTGTGTCACCTGTTTTTGTTTCACTGATAGAATGTTCAAAGTGTCTCATAATATACTGCTTATCATAGTTTAAATAAAAATGGTATTGGATTTATTATATTTTATGGGTTTATTTAACTTATAGAATTTTCTGGTTAAACCAACGTGAAAGATAGATAATAATAATTAGAGGAATTAATCCAGATAGCATTAAGACGAGTGAAGGGAAGGCTGCTTGATGTAATCGTTCATCGGATGCATAGGTATGTACCAACACAGCCAGAGTTTCAAAATTGACAGGTCGTAAGATCATGGTTGCGGGTAGTTCTTTCAGGACTTCTATAAAAACAAAGATAAAACTGATTGAAATTCCTTTTAAGGCTAAGGGGATATATATCTTGGTCAGAATCTTCCATGTATTTGCACCGAGCGTTCTTGCTGTTGTTTCAATCAGAGGATCGATTTTAGCAAGAACAGCTTCTGACGGATTAATTGCGGCAGAAATAAACCGCATTTGATAGGCAAAAATCAGGGTTGCAAGACTTGAAAAATACAGGATTCCAGAAGAAAAACTGGATTGATATATATTTTTTAAAAAGCCTATACTGATAATAAGGGATAAGGCTGATATTGCTCCTGGAATCATATAACCCAAGCTAATAAAGCGTACAGAAAAGCGTGATAGAAAGGATCCTGATCGTAAAATGGATGCACAAACCAATCCAGTGATTGATGCAAAGATCGCAGCAATCCCAGCCAGGAAAAAACTGTTTGAAAGTGCATTCATTAATCGATCCGATACTGTATAATTGAACGATATCATAGAAAAATATAATATTGGAATAAGGAGACTAAAGATTAAAGGCAAGCCTGCAAAAAGGGTCATTAGCCATGCCCGATAACCAGATAATGGGACGGCTCTTTGTATTCTTAATGCATTAACCAAAATGCGTTTATCATGTTTTCCTCTTTGCATTCGTTCCAGAGTAAAGATAGTGCCTGTTATGACCAATAGCATAAATGAAATACGTGCAGCAGAAATAATGCTATCAGCACCGAACCAGGCTCGTAAAATTCCAACACTAAATGTAGGAATGCCAAGATAGGAAGTCACACCATAATCTGATAATACTTCCATTGCAACCAAGACAGAGCCAGCAATAAGACCAGGTCTTGCTAAGGGTAAGATAATTTTAAAAAAAGCCTGGTTTGGAGAACATCCAAGCGTTCTTGCTGCTTCAAATACATCCGCTCCTTTTTCTGAAAAAGAAGCTCGGGCTAACAGATAAACATATGGATAAAGTGCCAAGGAAAAGACAAATCCAGCTCCCCATAGTCCATATATTTCTGGCAAGAATATGATATGATTATCCAGAGCTCCAAAAAACTGAAAATAGGCAAGCTTGTTTGTAATATCAGAATAAGCATAAGCAATGACATAAGCAGGTGTGCCAATCGGTAGAATTAATAACCAGGATAATAGTTTTTTTCCTGGAAAGTCATATCTGGTTATAAGCCAGGCCATGCTTGTACCAATGAGTATCGTTCCTGTAACAGATAATAGAACCAGTGCGCCAGTATTATAAAAATAATCTATTCCTCGAGTTTTCAAGAAATGAATTGTATAACCAGATAAATCTGTCTGAAAAGAAATTCCAATTAAGGATATCAACGGAACGGCAATAATCACTGCAATAATGATCACACTTAAATTCAAGAAAAAAGATTGTCTAAGTGTCATACTGATATCTTCCTGTTTTCAATCAAAGGATATAATGTTTAAACTTTATTTTGGAATATCAATCATGATTGATATTAAAAACAGGACGAACCTTAATGAAAAATTATTTCAATATATTAAATTTACAAATAGATCATAGATTAATTTATCATATCTGTGTTATTTTATACATCAATAAAAACATGTCTATATCCTATAAAGCTTTGCTTGTTTTCTATCAATCCAGTTTAAAACTCTGTTTCAAATCATTAGATTTTAAACTTCTTGTTTTTTCTGTACTGACCGCGCGCCAATAAGAGGTTGTTTTATGCCATTATTTAGGTGTTATGGCCAACCAACCCGATCAAATATTTTCTGGGCTTCTTTTTGATGTGACCCATAGACAGATACATTTACTGTATCTTCTTTGAATTTACCAAATGAATTTAAAAGAGCTGGTATGGTATTGGTCTTCTCATAGGCAGGAAATTCAAAATTGCCATTTGCCATAATTCTTTGGGCTTCTGGGCTTGAAAGATACTCTAGGAATAATTTTGCAGATTCGCGATGTGGTGCATTTTTTGCCATTGCAGCTCCTGAAATATTAATATGCGCTCCATCACCAGATTGATCAGGCCAAATAAGAGCTGTCTCTTTAATGGTTTTTTGATCCTCAGCCTTATCAGAGTTCATTAGTCTTGCATAATAATAATGGTTAACCAGTGCAAGGTCGCATTCTCCAAGAGCAACAGCTCTGATCTGATCCGTATCTCCGCCTCGCGGTTGACGTGCAAGGTTTTCATAAACCGATTTTGCCCAATCCTCTGCTTTCTTTATACCCTGTTTTTCAACAATAGAAGCTAAGAGAGATTGGTTGTAAATATTATCAGATGAACGAATGCAAATCTTTTTTTTCCAAATAGGATCTGCTAATTCAGCATAGGATCTAGCAGGGTTCTCAAGTGTTTTGCGATAGACAATAACACGTGCTCTTTTTGTCAAAGCAAACCATAAATGATTGGGATGTCGTAAATTCTCTGGGATGTTTTTTTCTATAATATCAGAGTAAAAAGGTTGTATTAATCCAGCTTGTTCTGCACGCCATAACCTTCCTGCATCGACAGTAATGATGATATCTGCAGGACTTTGTTTTCCATCAGCCTTTATTTTTTCAATTAATAAATCTCCTTTTGCTTCAATCAGATTGATTTTAATCTCTGTTTTCTTTTCAAAGTTTTTATAAAGGGCTCTATCAGAATCATAATGACGCGCAGAATATACATTAATTGTTTTCTGTGTTTCTGTTTTGTTCTGACAAGCTGTGAGGATCAATAAACCACATATAAGATAAATAAAGCTGTGTTTGAGAAACAATGCGTTCATATAATATTCTCCTATTTTTTTATGACCAGATTTGATTGATTTAAAATGGGATTTAATTAGAAATCTATTTTAAAATTCATACAATCATATATGCAAATGTTTCGCAAGTGCAAAATTAAAGCATTTATATAAAAAGCAATTCTTTTAGAAGAAATCGAATAGACTTTTTAATCATAATTTTTTAAAAACACCCAGAATGGCTATAGAAGATTTATCATTAGGAGAATATCTAGAAATTAAATATGTTTTAGGATAATTTTGGCTTCAGCAATAATTTTAGGTTTTGAACATTCCAAGTTTTGAATTTGATAATCTTGATCTCTGTATATATCTAATCCATTTGATTCTTCTTTCCATTGATATAGTATAATTTTATTTGAAGAATCTATTAGATAGAAACTCTTGGGATTTAATTTGGAAAAATTCTGGTCAAATATGATATAGGAATCTTTGGTCAAAAAGGGTTGCATGTCGTTTTTTGGGTATTGCATTGCAAAACAGGTTGAGCTATCAATTGCAATCGGAATAAAGTCTGTCGGCGCAGAGTATTGTAAATTAAATTCCTTATTGGTTTTATTTATAGGCCATATATAAACAGGAATGTTTCGGACAGGACTTTGTAAAAACTTGAAGCTATTAGAAGAAAAGGGTTGAGAATCTGTTTCTCCAAAAACAAGCCATGTAGGGCAAACATCAAGGGCTTTTGCAAGGTTTTCGATTGCTATTCTTTGTGGAATATGGGAGCCTGATTCCCAGTTTGCTATGGTTGGTTGACTAACGTTGAGAATATGAGAAAGAGAAGCCTGAGAAAGTTTCTTTTTTTTTCTAGCGTATTTGATTCTGCTATATAATTCCTTCATGCTTTTGATGTTTAAATTACTCATATTGCTTCTTTGATACTCTCTTAACATCATTTATAAAATGTATTATTAATCTGTTGCGGGATTCTATTCAAAAAAGTCTATTACGAATAATAGATATATAATTTATGGATTAATTTCAAGCAATAAATAAAAATAGAAAAAATATAAGTATAATTTTTACTTTTTCCATATAGGGACAGCTTTTTGTTTTTAGCCTAACTCTATATTATTTATGAATTTATCAAAAAAAATGCAGTGTTGTAAATATATTGTTAATATTTATCAATATAATTTAAACTTATAAATTTTACTAAAATTATAATCATAGTTTTCAAGATGAGCTCTGTTAGGTCTAATAGCCCAAAGTAAATTAAAGATAAGGAGTATGGTCTTGAAAGATTATTGTAACAATGCAGGAGCGGAATGCATAAAGGAAAAAATTATTAATGTTTGGGCAAATGATGGCTTAGGCGTTGATATTATGTTAATTAAAGCTGGATTTACGCCAGCTCTTAGATCTGCAAGAACAGATGTAAGAAGTGATATGATTAACGGTTTGCCAAGAAGTATGCTTTCTTCCAATATCAAGAAAAAGTTTTTGAATAAAAGAAACCATAAATAATGGTTTATTGATCGTTTAGTTCACATATAATTGTTTTTATGTGAATGGTTATTCTTGATTAATCTGGTATTAAATAAGTTTTTATTTATATTCTTTTAAGCTGAGATATTTTTTGAGTTTGGCTTAGGTGGTTTTGTTTATTGAACTATGGGAAATAGATCACATTAGCTTTATTTTGATATGTCTGGGAAGGACATTGCAATCATTTCTGAAAAATGATTAAAAATTTTATCTGGTTTTGGAAATGGTTTTGTTAAATCTTGATAGCCATGTGTCATTAAAATTGACATGGCACCATAAGATTGTGCTGTTATGATGTCCTTGTCTGTATCTCCTATTAGGATTGTTTTGTTCGGTGTTGCATTGTTAACGGCGAGTTTCAAATGCAAGGCATCTGGTTTACATTTTGGTGTATCTTCTGGTGTAATAACCCTATCAAAAAAGGCATTTAACTTAAAAGCTTGCAAAACTTTATGTGTATAGCGTGTGGGTTTATTTGTGCAGATAGATAATCTATATTTTTGAGATTTAAGCCTTTTTAAAAGAGGAAGAACATCAGGAAATAATGAACTATATTGAGTTGTATTCTGGTCATAATATGTCAGAAATGTTTCCAAATGTTTGGTTTTTTCATGTTCTGTTGGTGTATATTTGATCAGTTGATATGCTTTTTCTAGTAATGAAATTGCACCTCGTCCAGAATACAATCTTAACTTTTCTTGGGTGAGATATATGTTAATATGATTTATTGATTGTAATTCATATTTCTGAAATGTTTGGTGAAGACACTGTATCAGGTCTGGAGCTGTATCAATCAATGTGCCGTCAAGGTCAAATGCAATTGAAAACTTCTCCGCTTTATATATTTTTTTCATATCATAGCTCTTTCATGATTTAATTCTGATTTATAGATCAGATAAATATTTTCTATTTTAAAACACATCAAAATATTCAATAGTAAATTCAATCCAGTCTTGTTCATATTTGTGTTTATATTGCTTTTAAGTTGTTGTTTTATATAAGATTGCCCCAAATTTTTGAATGTATAAACTGAAATTTTTGAAATGTGAGTAAAATAACTAAAAAAGATTGGTTAAAATTCCTACAAAAATGAAAAACTAAGTATTATAATATATTATATTATTAGCGTTAATCAAGTTAAGTTCTGGCTTATCTATATTCTAATTGAATTTAATATAAACGGATCATACCTGTTTTGTAAAAAGCGGGATGTTAGGTTATCTTTTTGGAGCTCCTCTTTTTGGCAAGTGTTTATAGATATAGAAGGATAAAATAGGAGGATAAAGAGGTATGATTATTTCTTCTGTCTATCCTTATTTTTTCTTAAAATTTTGTAAAAAAGAGTAATCTGAAACCGATTGATATTAAAAAACGCTTAAAAGCAATAGAAGATGGTTTTTAATCAGCAAATTGTTTTCTGATATTCTGGTGATCAAGTTTTTATCAGAATAGATTTATCAGTGTTTAATGTGATCAGTTAAACAGGAGGGTTTTCCAATGGTTTTATTGAGGTGTTGGATTGTTTTAAGCAGAGATTGAAATTATTATGAATCAGTCTATATCATTTCGATTGATATAATAGACGAAGCTGGATTTATGAAGAATTACCATATTTTTCATTATTATACTTGTAAACTTAAAAAATATACGGAATAGCTAGAAGATAAATGGCAGTATCATTAACTATATAAAGATTGGATCTTGAATATGTCCCAAAAACGAGCAGTTATTATTCTTGCCGCGGGTCAAGGCAAAAGAATGCGATCTGAACATCCAAAAATACTTCATCCTGTTGGAGGGAGAGCTATGATAGATTGGAGTTTGGCTTTGGCATATGAGCTTAATCCTGAACATGTGGTTGTTGTAACAAATGGTGATTTGGAGATTGAATCTCATCTTTCTAATCAGCAGGAAGTTATTTCTGTACAGCAAACAATTCCTAAAGGTACGGGAGATGCTGTAAGACATGCGATAGAACAAATGAAATTTTTTGAAGGTCAGATTATTGTTTTATTTGCTGATACTCCTTTGGTTTGTAAAGAAACAGTAGAGCAATTATTTAAACTGGTGGAAAAGGGAAATGTGATTGGTCTTTTAGCATTTGAGACTAGCCATCCTTTTGGCTATGGTCGTATTATCCATGATCAGGAAAATAAAATCAGGCAAATCATTGAAGAAAAAGATACAAATTCTGAACAGAAAAGAATAACGCTTTGTAATTCAGGCTTAATGTGTTTCGAATCTCATTTTTTATATGAAAATATAACACAATTGGAAGCAAAAAATTCTCAAAAAGAATATTATTTAACAGATTTGGTAAAAATTGCAGATCAAAAATCTTATCGTGCAGGATTTTATCTCGCAGACCAAGAAGAAGTTGCAGGGGTTAATACACAAGCGGATCTTGCGCTTATGGAAACTTCCTTTCAAAAAAGAAAGCGAGCTGAGCTATTCAGATCTGGTGTAATGCTTATTGCCCCAGAAACCGTTTATTTTTCTTATGATACCCAAATAGAAAAAGGTGTTAAAATAGAACCTTATGTTGTTTTTGGTCCTGGGGTTTAAAAATTGGCTGTAATACGGTTATCAAGAGTTTTTCTCATATAGAAGGAGCGAATATTGGAATAAATAATATTATCGGACCCTATGCCAGATTAAGACCTGGCTCTGTTTTGGACACAGAAGTAAAAATTGGTAATTTTGTTGAAATTAAGAATGCAAACATAGACCAACAGACCAAAATAAACCATTTATCTTATATTGGGGATGCTCTTATAGGGAAGAATGTGAATATTGGTGCGGGTACAATTACCTGTAATTATGATGGAAAGAAGAAAACATCAGACACGTATAGAAGAGAATGTATTTGTTGGTTCAAATACTGCTCTAATTGCTCCTGTAAGTTTACATGAAGAATCATATATTGCATCTGGGAGCGTGATTACATTTGATGTACCCAAACATGCCCTTGCTTTTGGGAGAGCGAGGCAAATTAACAAAAAAGGCGGAGCTTTAAAATTTTGTAAATTATCCCATTTTAAAAAGGATACTGATTAATCTCATTTTAAAAAACAGCTTTTCTAAAAAGAACATCTCCAATATTTTTGAATACGATAAATTCAATTAATATCCAAATATATCAAAATGCAGGCAAGATTGTAAGCTAACATCAACCTTTTATCCATTAAGACTATCTAGGGAAAAAGAAAAAACATATAAGATAAGCTTTAGAATAAATTCATATTGCTGTATTGAGAGGTTTTTAGATCAAAGGTCGTTTCTTTACAGAATTGTTTTTGTATTTTATATTTTGTCTGAACCCCCCCCCCCCATGTTTTAATAGGGTATGTTTGTATTGTTAATACAGTTTAATCTAAACACAGGACATTGTTTTTATGAGTGCTGATATTGAGAAGTTAAATGCAGCGGTTTTCCGCATTGGATTATGTTTAAAGGACGGTAATGATTGTTGGACTTGGTTCTGGGAGTACTGCAGAAACCTTTGTAAGGCTTTTAGGAGCTGCTGTTAAGGATGGTCTGGAGATTGTTGGATTGCCTACGTCCGAGCAAACCAGGTCTATTGCTTTAGATTCTGGGGTTCCTATTATACCCGTTGATAAAGCAGAAAAAATAGATGTAATCATTGATGGTGCAGATGAAGTCGATTCTAATTATAATTTAATTAAAGGTGGAGGGGGCTGTCCTTTTTTAGAGAAAAAAATCATTGCTCAATCTGCAGCTTTGATGGTCGTGATTATTGATGAAAACAAACTCGTTAAACAGCTTGGGAGTTTTCCACTTGCGGTTGAGGTTGATCCTTTTGCATTTACATTAACGGCAAATCAGATTTTTAATACATTAACGTCAATGGGATGCAAAACGCCAGAGATAAAGCTAAGGGAAAAAGCTTGATGGCAAGCCATTTTGTTACAGATGGAGGACATTATATATTTGACTGTTATTGCAAAAAAACTTGATAAGCCAGTAAAGATTTCTGAAGCCTTAACAAGAATTTCAGGTATCATTGAGCATGGTTTGTTTATTAATATGAGCAGGGTTTATTATTGTCGGTGATCTTGATGGTGCGCGCATATTGGAAAAAATAAGCCGATTGTTTTAAGAAACTTTATTTGAGCTGGCATGTTAAAGAAACCAGAAACATTTTTCCTTTGATCAAAACTCATATCATATGATTTTTATATCTTAAAATAAATTTGGACTTTGGAGTATTCGAAGTTTTATTGTTCCAGAATATGTTTTAAGGCAGACAAATTATGAGTAAATATGATTATGATCTGATTGTTATAGGCGCAGGTTCTGCAGGTGTGAGGGCAGCAAGGCTTGCAGCTCAGAAGGGTAAAAAAGTTGCAATCGCAGAAGGCTATCGCATTGGCGGAAACATGCGTTATTCGTGGCTGTGTTCCTAAAAAAATGATGGTATATGCCGCACAAACTGGTCTAAAATTAAAACAAATAAATGGTTTCTGGATGGCAAAGTTTCTGATTTGAAATTTAACTGGAACACACTTAGAGCCACACTTGAAAATGAAGTTGAAAGACTATCATCTATTTATCAAAAAAACCTGGAGTCTGCAGGTGTTGAATTAATTAATGAATATCTTTCTTTTAAAACAGAACATAAATTATATGGACAGAAGTCACATTGTATATATTCTGCAACTCATATTCTAATTGCTACGGGTGGGACTCCCTTTTTGCCAGATATTCCAGGGATTGATTTAACGATTACAACAGATCAAGTTTTTTCATTAAGAGAGTTTTCCTGAAAAAGTGATTATTTTTAGGTGGGGGGTATATTGCAATTGAATTTGCAGGTATTTTTAAAGGATTAGGTGTTGAGACTTCTCTGGTTTATCGAGGAGATAGACTTTTAAGGGGGTTTGATCGGGATTTAAGCTTGTATGTTGAAGAAAACTTAAACGCTTTAGGCGTTAAGCTATATCTGAACACGGATCTTGAAAAAGTTGAAAAAGCAAAAACAGGGTTAACTTCATATTTCAAAAGACAAGAAGATCAATCTTCTATTTTGCTACAGACAGATTGTATTTTAACAGCTTTAGGTCGTAAACCCTAAAAACAGATCAATTAGGGCTTGAAAAATATTGGGCTTCCAAACAAGGGGGCAATTAAGGTAGATTTCCTATTCTAAAAACAGCACTTGATTATATCTATGCTGTTGGCGATGTAAACCAATCGATATAAATTTAAACACCTGTTGCTATTCGGGAATCCGTTGCTTTTATTAAAACTGTTTTTGAAAACACACCAACAAAATTTACATATGATCATATTCCAACGTGCTGTTTTTTCGATTCCACCTATTGCAAGTGTCGGATTAACAGAATCAGAGGCAAAATCAAAATTTGAGAATTGTCATGTGTATGAAACAAGATTTAAGCCTTTAAGTAATGCGTTAAGCGGTAAAGCTGCCCCTGTTTACATGAAAGTAATAACAGAGGGAAAATCAGAAAGGCTGGTTGGCATTCATGTTGCTGGAGATAGTGCAGATGAAATGATTCAAATTCTAGGTATTTTATTGGTTGGTAAGCTGACGAAAAAGGAAATGGATGCGACTTGTGCTGTTCATCCAACAATAGCAGAAGAATTAGTGACGCTATCAAAGAGAAAGCCAGACTAGGAATTTACTTTGTTAACGGGTCAGATTTTTAGAAGAAAAAAACTGGGGATAGACTTTTTTAAATAAACAGATCCAAATTCAGGATTTATGTAAGCATGCAACCGATAGATAGACTCGTCTAGCGTCATAAGAGCAAGCTTTTATTTTGTAAATGAAATTACTTTCATAAAGGAAGAAAATAGAATTGCATTTATTGATTTTTCATATTATTATTAGCAATTTTATACAAATTGCTAATTTGTTTAGATCATTATTCTTAATATAGATTATGTGATAGTTCGTATATAGACTATTATAGCATCCAGATAAAAATGATGATCCGTTTATATAGGGTTTTTATTCAAATGTCAAAAAGAGTTGAAATCATTAAAAACAGGGACTGGACGCCTGGAAGTTGGAGAGAAAAGCCAGCGAGTCAACTTCCTGTATATGATGATAAACAGGCGGTTCAAAATGCTGAGAGACATTTAAAAAATACAAATGGTCTCGTCAGGATAGAATCGATTAAGGTATTTCGGGAATCACTTAAATCTGTTGAAGAGGGAAAAGCATTTTTTTTTCAAGCGGGAGATTGTGCGGAAGATATTTATAATTTTTCCATGTTAGGGATAGAAAGAACATTTAAAGCTTTTATTGCATTGAAACATCAATTGCAGGATCAGATTCATTTACCTGTTATTTCTGTTGGGAGATTGGCTGGACAATGTGCAAAGCCTCGTTCAGAGATTTATGAAAAGCGAAGTGGAACTGTGCTATTAAATTATAGAGGGGATGCGATTAATGGATATAATTTTTCTGCCAAAAGTAGAAGACCAGATCCTGATCGAATGATTAAGGTTTATGAATATGCAGCGAAAGTATTGAGAGAAATAGACAAAAAGAATCGGTTTATAGAAAACAGTTTGGAGAACATAAATTAAACAGATTATATGCAAGTCATGAATCATTATTATTGGGCTATGAGCAAGCTCTTGTGCGGTATAATGAAGAAGATTTATGCTGGTATGCTTTATCAGGTCATATGCTTTGGGTCGGAAATAGAACCAGACAACCAGATGGGGCACATATTGAGTTTGTAAGGGGTGTTTCAAATCCGATAGGATTAAAATGCGGTGTTGATTTATCTCCAGAAAGTTTGGTTAGGCTGATTCATATTTTAAATCCAAAAAATGAAAAAGGGCGTCTGATTTTAATTTTCAGGTTTGGAAAGAATAAAGTAAAAGATAATTTATACAAGCATATTCATGCGATTAAGCGTGAAGGGCTTAATCTAACCTGGTGTTGTGATCCAATGCATGGAAATACCTATCTTGCTGAAACGGGTTTTAAAACAAGATCTATTGAATCTATTGCATCAGAAATCAAAGATTTCTTTACGATTTTAAATGAAGAACAGGTAAAGGCAAGAGGCTTACATCTTGAAATGACAGGAGATCGTGTTTCTGAATGTGTTGGTGAGGGAATAGATGAAAAAGATCTTGATAATGAAAGCTATAAAACCTTATGTGATCCTAGATTAAATTTGGATCAGGCTAAAAAAGTTGTAATGTCTGTACCAAAAGGATATTATACAATTGAGTAATATTTTTTTATGATAATATGAGTGGACGTCCAAGAATCCTAAGGATTATATCTTAAAAATAATTTGATCAGGTCTGAAAGATAACGGAAGAATTTATATTCAAAAGAATGATATATTATCATATATATCCGTAGACATTCTGGTTTATATTATCCTGTATAGTTGGTTTTCTTTTAAGAGCATGAGTAAGATTAAACAAGTATGAAAATCTGGTATTATAGCTATAAGGCTAAGTAAAAATTCTATTCTTTCAAGAAGAGATATCATATAATAATGAGTATTATATGACAAAATGTTTTAGCTTAATTTTCTTATCTTAGGATAAGAGTGATCGTCAGTTAACTCTTTGATCTTATCGTTCTTTTTTTAAGTGTCGGATTAGATGGGTTGCGTTTTCCATTAGACGAGATTGAAACATTTAATCATGTATTAAAAGAATCAGTTGATCAGGTAGAATTGTATTTCTGTTTTTAAATTTTCTATCAATATTTGCTATTTTTTTTCAAGGATTTGTATAGGTTTACCATTTGTATAATGTGCTTGTCTTAAATCCCATCTGTAAACCTAAAATCCATTTTAATATAGTTTTTCAAAATCTATTTTTTCTTTTTTAGCTTTATCGGGTGTGATATAAAGACCATTTTCCCTAAAATTCTGGCAATCGAAATACATTCCTTTCCAGAAAACAAGAAAAAACAAGGAATCATGGTATTTCTAAAGCTTTCTTTTCCTCTTGCATGTACATTATAACATGGTTTGTGTCTGTATAAAAATGCAGTCTATTTGTATAAGAATAATGATGATTAAGGCATATAGATTTTTTTTCGTGTTCGAGATTATGGCATGTTTTTTGATTTATTTCGATCTGTTTACCAATTAGGAATAAGATTGCATGGGTTTTTTCTTTACTTAACACGTCATAAAATATTTTTTCACCGCCTAATGGCTCTTCATTAATGGTTATATAAACCTTTTTTCTGATATATTTATTCTTGTATGAGCGTATAATGATGTAGGTAAAGCATATTATTGATAATAAAATAAATTGATATGGTTTGGATATATAGATTATTTTGTTCCTCTTAATAAAATAATTAAAAAACCAGAGAAGTTTAAAAGACGGATTGTTTAAAAACGGATCATAAGAAAGTGTGTCTTACAGAATTTAAAAGATAGATGCAAGAAGGGATGTTGGTTTTTGAATTAAGGTATCGATATATATTGCTGATTTTCTAGATGTATTAGCAGATGAAGATTTGTTTTTCAGAAATACTATCTTTTTTCAGAATTTTCCATTAAATAAGCGAGGAGCCCTCTATTTTTTATATTGTTTTTCTAATATAATTAAGGTATATGCTGTTTTAGATAAATATTCTGGATTTGCGGGTATAGCACAATGGTAGTGCAGCAGCCTTCCAAGCTGAATATGCGGGTTCGATTCCCGCTACCCGCTCCATAATCTTAGCATTCTTGCCCTCATAACATCTTGATTTTTAAAGACTTTTTTAAAATAAAAGACAATAGTTTGACAAAAATAAAGGAAAGGTTTAATACATTTTTATATATATTTCTCTATACTTTTTGCTAATCTATTTGTTTTTTAAAAGACTTAAGAATATTTTTATAAGGACGTAATAAAGCTTTATGTAGAAGCATTGTTTTATGTCTAGTTTTTTACTGAAATCCAAACAGAGCTGGTGAATATAACCGTGAAATATTTATGTAAACAACGAACCTTTCTATAGGGTATTTATATGGAATTTCTAAAGATAAATTCTTTTTGGATCCAGGTTTGAATTCATATTTTAGATGAATTAGAGCTTAACAATAGAAATCATTATATAAAACCAAAACCTTTAACAGGAACGATTTATAATGATGGAATTGATTATTTGAAAATTATTGATAGATCATCAGCTAAGGGAAGATAATGAGATTCAAATCCATCTATTACTGTCCAAATTGCTTATTTTATTATGTGGAATCATTTCTCGTTTAAAAGGAGTATGTCTAAACGTGCTTTGTAATCCTTTTCTTGATAGAATTTTTTGTACATGTTTAAATCTGAAATTAGTGTTTTGATTTTGGTATTATATGATACAGATTTTATAGAAAGAGTGTCATGATGCGTGTTGAATTTAATGTTGAGTTTTTAGAAAAATATTGCACAACAAAAGATGGGTTATCACTTTATTACAGAGATTATGGAATGAGAAGTTCCAATCAGAAGACAATTTTATGTTTGGCAGGGCTTACCCGAAATAGTCATGATTTTGATTTATTAGCGCCTATTTTGTATAATTTTGGATATCGTCTACTTACAATGGATATCAGAGGAAGAGGAAAATCTCTTGCAGAAGAGGCAAGTCCCGATAGTTTTCATATTCTGCAATATATTGAAGATATTTTATGTTTGTTAGATCAGGAGAAAATTGAAAAAACAGCCATTATTGGAACGTCAATGGGAGGGATTATCGGCATGATTATGGCATCAGGATTTCCTGATCGGGTTAATGCGTTGGTTTTAAACGATATCGGACCTGAGATTAATCTTGAGGGTTATCAGCTATTATATCAGGAATTATCGAAACCAGAAATTGTTTTATCAGACTGGGATGAAACGAGCTTGAAGGTAAAGGAAATGCTTGGACATGTCTATCCCGATCAAAAAGAAAAAGCTTTTTGGATTAGAATGGCAAAACAATTATGTTATCAAGGTCAAGATCATAAAATACGGTTTTGGTATAGTCATAATTTTGTGAGGGCTTTTTTAAAAGAGCCTTTGCCAGAAAAGGATTTATGGATGTTTTTCAATACAATGCCATCTATTCCTGTTTTGTTAGTTTACGGAGAATTATCAGATTTTTTAACGTCTGAAATACGAAAAAAAATGAAGGAAGAAAGACCTAATATGCAGATGATTTGTGCAAAACGAGTTGGACATGCTCCTGAGCTAATTGAACCAGATGTTTTACCAGGTCTTAAAGCATTTTTTAACCAGATGTAATCAAAAGATTAGAATATAAAAATATTAAATGCTTTAGAAGGAATTTAGAGTATCATTAATTCGTTCTATAAAAATATGGTTTTCTGAAAAAGGAGCGTGCTTTTAAAAACGAATAATCTCAAAACAATCATCATATCATTTATTAAATATCGATTTTTTCTAGAATTGAAATAAAATATGTTCATTTTTTATTCTAAAGTATAATTATTTTATATTAAATTGGGGGTTATAAAGAGCGATGTTTTGCTGCAAAGAAGGGTTCAAACACCCATTCAAACAAAGTACGACGATCTAGTCTAAAACGACAGATAAGTTGTCCAAAAATTAAAAACAGAAATTCCTTAATTCCTATTATAAATCAATTACTTATTACAAAAAATGCATTGCAATTTTGGTGTTTTCATTGCAACCATTGCAATCTAAGTTTAAGTTATTGAAAAATATAAAGAAATAAAATTAATGTCTACTGGTTCGATATTCATTTGCTTTGGGCCAATAGTATATTTTTAACATGCTCAAGGTAGAAGAGCTATCCATCTCTGCTTTTAGAGGTTTACATCGGTGTCAGGTGCTTGTTGGAGAAATAAAAAGCCTCATCCTTTATTAAGGGAGGACTAGTCCAAAGTGCTGGTTTCGGCCTATGGAAAATAGTCAAATTGATTTTTCTGCTCCATTAGAATTTGCGGGATCATAAGCTAAAAATATATCATTCCCGTCTGCCTAACCTGTTTTTATAGCAAAACCATTTGAATCTCATGATTGACTATGGCTTTCAAGGATAAAATACCACAAAATCAACCGTGAAGAACCTGCCGAAATACTGATCCAATTCCAGAATTAAAAATTTACTCGTAGATCAACACGAAAATTTCTAGGTAATCCAGCATGTGCAAAACCACCTAAAACCCATTCCGAGTTATATTTTTTATTGCTAGCATTATTTAGCGATGCAATCAAAGACCATCGATTATTTGAATCTTCAATGCCGGCACGTAGGTTGATTAAATTAATAGAAGAACGGGCAGTTGTGTTTTTTGGATCCCAAAATTGTTCTCCTCGTCTCTCAATGTCAATTCTGGAGAAAAATCCAAGAGATTCGTTTATGGGCCTACGCAATTGCAAACCCAGATTTATAGTGTATTTCGGTACATAAGGGGCCTTATTACCAACATCATCAGGATCAACATTGTATTTTTTGATTTCAGAATCGGAAAGACCGACACTAAAATATGCATCTAAACCATCACTTAATTCTGAGGATAGCTCAATTTCACCACCCAAAATATCAACTTTATCAATAGGAACAAGAACTTGTGCGCCAACTGCACCGATAAAAACAAAATAAGGTGCATTTGTTACTTTGGTAGTGAATAATGCTCCACTAATATCTAGGCGATCATCCAGAAACCTTGATTTAAATCCAACTTCAGAAGTCGTACTTATTTCTTTATCCAGAACATCAGAAACCCCTTCCACTCCTGCTTTCTGTGCTGCGCCACTAACACCATTTTGATTAAACTGCCCACTACGGAATCCTTGACCCCAAGAGGCATATAAAGAAGAGTTTTTAAAAATAGAATATCGAGCTGTAATTTTTGGTTGGAAGTGACTGAATGTTTGCTTGTTTATTGCGCCGGGCAAACCTATAGGTCCTGAAAGAATACCGTCATGATAGGATCCCTGTCGAGGGTGTACCATCTGAACGCGCTTGTCTTCATCATAACGACCAGAAACGGATACCTCAAGCTGATCTGTTAAATCACCATCAAGGGCAAAAAATAAAGCCCATGCTTCATTTTTATTGTTATCTGCAATGAATTCCGAAAGCGGATTCGAAGATGAAAAAATTGGATCACGCTTAATGGAAATAATTCCTTTTTCCTGATCTAAACCAATTATAGAAGAAATAAATCTATCGGTATCAAGATAATAGCCACCCAGCATCCAGCGAATTCTTTGATCACTCTTTGATGTTAGACGAATCTCTTGAGAAAATGAATTCGTATCAACATATTGAGTCTGTGTGCCATCAAAAAATGGGTAAGGAGGGGCTGGGTTAATCGAGCTAGCTGCTGTATACGGAAACTGATCTCCTTTAATGCTTTGCTCAAGACTATCATAGGATGAAACAAGAGACAAATCAGCAAATCCAACATTAAAATTAACGCTTAATGATAATCTATATATCTCCCTTTTATCTGAACCAAGATTATTTGCAAAAAATTCATCGGAAACCAGGTCGGCATCTGCAATGGAAAAATCAAATGAGTCTGGCAATCCTGTAGTACAATTGATCACTGCAGGTTGGTAGGTATAGTTCAAAGCTCCACCATTCGTATTAACCATTAAGCCACGAAGATCCGCTGTGATATTTTCATTTACTAACCATTTAAGATGACTGCGCAAAGATAAATTTTTCAAACCATCTACTTTCTTATCGAGAAAAACATTATGAAAATATCCTTCACGATCAGAATATCTCCCTGAAGCACGATAAAGAAGCTTATCTTTTATAAATGCTCCAGAGAGCGATCCTTCAACAATATACTCATTACCACTACCTATACTAGCCTGCCCATATCCACTAAACTCATTAACAGGGTCTTTTGTATTAATAATAATGGCGCCATTAGTCGCGTTACGTCCATATAGAGCCCCTTGGGGGCCCCTCAGTATTTCTATGGATTCTATATCAAATAATGCTTGATCAAAAGATCTCGAATTAACTTGAAGAACACCATCAATAACGACCGCTACAGGAGGATCCCCATTACGGGTTTGAGACATGCCTCTAATCGTAATAAAATTAGTGCCAGAATCCTGCGCATTGGCAATCGTTACACCTGGTGTTAAAGATATAAAGTCATCAACGGTATCAATATTCGCATCTTGTATATCTTTTGAAGTGAATACTGTTTCAGAAATGGGCACATCAATAATGTTTTCTTGACGACCTCTTGAGCCTACAACAATGATCGTATCTTTTTTGGACTTGCTATCGAATGATGGATCGGTATCTTGTGTAAAAGCAGAATTTATACTTAAAGGCAAAGATGTTGTTGCTATTAAAAAATACATATATCTACAAAGCATACCAATTACCTCTCTTTATTTATAATAAAAATATTATATTATATAATAAAAAGCAATATATAATATTATAAAAAATAATATTTACCTCTTAAATATTACAATTAATCCGTTAATTGTTTGCTTTTGGATATTATAATAGCCTGGTCCGATTTTTCACTTGTAACTTGCCATGAATATTCTTTAGATAAAACGTAACAATATTTTTTATTCTTTGAAGATTGTGAGTGATTTCTTTGTTAGACAAATCTCAGGAAAGCTGAAGGATTTTTTTTTACTGGATACTTAATAATCTTACAGGTTTTCAAACAATCAGGTTTTCAAACAATATGGTGTATCTTTTACATGCTTGTTTCTACATATGCCATATCTTGTGATGAAAGAGGTTTGAGAACGGATCTGATGACATAGACTCGTTATTTCAACTGCCGCTATTATAGCTAAACAGCAAACTTGCCGGCATCAAGGATCATCATCAGGAGCTGTTCAGGTAATCCATGCTTTTAAACTTATGATAAATAAATACGTCTCCAACTTATTATTACATAAACAATTGCCGAGACAATAAGTGAATCCAGGGATGCAATGCCCACTAAGGTAATAATATCATTTTCTGATAAATAGCCTATTATTGTCGCGATAATCCAGGCTATAAAGGCACAATGATTCAATTTCGGTTCATAAGCCAAATGATCCAGATTTAGATTAAACTTCCTTATCAGAAACGCTTCAATAACATAAATTGCACCAATTGGTGGTATCGTTACACTAAGAAAAATCAAAAACTTAAAAATATATGACTGTGCGGGTAAAAAAGCCAGCACCGTACCAATGATTCCAAGCCCGATTATTATTCTTGAGATAGGAGCAGTAAAGAGTGTTGCGAAAGATAGACTCGATGAGTAAAGACACAAAACATTGCTTGACCAAGCACCAAAGAAAAAAATAAAAAATGCAGGTATGATGACACCAAGAGCAACCATGATTTGGATTATATTCGAATTCCCTAGCTCCATGCCTGGTATTGCTGAAAGAAATAGAACAACAGGAAATACAATCCCCAGGGCAAAAAAAACAGACCAAACAGCTTGCCATGTATTGACAGCAAATCGACTATAGTCAGGCTGAATAATAACTCCAGCAATATAAGTTCCTATTACTGCCGACACCGCGGTTCTAAAGGTAAAATTATTAGAAGAAAATAAACCATCACCATGAACACCATTCCGTATACTAATATAGGCAACAAAGGTCATAAACAACACCATGACAGGAGCTAGAAAAAGTGCAAGACGATCTATACCGGTAAAACCAATAACACTTATCCAAATCATCATTGAACTGGCAATACTAACTGCAATATAGATAGGAATGTTAATACCGAAAGCCTCTAATAACAATGATTGTGTTGCCTGGCCTAGCGTATTACTGATAACACCATACCAACCTATAAGAGACAAAGCGATTAAGCCGTTAACAATCTTGGCTCCTGATCGACCAAAAGCAAACTCTATAAGCAAATAAGTTGACAAACGTGAACGTGCGCCTACATAGCTTGTGATAGCCCCCATGATACCAAGAATAAAACTACCAACAACAAAAGATGCTATTGTCCACACATAACCCAGAGAACCACCAATTTTAGCGGCAATAGTAAAAACAGCAAAACCAATAGTGCCACCAATAATAATAAGTGCCAGATGCCATCCGCTTGATGATTTTGTTTTTGGAACCTCTTTATTAGCAAATTCCTGGGAAGTTATATTATCTGACGGGTTAGTTTCCATAACGACCTGACTATTTAGTGTTAAAGATTTTTAGGTATATTTATCATAAGGTAAATATTGCTTGAGTAAACGGATATCATTTAAGACGAACCATTTGAATTTCCAAAAAATAAAATTTCTTCGATACCTGATATTGGAAAATAGCATTATTTATTAATATACGAATTATACAATCGCATATTTATAATTACCTATCCAAAATTCCAAAAACCTCGACAGCACGTTCACCAGTGATATAGCCATTCTTTATATCTTCGCCTATCTGTTTATGTGAACGCTTTGACGGATCACCATATCCTCCACCGGTTGCAGTAAAAACGGAAATCACATCATTTTTATTTAGGGTAAGAGCTGTACACGAACTATAATACTCTTGACCACCATTATTGGCTCGCTTCACAATGACGTAGTTTGTTGTACCTGCATAGCCACCTTCAAGTCCCCACGGACCAGATTCTGATCGTACATAAAGCATCGTCAACCACCAGTTATCTTCCAAAATACGATAATCCAGATTAATGCCTTTGCCACCCATAAACTGTCCTTCCCCTCCCGGAGCACAATTTAATTCCAAACGGTCAACCATTAATCCGTTTTTCTGCTCGTTAACTTCAACAGGACAATTGTATGTATCACCATGAAAGCCGGTATAAAGTCCATTAAGACCATCCCTGTTATTACAAGCACCCCATCCACCCAATTGTGGTTCAACAATGCTATGTAATTTACCATTCTCTGGGTGTGGTCCCCCCATGAAAGTGCCACAAATAGAAGAATAATGTCCTGCGGGTAATTTATCACTTAAAGCCGGAGCTAAAGCTTTCCAAAGAATATCCAGCACAAGCATACTGACTTCATAATAAATACTCATCGCTGCAGGATATTCTGCATCCAACATCGATCCTTTATCTGTAAGCAATTTGATAGGTTTGAAAGAGCCAGAATTAGCAAAGCTTTGTGGGTTTGCAATTGCTTTGAAAATCATCAAAGCATCAACCATGGTTGCACTACGTGACTGATTCATAGCGCTCTTGTTTTGCTTTGGATTATCTCTTAGGTCAACGATAAACTCATCTTCTGAAATTGTAATCTTACATTTCATTTTCTGACCATTTTCCAAAACTTCACTAGCGGTATAAGTTCCTTTTGGTAATTTTTTCAGAGCTCTCCTTGACTGTTTTTCACCAAGAGAAATATAGTCGGTTATGGCGTAAAGCACTATTTCTCTACCATATTTGGAAAAAAAACAGACTGTAAGCGTTGACAGCCTGCGCGCATGGAAGCAATGCCAGCCCAAAAGTCACCACGCGTTATTTCAGGGACTCTCGAATTCTGAGTAATGACTTCTAATAATGCTTCATTTACTTGACCACCCTCAATAATTCGAATTTCAGGTAATTGAATCCCTTCTTGATAAAGATCAACAGCATTAGGATTGATACTACCAGGAAAAGCACCACCAATATCTACCCAATGCGCCTTATTCGATAGCCAGGCAATTATTTTACTATCAAAAAATACAGGCATAATTAAAACAACATCGTTAAGATGGCTAACGCCGCCATAATGAGGTATATTGGTTATGAAAATATCCCCATCATTGATATCTTTAAAAGAGAATTTCTGCAATATCGCTTTAACACCTGGCTCTAACATGCCTACAAAGCCAGGAATACCTGAACCAGAACTAGCCAGATTACCCATAGCATCGAACATGGCCACACCAAAATCCAACACTTCATAGATAATCGAACTCATTGCCGTCTTACGCATGGTTGAGAACATTTCATCCGTGATAGCAGAAAAAGATGATTGAATAATTTCGACCGTTATAGGATCATAAGAGGGAGAAGCTTGATCCGTTGACATAATTTACACCTATTAAATTTCTATGTTAAGATTACCAAAATCATCGACAAAAACTTTTTGATCAGGAAAAACCACACTTGTTCCACCAGGCTCTTCAATAATTGCAGGACCAATGAAACTAATATTTGCAAGAAGGCAGCTACGATCATAAATCTTTGTCTTTACAATACCAGTCTGGTCAAAATCTACTAAACGCTCTTCTTTCACAGCATTATCTGCAGAGATACCGTTTTCAAGCTTTGTCAATTGAGGCATATCAACAGAGCAAAAGGCAACTAGGTGGAAGCTGACAAGTTCAACGTTTTTATCCAGAGTATATGTATATTTCTTTTTGTAAGCATCTTGGAAGCGTTTAAGCAATTGTTTGATTTCTTCTGTATCTATGGAAAGATTGGTTAAACCAATTTTTACCGAATGCTCCTGAGCATCATATCTGAGATCAACATACCGCTCGAAACAAATACTCGAAGCATCAAATTTTTCTTTGGAAAATGCAAGAAGAGCATTATCTTCCATGTCTTTAAATATTTGATTAATCTTACCAGCAGAAGGTAAATCAATAACCATGGGCTGAGTTCTTATATAATCCCTTCTTAGATCAGACATCAGCATACCCCACGCAGAGAAAACAGCAGAATGATTAGGTATAACAACTTTTGGTATACTAAGTTCTTTTGCAAGTGCGGTTGCATGCATTGCCCCACCTCCGCCAAAAGCGATCATCGTAAAATCACGCGGGTCATAGCCTTTATTAATAGATACCAGCTTCAATGCATTAACCATATTATTGTTTGCTATACGGATAACACCACGAGCCGCTTCCTCGGGGCTGAGATTGTTTTTCTGCCCAAGGTTTATGAAAGCCTTTTTCACAGCATCCATATCAGCCTGGATTTCACCAGCAATGAAATAATTTGGATTTATTCGCCCTAACATAAGGTTAGCATCAGTTGTGGTTGGTTCTGTCCCACCCTTACCATAAGCAACGGGACCAGGTAAAGCTCCCGCAGATTTCGGACCTACATGCATTTTTTTGTCCTCATCAAACCATGCTATTGACCCACCTCCATTTCCAATTTCAACAATATCAATCACGGGAGTCATAATAGGATAGCCTGCAGAAAGAGAGCTTTTTTCTATCATATACTGGCTGGTTATACTTATACGACCATTGTCAATAAGAGAACATTTAGCCGTTGTACCACCAATATCAAGTGCGATAATATGATCTATACCAATCAATTTACCAAGTGCTGCCGCACCTAAAACACCACTCGCAGGACCAGATTCAACCATGGAAATCGGCGTATCCCTAGCAGCAGGAAGAGTATCAATCCCACCATTGGATTGCATGATATAAAAAGATCCGGTAAAGCCAGCTTTTCTAATCTCATTATCCATACGCATAAGATAGTCATGTGCCATGGGCTTTATATAGGCACATAATACTGTGGTATTAGAACGTTCATACTCACGCCATTCTCTTGTAATCTCGTGAGAAGAAACTACAGAAACTCCAGGCCACAGATCTTTTATTTTCTTTGCAACTGCTATTTCATGTGCTGGATTGGCATAAGAATGCAAAAAACAAATCGCAACAGACTGAACTCCTTCTTCCTTGAAAGCATCAAGGATGGAAGATAGTCCTGACATATCAAGTTCTTTATAAATCTCACCTTTATACGTCATACGTTCAGGAATTTCTCTTCGCAAATAACGTGGAACGAAAGGTTCTGGCTTTTTATAGCGGAGATTGAAAAAGTCAGGCCGATTACCACGCCCAATTTCCAGAATATCACGGAAGCCTTCTGTTGTGATCAGAGCTGTTTTGACTCCCTTGCGTTCGGTCAAAGCGTTAATCACAACGGTCGTACCATGAGCGAAGAATTCAACATTAGAAAGATTAATTTTTGCTTTATTGGTGGCATTTAACACCCCCTCTTCAAAATTAGGGGGTGTAGTATGAGTTTTTACCGCATTCAGATTATGGATCTCACCTGTTATTTCATCTGTTTCATAGTAAACAGCATCAGTAAAAGTACCTCCCACATCCGTAGCTAATCTAATTTTTGGCATAACTGATTTATCACTTTCATAACCATTTTCTTTATCAAAATTAAGCTTGTTGTCTGGTAAAAAAGGTCGGTAGAAGTTTTTTGGGGGAAAGTATATAAGATAATATTTCAAATGGCAAGAAGAAGCAGGTAATATAATAATACCAATACGCCAAAAATATTGATTATAATAGCCAGAATCCAGGTTTGCCTTGAAAAATATGCATCCTTAGTAAAGTTCAGTAAATGATAAAAAATACCAAAACGTATCACAGCTAATAGATATATTACCATTAAAAATATGCGTACAGAAAATGGCAATAATTCTTCCATAAGATACAGAAGATAGAAAACGGATATAATTAACACACCGCTAATGGGCTCTGTGGGAGCAATTTTTTTTTTGAAAATATCAAGGCAGAGCTGACTTGCAACATTATACAAAATCGCAACAATAAAGTAAAAGTGAATAGCAAAAGAAATATTCATTTCCATATATTCAAGGCTAAAAGCTATTTAATATATTTCTTATCTGAAATTGTTTATTTTGTCCAGTTTGTTTTATCCAATGCCTCTTGTACAAAGCGACGGGGTCATATGGCAGATTTCAGACCAGCTTCATAAAAAAACATTTGATTTTCCATGAGATAGTATATTCCACTGGCAAATATTTTCAAGTCTTTGGTAGATATATCATATGCAGCCAAAGTGATAGCTTGTGCTGTTACTATAAATAAAGCACTCGTTTTAGGAGGTAAAATGGTATCTTTTTTATCTTTTTATGGATTATTCCTTGTTTCTTGATCATTCTTTAAAAAGATCTTCCTGTTTTAAAAAACCTTCAACATTTTTTCTTACATATATTTCATTCATCTCTTTTACTCCATTTGTTCTTTCTCTTTCTTGCTAAAATTAAATCATTAATTGGTATTTTTTTTATAAATCTATTTAAAATTAACATTTTACTATCTTTAATTATAAAAAGGATTCCATCGATTTTTTTAGATTCTCAACCCTATAAGGAAGCTTATGATAAGCTTAATGCAATCACAGATTTATTGAGTTTATTACAAAAAAAACTAATTGTGATAATCTTTAGAAGAAGAAAAGATACAAGAAGGAATATGGGCTCGATTTTATCTTCTGGACAAAAACAACGTATTTTATTAGCGCGCTTTATATAGAAAGCCAAAGATTTTATTTCTAGATGAAGGAACCGCTCATTTAGATCAAGATACTGAAGAAAAAACACTCACTAATCTATCTCGTTTAGCATTAACCTGTATTATAATTGCCCATCGTGATGCTGTACTAAAACACGCGGATCAGATTTATTGTATAAAAAATGGAAAACTCAGTTTAGTCTAATTAAGGTTTTTTTAATCTATTTTGTGTTTTTAACCCATAGTCTAAAATGAGTGTAATTCTTTTTGAACTTTTCTATGTTATATGATAGTATTATATTGATTAAATGGCTCTTTATATAAGATTTTTTAAGTAGATTTAATAATTATTTCTAATTAAAGTGGGAGAGTGGATAGCGGGCGGTTTTACTGTTTTTAAGAGGTAAAACAGGCTATTTATCATAGAGATTTCAAAATGGAGATGTTACGCTTAATCTTTTGATTTGAGACCATATTTAATAATTTCTTTTATAGGCTTTTACGATGCATTTATTATATATTCTTGTTTTTTTCATTTGTTCTATTTTTTCAATAAAGAGTTATGCGAATGATCAGAAAACTCTGATGGACTCAAAAGAGTTAAAATCCCAGACCAAAACAGAAACAATACCTGACTCAAAGATCTATTCAGGTAAACTGGAAAATGGTCTTCGCTATTTTATTTTAAGAAATACAATTCCTAAACAAGCTGTTTCAATTCGCTTTTTGGTTAATTTTGGTTCCCTAGATGAAAAACCAGGAGAGCGAGGTCTTGCGCATTTTATCGAACATATGGCATTTAATGGCACGCGTCATTTTCCAGAAGGTAAGTTGGAAAGCTTTTTTAAGGATTTAGGAATCCATTATTTAAATGATACAGCGGCAACCACATTTCAAGACCATACCGTTTATAAGCTTGACTTGACTTCGAATCATCAAAAAACACTTGAGAAAATTTTATTGGTATTGCGGGATTTTGCAGATGGAATACAATTTGAACCCAATGCAGTTGAACAAGAAAGAGGGGTTGTTTTAGCAGAAATGCTTGATCGAGAAAGCAGGAAAATACGGTATAAAAGTCTATACCAAGATATTTTAAAGTTATCTAAAAAAGCAAATTATGATCCTGTTGGTATTAAAACAGATGTTGAGCATGCCGATAAGAGAAAGCTTGAGAAGCTGTATCATCACTATTATGCACCAGATAATAGTGTGTTAATGATTATAGGAGATATTCATCCAGACGAGATAGAAAAGCAGATCAAAGATCAATTTTCCAGTTGGAAAAGGAAATCGCCAAAAAGAAACCGTCTTTATGGATTTTCCGAAGTTGAAGGAAAATCTTTTTTAGAGCAGGTTCCACAGGGAAAATATGATTCTAAAAACACTCTTTTAATTCCTGAGATTATACTTAATTCTGGAGGTAAGGACACAAGTGTTGAGTTTATTCAGCCTTTTTTACCCATCATTCCAGAAACAGAAGAAGGAATTCTATTAGATCTTTCTGAATATATTGCGCACCAAATTTTAAAAGAGCGTCTGAAATCCAGGATTATGGATAAATTTAATCCAGGCTCTGGTATTTTTATTCATCAAGGAGCCGCACAGCAAACATATCTAAATAAGGACAGACGGTATCGCTCTTTTTATATTTCATCTCCTGCCCAGTATATTTATGATGTGATTACTCTTTTTGAGTATGAAACAAGACGTATTAATAAATATGGATTCTCTGAAAAAGAAATAATAGCAGAAAAACAAAATATATTAAATAGTATTAACGATCAAAAAGACGATAAGATAAATAATATAAAACAAATTGAAGAACTTCATCAAAGAGTTCGCTTTGATAGAATAAAGATTGATGCAAAAAGCGCTAATTATATCATTAAAAAAAGAATTGATGAGATTAATTCAGCTTTTGTGCATCAAGCATTTTTATCCGTATGGAAAACGCCTCCTGTAATCGATATAAATGGAATTGAAGGCACATCTCAAAGTGAAATCAACGGCAGGGTAATAAAGGCATATCAAGTCGCGTACGAGCAAGATTTAACACAGTATGAGAAGAAACCCGAACCTGGCATAAATCAATTTTCTTATACGGCCTCTAAAGAGCCAGGAAAGATTAAATATCGTTTGCCTGAAGCGAGAGATAAAATATCAAGGATGGTTTTATCTAATAATATTAGAGTGAATATTTATCATATTCCTGATTTCCAGGAAACTCACATGATAACAGCTTTTAAAGGAGGGCTTTTTCAGTGTGATGGAAATAATGATGTTCTTCCTTATTTGGGAAGCTTTCCTTTAATGGGCTTAAAACAACATTCTTATCAAGAATTAGTATCTATATTTCATGATCGAAAAAGCAGTTTTTCTTTTTATGTAGGAGAAGATGAATATGCATTTAAAAGTTTAATTCATAATCAGGAATTTAGTCAGGAAACTCAACTCTTAAATGCATATATTCAAGAGCCAGGATGGCGAACGGAATGGGTTGATGCAGTTAAGAATCACCTGCCCAATCTTTATGCAAAACTCTTTTCGAATAAGAGAGAAGTTTTTGAGGGTTTATATTACAGCCTATTATTCAAGAATAATTCCTGTACAAAATATCAAAATCAAGAAGATGTAGAAAAAATTGATATTCATCGGTTGAAAACTGTATTAGAGCCTGTTCTTTCAAAAAGTGTAATGGATGTTTCAATTGTTTCTGGTTTAGATAAGGCAGAAATTGAGAAAAAGATATTATCGAGTTTTGCAACGCTACCAGAGAGAAATAAGGAATCTGCCTCTTTAGATAAAAAGAAAATATTCAGTTTTCCAAAACAGGGAAAGAACCCAGATATTTTGTATCATTTTGGAGAGGGACAAGATAGTCTTGCTGCGGTTTTCTGGTCTGTTGATTTAAGCGATGTCAATAAACAAGTTTCAAAATTTTCAAAACAAGCCAGAAAAAAAGAGGCAAAAAAAGATAAACTAGAATCAGAACGAAAAGAAAAAAATGCGTTTAATGAAGAGCAATTACAATTTTTACCATGTTGGTATGTTGAAGATTTCGCACAATCAATGAGAGATTATATTGAACAAAATTTACGTGAAAAAGACGGAGCAACCTATCATGTAGGCGCAAAGTTTTTCTGTAATCCAGATGTGACAGATTATAGCTTTATAGGTCTTGTTTTTGATGTTTCTAAAGATCAATTAGAGCATATCTTTCAAAGGATTGATGATTTAGCTAAAGCGTTTAAAAACAAGGGTTCAGTAGATATGGTTAATCAATCTCTTGATCTTTCTTATCTGAATTTTCAGCGGTTATATAGAGAGGATGTTGGTTCTATTTTGAAGGTTGTCTCTCAGGCACAGAAATCAGGAGGGATTCGTGATTTTTACACTAAAAAAGATACATATTATCATCATGTTACAGCCCAACAAATTCAAACATTAGCTCGTAAGACATTGCAATCATCAAAAGCATGGCGCTTGCTCGTTGAGCCTGGTAAGGACATTAAGCATGCCCATCAACACAATCAAGACATGTTAAATCGTATGAACCGTTAAGGATTATTATAGAGAAAATGATTTTCAGGATAAAGGAAAAAGCGACTGTTTCCTTTATCCTGAAGATAGTCATATTAAGTTAAATGCCTAAACATACAAGTATTTTAGCTTAACCTGTAATTTTGATATTATAGATTTCCAGTACAATGCTTTTAAAGACGCTTTCCAGTGTTCTTGAATCGGGTGCATTAAAATATAAATTATTTGATGCACATTGTCTCAGAATGGATTTGATCTTAAAATCTTCTGGTTGAAGACCATATGTAATTGTAAATATTGTAACTTCTTCATCTTTTGCAATTTGGCAAACGCGAAGGAGTCTATCATCCATTAATTGATTTGCTTGGCGTTCTGCTGTTACATTTGGAATTTGATTCTGATTGATATAACCATAAGCCCCATAGTTATTTTTATATTCATTTCTTCCATCTGTCAGGATGATCATGAACTGTTTTTTCTGACGATTGGGGGTGGTTGATCTTTGATTTTTAAAGATGGTTCCATATTTATCTATTAATAGTCTCAACCCCCAGCTGACCCCATTTGGAATATTGGTTGTTCCCATGCTTCTAAGTTTTTTGACGTCTTCAAGTGTTTTTTGTACGTCTTCTGTTAAAGGAGAAATAGGAGATGGGCAAACATATTGTGGAGGTCTTTCAGGAAATCTCCATAATGTTTCTCGATTGCTTTGATTTGGTAATATTGGAAGAATATCTAGATTTCTTCTGATATTTCTTGCCAATACACATCCATCCCAGTTTTGATATTCCATTGAAGTCACTTTTAGGTTTTTTTGATAAAAATTATCTTTTCCGACATTAACAAAGGTTGAAAAAGGAACAAGTCCAACTTTTAATTTGTTAAATCGTGTTCCTTTTTTGCTCTCTTCATGTAGTGCTTGTATGATCATTTTTGTATGCGTTATTAAAGGTCTGAAAATGTGCTTAAATGCCATGGAGCCCGTTGTATCTAGAACCAGAACAACTTCTATATCCTCATCTCCTGAACGTGAGACAGTAGATATCCAATTAACCTCTTTGGTTTTAATTCCCAAAACCTGTGAAAATCCCATATTTATAATTGTATCGCAAGACACTTTTATTTCATTTGGGTTAATCTCAACCTGGACGGTTTTGATTCTATTCAAATGACTATCATTTAAGTTTGCGAGAATAATTTCTTTTGCTTTTTCTTGTGCTGTTTGAAGCGTTAGAACTTCTTCTGTTGCAAGTGCAAGAGCTGCTGCATCTGTTGCTCTTTTTAATTGTATTCTAAAATCAGTCAGTCGACTACTATCTGTTGCAAGTGCTATGAATCCAATAATAACGATGAATATAAGCATTAAAGTAACAGTAACGCTGGCGGATAAGTCGTTCTGAAAATCTTTGATTTTATTCAAAACTCTAGGTTTGCACAAAGCATAAATCTTGTGAAAACTCAACTTTCTATTAAACATGCTCATCTTTTAAATTCTCAATATTATGATTATCGAAGGATTGATTAATATCATAATATTATTTTTATCTTATTAAGATTATGATCTTATTGGGTATAAATTATTTTGATTAGAAGTAAAAAATGATATGTTCTTAAGGAGGGCTAATTTAAAAGTAGGGGATATGAAAGCAAATAGGCTTTTAAGTAGAATTTGAACCAATAGGATAATCATTATGGCGAAATTGCCAATATCAATATTTATTATTACGCAAAATGAAGAAGATCGATTGCCAAAAACGCTTGCTGCCATAAAAGATTTAACAGATGATATTATTGTGGTTGATAGTGGCAGTCAGGATCAAACACAAGAGATTGCTAAATCTTATGGTATCAAGCTGTTTTTTCGAGCATGGGAAGGTTTTGGGCCACAAAAACGCTATGGAGAACAGCAATGTCAGCATGATTGGTTGTTAAATCTGGATGCAGATGAAGTTATTACGGAACAATTTTATAAAGAGTTAAATGAGTTTTTTCAAAAAGGATATCAGGATCTTTATCAAATTGGAAAGGTTAAAATTACAAGTGTTTATCCACATCGATCAAAGCCCAGATTATGGGCAGATTATAATCATTATGCACGATTATATCATCGTCAAAATGCAGGATTTTCAAATCATGCAACTTGGGATTCTGTACAATATGGTAAGGGTCAGAAAATTTATTATTTTAAATCACTTATCTATCATTATTCTATTCGAAATTTTAGTCATTTCATTGAAAAAGAAAATCGTTATACTGATCTTCAGGTTACAAAACAAAAGGCAAAACCTTATTTTATTCTAATCTTAAGATTATTCCTAGAATTCCCAATAAGCTTTTTGAAAGCTTATATTCTAAGACGCCATTTTACAGGTGGATTGTATGGATTTTGTCTTTCTATCTTTTTTGCAAATGCTAGATTATCAAGGATAGCCAAAATGTGGGAAACACATTTTTTTAAGAGAAAGTCATAATTTTTATCTAATAAAATATACGAATTTGAATTAGAGCGGATTTAATAGAAGTTTTGATGAAGCCAGGTTTTGAAACTTTTCTGAATGATTGAAAGTAATTCTGGACGGATATTCTTTTATCCTTATTCTAATTCCTTGCAGTTTTGAACAGGAAATATTAAAACATTAAAAAAACGGGAGTTTAAAGCAGGCTTATGGAAATTATTAGATCATTAATTAGCATATATATTTATATTATCATCGCAGCTGTAATTATGAGCTGGTTAGTTAATTTTGGTATTATTAATCTCAATGTCAGATTGGTCGCCAATATTTGGAAGTTTTTGGTATCGGTTACGGAACCAGTTTTTAAACAGGTTCGACGTATTATTCCACCGATAGGTGGGTTAGATTTATCTCCTATAATCATTATACTTCTACTTGGGTTATTGAATGAGGTTTTACAAAGATTATTTCCTCCTGTTTTTAATTTTTAATATTTGGTTTTAAAACAAAGTCATGATGTGTTTTAAAATAAGATTAGGATAGTTTGGGAGTAAGAAATGGCTGCACAATATCTAGATGGCAAGAAGATTGCTGAGATATTAAGAAATTCTGTTAAACTACGGACAGAGCAGTTTAAGAAAGTTTATCATAGATCTCCAAGTTTGGCAGTTGTTTTAGTAGGAGAAGATCCCGCAAGCCAGATTTATGTCAAAAACAAGATTTTATCAGCAGAAAAAGTTGGCATTCATTCATTGGAATACTGTTTGGGTAAGAATAGTTCAGAACGAGACGTGATTGAAAAAGTTAAAGAACTTAATAAGAATCCTCAAATAGATGGTGTTTTAGTACAGCTTCCTCTTCCCAATCATATTAATCCGTATGCAGTTATTGATACAATTGATCCTGAAAAAGATGTCGATGGTTTAACACAAATAAATCAAGGCAAACTCATGCTTGGGGAAGAAGGATTGCGTCCATGTACGCCACAAGGATGTATTATTTTGGCTGAAAAGGCATTACAGGACTTAACAGGGTATAAGGTATTAATTATAGGGCGTTCCATTTTAGTAGGAAAGCCTTTAGCTATGTTATTTCTTGAAAAAAATGCAACGCCAACCCTTGCACATTCTAAAACAAAGCATTTAAAAACCCTTGCAAAACAGGCTGATATTTTGGTAGCTGCAATTGGAAAACCAAAATTTGTTAAAGCAGACTGGATTAAGCCAGGCGCATGTGTGATTGATGTTGGAATTAATCGAATAGAACAGGCAGGAAAATCAAAACTGATCGGAGATATTGATTTTAAACCTGTTCGTGAAATTGCGGGATTTATAACACCAGTGCCAGGAGGTGTGGGACCTATGACAATTGCCTGCCTGTTAAAAAATACAATCCAGGCAGCTTATGATAGATTACAAAAAGATTTGTTATGATAGATTATAAAAAAGCCTGAACCTAATATATAAAGATTATCCGTTTATTTAATCTGAGATTTTCCTAATTTCTAAATGGTTCGATATTGGGATATGGGATATGAACTTATTTAACAGCCGTATATTTTGGAAATTTGTTCTTTAGTGTTGATTGGTTTTATTCAATTCATACTTAAAAGCTCAGTTAATATCTTTCAGAAGATCAAGAAATCTTTGGCTCTTTTTTTTGAAAATTAAAATAATATAGATTGAATAAAGAATTTTTTGTTAAGAAAAGCGAGTAAATACATAAAAATGCTTAGACCTGATATTATGGAATAGCTTGATTTTTTAAATTTTCATGCGGTGTTTTACGATCATAAGAATAGATAGAAAATAAAGCATGAGTATAGATTTTTAATTATAATTATTATATTCAAAACTGGAATTTAAGAAGAGATATAACCAGAAAATACTTTAATTAAGTTTGTGATCTCAAAATGAGTTTATAAATGCGTAAGTGATATGTGTTAAAGGACGTAAAGATAAAAACAAAACAGGAAAATCCAACTTAGCTATCTGCAATAGAGAAATCAATGACATTCTCTTTAGTGTTAATAGCACATCAAGCTAATAGTATTGCTTTTTTACAGGAGAAAATGAAAGGAAGAGTTGGATTTTTTCTTCTAAGGCATCCAGGTTAGCAAAAAGTATAATTATAGAATTGGAAAGTATTACCAGTCTGGAGGATACGTTTTTATGGCGCATTATTTTTTGGTGTTATTGCTATTAATGCACAATATGATTTAAGTAGATTCAGTTTAAGGTTATTTTTGGTAATTAAGAGAAAAAAGCAGGGGTTTATGACCTGCTTTTTTTATGAAGATGATTCCAGCGTCCTGCATATCATTATGCCTATAGGGGCGTAAAGATATAATTTTCTTTGAATTTAGCTCAATTTACGCTTCCTTAGTTAAGCTTTTGTACTTTTTCTTTTTCTTTTCAGATTTCGGAAATTGACATTTTTGATTATAAAAAAATCTTTTTAGTTATGTTAAGGAATTTAAATATGAATTTTTATAAGAAATTTTCTAAATCAGGGTTTGGTTTTTCAAAAATCATTCCTGTTTTATTATCGTGCGTATTGATTTTTGGTTCTGTAAAGTCATGGGCACAACAAATGGATCCTATTGCTGGTGGTAACCGTCTAACAGCAATCCAGGCATTACCAGCTGGGGGAGAGCTACAACGACAAGAACAGCTAAATGATACTCTCGAAATGAGTGCTATTATAACATATATGGATACTAGTCATAATTCATATACAGAAAGAAGCTCTGTTATTGTATTAAAGAAAGAAATATTGGATTTAAGTATCACCCAGATTTTGGGTGAGGATCTGGTATATCAACCAAGTCAACACTTTGAATTTCAATATATCTTAACCAATAATGGTAATACAGGTTTAACATTTAAAATTACAGATGTTGATCTTTTGGGGATTTCTCATGTAAAGATAGATGTTTCGGAGATAAAACTTTCCACAGCTATAGATTTACAAGTTGGGGAAACAAAAACTTTAGTCATTACGGGATTTGTTCCTGAAGATAAGACAGATAGCTATCCGTATACAATCATTGCAAAATATGGTAAACTAGGAGAGGGTAGTTTCGATAAAACAACTCAGCATTCAGGTGTTGTAAATGTTGAAAAAGAGGATAATAGTCAGGTTGACATTATTTATATTGGAGCGGATGGTAATAAAAGAGTAAGTATCAATGACCCTGTTAATAATGACCCTTTTAATTCTAACCCTTATGTTTATATTGATATTCTTGAATCTGAGAAAAATGCTGAAATAGAATTTCAGATAAGAGTAGAGCATAATTCTGATGAAGCAAAAAATTATTTGTTTTCTTTAGGAATAAAACAAATCAAACAAAGATGGAGTTATAAAGCTGAAGTTCTGCGGACTTCTGAAAATCCATCTTCAGATCAAACAACAGGGGATGGGTATGTTAATACTCCTTTTTCCTTTACTATTCCAAAATCAAAAGGAGACGGGTATGGGTATGCAAAGATCAAAGTTTCTCTTAAGCCTGAAAGTGTGGAAATAGATGAAGACGGACTCCCTAAGACAGGTTGGTCTGATCTTTTAGTTGATGCAAATATGGATGGTCGTTATGAAAAAAGGATTGATCTAATTGTTACAGAGGAAACAGACTCTCCTGGTAAAAAACAGGATTTCTTGGGATTGCATGTGCAACAAAACGAGGAAATTTATAATATATCCTCTTTTGAACAGAAATTAGGTAATTATCTTCCATCATCAGAAATTGATTTCTCATCTAGCGTTGCAAATAATGGAAACCTGGATATTATGCTTAATATAGGTGTAGCTTATCCCGCATCTGAACCTGTTCCAGTTGATAATATATTGGTTCGTCCTTATGGTACTCAACAGGGTATAGAACAAGCAATACGTCTTAAATCTGTAGAAGAACTGTCATATACTAATTCCGATCGTCAAGAAGATTACTTTTCAGATTCTCAGATCATAATTTCAATGCAAGATAAAGTATTTGAGAGTATTGGTAAATTTCAGGTTGTCAGACCAGAGGTTGAATTTTCTAATTTTAGTATAACAAGAGAAAGCGGACAAAGAATAGAGAATGGGGCTCTTGTAGAAATGGGCGAAAAATTGACTATAGAGGTATCTGTTGAGGATGTAACATCTGATATTGTGTTGGCTGATGGTTCTAGACTTTCTGTTTCGGGAACACCAGAAATCAAATTTTCTATTCCATCAATGGAATATATACTTGACAGTATGTCATACCATGTTTCATCCTCTGGTCAGGTATTTGAAATTTCAAATGATGACGTAAAAGTAGAAGATAGTAGAATGAGGATAGATGTTAGCTCTGTGTTGTTGGATGAAAACAGCATTTTGGAAGGAAAACTGTACTTTAATGCTATTGTTACTGATAAAGAATAAAGTTTAAGTAGATTCAGTTTAAGGTTATTCTTGGTAGTTAACAGAATGAAGCAGGTATGTATGACCTGCTTCTTTTTTTAGAATTTTTATTAAGATTAATTTTGATCATTTGTTTAATTTTCTTATTCACACTATTGTATATTTATATGCTTTTTTAAACCTTTCTAGAAAAGATATACGTATTTATTTATATTTAAAGCCAGATCATAAAAATCATAAAATTTGATTTTTCTCAATATATAAAATTTGTTTTTTTATTTAAAAAACATCATTCAAACAATTATTTTATATTCTGTGTTAGGTATGTAAAATCAATTTTTAACTAAAAAAACCTCTTCTTCATATTATTGGAAAACCAAAAAGAATTTAGGTTCAGAATTATAGATGATTTACGATTAAAATAGTAAGTTTGTACGGTTATGATTGATTAAATGGTAATGGAATGATTGTAAAAAGATGAAGGATAGATTGTTTGCTTAAAACTCTATTCGTTGATAGAATTTATGATAGTACTTAATTATGAGGAAAGTCAACAGCTATAGGTATTAACTCCTGTGTTTCAGAGAAAGAAGAATAAAAACGTCTATTGAATATAAAAAACGCCAGGAAATCAAGAATATCTTTGTAAAACAAACGAATTATCAATGGTTAGCAATTTAACAGGATAGATGTATTGAAATTTTTATAGCTGCAATCTTAATTGCTATAATTATTAGTTTTTATATTACGTAATAAATCCAGCCAGGTCTGAAAAGAAAAGCCCCGTAATAAGATTATACGGGGCAAGATATAAGTTCGGACGATCAAGACCAGACGGAGCATCTAGTCGAATCTTATTATAGACTAAATGAGAATGATTAGCAAGTGCAATTTGATTTTTTTTTCAGACTTGGCGAAATGAAGTCTTACTGTTATGAATAAGAAGAAAAAAAATTAGTTAAGCTATTTCCTGTATTCTTTCAGGAAATTTTCTGAACACAAGGATTAGAAATGACCAAAAACAGAATTCGTTTGAATATTATGATTTTATTAGGCGTATTATTGTGTGTGTTATGGCTTGTTTTGTCTGGACATTTTAACAATCTCCTTTTATTGGGGCTTGGTTTTTCATCCGTCATTATAACCATTTTTCTTTATGCAAGAATGGGGCTTTTATTTAAAAAGGAGAATTTTGGAAAGATTAATTCCAGGTGTGTTCCTTATTTAAGCTGGCTTGCAGGAGAAATTTCAAAATCAAATTTACAGGTTAGCAAATTGATTTTAAGCAATGAGCTGGAAATCAATCCAGTAATCACAAGGCTGGAAGTCCCAGGAGCAACAAATCTTGCCGCATCTATTTTAGCAAACTCAATTACCTTAACGCCAGGAACGGTTTCTGTGGAAATCGAAAAGGAGTATGTTTATGTTCATGGTCTAACGAAAGAAATAGGGGATAGAGAAGGGTTAAATTTATTCAGAGACAAGGTTTATAGAGTAACTGGTCTCCTTAAATAAGGGATGATTGTAATTTTGGTGTATAAAATACGTTTGGTTTGATCAGAGCGTATTTTTTACTTAAACAGAAGATAATAAAATTAGATTTTGGAATGAACGATGGAGATTTATTATCATTTTGCACTTTATTGTGCTGCGTTGGGGTTATTATTTGCAATGCTGTTGGTTTTATCTAGGTTATTAAGGGGACCTACTTTATATGATCGTATTTTGGCAGTGAATGCTTTTGGAAGCAAGACCGTTGTTTTTTTATGTTTGTTCAGTTTTTTAATTGGTAGGGCTGATGGTGTTGATATTGCTATTTTATATGCTTTGATTAATTTTATATCAACCATTGCTGTTTTGAAATTTTTTAGATATCGATCTTTGGACATTGCCCTTGCAAACACACGTTATTCCATGCAAAGCCTGAAAGAAAACCAGGATTCACAGACGGTATCTGAATCTTCGAACTCTGAATCTTCGAACCCTGATTTGATAGATAAGAATATGTCTCCTCCGATGATACATAAAAGGAAGGATTAAAGCGTAATGGTTGAGTATATAAACTGGATACAATGGATTTTCTCTCTTTTATTTGTTCTCACAGGAATTGGATTTATTCTGATTGGTGCATTTGGAATTATCCGTTTGCCTGATTTTTATTCAAGATTACATGCCTCAGGTGTCATTGATACTTTGGGCGTTGAATTGGTTATTATTGGTTTAATGGTTCATTCTGGTTTTTCTTTGATTACTCTAAAGCTTGCCTTAATTGGATTATTATTATTTTTAACCAGTCCAACCTCTACGCATGCAATTGCAAATGCAGCATTAAAAGCAGGATTAAAACCTTTGAAAGGACGCTGGAAAGCTCCTGAGATTGATGAGATAGATGAAGAAGAAAGCTCTTAAAACCATTGTTTCAGCTTTTGTATTCGATCTTGACAGATTTTAGACTTTTGGGCAAAAATAATATTAATAAATCAAAGAAGTAATTTTAATAAGTTAAAGAGATAAGCAAACTGAAAAAGAGAAGAAAATATGCAGAGTTTTCAGCTAATTGATACGGTGTTTATGATTATGCTGTTGATTACAGGTCTAGCACTGGTTCGGTTAAGATCCCTTTTTGCTGCCGCGATGCTAACAGGGGTATATAGCCTGATTTCGGCTGCCTGGTTTGTTTCTCTTGATGCGGTTGATGTTGCATTTACAGAGGCTGCTGTTGGTGCAGGAATTTCAACCATTTTGGTTTTATCTGCGATGTTGTTGACGGCAAGAGAAGCATTGCCAACACCAAAATCACGGATTTATGGTCCCTTATTTGTAACCTTTGCTGTTGGAGCTGCTTTATTTTATGCGATTTCAGACATGCCAGCATTTGGAATAGCAAATTCTCCTGCGAATACTTATGTAGGAATGGAGTATCTGGAACGAACAGCTTCTGAGATTGGAATTCCGAATGTCGTTACAGCGGTTCTTGCAAGTTATCGCGGGTATGATACTTTGGGTGAAACCTTAGTGATTTTTACAGCAGGATTGGGAGTTGTTTTACTTCTTGGTCTTGGAGAGCGTCAAAAATCCAAGAAACAATCCGCCAATCCTAAACATCCAACATCTCCAAATATAGAAGTTTTAACTGAAACAGAAATCAAAGAAAATCAGTCAGAAGAATCATCCTTTGAAATAAAAGACAGAGATGTATAATCTCGCGAGTTTAGCTCTAGGAAAGGGTATAAATTAAATGATAAGTCAGTTTTGGATAATCTATTGGGTTGTTGATTTATAAAAAACAGAGAATAAAAGATCAGTAAAAGGATGCTTTTTAATGAATCCACATGTTGTTTTACAGGTTATTGCGAGGATCTTAATCCCCCTGATTTCCCTGTTTGCATTTTATGTACAGTTTCATGGAGATTATGGACCAGGCGGAGGATTTCAGGCAGGGGTTATTTTTGCTGTCGGGATTATTTTATATGCACTGGTATTTGGTCTTGATGAAACCAAGAAAGCAGTTCCCCCTGGCAGTTTAAAACTGGGAATGGCTCTTGGTGTTTTGATATATGCAAGTGTTGGAGTTTTTAGTTGGATTTATGGAGGGAATTACCTTGATTATTCCGTATTTTTTCCAAATGCACACCATCCTTTAGGACAGCATATAGGAATTATGCTGGTGGAATTGGGTGTGCTTATTACGGTTGCTTCTGTAATGCTTGCTATTTTTTATGCATTTGGTTCCAGAGCACGTGATATTAACGATGAGGATTGGTAGATATGCTTGGCTTTTTTGCAGATCATTTTAATTATATGGCCGTTGTTATTCTAATGATGACAGGGCTGTATATTGTTATTGCCTCTGGTAATTTAATCAAGAAAATGATGGGGTTGAGTGTATTTCAGACGTCTGTCTTTCTTTTATATATTAGTATTGGCAAGGTTAAAGGTGGCGTTCCACCGATTTTAGATTCTCTGGCATTGGAGGAAAAAGGACATATGAGCGTTAACGCGCATTCGGTACAATCAGAAAGCCTGACAGGAGGGGGTGCTCATTCTGAAACAATAGCAGAAAAAGGGCATGATATGATGGTGCGTACGTATGAAACTCTGATGCAAAATGATGCTTTACATACAAAAGCAAATGATATTATTTATTCTAACCCGTTACCTCATGTCCTGATTTTGACAGCAATTGTGGTAGGTGTTGCGACTTTGGCTGTTGGTTTGGCTTTGGTCGTCAGAATCAGGGAAGTATATGGAAGTATTGAAGAAGTGGATATTGATCGTGCTGATTATGCTGAGCAAACAGGGAGAAAATAAATGAATCTGTCTGGTTTTATATTAACGGTTTTTCCAGAGAGATTTTTGGAGCAGCTTCCTATTTTAATGGTTGTCATTCCATTAATTGCAGCTGTGATTGCTTCTGTTTCTTTTTCCAGAAAAATAGCCTGGCTCATTACAATGTTAACCAGTCTGACAGTGTTGGTATTTAGTGTTGTTCTATATACAAAAGTGATTAATGAGGGCGTTATTTCCTATCTTTTAGGTGGATGGGGAATTCCTTTAGGTATAGAATACAGGATAGATGGATTAAATGCTGCCATTCTTGTTTTGGTAAGTTTTATTTCAGTTTTATGTTCTGTATATGCATATAAGGCTGTTTGTCAGGAGATAGAATATGCCAAACACCCCGCTTTTTATAGTGCTTTTCTGGTTTGTCTAACTGGGTTATTGGGACTTGCGATTACTGGGGATGCATTTAATCTGTTTGTCTTTTTGGAAATCTCTTCTCTTTCAACCTATATTTTAATTGCAATGGGGGCAAGGAGAGACCGAAGAGCATTAATTTCAGCCTATAATTATTTAATTTTAGGATCAATAGGGGCAACTTTTTTTGTTATTGGTGTTGGCTTTTTATATATGTCTGTAGGAACATTGAATATGATGGATATAGCCACTCGCCTTGAAGGACAGGAAACCAGTAGAGTTGTCCAGACGGCTTTTGCCTTTATCGTCATTGGCTTAAGTCTTAAAGTTGCTATTTTCCCAATGCATATGTGGTTGCCTGGTGCTTATGCGCATTCTCCTGTTATGATTTCGGCTTTTTTGGCATCGACCGCGACAAAAGTGGCTTTATATGTATTGGTTCGATTTATCTTTAATGTATTTCATGCAGACCAGACATTTGATAGCCTTATTTTGATTTGGCTATTGGCTCCTTTAGGTGCTGCGAGCATGCTGGCTGGATCTTTTCAGGCTATTTTTCAAAAAGATGTTGGAAGAATTTTGGCATTTTCTTCTATTGCTCAAATTGGATATATGCTTTTGGGAATAGGTATTGCCACTCAGGCAGGGCTTTATGCAAGCTTTTTGCATTTGCTCAATCATGCCTTAATGAAAGGAACATTATTTATGGCGCTTGGAGCTGCGACCTTGGCAATGGGGGTGGTTTCTGTCAATGATTTTAAAGGACTTGGACGGGTAATCCCCTGGACAATGGGTGCTTTTACAATTGGCGCCTTATCCCTGATTGGGATTCCTGGAACGGCAGGGTTTGTTTCAAAACTTGCCTTAATTTACGCGGCACTGGAAAAAGGGTGGTATTGGGCTGTTATTGTGATTGTCATTTCTTCTGTTCTTGCCTTGATTTATTTAGGAGTCGTTTTGGAAAAAGCATATCTTCATGATCCTCCAGAAAGAGAGGGAAAAGATATTTCTCAAAGAAGGGTTTTTCTTTGGTTATTAATCCCTATGTGGGTGTTGGCAATATCAAATTTGATTTTTGGAATTAATACACAAATTACATCTGGTTTGGCAAAAGGCATGGTGAATTCGGTTATGACTGTATTGGGAGCATCTTCATGACATTCTCTGTACAATTAATGCTTGTTTTTCTTATTTTGCTCCCTCTTACAGGCGCAGTATTTGTTTTTTTAACCCGAAAGAATACATTTCTCAGGGATTTGGTTTCAGTTATCACCTCAATATTATTATTCATAAACACCGTTTGTTTAATTAGCTATGTTGCGATTGGAATACATCCAAAAATTGCTCTTTTTATCGATATTCTGAATTTATCTTTATCCCTTGAACTTGAACCCTTAGGTGCATTGTTTGCAGGTATTGCAAGCAGTTTATGGGTTTTGAATACATTTTTTACCATTGGCTATATGAGAGGAAACCGTGAAAAGAACCAGACTCGGTTTTATATTTTTGTCTGTCTTTCTATTGCTGCAACAATGGGAGTTGCAGCTTCAGGGGATATCATTAGCCTGTTTTTATTTTATGAAGCGCTTAGCCTGTTTACCCTGCCTTTGGTTGCACATAAGGGAGATGAAAAAGCTAGAAAAGGTGCAAAAATCTATCTTTTAGTTTTAATGGGAAGCTCTTTAGGATTATTCCTACCTGCGGTTATTGCAACTTATGTCTTTGCAGGAAGTGGAGAATTTGTCATTGGTGGATTATTATATGGTCATGTTACCCCTTTAATTGCAGGTATTTTATTATTTCTCTATGTGTTTGGAATTGCCAAAGCGGCATTAATGCCATTGCATGGATGGCTACCAAATGCAATGGTTGCGCCAACTCCTGTAAGCGCTTTATTACATGCTGTTGCTGTCGTAAAAGCAGGTGTGTTTTCTATTCTTAAAATTGCAATTTTTGTGTTTGGAACAGATGTTTTAAAAAGTACAATTGCGTCTAGCTGGTTAAGCTGGGTTGCTGTGTTTACCATTATAGCAGCTTCATTAATTGCATTAACCAAAGATAATTTAAAAGCAAGGCTGGCATATTCTACCGTTAGCCAGCTATCCTATGTTACTTTGGGAGCATTATTGGCTGTCAGCGCAAGTCTGACAGGAGCAGCGTTGCAAATCATTATGCACGCTTTTGGAAAAATTACATTATTTATGGGAGCAGGGGGCGATTTATACAATTGCTCACCGAAGTCATGTAAGCGAGCTAAATGGGTTAGGTAAAGCCATGCCTTATACAATGATTGCGTTTACTCTTGGAGCTTTTTCCATTATTGGTCTGCCTCCAATGGGTGGTAGCTGGTCGAAGTTTTTTTTAATGATGGGATCGCTTGAAACAGGGCATATTGTTTTTATCATTGCTCTAATGTTATCTTCTATATTGAATGTGCTTTATTTAATTCCTATTCCTGCACGTGCTTTTTTCCTGCCAGGGCAAGACCCAGAAGATCGAGAACGTCCATATCAAAATGGATTATTGTGGATTCCTCCATTATTAACGTCATTATGTGCGCTTGCTTTATTCTTTTTAGCAGGATTTATTACAGATTTCCTATCTCCTGTGTTAAAGTAAATAGAAGGATAAACCGTATTAAAGGAATAAAAATCAGATGGAAATGAATTAGAAGGTAGGATAAAAAGATTTGAAATGTAGAGAATATAAAACGGATTTGAAGAGATTTAAAAAGAATTTAGGATAAAATAGAAAATAAGACAGAATGGATTCATATAGTTGGATCAGAGTTTAGGAGAATATTTATGGCAAAGCGCTATTCATCCAAACCATCAGAAAAAACGCCCTCATCAGTTTCTGGTCAATCAAAAAAATCAGAATTAAATTTAGAGAAAGACAAGAATGGAAATAATCACCCTTTGGCAAAGCCTTTCCTTTTTATTCTGTCAGAAACCTGTCGTAGGAAAACCGTTTATGTTTTGTTGCTGATTGTAACCATAACCTTTATTTTAGAGCTGATCAGACCGATTAATAGCCATGTTTCAGGAACGCATTGGACAGGTTTTTTTGCCTTTTATGGGTTTATGGCGTTTAGCCTGGTTGTGTTGGCGGGCTGGCCTTTAGCCAAATTATTAAGACGCAAAGAACAGTATTATGAGTCAGGAGAAGAGGATCTCAAAGAATGAATATTATTGATATAAAAGATATTTCTCCTGCTGTTCCAATTATTTTAGCATCGATTGCATGTGTTTTTATTCCCAATTATAAATTCAGAAAAGGGATATCTCTTTTTGCGCCTATTCTTGCCTTATTCTTAATGTTAACAGCAGAACGTGGACTTCATGGCATTATTCCAATCTTTGGATTTGAATTAATTACATTTCGGTTAAATGCTCTGAGTACAATTTGGGGATTAATTTTTATTCTGGCTAGCTTTATAAGTGTGCTTTATGGTCTTCATGAGCGTAATCGAATGACGGATTGTGCAGGGCTTTTATATGCAGGTTCTGCAATTGGTGCTGTTTTTTCAGGAGATTTATTAACTTTATTTGTTTTTTGGGAATTAACAGCAATTAGTTCTGTGTTTTTAATCTGGGCAAATAAAACAGGAAAAGCCTATAAAGCAGGAATTCGATATTTGGCAATTCATATTGCTTCGGGTGTTTTTTTATTGGCTGGTAGTGTAATGATTTATCACCAGACATCTTATTTTGATTTTGGCTTTATTGGATTGGATAGTTTGGGTGGATATTTTATCTTGATTGCCTTTGGGATTAAATGTGCTTTTCCGCTATTGCATAACTGGCTTCAGGATTCTTATCCCAAAGCAAGCGTAACGGGTGCTGTATGGCTTTCCATTTTTACAACTAAAATGGCAGTTTATGCTTTGGCTGTTGCGTTTCCAGGCGAATCCATTTTGATTTATATTGGCGCGATCATGACGGTATTTCCAATCTTTTTTGCGGTTATAGAGAATGATTTAAGAAAAGTGCTTTCTTATAGTTTAAACAATCAACTTGGATTTATGGTTGTTGGGATTGGAATCGGAACGACATTAAGTTTAAATGGAACGGCGGCTCATGCTTTTACACATATTTTATATAAAGCGCTTTTATTTATGAGTATGGGAGCTGTATTATACCGAACTGGAACGGTAAAGGCTTCTGAACTTGGGGGATTGTTTCGAACCATGCCATTAACAGCTATTTTTTGTATGATTGGTGCGGCTTCTATTTCGGCCTTTCCCTTGTTTTCAGGATTTGTTTCGAAATCCATGATTTTAGCTGCGGCTGTAGAAGAGCATTTATGGCTTGTATGGGCTGTTTTACTGTTTGCTTCTGCAGGTGTTTTAGAGCATTCGGGTATTAAGATCCCATATTTTGCTTTTTTAGGTCACGATAGTGGTAAAAGACCTAAGGAAGCTCCGTGGAACATGCTTTTGGCAATGGGAATAATTTCAGGTCTATGCTTATTTCTTGCCTGGCCGTTTGGAGGCTATCAGTTGTTTTATACCTTATTGCCTTTTACGCCCTCTGATCATTCCTATCAGCCTTATAGCTGGGATCATGTAATTGAACAAATGCAGTTATTATTTGCAGCAATGCTTGCATTTGCTGTGCTGATGCGATTTAGGCTTTATCTCCCTGAAAAGCCAGGAGAAATTCTTGACTTTGATTGGATATATAGAAGGTTTGGTTATCAAATTGTGATGTGGCTTTCTAAAATGTTGTATCGGCTTTTTAATCATATTAAAAAACTTTTATATAGGATGTTAAAAGCCATGAAGTTTTATTTTTACGAAGCGTGCAGTCCTTCTGGTTCACTTAGTGAAGCGTTTCCAACAGGCGCTGCCGCAATTTGGGCTGCTTTGTTGTTAGGTATAATGCTTGTAATCTCATTTTTTGCAGTAACATAGATCAAGATAGAAACTGTAACTGTTAATCTACATTATATAAAAAAAAATATATAGAATTGTGTTTTATTTTTTTTTATCTTAACATAAGATTAAGACTCAATTTTTCTAAAAAGATGGTCTAATTTTATTTAATGTAGAGTTGGTATAAGTGATGATAGATAAAAATAAATTGGTGGGGATGACTGTTGATATCGTCTCTGCTTATATAGTGAACAACAAAATATCTTCTGGAGAATTGCAAGATTTAATCAGGAGCACGTATAAGACATTGTATGAATGTATATATCTAAATCATGAGAGCATGAAAAGACGTGAGCCGATGGTACCAATAGATCAGTCTATATTTGCAGATTATATTATTTGTCTTGAAGATGGAAAACAGTTTAAATCCTTAAAGCGACATTTGAAAACAAAATATAATATGACTCCAGAACAATACAGAGAAAAGTGGAATTTACCTGTGACATACCCTATGGTTGCTCCTGAATATGCAAAAGCACGTTCTAGACTGGCAAAAGAAATGGGCTTGGGAAAAGCAAGGCTGGCAAAAAAAAGAAAGCCTTAGTCACGCTATAAATAAAGGTCTGTTTTTAGAGTATTTTTGCGTAGGCAAAATCCCTTATGGTTACAAGAATATATTTATCTTTTTTAAAGAAATATAAAGAAAGATCCATTTTTAATTTTAAGATCTGACTTCATTAAGAAGCAAGTTTTGGATTTTGCTAAAGAGGTATTCTTCGTATAAAATCAGAGTTTATATGATGAAGATAAATTAGGGGGATAGATAGAATAGGCATGTTTTTGTTTTATTGTTTTCCAGTTTTTTTTTACAAGCCACTTGAATAAATATTAAAAATTTAACACTTTATTAAAGAATGATTCGTTTTTTTGAGGTGTTTTTTGATTGAGAATTCTGAAAAATTTAAAAACAGGCTTATGTTTAAAGAGCAAAAAACTCTTTATGAGTATTGGTTAAGCAAAAAAACGCTTGAAGGAATACCTGCCCGTAAGGATATTCATCCTAAAGATTTTTTGCATCTTTTGCCAATGGTTAGCCTTATTGATGTTAATTCTCATTCAGTTGATGAGGGGCTGAGATATCGTATTCGTTTGGCTGGTACAAATTTATTTCGGTTTTATCAGACAGAAATTACAGGTTTGAATTTTGGTGAAATTCCATTTGGTAACAAAAAGAAATATTGGTATCAGGCTTATAACTGGATTGTTGAACATGGATTGCCCGCAACAGGCGTTGTAAAATTTAATCAATTGGAAGAAAGTCAATATATACAATTCTGGATTCGATTACCTCTTGCCAGCAACTACAAAGCTGTTGATATGATTTTATGTTATGATGTTTTTTTGTCTATTGAAGAAGCTGTAATGAAAATCAGAAATAGCAATATAAAACAACAGGCATGATATATATGACATAAGACAGGCTTTTCAAACTGGAAGAAAGTGTTTTAATAAGAAAGATTGTTTGAGAAGTAAAAATGCTGTTTCTTTGATTTGATCATCCCAACAGAAAACATTATAATTCGGTTATTTTTGATTTCTCTTTCATAAGTTCACTTCTGTTTTCTTTAAGCATGAATCTAAGAAAAACAATCTACATTTTTGAAATAGGAAATATATAGATTTTCTATGACGCAATAGAAAAGGCTTCTTGGTCAGAAAGCAGGGCATAAATAGCTTCTGAATTTGGTGCATTTCTCAGAGCTTCACGAAAGTTTTTCCGTCTTAATAGTCTTGATATGTGTGCAAGGGCTTGTAAGTGCTCAACCCCTGTTTTTTTTGGGGCAAGTAACATGAAAACCAGATCAACAGGGCGGTCATCGATTGCATTAAACTCAGTTGGTGTTTGGAGTCTTGCGAATAATCCTGAAATAGTATTCAAGCCTTCAATTCGTGCATGTGGTATAGCAACTCCGTTCCCAACGCCTGTTGAACCAAGTTTTTCTCTTGACAGGACAGATTTCAGGATAATATCTGAATCAATTTTATAAATTTCTGAAGCATGTTTTGCCATGGATTGCAAAACTTGACGCTTTCCACTCGCCCTTAAATCTGTGAAAACATTTTCTGGAATTAACTCGTAAACTGACATGTTCGTTCTCATTTAATAATTGCCTGAATAAATGCTGGTTTACATCACTCCCCCTGTATGACCTAATGCTTTTAGATTAGCATATATTATTCTATTTGCATTGCCAATTAACTTGCCTATTTCTTTATCAGAAGAAGATAAGCATGACAAGTTCTATCTTGATTGCTTTGGTAAGACAAGAGCAATTCAGGCAAATGTTATAAGTTGAGTTCAAAATAATAAGTATTATAAATTTATGAACGGGTTACTCTGTCTGGGTCTATCCAACCAATATGACCATCGGCTCTTCTCATAACAATGTTTAATCCACCATGAGCTGCATTACGAAATATTAAAACAGGTGCATCGGTTAGATCCATTTCTTGTACAGCCATACTGACGGTTAATGTTCTAATTTCTCCTGGATGTTCTGCAATAATAGTTGGTGCTTTTTCTTCTTCTGCATCATCTATATCATCAGGATCATTTAGATCTGTTTCGCTTTTGATCACATAAAAGAATGTTTTTTCTGCTGGAAGGTCATATTTTTGTGTATTATGGTGGTTTTTAAGTTTTCTTTTATATCGACGCAGTCTTTTTTCCAGTTTAGTCATACAGTTTTCACAAGAAGTATAAGCGTCTGTGCCTTCACCATGTGCCTGTAACATAACGCCTGAAGAAAGATGAAGCGATACATTAACTTCAAAATTATAATTATTTTTATGAACTGTAATATAAGCTTCACCTGGTCTGTTTGAGTATTTTTCGACAGCCTGTGTAACATGGTCTTCAATATGGGTTCTGAGTGCTTCTGAAAGATCAATTCCTTTACCGACAATTTGTATTTGCACTTTCGTTCTCCTATGCTTGGTGTAATAAGAAGGGTTAGATATAATAATTAGACTTTCTTATCTATATATCGTGGATATGCTTTATGATTGATATCCTATTTTCTATTAAGCATTTATTTATAAGATCAAAATGTATAAAATAAGCCATTATAGTCTGAAACCAGGTTTTTTATTTATTTTTAAACTTTCTCTTGCGCTCAGCAGAAGAAGGAATATTCATAATTTCTCTATATTTGGTTACGGTTCTCCTTGCAATCTCAACGCCTGTTTTTTGTAAGTGCTGTACAATTTTATCATCTGATAATACAGAATCAACTGTCTCTTCTGTAATTATTTTTTGAATATGATATTTAACGGCTTCAGTTGATATTTTAAGCTCATCATTTGAAGATGTGAGAGAAGAAGAAAAGAAGAATTTCATCTCGAAAACACCTCTTGGTGTTTCTATATATTTATTTGCTGTTGCGCGACTAATCGTTGATTCATGCATATTAATACTCTGTGCAACATCTTTTAAATTCAATGGTTTTAAATGTGTGATTCCATAAATAAGAAATGCATCTTGTCGTTTAACTATTTCGGTTACGACTTTTAGAATTGTTTGTGCTCTTTGGTTCAGGCTTTTAATAAGCCAGTTTGCATTTTTATGGCATTCAGAAACAAAATTCTTTTCTGTTTGTTGCGTTGATTTATGATTTACTTCATTATAGTATTTCATATTAATCAATAGTTTAGGTAAGGTTTCTGTATTTAGTTCAATTTTCCATCCGCCATCTGGATGGGTTTGTATAATGGCATCTGGAATTACAGTTGGAGAGATTTCTTCTCCGAAAGAAAGTCCTGGTTTTGGGCTTAATGATTTTAATGTATCAATCATATCATCAAGTTCTTTTGAAGTCACAGAACATCGTTTTATTAAGGTTTTATAATTTGATTGAGCAAGTAGATTTAAATTTTCGATTAAGATCTGTATTTTAGAATCGAATCGTTTTTTTTCAATAAGTTGGAGGGAGAGGCATTCTTGTACAGATCTGGCCATGACCCCTGTTGGATCTAGAGATTGTAATTTTTTTAAGATGGTTTCAATATGGTTTTTTTCAACGTTCAATCGATTTGCAACGTCTTCGATTTCAATTGTGATATAGCCATTTTCATTGACCTGATCAATCAAATAAAGAGCAATTGCATAATCAATTTCTGATAATCCATAGATTGCTATTTGTTCGATTAAGTGTTCTTTGAGAGTTATGTTTCCAGCCTGATTTTCAATTCTATTGAATTCTTCATGCCCCGTAGAATGGCTATAGCCAGTGCTTAAATCTCTATTATGGATGGGGGCATATCCATCTGGATCATCATACAGGTTTTCTGTATGGGTATCGAGCTCAGATTGAGAGATGTTTTCACCTTGTCTTTCACCCAAATGCAATTCTTCCAGTCTTGATGTATCGTTTCCTCCTGTTTCAGAGGGTTGTTTTTTTTGACTTTCCAGGTTTGTTTGAGGGCTTTTATTTTGTTCTTCTTTTGCGTTTTCTTTATTTTGGGCATAGGTTTCTGAATCTGAATCTGAATCGTTTTTTGATTCTGGGGTTTGAGTTTCGTCTGCTTTTTCAAGCAAAGGATTGTTTTCAAGTTCATGTTTGATAAATTCCAGCAAATCTGCCTGAGACATTTGCAACATTTTAATGGCTTGTTGCAATTGTGGCATCATGACCAGGGATTGTTTTTGTTTTAATTCAAGGTTTGGGCGGTTTGCCATTTTCTCATCTCCCTTTAGTGACTAAACCTTTCACCAAGATATACGCATCTAACATTTTTATCTTCTAAGACATCTTTTGGCATGCCTTCAAACAAAACGCGCCCTTCATGGATAATAATAGCTTTATCGACAATGCTCAGGGTTTCTCTTACTTGATGATCTGTAATTAAAACACCGATATTTCGTTTTTTCAGATATTTAATCAGGTATGAAATATCTGCAACTGCAAGAGGGTCAATACCACTAAACGGTTCATCAAGAAGAATAAATGAAGGATTAGATGCTAATGCTCTTGCAATCTCAACGCGTCTTCTTTCTCCTCCTGACAAGGTAACAGCGGCGGAATCCTTAAGATGTAGAATATTTAATTCACTTAACAATTCCTCAGTTCTTTTTTTTCGCAACGATTCTTTTTTTTCATTAATCTCAACAATACTATATATATTTTGCCAAATAGTCATGCCTCTAAAAATAGAGGTTTCTTGTGGCAAGTATCCAATTCCCAAGCGTGCTCTTTGATACATAGGAAGTTTTGTAATATCTTTTCCGCTATAAAAAATACGTCCTCTATCTGCTTTGATTAATCCTGTAATCATATAAAAACAGGTTGTTTTTCCTGCTCCATTTGGTCCTAAAAGACCTATAATTTCACCTTTATTAACACATAAGCTGACATCGTTGACAACTTTCCTTTTTCCAAAATTTTTACCAAGACCGACAATAGTCAGATTATCTGTTAATTTTATTTTCTCACTGTAAGTATGGTTCATTTTATATAAAGTCTCTTTATTTTTTATGAATGTTCAGTTTTTTATTATTTAAGATAATATATCAGATTTTAGGGAGGGGTACTATAGAATTATTTTACGATTAATCTGTTTGAGTTTATTTAAATAAATTCTTTGAAAAACAGGCAGAAAGGCATGTATACATAAATTTATATCAAACTGGCTGTTAATAGATTCAATTTTTTTGGTTCAGGATTTAAATCTTTTTTAGATCTGTCATATATTGAATTTATCCTAAACTGGATTTTAGGTTAATACTTATTTTAGCTCAGTCAGGTGATTTACACAATTTGCGTATTAAAGGCTAGAATGGGATTTATACGTAAGGTCTATCTGATAGAGAATTGATGGTATATTTTATGCTGATTACAACTTGGTTTCTATTATTTACAAATAGAATATCCTAATCTTTATGAAAAGGCTCCATAATGGATTTTTCTTTTTTGATTGCTGTTTTGGTGTTAATATTAGCAGGTTCATTTGCAGGATTTTGTGCAGGATTATTTGGAATCGGGGGAGGGGTTATTATTGTTCCTGCTCTTTATTATGCTCTGGCAGAGATTGGCATATCAGATGAGTTAAGAATGCATATTGCACTTGGAACCTCTGTTGCGACCATCCTTGTTACGTCTTTAAGGTCACTTCAAAAACATCATGAAAAACGAGCAGTGGATTGGAAAATTTTAAAGTTATGGGCTCCTTTTATTGGCATGGGAGCTTTTTTTGGGGCGCAAATTGCAGGATTATTACCTGGCAGATTATTAACGCTTTTTTTTAGCCTATTTATGATTTTTTTCTCTGTAAATTTTATGTCTGAAAGCCCAAAGCCAAGATTTGGAAATAAAATGCCAACAGGAATTGCTCTTGTTTTTATAGGTAATTTAATTGGTATTCTTTCTTCTATTTTAGGGATTGGTGGGGGCGTTTTGGGAGTTAGTTTAATGGTTGGTTATGGACGAGATATACACAGAGCTGTTGCAACGGCATCTGGTTTTGGATTTGCGATTGGACTGGTTGGCATGTTTGGGTATGTTTTGTCTGGATTATATGTCTCTGATCTTCCTATGTGGTCTTTGGGCTATATTAACCTTCCTGCGTTTTTTTTGATTATAGCTATGACATATTTTTGTACTCCATTTGGGGTTTATTGTGCACATAACTTGCCAGGATTATTATTAAAAAAATTATTTTCAATAGGATTATTATGCGTTGGGCTTTCCTTGTTTTTAGAAAGCATTTTAACATTTTTAAAATAGAAAATTTTAATATTTGGCTTTTCAGAAACAGGTTTTTCTCGTATTTATCTCTATTGATAGGATTTCTTTAAGATAAAGAATTATTGTTTTGTAGAAATGTCTCAAATTGTTGTACGACCTGTTTGAGATGTGTCGGTGAAGAAAGACGATGATCCCCTGTTTTTAGTAAATGAAACTGGACATGTTTGCTTTGAACATGATCCAAAATTCGCAAAGCATGAAGCCATGGAACATCTTCATCTTTTAATCCCTGAACGATATAAATGGGAAGGTTAATGGGGATAGAATCAGGTTGAGAATCAAGTAAAAGATGTTGGCGTGCATCTTCAATTAGTTTCATTGTAATGATATAGGGTTCATCATCATATTCTGAGGGTTTTGAATAGATTCCTTTGTTTTTTAAAGTTTCACGTACAGGGTCATCTAGTGTTTCCCATATCAGATTTTCTGTAAAATCAGGGGCAGGAGCAATTAAAAACAGAGATTTAATCCGTTTCGGGCGTTGCAGGGCTGCCAGGAGCGCAAGCCATCCTCCCATTGAAGAACCGACCAGAATTTGCGGTCCTTGCGCAATTTTATCAATCATGGATAATGTGTTTTCCAGCCAAAGTGAAATTGTCCCGTTGATAAATTCTCCTGAAGACATGCCATGACCAAAATAATCAAATCTCAGATAGTCATAATGATATTTAACGGCCAAAGCTTCTAATGCTGAAGCCTTACTGCCTAACATATCAGATTTAAAGCCTCCCAGCCATATAATTCCTTTTTGTTGGTTGTGAGAGGAATTTGCTTTTTTTTGAAGATAGACCAGGGTTTCGGATTTGTGATTAACATCATAATGGTATTTCTTAACAGTTTGAGTTGTCATGTGTTTTAATCATCCTTCTGGCATTAAACTAGCGTTTGATTATCCTTCTGATTTTTCTTGTATTATCAGACAAAGGTATCAAAAAATCAATATAAACCTGTAGGTGAAATATTTTCGAAATAGATTTAAACGAGAATTAGATTAAATCAAAAAATGTAGATTTTTTAATAATTTCATTGGGAGATTTGCATTAGAAGGATTGTTTAAGACATCGTATCATCATAAGATTTCTCATAAATGGATTGCTAACCCATAATTTTATTTATAAAAGGTAGGCTTTATGAATATTATGCAAATTATACCAAGGCTTGATTCTGGTGGAGCTGAAAGGACGACGATTGAAATTGCACAAGCCATTATTAAGGCAGGGGGCAATGCCTATATTTTAACAGAAGGAGGAAGAATGGCAGAGTTTGCCAGGCATTTAGGAGCGCATATAATTTATTTACCTGTCCAGTCAAAGAATCCCGTTATTTTAGTTCAAAACATTAAGAAAATGATTGATTTAATACATAGATATAAGATTCAAATTCTTCATGCTCGCTCCAGAGCGCCTGCCTGGAGTGCTTATTTGGCAGGAAAAATAGCTAAAACAGTATTTCTAACGACATATCATGGCAGTTATCGTTCTGGAAATTCATTAAAGCGATTTTATAATAGTGTTATGGTAAGAGGAAAATATGTCATTGCAAATTCTGAGTTTATCAAGAATTTGATTTTAGAGGAATATGAATCTTTTTCTTCTTTCCAAAAGATTTCGGAAAAAATTAATGTGATTCCAAGAGGCGTTGATCCTGTTCTTTTTGATTTAAAGCGAGTTTCAAAAACAGCGTGTCTTTCTCTAAGAAAACAATGGTTAGGAGAAAGAGATTATGGGCAAGCGATTTGGTTATTACCAGGCAGGCTAACTTCATGGAAAGGGCAAGATATTGCTATTAAGGCATTCTCAATTTTATGCCAGTCTTTAAAAGGAGAGAAAAAAAGAGAAACAGAAATATTGGCATCCACGCCTCATCTTGTCTTATTGGGAGATGATCAGGGCAGGAAAACATTTAAATCTCAATTAGAGCAATTCGTGTTTGAGATGGGATTATCAAATCATGTTTCTTTTCAGCCACATAGGAGTGATGTGTTTACAGCCTATGCGATATCTGATCTTGTTTTATCTCCATCAACAAGACCAGAAGCGTTTGGTAGAGTGGCCATTGAAGCTCAATCCATGCAAAAACCAGTGATTGTTTCAGATCATGGAGGCGCAAGAGAAACCGTTATTCATCATCATACAGGATGGCGTGTTCAGCCAGGAAATGTTGAGGATTTGGCAAATAGAATGCAAGAAATTATACACATGAATCATTCTGAATATACTGATTTTGGAAAGCATGCACGAAAATATATAGAAGAGAAATATACATTGGAAAGCATGCAACAGAAAACGCTTTCTGTCTATCGCAAGAGTTTAGCATAAACTCTTAATGTATTTGTTTGGTTTTGATGTGTTTTTAGCCAGGGTTTAATTTTTTGCTCTGTCTTTTTGTTTTCATTTGACTTTATTCTTAACTTAAATGATGTATCCTGGATGATTTAGGTTAAGAGTTCCAAAATAATAAAAAATGAGGATATAAATAAATATCTTTACAAATCCATACCAGATTCAGTATGAATAATATTGGCACAAAATATCTTCAGACCAAACTTAATTTTTAAGGATATTTTTTTAGCAAACTATCATGATATGTCAGATTTATGGGATTATCTTTTTTCTCCTGTTCTAAACAACAGTACAAATCTTCAAAATTACTGGTTTTAAGTGATTCTGATCGATTTGATTATTTTTTATATTCATTTTCAACCATTCGTAAAATCAGCACGTTACGGTCAGATATTGAAATTGATCTATATACACAAAAATCCTATATGCCATTAGCTAGAAAAAGTGGATATTTTCGAAATATAAAACAACTACCCAATTTACGTAAGGGAATATCTATTTTTAAAACACTATTTTTCATATATTCTGAGCGGTTATATCAGTATGATCATATTATTATTTTTAACCATGAAAGATTAACAAGATCAGCTTTGTTTTGCTTGCGTATTTTATTCCAAAAATCATTTTATGACTTAAACTTTACGATCAAAACAAAAAGGCAGTATTCCTTAAACTCCATACAGGAAAATCAGCAACATCCCGTAGACTTTTATTTACAAAAATTATCTTTTTTAGCGTTTGATTTTCAATCTAATAAGATTATTAAAAAACCAATATTTCAATCTTTTTGGGAACCATCATTTAAACTAGATTCTTTAGAAAACCATAAACAGTTAAAGCCTGAGCTAGATAAACGAAATCAAGAAGAGGTAAAAAACATAAATTTAAAGAAGAAAAATATTCTTACTAAAGAAAACAAACGAGGATTTCATTATATTCTGATTATACTTTCTTTTGGAAATATGTTTAATTCAATCTCGGAAATGCTGGAATTTTGCATTCAACTTTGTCATGAATGTCATGAGAAAGGCTATGCGATACTTATTTATGGGGAGGGAGATATGAGATCTGTTATCCAGAAATTACAGACTCTAAACCCATATGTTTTTGATTTATCCAGATGGAACACATATACTCAAATATTATCATGGTTTGAAAAAGCAGATTTGATCATAGGAGGAAGATGCGATTATACACAATTGGCAGCATTAATTGGAAATGCGGTTTTTGTGATGGAAACAGATCAAGATCCTCATAATGTGGTTCCCAAGAAAGGCATTAATGAGAGAAATCATATTTCGTCAAAGCTGGATGTTGGAGAAATCAGAGGTATAGGGCCTGTGATCAGGCTCATTTCTTCTTCAAAAAATAAAATTGAAGTTTCTGATATTTTTCAATATATCTCAAATTTAAAAGAGTTAAAAAAATAAAATTATAACCGTTTAAAAAGCGATTAACTTTATCTGAAATATCTTTGTTTCTCTTCTATATTTCAATCATTTATACTTTGATTAGAAGATAGATCTGGAAAAATAAAAAAAAATGACTATAATTAGCTATATTAAATCGCTTATAAGATAGTGGAACATATGATAAAATAATGATAGGATACAAAAAAAGGGTTTGATCCTTTTATACTCTGTCTGGGTCAGAAAACATTAAAGAAAAAGGTTTATATAAAAGGACTTGATTTTTAGATCATGAGTTTATAAATCCTGAAATGAAAGCTATGATAGATAAGTTTAATATAATATACCTGAAAGTTAAGGAAATGGCTCAGGAAAAACAAATTAATTAATAAAGAAGGAGAAAAGAATAAGCGAACATCATTTTAAAACAGGTCATAATCGTAATAGTCAGAACGTGAATGAGGATATTAAAGCAAACACTGTATTGCTGATCGATCAAAATGGAGAAAAGCGGGGTGAAGTTCCAATCGAGCGTGCTTTGTCTATGGTCAGAGAGCTTGGTCTTGACCTTGTTGAGGTTTCTCCAAATGCGCGTCCCCCTGTTTGTAAAATATTGGACTTTGGAAAGCTTAAATATGCAGAACAAAAGAAAAAGGCAGAGGCTCGTAAAAAACAGAAAACAGTTGATGTTAAGGAAATAAAAATCCGTCCAAATATTGACAAGCATGATTATGATGTAAAAATCAAGGCAATGAATCGCTTTTTTGAGAATGGAGATAAAGTTAAGATAACCATTCGGTTTAAAGGGCGTGAAATGGCACATAAAGAGCGTGGAATGGATTTAATGAATGATCTCAAAGCATCCTTTGAAGAAATCACAAAACTCGAATATGGTCCAAGATTTGAAGGACGTCAGATTGTTATGATTTTAGCACCAAAATAATTGATTCTTTTGAAGAATTAAATTAGCATCTAAAAAATAATCTGATCTTTTAAGTTAGGTGTATATAGGGATGTACCTTGAAAGAATATACCTTGAAAGAATATACCTTACAAAGAATGTATTTTATATTGTACAAAGTACAAAAATTTTCTTTTAGAAAATATGCTTGATAATATTGTTCTTTAAACTGTTATTCTTTGTTTCTGTTAGAGCTGAATATCTAAATATTTAGTCACAAAGGTTAATTTGTTTAAATTTTTCTTTAACAAGAATGCTTTAAGGGATGTAAATTCTATAAAAATTACTATATATAATCAATAGATAGTAAAAATTGCACAGGTGGAGTTTAAAATGGATAATCGAAATAAAACAATGGCAGGTAGAGATGTTGGTCGTATGGACATGTCTGTCGACCAAGGCTTAAGAAGCTATATGCTTGGTGTATACAATTATATGATGGTTGCATTATTTGTTACAGGTGCGGTGGCATATGCAGCTTCTAAAAATATAGCATTAATGAAAATAATGTATGGGACTCCTTTGCAGTGGGTGGTTATGCTTGCTCCATTGGGAGTTGTCTTTTATTTAAGTATGCGTATTCATAAAATGAGTATTGGATCGGCACGATTTTGGTTCTTTGCCTTTTCTGTTTTGGTAGGTCTTTCAATTTCATATATATTTTTGGCATATAAATTAATGAGCATTGCTCAAACTTTCTTTATTACAGCAGCCTCATTTGGTGCCTTGTCTCTATATGGATATACGACCAAACGTGATTTATCAGGTTTGGGAACATTTCTATTTATGGGATTGATTGGAATTATTATTGCTTCAATTATAAATCTTTTTCTGAGATCAAGTATGATGAATTATGTGATTTCTGTATTAGGTGTGCTTATCTTTGCAGGATTAACAGCCTATGATACCCAGAAAATAAAAATGAGTTATTATACAATTGGACAAAATGCAGAATTAGCAGCGCGCTATGCAATTATGGGGGCTTTGACTCTTTATCTTGACTTTATCAATCTATTTTTGTTTCTGTTACGCTTTTTAGGTGTCGCCAGAGATTAAAAATAATATCGTAATGGGAAAGAGCCCAAAGTTGATTTTCTAGCGATTGAATTAAAAACGCCATTTCTTAAAATGGCGTTTTTGTTTGTTCTATTAATACCCTCTTTATTTCCTTTTTTTCTTCAAAACGTGCCAGAGAAAACATAGATATATTAATTAGAAATAAGAGGTTACCTATTGAGACTTTATTCTAAACCAATTTCTCCCTGTTTTTAAGTTAGAATTAAATAGTCTATCCTTTTGTCTTTATTTAATTTTTTATCAAAAAGCCATTTCAGACCATTTTTTGATTGATGACAGAATATAAACTGCCAAGAATGGGGGAGGGTTAGTTTGTAAATATTATGATAATTTAACCTGAATCTAATCCCCCTAAAATCCATATGAATGGGTTTATTATCTAACTCAACTGCTTAAATTTCTAAGAACATAATGTAAAATACCACCATGCTTATAATAATCCAATTCATTTTCTGTATCTATCCTGACAAGCACGTTAATATTATGCGTTTCATTTTGTTTAGACATAATTTCTACACTAAGCTGTCCTCTTGGATGGAGTGTATGTAACGCTTTTATCGTTATGGTTTCATCGCCTTTTAGATGAAGTGATTTCCAATTATTTCCTTTTGTGAATTGTAATGGAAGAACCCCCATGCCAATCAGATTGGATCTATGAATACGTTCAAAGCTTTCAGCAATAACCGCTTTAATTCCTAATAGTCTTGTTCCTTTGGCTGCCCAATCTCTTGAAGATCCTGTGCCATATTCTTTTCCAGCCAGAACAATTAAGGGAGTTTTTGTTTTGGCATATCGCATTGCGGCATCGTAAATTGACAAAACATCCTCACTTGGATAATGGCGGGTCATTCCTCCTTCAATGCCATCAAGCATTTGATTTTTTATTCTGATATTTGCAAATGTTCCACGCATCATGACTTCATGATTTCCCCGTCTTGATCCATAAGAATTAAAATCCTTTGGTTCAATTCCATGCGATTTTAAGTAAATTCCAGCGGGACTATCTGGCTTAATTGCGCCAGCAGGTGAAATATGGTCTGTTGTGATTGAATCTGAAAAAAGACAGATAATTCTGGCATTATTAATATCTGAAACTGGGTTTGGTTCTTTAGTGATATGCTCAAAAAAACCAGGTTTTCTTACATAGGTTGAATCTGGGTTCCAGTTATATGTTAGGCTTTTCGAAGTTTTGATTTTTTGCCATTGCTCATCTCCTTTGAAGACATTTTCATATCTTGAAGAGAACATTTCAGAAGTGATTGATTTTTGAATGATTTCTTTGATCTCTTTTGTTTCTGGCCATAAATCTTTTAAATAAACAGGGTTTCCATTTTGATCTTTTCCCAATGCCTCTGTTCGTAAATCTATATCCATATTTCCTGCGAGTGCATAAGCAACCACCAGAGGGGGGGAGGCCAAATAGTTTGCTCTAACATGTGGACTAATACGTCCTTCGAAATTCCTGTTTCCAGATAAAACAGAGCAGGCAATCAATTTTTCTTTATCAATTGCCCTTGAAATTTTTTCTGGTAAAGGTCCAGAATTTCCAATACAAGTAGTGCATCCATATCCAACAAGATTAAATCCTAGCGCGTCCAGATCTTTTTGTAAATCTGCTTTTTCTAAATAATCACTAACGACTTGACTACCTGGGGCGAAGGAAGTTTTTACCCATGGTTTAACATTTAACCCCTTTTGGGAAGCTTTTCTAGCTAATAATCCAGCCGCAATCATTACGGAGGGATTGGAAGTATTGGTACAAGATGTAATTGCAGCGATGACAATATTTCCATCTTCTAATTGATAGGGTTCATTTTCTATTGGGGATGTTTTTTTCTGTTCAAGAGGACGGTTAAATTCATTTTTCATTGTTTGATGAAATGCAGATTTGGCATTTGATAGAATAATTCTATCTTGTGGACGCTTTGGACCTGAAATTGAGGTTTCTATCTTTGATAGATCAAGCTCTAATATATCTGTATATTGTGGTTCATGATCAGATGAACGATATAATCCCTGTATTTTTGCATAAGTTTTCACAAGATTGACCTGATGTTGCTCTCTACCAGTGGATTTTAGATAGTGTAATGTGTCATGATCAATTGGAAAAAATCCACAAGTTGCGCCATATTCAGGAGCCATATTTGCAATGGTTGCCTGATCTTCCAGTGTTAAATAGTCAAGTCCAGAACCAAAAAACTCTACAAATTTACCGACAACGCCTTTTTCACGCAATTTTTGAGTGATTGTTAAAACAAGATCTGTTGCTGTTGTTCCTTCTGGAAGCTGACCTGTGAGCTTAACACCAATAACTTCAGGGATTAACATAGAGACAGGCTGACCAAGCATTGCAGCTTCTGCTTCAATGCCACCAACTCCCCAGCCAAGGACGGACAAGCCATTTACCATTGTGGTATGACTGTCTGTTCCTACAAGCGTATCTGGAAAAATACTGGCTGTTCTGGTTTGGTCTCTTTTTATCCAGACGGTTTGTGCAAGATATTCCAGATTAACCTGATGACAAATTCCTGTTCCTGGCGGTACAACCCTGAAATTATCAAACGCTTCCTGTCCCCATTTTAGAAACTGATATCGTTCATTATTACGATGATACTCATGTTCAACATTTAATTTAAAGGCTTTCTGATTCCCAAAAAAATCAACCATAACAGAATGATCAATCACCAGGTCAACGCAGGCGGATGGATTGATATTTTTGGGATCTCCTTTTAAATCTACCATTGCATCGCGCATCGCTGCGAGATCAACAACAGCAGGAACACCTGTGAAATCCTGCATTAAAACGCGTGCTGGTCTATAAGCAATTTCATGTTTTGAAGTACGTGTTTTCAACCAATCTTTCAGAGCCTGAATATCTTTTTTTGTGACCGTTTTACCATCTTCATGACGAAGTAGGTTTTCGAGCAGAACTTTTAGAGAAAAAGGAAGATTGGAAATTCCTTTAAGCCCATTTTTTTCTGCGACTGGTAAGTCATAATATGTGTATGTGTGTCCATCTATGTGAAGCTCACGGCGACAATTAAAGCTATCAAGGGAAGCCATGAATATTAACCTTTCTCCTATCAGAATATGAATCAAATAATGACCGTTTTATTGATAATTTTTATGGTAAGATCAAGTTATTTGATTTATTATAAAATTATTTTTTTTATTTCTGACATATCTATGATCGTAGTTTCAGTTTTGTTGGAATATCTCAAACCAGATTATAATCATCAAACTATTTATTAATATAGCCGTTCTTGCTCTAAAAGCAAGCGACTCTATTGAGTAAGACAGATTTTGATTGTATCTGAAATATACTGAAAATAGTTTGAAAATTTATAAAACTTAAGCTTTATATCAGAGTGTTTTAAAGCATTTATACAAAATACGTATTGTGCTTTTAATTCTCTATTTTATCAGGAGATTTTTCCATATATTTCATCATATAGGGAATTTGTAACAAAGTAAATAAAAAACTCAAAGGGATAACAATCCAGAATTTAAAATTAACCCATTGGCTTTCTGTGAAATTTCGCCAGACAAACTCATTTAAAATAGCAAGCATGAAAAACCATATTATCCAGCTATAAGCTAATGGATTCCATGCTTTTTCTTTTAGGCGGATTTGCTTGTTTAGAAGGAATTTAATTGCGTTCCGTTTTAATAAAAGAGAGCCTAGGATAAAAAGGGCAAGAAACAAATATATAAAAGTAGGTTTCATCTTGATAAAAACACTTTTGTGAAAAATCAAGGTTAATCCTCCAAGAAGAACAACAAAAATGCCCGTAATTAACGGCATCATTGCCAGTTTTTTTGTTCTGATCCAGGAATAAAATACAGCAAGCACGGTTGTAATCATTAACAGCCCTGTTGCCATAAATAATGCTTCATCTGGAATGTATTTTTTCAGTATATTATAACCAATCATGAAGACCGCGATAGGACCTATATCGATTAATAATTTTTCCCATGATTTTAATGCTTTAATTTTGGAGGGGTGTGGATTGGAGTTTTTACCAGATGAAAGGTTTGTTTTAGACATTTTTTAGACACACATTTTTTTTATAGAAACTCTAATTCTAAAGTGAGAAATCATTGACGTCAATCTTTTTTAGTTAAGATAAAAATTCAATTTATTTTATTCTACTATTGTTTTTCCAATTAGACATTTAAGAACTTTTCAAGTTTATTTTAAATACATTAAACGTGTGTATTTGAAATTAGGAAGATAGAGCATGTTTCACTATTTTGAACGTATTATTTTGGAAATGATTTTATGCTGACAGAATTGATTATACGATCTATTTTATGTTTATATCCTTTGAAACAAATTTTTGCAATGAGTAAGTAATATTTCACGAATTGTCATTTCTTGATAATGTTTTGCAAGCATAATAAAAATTAAGAAAAGATTTGTAGATCTTATCTCTTTAATATGGGATTGGGTGGTTGAAGAAAGCGTTGGAAAGTTACGTCACAATCCAGCTAATGCATTTGCATAATTTTTAGCATTAAAGGGAATTAAATCATCTATTCCTTCCCCGATTCCAATAAAATAAACAGGCAATTTTTGTTTTTCACAGACAGAAACCAGAATGCCTCCTTTTGCAGTACCGTCTAGCTTTGTCATGATTAATCCCGTAACATGAGCAATTTCTTTGAATATAGAAGTTTGCTGATGCGCATTTTGTCCAACACTTGCATCCAGAACAAGTAAAACATGATGAGGAGCTTTTGGATTGATTTTTTTAAGAACGCGAATAATTTTTGCAAGCTCATCCATTAGCGTTTTTTTATTTTGTAATCTACCTGCCGTGTCAATCATAAGCAGATCCGCATTTTCCTTTATTGCTTGCAGATATGCATCATATGCAAGTGCAGCTGCATCTGATCCAATGGGTTTAGAGATTACAGGAATATTGGCTCTTTCTCCCCAAATAGATAATTGCTCTATGGCAGCAGATCTAAATGTATCTCCTGCTGCCAGCATAATTTTATGTCCTTTTTGTTTGTAATGCATAGCGAGCTTACCCATTGTCGTTGTTTTTCCAGACCCGTTAACGCCAACAAAGAGAATAATTTCTGGATCCTGTTTTTGTGGTAAGATTAAGGCTTGTTGATAATGCTGAACTTGTTCAAAAATGGTTTCTGATAATGCTTTTTGAATCATCCGCTGCTCTGGATTTTTTTCAAATTTCAGGGTTGCGATTTTATCTCTTATTTGTGTTGCTGTTTTTGTTCCAAGATCTGCACTGATTAATAGATCTTCGAGTGTATCAAGTGTTTCTTCATCAAGTTTTTTTAATGAAAAAGAGTGCATTAATTTTTCTGTAGATCGGTTAAGACCTTTCGATAGTCTTGAAAATAATCCTTTGGTTTTTTTCTCTGTTTTTAAATCAAGAGAGGTGGAGGCTGAAATATCTGGATTAATTTCTAATGAATTGTTTTTCTTCTGATCTAGTGCTGATTCTTCACGAATTTCCTTTTTGTCGGTGAGGGGGGGGGCTTGCGGAAAAGAAGTGGCGGGTTGTTGGAAGTTCTTATCTTTGGGCTCAAGATTTTCGGGTTTTTCTAAATGCTCTTGATATAAGGTATGATGATCAGATTCTTGTTCAGTTAGTGGGGTATGTGTTTTATCCAGAAGTTGATTGTGTATTTTGTTTTGACCAGCATTTTTTGGAGGAGTAATGCGCATCTTATCTTTTTGAACTGTTTGGTTGACAGGAAGCTTTTGTGTCTTTGAATCGACTCCCAGTTTTGGCGTATCTGTTATGCTTGAAGCATTCTTTTTTTTCTTGTTTGAACCTGTTTTGTCTTTTTTTTGAGGTTGGACTTCTTGCTTGTCCTTCTTTCGTTTTAAAAACCAGATCATACTATATTTCTCCGTAAGTTCTCCTTATTTTAAGGAGCATGTTTTTTTATTTTTAAGTTTAATTGTTTTTGTTTATCAAAACAGGGTTATGTTTCAGTTTATCAGAAATTAAGCTATTTTATTGTCTTTTATTATTTTCAATTTTTGATTTTCTTTTTCAAAAATGTATCCTATTTTTCAAAGGTAATTTTCAAATGAGCAGGGTTTTTATCTTTTATATCTTTTTTCTTTATAGATTTAAAGAATTATTAAATTGCATGTTTTACTTGCTTAATCATAAAAAAACCGTATAAGAAGGATCATTTAATAGAGTCAGCTGGGCTTTTTTGAACTGGCATGCCTACTGGCTATGAAAAGAAGATGATTTTGAAATCTGTTTTTCAGATTTGAAGATTTTTATATAATGGAGAATATGAAATGCCAAAATTAAAGACAAAGTCAAGCGTTAAGAAACGTTTTTCTCTTACGGCTTCTGGGAAGGTTAAAGCGAATCATTCTGGGAAGCGTCATAATCTAATCAAGCGGACACCGAAACAAATTCGTCAAAAGCGTTCCAGGCTATATTTATGCTCATCGGATGCTGATATTGTGAAGCAGTATTTACCTTATGGTAGGAAATAGGTTTATTTTGGAATTGATGAAAGGAGTTGTGTGATGTCACGAGTTAAGCGCGGGGTTACGAAGCATGCCTCACATAAGAAGGTTATAGATCAGGCTAAAGGCTATTATGGCCGCAGGAAGAACACATATAAGGTTGCACGGGACGCTGTATTGAAAGCGGGTCAATATGCTTATATGGGTCGCAAGCTTAAGAAGCGTCAGTTTAGAAGTTTATGGATTATTCGGATTAATGCAGCTGCCAGATTGCACGGGATGACGTATTCAAGTTTTATTTCTGGTTTAAGCAAATCGAATATTAACTTAGACCGCAAGGTTCTTTCAGACTTGGCTATTCACCATCCAGATGTGTTTAAGACATTGACAGATCGAGCGAAACAATCTCTTGTTTAAGAGGGATTTTTTTGATTAGTCATTTTTTGTCTTTCAGTTTATTTGGGTTGCAGGTCTTTTTTAAAGGGGGGTAGGGTCTGTTTTATTTTCTAGAAACAGGTTTATTTAGAATGGTTATAATATAATTTCTGCGATCAGGTTTTTTTCTGTATATCCAGTTATTTTTGCTTGATAGAGCTCTCCCTTTTTTAGTATTTTTTCTGTTGATATTTTGACGGGGGAGAAATCTTCTGCACGCCCGAAATTTTCTTTTTCCAGAAGTAGTGAGATGGTTTTTCCAAGATAGGTTTTAAAATGCTTCAAACACATATCTCTTCCTTTTTCTCTTAAAAGAAAAGCACGTTCCTTGATAATGGATTTTGGATTTTGTGGCATTCTTGCAGCAGGTGTTCCTTCTCTAATAGAATACGGGAAAACATGTAAGAATTGTAATCCACATTCATCAATCAGAGCAAGAGAGTTCTGAAAATGCGTTTCTGTTTCTGTTGGAAAACCTGCAATTAAATCTGCTCCAAAGCTTATATCTGGTCGGATCTTTCTTAAATTTTGGCAGAGCTTGATTGCATCTTCTCTTAAATGTCTTCGTTTCATTCGTTTTAAGATTAAATTATCTCCTGCCTGTAATGATAAATGCAGGTAAGGCATTAGTCTTTTTTCATTTGCAAACAGGTCAAACAAAACAGGGTCTATTTCTGCAGCATCAATAGAAGATAATCTTAGACGTTTTAAATCTGGTATTAGTTTTAAAATTCTTCTTACCAAATCTCCCAATACAGGGATTCCTGGTAAATCTTGTCCCCAGGAAGAGAGATCAATTCCAGATAGAATAATTTCTTTATACCCTCTATTTACAAGCAGATTGATTTGTCTAACAATTTCTCCTGCTGGAACAGAGCGCGAAGGCCCTCGTCCATATGGAATAATGCAAAACGTACATCGATGATCGCAGCCATTTTGAATTTGTACATAGGCTCTTGCACGGGGTTGATTGATTGGTATTTCATGAGAGATTTCTGTAATGTTGAGAATATCTCGAACTCTGTTTTTCTGATTTATCTGGATCTGCTTAAGGTCATATGTTGAGGATTTAAGCTTATCATGATTGCCAATAACACAGGACACTTCAGGCATGTTTACAAAAGAGTCTGGATTGATTTGAGCGGCACATCCTGTGACAATAATCTTTTTTCTAGGATGATCTCGATATAGTTTTCTAATCATACGTTTGGCTTCTTTGACAGCTTCTCCTGTTACAGCACACGTATTAATAATGAACGTATTTTTAAGCTGTTGGTCATTTGCTTTTTGTTTTATAATATCTGCTTCATAAGCATTCAGACGACATCCAAAACTAACCACTTCACTTGGTGCTTGTGAATTTAAATCTTCTATGATGGGATTCACATTTGACTTGTTTTTTTTATAAAGACTTGGTTTCATTTCTTTACGTTTCTATTTTTTAAGTATTATCATACTGGTTTTAAAATTTTTATCCGATAAATTTTTTTCTATACCCTGTTTAAGCGTAAGAAATAGCCATAATTATATGCTGCTTGTTAATTTATTATAAATTTTTAGGCATGCTTCCAAACCCAAAAACCAATCCAGCAGAGCTTATCTTTTATATATCTTCTTTTTTTGTAAATTTAAAGAAGTATTAGAATACACTTTTGTAATTTCTGAAATTCCTGCAATTTTTATATTCTTAAATTCTGGTTTTTGGAAGAAATAATATTTCAGGAGAGGATTAGAATTAAATTCAAAGAAAACAAAAAAGCAGACATACCGTATTTAGAACGAAAACAATTTGATTTTAAAATCAAATCATTATATTTATTTTTAATAAATAGTTAATTTAAAATGCTGAATTTAAAAGACAAGAGAGATGTGTGTGTTGGTATGTTTTAAATTCATCAAAGATTTTTATGGTTTTTTTGTAAAACGTGTGAGAGGTTCATTTTTTTTTGTTTAAAAACATTTAATTCTCATCTATTTTCATCTATTTTCATCTATTTTTAAATATTTATTAACAATCGTAAGCCTCCTCACATTTTCCTCTGCAAGTGTCATTATTGTTGCAGACGGTGAAAATCATGAAGATTATATTGATAATCAGAATAAATGGGCTGGAGTGGGAAAGATTTTTGTTTCGGTGAATAATAGGAGAGGTTTTTCCCGTACAGGTTTTTTGATCAATCCAAGAACGGTGATTACGGTGGCTCATTGTACAGATAATAGGATTGGATTAACTCAGAGATTTACGGCGGCAATTTCTTTTGGGATAGATTCACGTCCAGGATTACTGGAATAGTATTATGGCTGGGATGAGAATGGTGTTAGGCATAGTATAGAAAGCGAAAAAGCATATAGTATTTTAAATGCTGTTGCCCATCCCGTCTATCAAGAAAATGACTCATATGATGTTACATTTTTTGCGCTTGAAAAACCTGTTTTGGATAAGAGCATTCCAACGTATTCCCTTTTAATGTCAAGATTAACAGAACCAACTCATGTAAGCTTAATCGACTATGGAAAAATAGGAGAAGCATATCAAAATATAAAAGATGAAGATGGAAATGATGCGCTTCAATCTACCTTTAAAAGACATATTGGGGAGAATATGGTTGATGCCTTAACAGGTTTTTATGATGTTGTTTATTATACACATTTTGAAATAGACAGAGAAAACACAGATTATTTTTATATATCGGATTTTGATGATCCAGCATCCCCAGGATCTAAAGGAATTACAGGTCAGGGGGCTGTAGATCGAGAGGTTGTTACTGCTTCTGGGGATTCTGGTGGTCCTTTAATGATTGATCAAAAATATCAAACGCTTGTTATTGCAGGAGTATTATGTTGTGATCCTGGTTATAGAAACACTGGATATGAAGATTTTAGTATGCATACCCCTCTTTTTATTTATGCAAATTGGCTTGCTGAAAATAATCCATATAAATATGTAGAGTGGAAAGGCGGAGATGGAGAGTGGGCGGATAAAACGGTTTGGCGCCAATTTCTGGATCCAGGATTTCTGTATGAGGATAAAACAAGACAGCTTAAAAATGGGATTCCTGAAAAGGATATGACGGGTACAAGTGCTGCGAGTTTTGGTAATATCAATTCTTTACATTCAGACAGAGTCAAGAATGTTGACCAAACCTCTCCTTCAATTGTGTATTTGACGGATAAAACGATTTCAGAAAATTTTATTCCAAATAATGATTATGGTAATGAAGATACCAGCCAGAGAAGCCTCGCAAAATTCTATGAAGTTTGGCTTAACCAGGAAGGGAAAGTTAGTCTTTCTGGAGATGTTGAAATTGATAGGTTAAAATTAAGAAACCCAAAAGCGAGCTTAAACATCAGGTCAGATGGAAATATGCTTGTTAATATTGATATATACCGTCTCACAGGCAGGACAACTTCATATTAATGGGCAGTTACGAACGTGTGAAGTAACTATGATGACAGGGCTGCTTTCTGGATCAGGTCATAATATTAAGGCACCATCCGTTTATGTGATTGGAGGTGTGCTATCTCCTGGGAGTAATAAAGAGATTGGTATTTTGACAATTGATGGAGACTTGATTTTATCATCTAAATCCGTACATTTTGTTAACCTTTCTGGAGCTAAAAATGATCGGGTTGATGTTACTAAAATGCTTTCTCTAAATGGTCATCTAATGTTAAATGCATTATCTGAAGATGTATATGATTTTGAAAAAAGCAAGGAATATATCATAGCGAATTATTTTGGTGGTGTTGTCGGTAATTATTCTGATGTTGAAGGATTGATTGGTTCTTATTATGGAGAAGTAACAACAGGTAATAATGTGGTTAGTCTTAAAGTTGAAATCCATGATTATATTACCCAGCTTGGAGCATATGCTCAAACAGGTAATGCTAAAAATAGCATTATTGAACTTGCAGAATCATTAACTAGCCTTCAATCTGTTTACATTAATGGAGGTCAGTCACAAAGTCCATTCAATGCTTCAGATGAGGCTTTAATTAAAGCACTTAATAGATTGTCTCCCAGTTAATTAAAAACTGTGATTGAGCAAATTCATCCTTGTCAAGCCTATTCGACAGATCAGATGGCAAAAACACAAATTGATCAGATTACGTATCAATATACTCAAAGAATGCGAGATATTCGAAATGGGGTAATGGGTATGAGACTGACAGGGTTTCGTCCTGTTTCTGAAGATTCTATTTCAACAATAGGAATCAGAACCGCATCTTCTGGTGTTTTTGCAGGTTTTTCTGCTGCTGCATCTGCTTTGGAAACTTAGGCAGAAGTAAGAAATATATCCTCAAAGGAACAAGGAAAATCTTCCAAAGGTCAAAAAGATTCTGGTAAAAAAGCAAGTCTTGCTCAGTTAGGAGCAAGAGTTCAAGATTCTATAAAACATGGCTGGAATGTGTATTTAACAGGTGGTTATATTTATGGAAAATCAGAAACTTATGTTGGGAAAGATCAAGATATATCAAGTTATTATGGTATTTTTGGAATTGCTCTTGATTATTCAAAAGGAGGTGGAAACACTTCTTTAGCAATAGGTTCTCTTTCAGCAAAGAGTTATGGTCTTACGGTTTACGGAAGTTATGTCTGGGATAATTATTATGCTGATGCGTATTCAGGTCTCGGTAAGATTAAGGAAAAAACAGAACGTCGTATTAGTATAGGTTCTTTAGCTTTTACAGCAACAGCTTCTCCAGAAGCAACACGTTATCTGATGGGAGCAGAGTTTGGATATAATATGAAATTATATTAATACAGTCATTACTCCTTTTGCCGCAATACGCTATATTCAGGCAAATTTGGATCGTTATAGTGAGCAAGGAGGGGCAATTGCGCAGTGTTTTGAGGGAAGAGATTTATCTTCTTCTCAGCTAGAATTTGGTCTTTCCAGATTCCAGGAATATAAAATTTCTTTAAAGCATCATAAAATGATTCGCTTGGTTCCTTATGGACGAATAAGTCTCGTTTATGAATTTGCAAACTCTGGAGTAGATGTTGTTAGGTCATCTTTGATATCAGCACCTGATAGTCGTTTGATTAGTTATGCTGGCGGTAATTTATCAGATAATAAATATTGGGGCGATATTTCAGGTGGTTTTAGTGTTAAGGTGAGCTCTGCTTCCTGCCTATATTTGGGATTAAGTCATACGATTGGACGAGAACGTTTAAATTATGGTGCTCTTTCGGCACAGCTTAATCTTAAATTCTAAAGCATATCATTTAAGATTAAGCGCTTTAAAGAGTTTTCTTTGGTTTTATACCATGAAGTCAAACCATTGCTTTTGAACAATGTATTTTACAGAAACTCTTCATTTGGGTCCGAAATATTTTTTTCAAGTAAGGCAGAGATCAGATCATCTGCGATCATACCAGATCTATAGTGTCTCGCAGCTTTGGAGTGTTGCCATACAGCTCGGCTTGCAGCTTGGAAAGGATCGTAATGATTGGCTAATTGTGCACCAATCATACCTGCGAGCACATCTCCGCTTCCTGCTGTTGCAAGCGTGTTTGGAGCTATATAATTAATATAGGCTTTTCCAGATGGATGAGCGATAATCGTATCATTGCCTTTTAAAACAATGATACTTCCCGATCGCTTGGCTGCGTTAAGGGCTTGGTCTAATTTACCTTTTGTGAAGTCAATATGATTTGAAAACAAGCGTTCAAATTCTTTGATATGTGGTGTCAGAATAGCCTGTTGATGTAAATATGGCTTTATTTTCTTAAACTTTCCTTCAAAGCATGAAAGTGCGTTTGCATCGATAACACATGTTTTTTTTGTTTTTAGAATATCTAATGTATGTTTTCTATTTTGACCATTTGGCTTGCTTCCCATTCCGTGGATAAGGACATTGATTTTTGGATGAGAAATATGGTGTTTAAATGTCGCTCTTGTTCGATATGATTTTATCATAACAGAGCTTGCCCAGATTTTATAGATAAAAGCGGTCTTTTGGTTCGCTAAGATAGAAACAAGACCACTGCCAGAGCGTAAAGCTGCAAGTGCTGTAAGCTTGCTTGCTCCGATATAATCAGAATGTGCGCCGATGACCAAGCAGTGTCCTCTATGATATTTATGCTGGTTCATTTTAGGTGAAATGAAGGTCTCTTGCCAATTATCAGGATGATTAAGAAAATAGTTAATTTGGGTCATGTCACAATCTATTTTTTGTATCCCAATATCTGTGGTAAATATTTGACCACAGAATTGTTTTCCAGGGTGTATATAATGACCGATTTTAGGTGCAAAAAAAGTAATCGTATCATCTGCTTTAAAAGCAATTCCCATGATTTTTCCAGTATTTGCATGAATACCTGTTGGTAGATCTATTGAGACTTTCAAAGCGTTTGTTTGATTTGATAATGTTACTAATTGTGCAAAAAAACCTTGAATATTTCTATCAAGTCCTGTTCCAAACATGGCGTCTATAATGATGGAATATTGATCCCAATTTATTTCTGAGGGATTATGTTTAATCTGTTGTTTAGGGATTTTTTCATATATGCTTTTTATCATTGGGTTTGGTTTTGGATTTTCTGGGATGAGGATTTGTGTCGAGATTGGATAATTAATCAGATGTTGTGCTGCAATCAAGCCATCTCCACCATTATTCCCAGTACCGCATAGAATTAATATTTTAGGCTGGATGTTTGTTTCTTTAATTTTTTCCATTATATGATGAAAAACCTGATAACCTGCATTTTGCATGAGAGTTAAAGGATTTCCAATACGGTTGATTGCAGATTGATCAATTGCTTGCATTTGCTGGGATGTTAAAACGAATCGATTTTTCATGGCAAACTATTTTCATGGCAAACGAATTGTTCGTTTGTAATAATATAGAATATTCTACTATTTTTTAAATGCAAAAGATAGGTTAAAATTTTTAGTTTTTAAGCAATCAGGATTTAAGTATGATCTCTTTGGCAGCGGATTGTTTGAATGTTAGAACGCCAATAAATGCATTAAGAGAATGAAAAGAGTGAGATGTATTGTGTTCTTTTAAGAAAAAAATGCGCTTGGACGCATTGATAGAGTGCGTTAATTCTATTGGTATGTTTTTTGATGCTGTATATTCAGGGAAAGTTAGACGCATGATCGTTGATTCTGCAGATTCGACCATTTTATGAAAAGTCTCGGTCTGGTCAGAAAAATCAATAAAATTAACATGCTCGGATTTTGTCTCTTCCGAATAGGTTTTATTTAACTGGTACGCAAAATAGAGTGTTTTTCCAGGGTTAATATATTGTTTTTTAAGTGCCATAATTGTTTGTAAATAAGATTCTGTTTTAATGCGTTCTTTTTCCATGCTTTGTTTTAGAATTTGATTGGTTAGTTTGGTGTTTGAGCTTGCATCCAGTACTTTAAAAATTTCAATTGATAGGCTTGGAAGGTTTACTTGGTGCTTGGTTTTATTGGTAATTTGTCCTTTTATTAGGAGCGTTTCTATATTGTCCGTTTTAAAAACAGGTATGATTTCAATATTTGATAATTTAAGACCAGATTGATAAAGTGGAATATTTAATCCTTGATAGAGTCTGATTGTACCAGGTAGAAAACGAATCAGTTCATAACGAAAAAAATAAGCAGATGTTAATAAAACAGGGAGTAATAAAACAAGACCAAGACAACAAGCATACATGCTATAGCTGGCAATCTGGATGGATTTGGGATAAGATTGTGATGGAAAAAGTGCCCTTAAAGGCCCAGGTTTTTTTGAGGGTCTGTAAGAACGATCCAATAATAAAGGTTTCTTTTGATCTAGAACAGACCATTCATTTAGACAATGCCCACATTTAAGGATATACTGATTTTTTTTAAGTTTGTTTTTAGATAATTTATAGGATGTAGAACAATTTTTGCAGGTTACAATCATATATTTGCGAGCTCATATATTTGCTAAACTTGAAATGATCTAGATAACACAATAGTATATGTTCGATAATATGTGTACGTAAAACAGGTAAACATATATTTTCTATATTAGTCGGAACAAAATTAGTCGGAACAAAAAAATGATCAATCTTTTTTTATTATGTGATAAGGATAGAAAATAACCTATCATTTAAGAGAGAATTATGGTTTTTTTTCAGAAAAAAGCATCCCTAAATTCTAAACAGACTTCTATTATTGCCAAATTGGAATGTGTTGGCTTACGTTATGGGCATCAAAATGAAGAAACGCTTCATGATATTGATTTGATGCTAGAAAAAGGTTCATTTCAATTTCTGGTAGGGTCTTCAGGAGCAGGAAAAACGAGTCTTTTAAAAATACTTTATTTAGCATTAACACCAACAAGGGGAAATATTAATCTATTTGGCAATCATCTTGGGGATCTTAACCGTAAACAAAAAATATTAGTTCGTCGAAAAATAGGAATTGTTTTTCAGGATTTTAGATTGCTTAATCATTTGGATGTCTTTGAAAATGTTGCTCTACCTCTGAGAGTAAGGGGTGAAAAAAGATCAGATTATAAAAATGATATAGAAGAATTATTATATTGGGTTGGGTTAGGAAAATATCTACATGCTTCCCCAGCAACTCTTTCTGGTGGAGAGCAACAAAGAGTAGCGATTGCAAGAGCAATTGTTGCTAAACCTGCCTTGTTAATTGCGGATGAGCCAACTGGGAATGTTGATTCTGAAATAGGGAATAGATTAATGCGCCTATTTATGGAACTTAATAAATTGGGAACAACAATTTTAATCGCAACACATGATTTAACTCTAGCTCAGAAGTCAAAAGCAAATATTCTTGCATTAAAAAGTGGATATCTAAAGGCGTATTCCTCAGTTCAGGATTATTTAGAAGATCTTGATTCAAATAATATAGATGAAGAAAGTGACGTTTGAATTTACCAAAATAGATAAAAAGACGAAATGAATCTCTGGCTAATAAACAATAAATTAAACGATCAAATAAAATTGAAAAAATACAAAATTTTAAATCATGGGGTTATTCATGTTTTTTTTAGTCAGACAGAATTAATTTTTTATAAAAATAGTTTAAATAATACAAACAAACTGAAAAATTGGTTTGCGAGAAGATTAACTGAAATTTGAAGTTGGCTGTTTTTTGCAGAAAGCGATATGAGTTTGAAATGATAGATAGACATGAAAGAACTAAGAATCCACCATTATTACCTATAGACCGTCATCGTGATAGTCCTTTGTTTTTTGTTATTATGATTCTAACATTTTTAGCATCACTGGCAGCTTTATTGGTATATATTACCTGGCATGCGGCTGATAAATGGACACTGGATTTATCGAGAGCAATGACAATACAGATTAAGCCAAACGAATATGAAGATGGAAATCAATTAGCTCTGGAGGCTTCGAAAGTATTAAAGCAGATTAAAGGAATTAAATCGGTCGAAGTATTGCCTCGCTCCTATAGTGAATCTCTGTTAAAGCCCTGGTTTGGAGAAGATAATTTGCCAGATGATTTACCTTTGCCCTATATGATAGATATAAGACTTGATCCGTATGAGCCTGCGAGTAGCCTGGAAATTAGAGAAGCCTTGAACAGAAAAAAAATCAAGGCATCTGTTGATGATCATAATCATTGGGCAAAAAAAATAAAACAAGCTGCAAGAGGATTACAAACATTGGCGTTTATCTGTTTATTTCTTTTAATTAGTGCGATTGCAGCTGCGATTAGTTTTGCAGCAAAGGCTGTACTGGTTGCAAGGCGAAATATCATTCATATTCTTCATCTTTCAGGGGCTCAGGATCTCTTTGTTTCCAGCTTATTTACACTTAATTTTTTTAAACTTGCGATTAAGGCAGGATTTTCAGGAAGTTTATTTGCAGGTATTTCTGGTTTTGTTTTATGGGTAGTGTTTGGAGCAGGAAATCCTATTTTTTTACCAACATCTGAATTTAGGGTGGAGCTTATTTTAATCTTATTTTTGATTCCTTTTTGTTCTGCAATTATTGGTGCTTTAACGGCATGGAGAACAACATTTATGACATTGAGAAAGATGATTTAAAATATAAATAAAATGCAGGCATAACGAGTTATAGCATCCGTTATTTTGATAATATTTCATACTAAAATTAAGGAGTCTAATAATTTTTTATGGACAAATCCCTATTTTTCCTTTTACACTTCATCATATGACAATATTATCTCGTTTAGTCAGACTGGCAATACTGATTTGTGTTGTGTTTTATTTGGCAGGGTATTTTGCCTATGCGTATTATGTTAGCCGTTTAAAACCATTAGATATACCAGCAGATGTTATTATCGTTGTAACAGGAAAGGGTGGATATCGTCTTAAAACAGGCTATCAGCTATTAGTCAGGCGAAAAGCAAATAAATTGTTTATTTCTGGCGTTAATAAAGAAAATTCACCTTTAGAAATTCAAAGAAACTTAAATGCAATTCCATCCGTATTTGAATGTTGTGTTGAACTAGGCTATTTTGCGAAAAACACATGGGAAAATGGAATTGAAGTAAACACCTGGCTCAATCAGCATGATTATCAATCTGCTATTTTGGTTACATCCAATTATCATATGCCGAGAGCTTATATGGTTTTGAAACATCATATTTCAAAAGAAATTACATTGCATCCTTATCCTATTTTTGTTTTTAAAAAAGCACCTGAGTTTAAGGATTTGGTTTCCACGCGCTGGATTAAAGAATATACAAAATATTTGGTTTCATTGATGTATGTTGCGTTCTTTCCAAATAAATAGATATTAAATTGCTTTAATCAGAGATTTTTGTCTTATTAAAAACATCCTGTTTTTTGTAAAAAAATCCTAAATCTAATATATGAAAAATAGGAAGGTATCTTAATGAAACTTGTTTATTTACTATATATCGAGTAAATAAAAAGCAACATAAAGGGTTATTTTAAAAAATATTTTGGAGCAAGAATGCAAAAAATTCGATCCACAATCTTTGTTATATGGATGTATTCTACAATGTTTATTATTGGGGTGTGTGCCCTTCCTGTTTTATTATTTCCATATCAATATGCGCTTTATATATTTAGGTTTTGGCTTCGCCTTGTTATGGGAGGGGCAGAAATATTGTGTGGATTAAAGCTTAAAATAGAAGGTTTGGAGAATATTCCAAAAACAGAATTCTTTATAGCATCAAAGCATCATAGCATGGTTGATGTTTTAATTCCATGGCTAATTTTTAATAGACTCGCAATTATTTTAAAAAAAGAATTAAGTTATTTACCTGTTTTTGGTTGGTATGCAGTTAAACTTAAAAACATTGTTATTGACCGTTCGGCGGGAATGCGTAGTTTAAAAAACATGCTTCATCTTGCGAAACAAAGAACAAAAGAGGGACGTTCCATATTAATCTTTCCAGAAGGAACAAGGGTCGCACCTGGAGAAAATAAAGGATATAAACCAGGTGTATATGCTCTTTATCAAGGGTTAGGAGCTTGTTGTTTGCCAATTGCACACAATGCGGGGCTATACTGGCCACGAAAAGGAATCACAAAAAAATCTGGTCAAATTATCGTCAGGATTTTACCTCCAATTCTACCTTATCTTTCTAGGAAAGAGTTTATGAGGACTTTGGAGCAAGAAATAGAAACACACTCTCTTGCTCTTTTACCAGATACAAAAAATATTGAAAAAAACCATATTATCGAGAATTAATCTTACTGCTTGTTTATTAAGCTGTTTAATTCGTTTTGCTGTCCATAAAATGCTTCAAAACCATTGCTAGATTTGCTTTTCTTTTACAGTAATTATTAGGTTGTTTTTTATAGACATTATTTCTTTGAATGTCTGTTTTATGATATGTAAATAAGAATTTAAATAAAAGATATTTTTTCAGATTGGATACATAGCGTTATGAAAGAAAAAAAATGGTATAAAAATATTTTTTCAGCCCTTTTGTTTGGTTTGTTTGTTTTGATTGTGGGATTTATTTTATTTTGGTGGTTTGGAAATAAGGAAAGAGAAACATATTATCAAACAATGATTGACAACCTGTCTGATGAAAAAATGGAAGTATTTCCAAAAAAGCTTCGTTTTAAAGGGTTTCCATTTTTATACCAATCTGAAAACGTGGATTTTATTGTTAAAAACACCCATTTTTATTCTATGCATGATCCAATTCTTTTATCGGCTAAACAATGCCATATTATCAATCAGGCTTTAATACCAGATGCTTGGAATTTAAAATGTTTAACATTGCGTGCAGGAATACCATTTAAAGATCCTCTTTTGAATCAATTCCAGATTAATAATCCTGAATTTATGATAAATTATTCTCTTAAGAATGATTTAACGCATAAAAACAGGATTGATTTTACAGCTAACCAAATCATGATGACAATCACCCCTGATTTGCCTATTTTAATGAAAGAAAAGAAATCTAGTTTATTGGAGACGATCCCGTTTAATTTTTTTATGAAGAAAGCTTGGCTTTCTATAGGAAATGAACGTCAAAATAGTATAATTAAAGGAAGCTTTCATCAGTTAAAATGGGGAAACTGCTTAGAATCAAAAGAAGATCAATTTCGATTTCTTTGTTTTGATTCTTCAAAAATCGGGCAAGAAGCAGAGGGAGAAATTCATAAAGTTAAATTTAATATTTTAGTTTATGAAACAGATAATTTTTTTAACGGAGAGATTAAATTTGATCATCAAATCATTAAAAATCTGGTTGATCAAATCCAAAAATGGAAAGAGCAGATTGGTAAATTGGAGATTCAGAATATAACGATTTTTTTTAATGAGACCGCTTTTTTAAGTTTTGAAGGAAATATAGATAATCATGCCCTGGATTTTGTTATTCAGTTAAATGGAGAAAAGGCAGTATTTAAGGATTTTCTAGATAATCTTGTTCCAAGAACAAATTTATATATATCAGATTTTTTATATGAAAGTTTTTATAAATTATCAAAAGAAGAGGGTCAAAATCGGGTTTTGAATATTCGAATAGATGAACAAATGATTTCAATAGGAGAGATTCAGTTTCCTACACAATTTTTGAATATGCTCACAAAGAAGGAAGATGAG
>CBCYMI010000021.1:0-6407 GCA_965183855.1 Maricaulaceae bacterium | reverse complement strand
TTGATAACGCACATATGCGCTATTTCATTATTCATGCGCATAAATTATTAGATCCACTTAACACACATGAATAACCCATGACATTAATCCTATGAATGATGGCTTGTTCATATTTAAAACAAGATGATGTTTATTCTTTTATAATCCCCATCCAGACGGTCTAAGAACAGTGCTTTAACAAAGGCAAATAAAGAAATGATTACAATCAGTCAATATATTATTTAGAAAAGATTTTTTGAGTATCATCGGACATATCATAATGATTTATTTTGCCAAAAATACAAAGGTTGAGAATATAAAACTTCCAAATTAAAAGATATCACCGTCATAGGCTTCCAACTTGATCCATGTATAAATATAACAATAATTAAACGAGGAGAGTTTTAATTTGTCATATTCACAAAAGAATCATAAAAACACCCCCCTTGTCTCAAAGCCAAAAAAGCTTAATAAAAATGAGCAATATGCATTAATAAGGCGTTTTTGGAATCAGTTTATTATCAAATATTGGAAAAGACTACTTATTACGCTTGCTTTAAGCGCTCTTGTTGCTGCAACCGCAGCAGGATATTCCGCTCTTATTGGATTTGTAGTTGATTATTTAGGTAATTTAGGAAAAGACACACAATCAAGTGCTACTCAAAAAATAATAAAATTTGTTCTGTCTATTTCAGGGCTTATTATTCTGGCAGGGTTCACGCGTGCTATCGCATTATATTTGCAAACTCTTTCTGCAAACGCCATTGCTCTTTCAATTGTACGAGACCTCCAAAAAACAATGTTCTACCATTTGCTAAAAGCAGATTATGTCCGCTTTCAGATTGAAAATACTGGTAGTCTGGTTTCACGATTTATGAATGATGTCAACCTAGTATCGCAAGCCCTGCTAAGAAGCATTAATAACCTTGCAAGAGATAGTTTGACAATTCTTGGACTAATTGCCTTAATGCTTTATATGGACTGGATGTTAACGCTGATTGTTCTTGTTGTTTATCCAATTGCATTTTTTCCAATCATTAAAATCAGTCGTATGCTTCGCAGAGAATCTTCCGACACACAACAATATTTGGGGAAAATTACAGCCTTCCTAACAGAAAGCTTTAAAGCGGCACGCTTTATAAGAAGCTATAATTTACAAAATTATGAGCAAAATCGTGCTGGAAACGCGTTTGAAAAAAGAAAAAAACATTTATTAAAACTCGTTTCATTACATGCAGGAGTGGATCCTATTTTAGAGGCCTTAACCAGTATTGCAATTGTTGGCATCCTAACATTTGGTGTATGGAGAACCAGTACTGGCGCGACCTCCTATGGAAACTTTGCTACCGTCTTGACAGCGATTGCATTAGGGGCAGGCTCTGTCAGAGCTCTTGGTACTTTAAATAACGTTATTCAAGAGGGGCTTGCCGCTCTTTCTCGAATTTTTAATCTGCTGGATGAAGATCCAAAAATTAAAGATCCTATTCATGTCCAGCCTGTACAGATTAAATCAGGACATATCCAGTTTAAAAATGTAAGTTTTACCTATTCCAAAGATCAAACCGTGTTAGCGAATCTTAATCTTGATATACAACCTAAAAAAATAACTGCAATTGTTGGCGCTTCAGGAGCAGGAAAAACAACTCTCATGAATTTGATTTTGCGTCTTTACGATCCTGATTCAGGACAAATTCTAATCGATGGACAGGATATAAAACATATCACATTGAATGCTCTTAGAGACAAGATCGCACATGTCAGTCAAGATATTATCTTATTTAATGAATCCATCTCAACCAATATTAAACTTGGAAGATTAAATGCTGAATTTTCTGAAATAGAAATGGCTGCAAAATCAGCAGCAGCCCATTCCTTCATTACGGATATGCCTGAGCATTATCAAACATTCTCGGGAGAATCAGGAGAGAAGCTTTCAGGGGGACAAAAACAAAGAATTGCACTTGCAAGAGCAATTCTAAGAAAAAGTCCAATTTTATTATTAGATGAAGTAACAAGCGCCTTAGATGCAGAATCTGAACATTATATTCAAACAGAATTAAAAAAATTGGCAAAAGAAAAAACCGTTCTGGTTATCGCACACCGATTATCAACAGTACAAGCTGCCGACTGGATTTATGTTCTTGACCAGGGAGCTGTAAAAGAGCAAGGAACACATCAAAGTCTAATTAAACAAAAAGGGATATATGCAAGGCTCTGTGAAATACAATTCTCAAAAAAACAATCTCCTATTATATCATCTTAAATAACCAATTATATTGCTTGGCTATTAGAATAATAAAGGAGCCGTTTTATTTAATTAATAGATATTTTAATTTTCTGTTTATTTTCTTTTGGTTTTAGGTCAGTTGAACTGCTGGCACATTCCTTCAAAAGATATGCTTTAGGCGACATCCTTACACTTTGTATTTGTGGTATTTTCTTTGGTTCCAAAAGGTTTTAACTTCACTCATATAATTTATTTTTTCTGCAAACCGCGTTGAGGCTTTGACAAAACATGCTTAAAACCGCTTGGATCCAACGCATGATATCCAAGCAATCTTTATAAACTCTGTATAAACTCTTTATAAATAATGTGATCCTAAATTATATTGTGTTCAATAAAGGGCATGATGGCTTATATATAGCGCATAGGGATGAGCCGATCAGTTTGAGTTATAAGAACAGGAGACATATAATATCTGACTGGAAGCATATCCAGCCTCCCTTTTCGGATACACCCTAACCAAAAACACCCTTTTTCCTGTCATATTTTTGCATAGCGCGTATTTCAAACACTTCTAAAACACCTCTCATCACATTAATTTTTTCTCCGAAACTGTTATGAGCTTTCGTCATGCTTTGATATGATGAATATCATCTTTTTAGAATATGATCCAAAACATTAGGAGATAAGGCAATTCTTTTACAAAATCCTTAAAAGGCATAAGCTGATCTCTTAGATTTATACCAATCTGTTTGATTGTAGTATAATCTGCAATTATATTCGCAACAAGCTGTTCTATCAGTTTATGCACCTTATTTCTTTCTCATCCCATTTCAGATAATACATCTTAGGAATTTGGTTTTCTTATGTTTTTATTTCTAAGAGAATATAGATTGTTCAAATTACAACACACATCAAATTTGAACGTCGTTTAGATGAATGGATGGTTCTCGCGCTTTGGCAATAAAACCAGGAGTTTTAAAATTTGGATTATATATACCATAGTGAATGGGAGAATGGTTCATTTCTAATGTTATTCCTCCAGCTGCTCTTAAAATAGCGTCTCCTGCTGCAATATCCCACTCCATGATTGAATCCAGCCTTGCATAAATATCTGCTTTTCCTTCAGCAAGTAAACAGAATTTTAGGGAAGATCCAACAGGGGTAATTTTTTTTACACCTAACTTTTTTAAATATGTTGTTAGTTGACTTGATTTTCGAAAAAGACTAACCACAGCTTCAAGATTATTCTGATCTGGTTTTCTAACATTTAATTGATGTTTCTTGTCAAGATTATGATTCTTAATAAAATATAGGCTAGCTCCTTGTTTTAAATCGCCATAATAAATTTTATTTAAAGCTGGGGCACAAATCATTCCTGCTATTGGAATAGTTTTATGAATGAGTGCGATATTAATTGTAAAACTGGATTTTTGTTTAATATAATTATGGGTTCCATCTATCGGATCAACACAAAAAAAATAATCTTGATAGTCTGGAATAATTTTATTTGAAACCAATTCCTCACTTATAATGGGAATATTAGGATAAACTTTTTCCAGAGTTTTTAAAATAATTGATTCGCATTCTATATCAGCATTTGTTACCAAACTAGCATCTGACTTTTGTTGTACTTTTAAGCCATGCTTTTGGATATCAAGAATTTTCTTTCTGGTTATAAGACCCAAATCGAGTAATATTGTTTTTAATGATATGAAATTAATCATCATAGATCTCTTTTGTTTAGCGGTTGGGTTAATAAATATTATGATAGAAATCATTCATTTTTTTCGTTTAAGCTTACTATGTAAGACATTAGCTTGTTTTACAAGGTAAATATCATTTAACGTTCAGGATAGTAATTGACGTTTTTGCTTCTTATTAAACTCAAACCATTAAAAACTAGGGTGTTAATAATATTCTAAACTCTAGCTCTATATTTAAATTTTCAGTTCGTCCTTTATTAGATAGAAATATAAAAACGTCTTTAAATAAATTGAGAAAGGCTTGGCTTTAGTCGTTTTTTTCGAAAGCGTATAAAATTGTAAATAAAGAAGTGCGTTTTTAATGAGAGTTATATATGGGAAATTATAATTCTAATATAGAGGGAAGTTAGCACATTATTATTTACTAAAAGAGGATAATTATGTTGATATTATTTTTTGGGGTAGATCTGGATTATCCAAAAATATTAGCTTTATTGTATGACAAGAAGGCGTTGCAAAGGAAGTGCTTACAAGCAATCTAGCTTAAGTTAAGCTGTTTATTGCTAGTGTAACAGTGAAACTTGCATGTGATTTAGGAAAAACAAAGTATTACTCGGAAATGCTTTTTTACCATAAGATTTGAGAAATAACAGCCTTTAAACTTGAAGATAAAATCCCTATTTAGGTGAGACTGGAGGGAACAAATCTTGTGTTGGCAGACATTAATCATGGCAAAGCTGGCGATCTCTAACGTGTTAAACTGTGATGGAAAACACTATACAAGAAGAGTTATTCCATCAAAATACACTGTCTTTATCTTGTGAAACCATGATGAAAAATCTATACAAAACTGATTGCAAATATTTTCAGCAATATATTTTATTCCTGTCATAAGAGATAAGAATCCAGGTTTTTTGTGTATACGAATAGTTTGCGAACATATAAGATATGTCGGCATTTCACCACGATGAAAATCAATAATGATTTACGGATAAGAAAGATCATAACAGTGTCATATTCAATGGGATTTAGCAGTTGTTGAAACATGCAAAGCGTGATTTACACAAAGATAACGATATTTCAAAAGAACATTCATTTATTCTTGAAAGAGGGTGAATTTAGGTTCAACCTGGAGAATTTAAATGAGCACGTAAATATGCCCAAAAAATAAAAAAAACCTATCTCATTTAAGTCAATCTTGTTTTTTTAATATATCAGAAAGGATAGATTATATCTGAGTTATTAAATAAAAAACCTCTGATAGAAGACGGTATAACCTTCTTAAAAAGATATAGAGTATTAAATAATAATAGTTTTCAACAGAGTTTAAAGATTTATTGATGAAGAATTTTAATATCTGGAAAATGTTTTTGAACACATTTTGTATAATCTCCTTTTTTAAAAGCCGAAAAGGGGGTTTGATATCCAACCAGTTTACAAGAATAGGCTTTTCCATCGGGTAAATTTGCTGACCAGCTCCAGTCTTTTTCCCAATATATATTAAGTGCGCCTTGACCAGACGCATCAAATTGTTTCATACTCTTACATCCTAAAATCTCGTTATCAGCAATTGAAACGTCTAGATGTTTTACAAAGTGTTTATAATATTTAATACGGTTTAAGGATTGAGCAATTTCCACACGACCACCACATTCTACTCCACCATTAATAATTTGTGTTGTTACGCCAAATCCTTTTTTTAACCCATTTTTGAGATCAGTTTGATTTGGTTTCCATGTTCCATCAATAACATGAAGCATGCTTGGTTTTGGTGGTTGAGGATATATAAAAAAGAAAATTGCGGATGCTAGATTTAACCATGTGTCTGCAACCATTTCTGGTTTTTTTAATAAGGTATGTACTGTACCAAATATTGCATCGGAAAAAGGGCCATAATTATAATTTAATTGCTTTGCGCCACGACCAAAATAGGATTTATAATCCCCATTTTTAAATTTACCGCATGGCCAAGTTTGCCCTTGCCATATTTTAGGATTACATTCTCCATTATATCCTCCACGCATTTTTTCTGTCCATCCCATTTCTCGGACATGAACGAGTCCTTGGCGCCATTCAGGAACCTCCCAATGTGCTGTATGTCCTCCTGTTTCTTGTGTAAAGTGTGCAAACATGGTTGCAAGAGATTTCCTACAGATTTTTTGAGAATCTCTACCATCTTTATAGGTTCCACAAAAAGCAGGAAATTTGGCAATTGCTTGTAGAAAGTGACGGTATGTATATTGAGGAGCTCGTTTGGGAAATAAATAATTCCAGTCTTTTTTAGAAATAATCTTTTCTACTCGCTTAACATTTTCAGGGTTGGTTGAAGACATAGGAAAGACCTGGTCAATAATTTGATTATTAAGAGTTTTGATTGCCGATCTTACAGCTTTCATTTCTGGAAAGTTTGTAAGTTTTTTTTCTATTTTATTAAGCTCTGTTTGTGTTATTGTATATGCTTTAGGTAATGGGTTTGTTCGTGTTGGTTTTGAAGGATC
>CBCYMI010000020.1:0-9378 GCA_965183855.1 Maricaulaceae bacterium | reverse complement strand
CAAAAACAAGCAATCAAAGTATAAATGATCAAAATATAGAAGCAAAAGCAGACGATTCTATTTCAGAAGAGGTATCGTTAGAAACTTCAACTATTGCTACAGATTCAAACTCTGTGACAGAAAAAAACAATGATCCAAATATGCTAGATACAGATTCTCTTCCTCCAGATCTTACAGAAGAAAATAATGATCTAGAAACGAAACCTTTAGAAAAAGTAAATAATGATGGAATAAATACTCAACAAAACGTGTCTGAAAACAACTCTATTTCAGTTGAGACACCCAATCCATCAAAAGAAAGTAAAAAAGAAATTCTGAAAGAAGAAATTCCTGAAGAAAACAGAATCCAGTTAGAGAATAGACCTATTCAGGATCTTGAAATTAAACAGAACCATCTTGTTAAAAGTGATGATCTTACTCCTGATCATACTGAAAATATTAGAGTAAATCCTTCAAATACTGAGCCAGATGGAGCGGTTGGGTATTCTGGAGATGAGTATGGAGCGGTTGGGTATTCTGGGGATGGATATGGAGCGGTTGGGTATTCTGGAGATGAGTATGGAGCGGTTGGGTATTCTGGGGATGGATATGGAGCGGTTGGGTATTCTTATCCTGGAGAATTACCAAAAACCCCTCCTTTTTATGAAGATAATATGGGATTAATACCTTTTAGTGAAACGCCTCCTTCTTATGAAGAGAGTATGGGATTAATGCCTTCTAGTGAAAAACTACCTTCTTATGAAGAGAGTATCAGAACACCTCTATCGGAGGGTAGTGCTTCAATCTCTTCATCAATGAATGATAAAGGCATGTTTTCAGCATATTTAGAACCGAAATTAAGACCAGATTTGCCTCTTGAACAACAATATGAACGATTAATTGACTGGTTTGAAGAAACGAATGAAAACCATCATGCAACATTAGAATCTTTTAGATCTCTAACGCCAGAGGAACAAATTAGACTTATTACAGGATTAAAAAGAATTATTCCTGAAAGTTATGAATATGATTTGCCACCAGCTTATGACGCTGTATCTAAAGCTTCTGAAATGCCAACGCCAGAAACAGGCGCAATTCCAAAAACGACCAGACCTGTCGTTTATGATGCTATATCTGAGAATTCTAAAACACTATCACCCGAAGAACAGACAGAAGAGATAATAAGGAATACGATAGAGGCAGGAAAAAATATGCCAGAAGCAGAACTTTCTCCTGCGCTAAATGGAAAAACTGTTCGATTTCCAAAAGGAACGCTTCTTGATTTGGATGGTGTTGTAAGAAATCCTGAACAATATTACCAGTCTTTACTAGATGAGAATAATGTTTTAGAAGCCCAAAGTGAAGTTTTAATGAATAAATTTGGACAAGCAAACTCAATTCAAAAGGCAAATCTAATTGCTGATATTATCTCTACAAGAATAGAAAATGATGCCTATTATCATTTGCTTCAATCGCTGCACTATACAATACAAGACAGAACGGTTCTTTATTCAGATTTTTTTTATGGAGATTTTGAAACCAGATTTTCTTTGTTAGCAGAAACACAAGAACTTTCAAACAAGATTAGTAATTTTGAATCAATCGTACAAAATACTATTTCTGATCAAACGCAATCCTCTCAAATTATACAATCTTTTAAAAAGGCAAATACTCTTACTCAGAAAGAAATCATAGCAAAGATAGAAATCTATCGATCAGATACGGTTCGAGATCTTTACACGAAAGCAGGTAAATCACCAGAAGAAATTAATGCTTTGATAGAAAAATTTAAGGGTTTTGATATAACTCAGCAAGGAGAAATAATCACTGATTTAAAAGAGCAAGTTTCAGAATCAACAGGTGAAGAAATAATAGAAGAATCAATTCAAAATGAATTTATTCAGAATATTTCAGCACGTTTAAACTTTAGAAATGGCTATGATCGACTTAGATATGGAGCTTTAAAAAACCAGGAATTTTTTGATTGGTTTGATCAAGCAAGCAAGGAAGATCAGGAGATCATGTTTAGAAATATGGAGCTGGAATTAACGCGAGATCAGTATTATAGGGAAACGCTTCAAAAACTAAATTTAAGTTCTGAAGAAATGCAAAATATTATGAATTCCTATTATCGTTCAACCTCTTTTCAACGAGGTCAAATGGTTGGAAATTTATTAAAGGAAATACAACAAAATGAAACCTTTAAAAATCTGCTTGAGAAGGTAAATTATACTCATGATTTTCGTCAATCTTTAATAGAAGAGTATCAACAATCAGATTTGGAAAGAAGAGATGAAGTTATTGAACGGATTAACCAGAATATTCAGCGTGTTGAAAGAATGTCGGATAATATCCCACTTGCTGCGGAAGGTTCTGAAGAAGAAAATATTGTTAAGACTTTACTTGAAAAACTAAAACTGTCACCTGATGAATCTCGTAGCCTTATAGAGCATTATCAAAGCGTTGGTATATATGAACAAGATGAACTTGTTTTTAAATTAAATCAATCTCTTCAAAATGATGCATATTATCAAGATCAACTTGAACAAATGAGAAGTTTAAATCCTGATTTTGATATCGAAACAGCTTTAAATCAGTATTATGGAACCAATTTGGAAGAACGAATTTTAATTCTTTCTGAATTAGAGAAAAAAATAGAAAATTATACTATAATGAATCGGTTAATAGAAGAACTTGGTTATTCAGAAGAGTTAAGAGCACAAACGATAGAGCGGTTTCAAGGCGCTGATCCAACAGAACAAAGAGAAATTCTGCATGAATTACAAAACAATCTTCAAGAAATGGAAGAAGGCAGTTATTCAGAAATTTTATCTCCGGATCAGGAATTGGAAAACTTAATGCAGAGACTTAATTATTCAGAAGAATTAAGAACTCGAATGACAGAGCGATTTCAAGGTGCTGATCTAACAGAACGAAGAGAAATTTTAAGAGATTTACAAGATGATCTTCACGAAATGGAAGAAGGCGTTTATTCGAATGTTTTATCTCCAGATCAAGAATTGGAAAACTTAATAGAAGAGCTTGATTATTCAGAAGAATTAAGAGCCCAAACGATAGAGCAATTTCAAAATGCGGATCTAACAGAACGAAGAGAAATTTTAAGAGATTTACAAGACGATCTTCAAAGAATGGAGGCTGGAAGGCAAGAAATGGAGGAAGGCGTTTATTCAGATGTTTTATCTCCAGATCAGGAATTGGAAAACTTAATGCAGAGACTTAATTATTCAGAAGAATTAAGAACTCGAATGACAGAGCGATTTCAAGGCGCTGATCTAACAGAACGAAGAGAAATTTTAAGAGATTTACAAGACGATCTTCACGAAATGGAAGAAGGCGTTTATTCAGAAGTTTTATTTCCAGATCAAGAATTGGAAAATTTAATGCAGAAACTTGATTATTCAGGAGTATTAAAAACTCGAACGATAGAAACCTTTCAAGCCGCGGATCCAACAGAACAAAGAGAAATTTTAAATGATTTACGAGAAACCATTCAAAGGGTGGAGGCAGGAAGACAAGAAATAGAAGAGGGAATTTATGCTAGAATTAATCCAGAAACAACCCTTAGAGCCTATCATGATTTATTAGATCAAATGCATTATCCTGAACAAATACGTGAAGAAATGATTGAAAACTATAGAAATGCTCCAAATACAACACGGCAAGCCCTGGTTAGGGATTTAAAACAGGAATTGGAAGGAAAGCAGTCAATTTCATTTTCTGGGGAAATGGAAGTTGGAAACAGTGTAATAAAAAATTCACAACCTGTTCATCCTGATCCATTTGATGAAGAAAATCAATTTCAGTTTAGTTCAGAGATTGAAACTCTGGCTTCTAAAATACATTCTGTTGATTCTTCTGAAGTTTCTTTAGACCAAAGTTTAAGTTCTGAAACGGTTCAACATACGCAAATCAGACCTCATACCGCGCTTTCGGAATCTAGTGAAAATGATCAATCTTACCTTGAAGGGAGTGAAGGTATTTTGGATCAAATGGATTTAGAAATTGAGCATTCTCATACAGGAATAAATTTGAATTCAATTCCTGCTTTGGAAGAAAGAGGAGAATTAGAATTTGTCTCTTCACAGGAAATTGGCGAGGGTTCTGTTAATCTAGATATGAATCCAGGAGAAGATCTTGCAGAAGCAGGCGAAGAAGCAATGGGAGTATTAGAAGATATTCTATAGGCTCGCCAATTATTACCCTCTAATATTTCTTAAGATAATTCTAAAAGAAATCCTCTAACGCAAAAGCGTTAGGGGATTTTTATATTTAAAATAAATCTATTTTATATAGAAATCTTATAAGGATAATTTTTAAAAAAACCAGCAATATAACGAAATTCATTTATGGTTTGATCTTGGTTTTAAAGATCACCTAATGTTTCTTTATTTTGGAAGACAGGCTTATAATATAGTGAAAGGGACGCTGCTGAATTAATTTTATTCTTGTTTTAAAACTACCACCTCCTTTTGCAACACCATATTGTCTAGGTTTAAAATAAACGGGAATGCTTTTAATTTTTCCATGCTTTTTTGCTTGAGCAAGATTGGCATAACGTACAAAAAAAGACATAAGAAAATGGATTGGCTTTTATTGTTTTAAAAGTGTTTATTTAAATCTATTTTAGATTGATTTGACTAGAAAGGGTTTGGAATTCAAAGCAATTCTCTTCCAATCAACCCTTATACCAATGGTTTTTATATAGAATATGATTTTTTAATCTATTTAAAAATAAAAACTGGATTTTTAAATAGATTATGTTATATCTAAAATATGTTTATTCTGAAAAACATAGGCTATTATGCTTTATTATTTGTTTTTTTAAGCTGTATGATGATGGCTTATGCTTTTGCAGGTCAGTGTGCAGAGAGGCTTGGCTTGAAGACAGAGCAGACAGCATTAAAAAAAAGCATCTCCTCTTGTCATTCACTGGAATCTTCTTGTCATTCACCAGAATCTAATGAAGTAAAAAAAACGAATAAAATAGAACAATATCATAAAAATATAAAAGATAAAACCTGTCTGGAATGTTATTGTTATCATTGTTAATTACCATTACAGGCTTTATTATATCCTTCTTTAAAGAAAGATATTCTAAAAACAAATTCCATTTTTCATACAAAATATCAGAAATATTTTTATACTTTAATTCAGTATACCATTAACCCTCCTCCAAAAAAAACTCCTGATTTTAATTATAATATTTAAATTCTGATCTATTTTAAGATCAGTATAATCTATTATTTCAGGAGGAAAATATGATCAAAAAAATAGGATTCATGATTCTGTTTTTATTTGGTTCTTCACATATAAATCTATATTCAGCGTCTTTTGAAGAATATGTTTCAAGACTTGAAACGCATCCACAATACCAACAAATTATGGAACGGGCTTTTCAATTTAAACAACAGGCAATAAGTGAAAAGGCATTGCCTGATCTACAAATTATAATCGGGTTAGATAATCTTCCTGTTCGAGATTTTTCATTTAACCGTTATTTACCAAGTTCAAAAACATTCGGATTTAAACAAGAGATTCCAAATATTTCATTACGTCGTGCAAAATCAAAAAAACAATTAGCTCTTTCAAAACGTCAAATATTAATAGCTGATTACCTTAAACAAAGATTAAAAGCCTTATTAATAAAAGAAATTGCAACATTACATAAGATTAAACAACAAGAAATTCTTTTAAAAAAACAAAGTGCGTTATACGATGCGTTAGAAAAAAACATTCAATCTCAATTGGAATCAGGAGCTGGGGTGTATGCTCGTTTTTCTGAGATAGATTTTGAACATGCGGAAATAAAACAACATTTAAATGATCTTAAAACAGAAAAAACCCATAGTGAACAGGAATTAATCTGGTTAATTGGAGAGGTTCCAGATCTTGAAATTCAAAATATTAAATTTCTAGACTGGAATGGTAATATAAATGAGATCTATCCTGTATTAATTACCAGAGAAGAAATTAGAGTTTCTGAAAAAGATTTAGAAATTGCACATCATGCCTATAAGCCAAATTATGGTATAAAAATGCTCTATAAACAACGTGAATCTGGCAGGCATTTTGATGGAGGAGATTGGATTTCAATTCAAGCAAGTATTTCTATCCCATTATGGTATCAACAGAGCCAAAAACCAAAATTAAGTGCTGCAAAATCTCAAAAAAAATCTATAGAATTTGCTCATGAAGATATGAAGCGTAAATGGATAAAAAATCTAAAATCCTTACAGACAGAGCGAGATATTGCGTATCAAAACATTCAATTATTTAAGCAAAAAAAATCTGCGATGAACAGGCTTATTGATTCTGTAAGTCGTGAATATGAATCAGGAAAAGGCTCGCAAACTCTCGTTTTAAATGCTGAAATTAATCTAATAAACATTATGATGGAATTAGTAAGACAAGAAACGCGCTATATAACACTTCGTACAGAATTAAACAGTCATATAAAAGGAGAAAATAATTATGTGTATTAAATTGTTCCATATTCATTTTTATAAAATGATAATTTTCAGCTTGATGTTGATTGTATTAGATTTATCTTTCGCAGATAATAAAGCTCGTGAAAAACAAGTTAAAAATGATCGTGAAATAATAATTATTTCTCCAGAAACTATTCAAAATATGGGAGTTCGTACTGAAAAAGTAAAAAAACAGCTATTTGGTAAAAATGTTAGAAGTTATGGTTTGGTAACAGAGAATGAGCGTAATGTTTATAGTATTTCAGCACGTGTTTCTGGATGGATTAAAACCCTCAAATTTAAAGCTATTGGTGATGAAATTAAAAAAGGAGATGTATTATTTACACTTTTTAGTCCTGATCTTATTGCTGCTCAAGGAGATTATCTTTCTTCTTTGGCAAGTGGGATTTCAGGACGCATTCAGGCAAGTGCGATGCGGCTTTATTCTCTGGGCGTTGAGCAATCTGTAATTCATCAAATACGACCTGGTCGAAAAAGGCGAACACAATTTCCGTTTTATGCAAAGCATCCAGGGGTGCTTAGCGCTCTGATGGTAAAAGAAGGGAGCTATGTCAAACCTGGAATGGAAATTGCCAAAATAACAGATTATTCAAGTGTATGGATTGAAGCAAGTATTGCTGAGAAAGATATTGGTTTTTTGAACAAGGAAAGCCAGGCATTCATTAGCTTTCCAAATCTTGGCGTTCACCTAAATGCCCGTATTGATTATATCTATCCTGTTTTAAATTCTAAAACTAGAACGGCAAGCATTCGTTTGATTTTAGAAAATAAAGAAGGGATTTTTAAGCCTGGTGCTTATGCAGATATTCTATTTGAAACAGATCTTCAGGAACGATTAAGTATTCCTTCAGAAGCAATCTTAAGAAGCTCAGGAGGCGATTATGCGATTATTGCTTTGGGAAAAGGTAGATTTCAACCAAAAAAAATCCATATAGGCATTCGATCACAAGGTCGTACAGAAATATTACATGGTCTTAGGGAAGGAGAAAATATTGTTGTTTCGGGTCAATTTTTAATTGATTCTGAGAGTAGTTTGCGTGAAACTTTTCGTAAAATGGGCACTTCAAAAGCCGTAGGGGGGAAATCATGAACACCCCTAAAGATCCAGAGCTTTCTTTTACAGCGAAAATTATGGAATGGTCAGTTCATAACCGTTTATTGGTCGTTATTGGCATGTTTGTCATATTGACTGCAGGCATTTTAGCGATTAAAAAAATACCTTTAGATGCGATACCAGATTTATCAGATACACAAGTAATTATTAGAACAGATTTTCCAGGTCAATCGCCTCAAATTGTAGAAGATCTTATTACCTATCCGCTTTCGACAACCATGCTTGGCTTACCAAAAACTAAAAATATTAGAGGCTATTCCATGTTTGGAGCTTCTTTTGTTTATATTATTTTCGAAGACCATACGGATCAATATTGGGCACGAAATCGTGTTAATGAGGCATTATTAAAAATACAGGGAAGTTTACCAAAAGGCTCTGTTTCTCAAATGGGACCAGATGCAACAGGTGTTGGCTGGATTTATCAATATGCCTTAATTGATAAAACAGGGAAATATGATTTAGCCTATTTGCGAAGTTTACAAGATTGGTTTTTAAAGTTTGAACTGGCAAGTATTGATGGTGTTGCCGAAATTGCTTCAGTAGGTGGATTTGTAAAAGAATATCAAATTCTGATTGATCCAAATCGTTTGCGAATTTATGACATTCCATTACATCGTATTTTAGAAGCCGTTAAAGCATCTAGCCAAGAAGTTGGAGGACGGGTAATTGAGCAAGGTGAAATGGAGTTTATGATCCGTTCTTATGGCTATATTACAGACCTTGAATCTTTAAAAAAAATTGTTGTATTTGCCAAAAATGGAACCCCTGTTTTACTTTCTGATTTTGCACGAATTATTGAAGGTCCTGAATTACGCAGAGGAGTTGTAGAATTAAATGGAGAAGGAGAAACTGTTTCTGGCATTATTATCATGCGTACAGGTAAAAATGCACTTAATGTGATTAAAAATATTAAGGAAAAATTAAAAAAGATTCAAAAAGGATTACCAGAAGGGGTAGAAATTATACCCGTTTATGATCGTTCTCCTTTAATCATGGAAGCGGTTTCCTATCTTAAACACAAACTTTTTGAAGAAGGGATTGTTGTTGCCTTAATTTGCTTGATTTTTTTACTTCATATTCGTTCTGCTTTTATTGCTATTATCACCCTGCCTCTTGGTATTTTGGCTGCTTTTGTGATTATGGAATGGCAGGGTATTTCTGCAAATATAATGTCATTAGGTGGAATTGCAATTGCAATTGGTGCAATGGTTGATGCCTCGATTGTGATGATTGAAAATGCACATCGTAACTTATCTGAAATGCCAAAACAGGCAAGTAAAAAAGAAAAAGAATTGGTTTTATTACGGTCAGCTAAAGAGGTCGGCCCTGGCTTGTTTTTTTCTTTATTGATTATTACAGTTTCATTTTTACCTATTTTTGCCTTAACAGGTCAGTCTTTTCGACTATTTGCTCCATTGGCATATACAAAAACATATGCGATGGCAGCAGCTTCTTTATTATCAATCACGTTTATTCCTGTTTTAATGTTATGGTTAATCCGAGGAAAAATACGACGAGAAGAAGAAAATCCAATTAATCGCTTGTTTACAGCTCTTTATCAACCTATTTTAAAGCTTGCTTTAAAAATAAAATGGGTAGTTCTTCTTATTAGTTTATTGTTTGGTTTAAGTGTAATTTTTCCGTTTAAAAATACAGGTTCTGAATTTATGCCTGATTTATATGAAGGAGAATTGCTTTATATGCCAACAATGCTTCCTTCGGTTTCTATTATGAAATCCAAAGAAGTTTTAGCTCAAACCAATCGATTAATTAAAA
>CBCYMI010000019.1:0-7522 GCA_965183855.1 Maricaulaceae bacterium | reverse complement strand
GGCATCTCCGAAGTTAAAAAAAAGACTTAATCATCCTTCCTGATAAATGGGTTTATTTCTAGATTTTTAAGAAGGTATAAACCACCTTAAAAAGGCATGTTAGACATTCATAAATTTATATAGATGTATGGGGTCATATTGGGTATAATCTTGGTATTATTTAGAAATAATACTGATTAGATAGAGGATTAGAGACTTGGTTAATCCAGATGATTATAGAAAATCAGAAACAGCTTATCGTACAATAGGAGAAGCATCTCACCTTCTTATGCTTCCTGCTCATGTTTTGAGGTTTTGGGAAACCCAGTTTTCTCAATTGCGTCCGATGAAGCGTTCAGGAGGCAGGCGCTATTATGGTTCCAATGAATTAAAGCTTTTGAAAGTTCTTAAATATTTTATTAGAGATCAGGATTTATCTATTAAGGACACAAAAAATCGTCTTTCAGAATTAAACGATATAGATGAATTGATTGACAAAATAGAGAAAAAATCTATTCAAGCTCAGGATAATTCATCCATTCAGGAAAAAACTGGTTATGTTTTATCAGATCAAAAAAAGCAATGTTTAAACCGCATTTTGAGTAGACTTGAGCAGGCTAAACATCAATTAACGAGTTTAATTGAAAAGACTAAATCCAGATAAAATAATGAAATTATATTCCAGTTGACCCCCAGATTGTTTTTATGTATCTATTTTTTTATAATGTTCTTTCATTTAGGAGTTTGATCAATGATTAGGAATGATTTTCTAGAGAATCTCAACCTTTTTAAATAATTTTTGTAAATTTAGCTGTTTTTTCAAGCATTAATTATTATTTTTCTCTATTGTTAGAGACAGGTTTCATTCTTTTAAAAAGAAATACCTTTTAAAAAACAATACTATACGATTTTTCTGATCCGTTTAATTAATTTATTTTATTATTTTCAGATATTTTTAGTCCCTTTTTATCTTTGTTACAGGTTTGTTTGAACAAGTAATTTTTATGAAGATATTTATTTTTTATACAGAATGTTTTATCCAGATATTTTTTATTGCTGTTTGAGTATTGGCTCTATATAACAAGCTTAAATATGAGGTGATTTAATCAAAAATATCAAATTCGGAGCGTGGCGCAGCCAGGTTAGCGCACTGGTCTGGGGGACCAGGGGTCGCTGGTTCAAATCCGGCCGCTCCGACCAGATTTAAAATTTTATCTGTTTTGAATGTTTTTTTATCTTTTTAGATAGCGTTTTATTCAGACTTTATTTTAGTATAAATATTTTAGATATATCTGATATTTTTTTAATTATTCTGAACAGGATTTTGACAGAAAAACCCAATATTTGCTAGAAATAATATAAACTTCGATACTATGTAAGAGATGAGATAGAAATAGGAGTTCAGAATTGGAAAATCTACCTTTAAAACCGAAAATAGCATTTATTTTTCCAGGTCAGGCCAGTCAATTTATTGGCATGGGTAAGGATTTTGCAGATCGATATTCTTCTGCAATGGATGTTTTTAAAGAAATTGATGAAGCTTTAAATATCAGGCTTTCTGATCTTATTTGGTATGGTAAGGAGGCTGAATTAAATTTAACAGAAAATACCCAGCCTGCTATTTTTGCAGTTTCTTGTGCAATTTTGGCAGTATTGGAAAAGGAATTTGGATTTGACCTTCATCGTATTTCGTTTGTTGCAGGACATTCTTTAGGTGAATATTCAGCTTTAACCGCAGCTAAAAGTTTGTCTATTTTAGATGGCGCGAGACTTTTGCGCTTAAGAGGCAAGGCAATGCAGAAAGCTGTCCTGGTTGGAGAAGGTGCAATGGCAGCCTTATTAGGCGTTGAAGCAGATCGTGCAGAAGAATTGTGTAAAGAACAAGATGGCATTTGTGAAATTGCGAATGATAATGCGATTGGTCAGATTGTCGTATCTGGTCAGAAAACAGCGATTAAAGCTTTAGTTAGTCAGGCAAAAAATTCAGGAATTAAAAAAGCCGTTATATTGCCTGTTTCTGCTCCATTTCATTGCTCTATGATGCAGCCTGCCGCAGATGAAATGAAATTAGTGTTATCAGAAACCAGAATTGAACGACCAATAATCCCCTTGATTGTTAATGTTAAGGCAACAGCAATAGAAGATCCAGAACGCATTAGACAATATTTAGTTGAACAAATAGCGAATCGGGTAAGATGGCGTGAAAGTATACAATATATGGTTGATCATGGTGTTGATTTATTTATTGAATGTGGGGCTGGTAAAGTGTTAACCCAAATGCTAAAACGAATTTCAAAATCTACAAAAGGGGTGAGTTTGACAGAGTGTGAACAGATTGAAAGCATTCTAAAATCATATATATAACAGGATATGAACTGATTTTTTATGATTTTAAACCAGAGAAAGAGATATTATGTTGGATTTAACAGGTAAACGGGTTTTATTGACAGGCGCAACAGGAGGCTTGGGTGAAGAGATTTTACGTAAATTACACAATCAGGGTGCTAAAATTGCGATTTCTGGAACAAGAGAAGAGAAATTACAGAATTTGGTAGATTCTCTAAAAGAGCGTGTTTATGCGTGCCCTTGTAATCTTTCAGATCTTCATGCTGTTTCTGCTTTAGCAAAGCAGGCTGCTGAAAAGCTTGATGGCTCTATAGATATTTTTATTTCCAATGCTGGAATTACAAAAGATGGTTTGTTAATGCGTATGAAAGAAGAAGATTGGCAAACGGTTTTAAATGTTAATTTAACATCTTATTTTATATTGGCAAAATCCTTGTTAAGATCTATGATGAAGCAGAAATATGGACGCATTATCGGAATTTCATCTATTGTAGGTGTTTCTGGAAATCCAGGTCAGGCGAATTATGCTGCCTCAAAAGCAGGCATGATTGGATTTGCAAAATCTTTAGCAAAGGAAGTAGCCAATCGTGGAATTACGGTAAATACGATTGCACCTGGTTTTATAAAATCTCCAATGACAGATCAATTGAATGAAACTCAGCAAGAACAGATCTTACAGCAAATCCCAATGACAAGGATAGGGGATGCAAAAGATGTTGCTCATGCTGTTTTATACCTTGCTTCCAAAGAGGCTAGTTATATTACAGGTCAAACACTTCATGTGAATGGTGGGATGTTAATGGTATAATCATATTTTAACACTGGTCTTTTAAAAATAAGTGTGCTATTTGGGATATGCTTTTTAAAATGACGAATTGATAAAAATTTTGTTTGGCTTTATGTTAAGAGCAAATAGTGTTAATTCTAACTAAAACATTATTGTGTTTATAACCATAAAGGCAAGTAAAGTCTGACTGTCTGTTGCATTTATTTCAGATAACAGCTTTCAGATATTGGTCGTAACTAAGATCATTATGGTTTAACAAAGATAATTTAAAGAGAGGTTTTATGGCTACTAAAATTTCGCCGGATATTTCGGATCGTGTAAAGAAAATCATTGCAGAGCATCTGGATATTGAAAAAGTTGAGACATTAACTGAAGATAAGAAATTTGGTGATGATCTTGGAGCAGATAGTCTTGATAATGCAGAAATGCTAATGGCATTTGAAGAAGAGTTTGATATTGAAATTCCTGATAATATGGCAGAAAGAATTTCAACGGTTGGAGATACGATTAAATATATTACTGAAAACACATAACGAATTTCAACTATGAAGCGTCGCGTTGTTATTACAGGTCTTGGTCTTGTTAGCCCATTGGGAACAGGCGTTGATTATTCTTGGTCTCGCTTGATATCAGGAAAATCAGGAGCAGGCAGGATTGAGAAATTTGATGTTTCTGATCTGGCATGCAAAATTGCGTGCCAGATTCCAGTTGTTGATCAAAAAATAGATCAAACTTCAAATCAGGAAGAAGTATCTGGATGGTTTAATCCCGATAATTATCTATCTTTAAGAGAACGCAGACGTATAGATACATTTATTCTCTATGCCATTGCAGCAGCAGATGAAGCTATCTGGGACTCAAAATGGCAGCCTGAGCAAGAAGATCATCATGCTTGTGAGCGAACAGGAGTAATGATTGGATCTGGAATAGGTGGGCTAGAAACCGTCTATCAGGCAAGTGTTGATTTATGTGAAAAAGGACCAAGACGTCTTGGTCCTTTTACTATTCCATCCATGTTAATTAATCTAGCTTCTGGTCATGTATCTATTCGATATGGATTTAAAGGACCTAATCATTCAGTTGTAACTGCTTGTGCAACGAGTGCGCATGCAATCGGTGATGCTTCGAGACTCATTGCCTATGGTGATGCTGATGTTATGATTGCAGGAGGTTCAGAAGCCGCGATTTGTCGGTTGGGAATTGCTGGATTTACTGCATGTAGAGCTCTGTCAACAAATTATAATGATACGCCAACACAAGCTTCAAGACCGTTTGATCAAGGACGAGATGGGTTTGTAATGGGAGAGGGGGCAGGTATTCTTGTTTTGGAAGAATATGAGCATGCAAAAGCTAGAAATGCTAAGATATATGGTGAAGTCAATGGGTATGGTTTATCTGGAGATGCACATCATATTACGAGTCCTGCTGAAGATGGGAATGGTGCGATCAGAGCGATGCGGTCTGCTCTTGAAGATTCAGGATTTGAGTCTAACCAGATAGATTATATTAATGCACATGGAACATCTACCCCTGTTGGTGATCGTATAGAAGTTCGAGCTGTAGAAACAGTTTTTGAAGACCATGTAAAAAAATTATTAATGTCTTCAACAAAATCATCTATTGGACATTTATTGGGTGCAGCAGGGGCTGTTGAAGCCATTTTTACAATTAAATCTCTTCAAGAGGGTATTTTACCTGCGACATATAATCTAGAAAAGTCTGATTTTGAAACCAGAATTGACTTAATTCCAGGAGAGGTAAGGTCTACCAAAATACAAAAAGCTATGAGCAATTCATTTGGATTTGGCGGTACAAATGTTTCTCTTATTTTCTCTGTTTTGGATAGATAGCTTTTTTTGATTAGAACACATCTTTTAAACTAACAGATTTTTAGTCAGGTAGAAATTTTATATATGATTTGCATTTTTTAGTGTTTATTTTATTTAAAATAAAATGTCTCAAGAGGCTATTGGAATAATTTTTAAGAAAAATAATTGGAATAGGAAATTAATTATTTAGACATGAAACATGTAGAATCTGGTCAGGAAAAAGAACCTCAAAAAAAACCTGGCTTAACGCCTCGTTTTTTTTCTTTTTATATGGTTTTTTTTGATTTTCATTTCACTAATGATTGTGATAGGGATGGGTGTTTTCTATTGGTTTTTATCCAGTTTTACAAATCCTGGACCTTTAAAACAGGAAAAAGAAGTACAGATTATAAAAGGAATGAACTTAAAAACGATTTCAGCAAAACTTGAAGAAAAAGGTATGATTCGACAAGATTGGGTTTTTGAGTGGATGTTGAGAATTCGCCAAGATGGTGACAAATTACAGGCAGGTCAATATAGAATTCCAGCTTATGCTAGTATGGAAGATATTTATCAAAAACTGAAATCAGGGGAAGTAAATATTATTTCTGTCACGGTTCCAGAAGGGCTAACAAGCATGGAAATTTATCAACTTCTTCGACAAGAGTCTGATTTAATTGAAGATCATTCTCATTTTTCACCTGAAGAAGGAAGATATTTACCAAATACCTATCATATAAAATCTGGCTCAAGTATTTATTCAGTTTTTGAGCGAATGAAGAATGCCCAAAAGGAGTATATTGACATATTATGGCAAGAAGCTCAAAAGAAAGATTTACCTTTTAAAACTCCTGAAGAAATGATTATTTTAGCTTCTATAATTGAAAAAGAGACAGGAAAGCTGGAAGAGCGTGCTTTAATTTCTTCTGTTTTTATTAATCGTCTAAAAAAAGGCATGCGTCTTGAGAGTGATCCAAGTGTAATTTATGGATTGACGAAAGGAAAGAAACTGAATAGAGGATTATTAAAGTCAGAATTAAAGCAATTTTCAAACTGGAATACTTATCTTATTAAGGGATTGCCAGAAACTCCGATTTGTAACCCTGGTTTGGATTCTCTAAAGGCAGCTATTAATCCTGCAAAAAGCGATTATCTTTATTTTGTTGCAAATGGAAAAGGTGGACATTTTTTTTCAAAAAAATACAAAACACACCTTGAAAATGTCAGAAAATGGAGAAAAATAGAGCGTGCTCACAAGACACAATAAATGGGGTAGAAATAAAGGGTATAAAAGAGATGATCTATCTGACGAGGATTAAGATCAAAATTTCAATTCTGAAGGTTATTGATTTATGAAACATCAAAATTCTTTATACATTAAAAATCGTAGAGGGTTAATGTTAGTTCTTTCTAGTCCTTCTGGTGCAGGAAAAACCTCTTTATCAAAGGCTATTTTAGAATTATATAAGGATATTAAACTCTCTGTTTCAATGACAACACGTTCTCCAAGATTAACAGAGATAGACGGTAAGGATTATTTTTTTGTTAGCCAAGAATTGTTTCAAGATTATAAGAATAAGGAATTATTTTTAGAAACAGCAACTGTTTTTGGTAATCAATATGGAACCCCAAAATCGAATGTAGAAAAAGAATTAGCCTCTGGTCATGATGTTTTATTTGATATTGATTGGCAAGGAGCTCAGCAATTATCTCAAACTGGAGCAGATAATTTAGTTAAAGTATTTGTTCTTCCTCCAAGTTTTTTTATTTTGGAAAAGAGATTGAAAAAAAGGGCAGAAGATCATGGATCAGTAATTAAAAATCGTATGAAGGAGGCAATTAGTGAAATGAGTCATTGGGCAGAATATGATTATATCTTAATGAATGATTGTTTTGAAGATACTCTAAATAAATTGTACTCAATTATTGAAGTAGAACGATTGCGTAGACATCGACAAGGATGGATACAAGACTTTGTACATAAAATGACGGATCAAAATATTTAACCCCTTAATGATTAACTAATCTAGTTGACAATCAGATTAATATTTAAAAAACCTTCCTGAAATTAATGCCAAAGCCATTGGTCTTGTTGGTTATAGTGAAGGTACTATTGCCAGTATCATTTCAGATGATATACGTTACATGGTTTTGCTTTCAGCGGTGGGGGAATCTATGGGTAATATTTTAACATACCAGAACATCCAAATACTCCGCTTACAAGGAGCAGAAGATAGCTTGATTGGTCAAGCAAAAGCTGTGGCTTTCAAGCCTATATGCTGATATAGCAAAAGCACAGTTAAGGCATTTCATGGAAATGGACGAAATGAGCGTTAGCGAATGAAGGGTAGGTATTTTTTGTTGATTAATTTATGGACATTCAATTTTTGCTTGTTATTTTATGTATTATTTTTGCTTATTATTTTACCCGCCTTCAAAGGTTATACACATTAGCCCTAGTGTTAATATATCTGTTAATATTAAGTTAGTGTAGTGTTACGAGTCAAAAAACTACTTGTAAGCCTTTGTTTTATAAAAGTATTTTTTTTTGAAAATTCTTAAAATACCCATTGAAAATTCTCAAAGTACCAATTTTAAATGA
>CBCYMI010000018.1:0-92429 GCA_965183855.1 Maricaulaceae bacterium | reverse complement strand
CCACATACGCCCTCACGACAGGATCTTCTAAAGGAAAGCGTTGGATCTATTTCATTTTTAATATGAATGAGTGCATCCAGTATCATTGAGCCACATTCATTAAGATTAATTGTATAATAATCCCATTTAGGGTTTTGACCAGATTCTGGGTGATATCGATAAATTTTAAAACGCTTTAGGTTTGCTTTATCATTTTCATGTGCATTTTTTTTAGGCTCAGGCCAGGTTTTTCCTTTAGAAATTTGTGAATTTTTGGGAAGCGTTAATTGTACCATTCATCATCGTCCTTAATTTACTGATTTGCCATTATGCCAGATTGCAATTCATTTTCTATTTAAATTTCCTCGGTTTCTTAGATTTTTTTATATATTTATCATGCGTTAGGCAATGAGTTATCTTTTTAAATTTATTTTCTAGGAAGGTCGTTTTTAAACTTGCTTCCTGATTTCAAGTATTTATCCTTATTCTTTTAATATAATTCTTTTTTTAGTTTTGTCTAATCGTGTTTAGATTTAAATTTAAATACTATATTCTTTAAGCAAATGGCTATTTTAGTTCCTGTTTTCGATTATATTTCTATTTTTGTATTTAAAAAAACAAGCTTAATTTTGGAGGCATGCGAGACCCTGAATCTAGACGAAATGCTTTCCCCATTTAAATAGATGTTTTCACAAATTGAAATCACGAGTTGACCAAATTCTTTTGAGGTACCAAAACGTTTTGGAAAAAGAGTTTGTTTTTTTAAATTTTCTTTAATCTCAGGCTTTAAAGAATCATAGATTGGCGTTTCCAAAAATCCAGGTAAAATTGTCATTGCCCTGATTCCTTCAGAAGCTAAATCTCTTGCAATAGGAAGCGTCATTCCCAAAATTCCTCCTTTGGAAGCGGCATAGGCTAATTGACCAATTTGCCCTTCCATGGCAGCAACAGAGGAAGTATTGATAATAAGACCTTTTTCTCCATCTTCATTTAGTGGAGGGGATGTCATCATTCCTGCTGCACTTTGAGCCGCACAGATAAAACTACCAATGAGATTAACTTGAATAACATTTTGAAAATCTTTAATATTATGTGTTCTGATTTCACCTGTGCTACGGGAATGAGATGCTATTTTTTGTCCAATGACAATTCCTGCGCAATTAACTAAAACAGCTTCTTGTCCATGTTTTTTTCTGGCATGCTTAAATCCATTTAGAACGCTTTCAGGATTTGAAACATCAACTTTGCAAAATAATCCGTTAATTTCCTTTGCAATTTTCTCTCCTTTTGATTCATTTAAATCAAAAAGAGCAACACGGACACCTTTTTGACTCAGTGCCAGCGCGGTTCCTGCTCCCAATCCTGATGCCCCTCCTGTTACAATCGCTGAAATAGTATTATTTAATTCCATATTCTACTCCCTGATTTTATTGTTATTGGTTCTAATAGCATGACAAATCTTTGATTTTGAACATTCTAATTGATATGTTTAAGCTCGACTGTATCAGTTTAATGAATATTCGCCAAGTTTGATAATGAGACCAAACTTAAACAAGAATCCAAGTTTAAAACGAGAATAAAGTTTGAGTTTGTCTATTTCTTGCTTGATTTTAAACCCAGATTTCATCATATGAAAAAAACAAGTTAGAGAATTTAATATGAAACATAAAGATCAAATGCCTGCTCTTGCATTGCACGGAGGAGCTGAGCCAGATAGATCATGTGACTATAAACATGAAATAGATCATATGGATCAAACAATTGAGCAAGGCTATAAGGCGTTAAAGTCTGGGAAATCAGCATTAGAAACGGTTTTATGGATTATAACAGAATTGGAAAACTCAGGTCTTTATCTGGCAGGAAAGGGGGCAGCTCCCAATCGTTTGGGAATATATGAACTTGATGCTGGAATTATGGATGGTTGTACTCAAAAAGCAGGATCTGTTTGTGCATTAGAAAACTTTGCAAATCCAGCTCAAATTGCATATGAAATTATGAATCATACACCACATGTCATGTTAGCTGCGAAAGGAGCTGCACAATTTGCCAATAGCAGAGGATACCAAGCTGTTTCTAGCCCTGATGCGTATTTTACCCCCTCTGTTATGACAGATCAGGATACCGAAACACTTTCAATTGGTACAGTTGGTGCCGTTGCTCTTGACCTTGAAGGAAATTTGGCTGCGGTAACATCAACTGCTGGCGTGATTAATAAACTTCCAGGAAGAATTGGTGATTCGCCTTTGATTGGCTCTGGGCTTTGGGCAGATCAAACAATTGCAATATCAACAACGGGACAAGGTGAATATTTTATACAAACAGCACTTGCACATCAACTTGCTGCGAGATTAAGGTTTGCCCAACAAAACCTTGATCAAGCTGCAATGGAGGCATTAATGGAAATGCATTATGTTAAATTTTTAAACCAAAAAGCTTCAGGAAAACCTCCAATAAAGCCAATGGACTCTATTTTTCCAAATGGAGGAAAAGGAGGGTTGATTGCAGTAGATCGTGAAGGAAAGGTTGTAATGCCTTATATTGGTTCTGGAATGAAGCGAGCGAGTATAAATGGATTAAAGCAGAAAATTGTTTCAGTTTTTGAATAAAATAAGTCTAATTCCAGGGGGTATCGTTTGTTTTTTGCAAACACCTATCTTTAAGTTTAACCAGTATTGAGGAAAGCTTGATAAGCGCTGAGAAAAGAGAGTATAAACTCTGCTTCATGCTTCATTAAACAATGTTTGGTTCTTTAAATCTGTGATGAATAAAGCTTGAGCATTCATTGATAAAATAAATTAAATACGATAGATTAGAAAATCAGATCTTTTCTGGATTAAACAAAAATGGAACTCAAATAGATGCGTGGTTATTTTGGTGTTGGTATGGAAGGTATTTCCAAACCTATGAATTTTGGAGCAATTCTTCGTACCTCTCATGCTTTTGGTGCTCACTTTACCTTTACAATTGCAGCAGATTATAAAATCAGAGAAGTCATAAAATCAGATACGTCCCATACATGTAAGCATATGCCTCATTATGCATGGAAACAGGCGTCTGATTTAAGATTACCTAAATCCTGTCAGCTTGTCGGGGTTGAATTAACAGAAGATGCAATTGAATTGCCTGACTTTAAACATCCGTTATGTGCGGCTTATATTGTTGGTAGAGAGAAAGGCTCCTTAAGTTCTGAATTAATTGAGAAATGTCATTTTACAGTTAAGATTCCTACTAAATTCTGTCTAAATGTTGGTTTGGCAACGGCTCTGGTATTGTATGATCGGATGATTTCTTTTGGCAGATAAGGGGACTTTAATATTGTATCATTTAAAATGATCTCCTTGATTTTGAAATATCTCTGTTCACGCTAGAAATTCGTAAAGTTATGGAAATAGATGATAAAAAATAAATGGTTTTATAAACTATATTTGGCTGCATTTTATAAAGTTTTTTAAGGTAGTTTTGTAAGAATAAAAGATTTTATGCTAAAGAATGAATCATATATAAAGAATAAACCAGGGTTTACTATTATGATGGAATGGACTGATTTTATGATTAGAATATTTAGGCTTAATAAGATAAAATATTCCTGTTTTTGTGAGTGTTTTAAACCAAAGAAAATAATCCATACATATTTTGCTTTGTGCTTTTCCTTTATAATGCTGTTTGTTTTGAATATAATTTATTTTATCCCTATTGTGCATGCGCAACAGGCTAAACTAGAAGGAAAGTTTGGTGATTGGTTATTATATACCAGAAAAACCAATAAAGGACAGGTTTGCTATGTTTTGACCAGACCAGAGGATATGAGCCCTAAAAATGTCAATCATGGACAGGTTTATTTTTTGGTTTCTGGCTGGAAATCTGGCACAGTAAAACAACAACCAAGCCTTTTGACAGGCTATTCTATTAAAGCAAGCAATATGCCAGTGATTAGCATTTCTAATACTCGGTTTAATATGTATGTTTCTGGAAAGGAAGCTTTTATCGAGTCTTCTAATCAGGAAAGAAAGCTGATCAAAAAAATGAAATCAGGTTCTATTATGTATGTAAAAGCAGTATCCTCAAGAGGTACAAGAACATCTTATCAATTTTCATTAAAAGGTGTAACTGCAGCATTAAATACAATGCAAAAGAAATGTTAATGCAAAAGAAATGTTGACAGATCATTGTAAATTCAGAATATACATTTTTCAAATTTAATTTGGAGCTCTAATAATGAGTAATGTCTTATGTCTTATCAGCTAAAACAATTAGAAAACTCTCCTGATTTAAGTCATCCAATTATAGAAAAGATTTCTCTGATAGGATTAAGTCTTTCAGAAATTGCAAGCTTATTAATAAGCTATGGCTTTAGTTCAAGAAAAATTTGCAAATATGAGAGCGAAGCAAATTTGGAGATGGTTATATTTTCATGGATTTGATGATTTTAAAAACATGACAAATATGTCTTTGGAATTAAGATCAAAACTTAATGAAATATTTTGTCTGAAAAGACCTGAGATTATTGAAAAGGATATTGCAGAAGATGGTGTTCGGAAATATCTTATTCGCTTTGAGAAAGGCAGCGAAGCTGAAACAGTTTTTATTCCAGCTGTTAGTAAAACAGGGGCTTTATGTATTTCATCTCAAATAGGATGTACATTAAAATTGTCGTTTTTGCCATACAGGAACACAAAGATTAGTACGGAATTTTAACGGCTGAAGAGATTATTGCACAAATCATGATTGTAAGAGATGATCTTGGAGAATGGCCAAGTACGTTAGAGCATAAGAAACTAACCAATCTTGTTTTTATGGGAATGGGAGAACCACTTTATAATTTTTGAAAACCTTGTTAAGGCAATTGATATTATTTCAGATGGAGAAGGGCTTGCGATTGGAAGAAGACGAATTACGGTTTCTACTTCTGGCATTGTTCCTAAAATCCATGAATTGGGTTTGAAAACAAGAACAATGCTTGCTATCTCACTTCATGCAGTAACAGATGAACTTAGAAATAAACTGGTTCCGATTAATAAGAAATATCCAATTGATAGCTTATTGCAAGCTTGTCGAGATTATCCAGGGCTTTCTAATTCAAAACGAATTACATTCGAATATGTGATGCTCAAAAATATAAATGATAGTCCTAGAGAAGCAAAAGCATTGGTTAAACTTTTAAAAGGCATTCCTGCCAAGATTAATTTAATTCCTTTTAATGTATGGCCAGGGACAGAATATCAATGTTCTGATTGGGAGCAGATTGAAAGGTTTGCAACGATTTTAAATAAATCAGGCTATGCCGCCCCTGTTAGAACCCCAAGAGGACGGGATATTCTTGCAGCTTGTGGTCAATTGCGTTCTTCATCACTGAAAACATTTGCAAGTAAAAGAAAAAAACATAGTAATTTATAAAGCTAAAATTAGAAGATGCCAAACTCCAACTGGGCAGTTTTCTATGAAGCATTGAATAGAATTGAGAAATAAGTTTTGTTTAATATCTTTAAAGGGGCAATAATCATTGCTGATAGATTGATAATTAAGAATCTTATAATATTTTTTTAAACTGTTTTCTGATCGGGGCTATATTGATAAATCTCCCCATCTGACAAATTAAAATACCAGCCATATAAGGCTATTTTGTTTTGGTGAATCTCTTGTTTGATGAAAGGGTATGTTTGTAAGTTTTTTTAGAGAATTTATAATTGATTCTTTCTCACAAATATGTTGAATGTCTTCTTGTGAGTGTTTGGAATTTATTTTTTTCAGACTGGTTATTTTGGCATTTTGTGCAATATTAAGCCATGATTTAACAGAGTTTGAGTATTGAGAGTTTTGCTCTTTGTTTGCTAATAAAGTTTTAATCCCTGCACAATGCCTGTGACCTAAGACAATAATATTTTTAACTTTTATTGTTGTAATCGCAAATTCGATTGCTGATTTTATTCCATGAAACTCCTGTTGATCTACATGATAGGCTGGTATTAAATTAGCGATATTTCTAACAACAAAAATATCTCCAGGCTCAGATTGTGTGATTAATGCAGGGTCTATTCGTGAATCACAACAGGCAATAATACATGTTTTTGGAGCTTGCCCTTTTATATTTAATTCCTGATAAATGGATGGGGTTGAAGGGGTGAAGTATTTTTTATGGAATAGATGATATCCTTTAATAAGTGTCTTCATATCAGTCATTTTAAATGCCTATTGATAAGTTAGAGTCTAATTTAGGGTACAGAATAATCCTAATTCAGCATGATTTTAATGAGAGGTCATTAAAATACAAGCGTGTTTTTTAAAAGGGAAAGGGACCTGATATTTTTTCTTTTAAAGATCTGAGATACTAACATAGCCATATTTTGAGCAATACAAAACGGATAGAGTGCTTTGAGGTTAGATTTTCTAAAATCAAACTCATATATTATTTTGGATTTGTTTTTTTAACTTTTATTGTTACTTCTTTGTTTGTGTGAACTCTGTCAGATATTTTTTTTGGGAATGATTTTGGAAGATGAATATGAATCCGCTTAATTCTTCTTGAATCTGATTCAATAATTTCAAACTCACAGCCTGAAGGATGTGTAATAATTTCGCCTCTTTCTGGAACACGTCTCGTTAAGCTTGCAATAATTCCTCCTAAAGTATCAATGTCTTCATCTTCTTTTAAGTTTAGTAAAAATTTGGTTTTTTGTTCGAAATCCTCAATTAATACGCGTGCTTCTGCATACCAAAGATGAGATCCAATTAAATAAAGCTCAGCATCTGAATTTTTATCATGTTCATCTTCTATATTTCCAACAATTTGTTCTACCAGATCTTCAAGTGTAACCAATCCGTCTGTGCCTCCAAATTCATCAACAACAAGTGCCATATGAATTCGCCTTGCTTTCATTCGTATTAAAAGGTCGAGCGCTCGCATGGAAGAGGGGATATAGAGTAAAGGGCGATTTATTTTTTCAAGAAGATTGGAATGTGTTTTGGTCAGAGAATTCTGGTTATTCGTTTTGGACAAGCTATGTTTATTACCTAGATGATATGGTAGAATATCTTCAACACAAACAGCTAGAATATCTTTAATATGCACCATTCCAATTGGGTTATCGAGTGTTTCATCATAGATTGGCAGTCTTGAGTGGGATGCTGTTTTGAAGGTTTGTATAATTTTATAAAGAGAAGATGATTTTTCAACTGCAATAATATCTGCACGAGGTACCATCACATCTGCAACGGTCAGATTATTAAAGGATTGTGCTTTTCTAAGCAATTCATCTTTTTCTGCTAGCTGATCTTTTGAATGTATCTCAGTGTGTGTATCTGAAGATTTTTTCTTGAATAAGCCAAATCTTGATCTTTCGGCTTCTTCCTTCATGATTTTCTCCTTATCTAATTTTACATATAGGGGTTTTGATACCCTAATGCAATCATGATTTCTGTTTCCAGATCTTCCATAATTCGAGCTTCTAATGGATGTATATGATTATAATTGCATAAATGTAAAAAACCATGAATGATTAAATGGCTGACATGGCTTTCAAAACTGCGTTCTTTTTTGTTTAAGGATTCTTTTAAGATGGTTTCATAAGCAAGAATAATATCTCCAATTGGCATTGTATTTTTTACAGTTAGAGGCATGTTTTTTATTATATTCTCATTGGATAAATGTTCAAATTGAGCAGGAAAAGTGAGTACATTTGTACTTTTATTTTTACCACGCCATTTTTGATTTAAGAGTTTTTGAAATACATCATCTGCATAAATAATTCCTAATTCTCCCAGGGGAAGATTTTTTTGATGGGAGTGGAGAATTCTGGCTGTCATTTCAAGAGCTTTTCGTGATATGGCTTCTATATCTATTGATCGTTTTTTCCAGCTGGAGGTATGATATTGAAAACAAATGGTGAAAGGAAGAAAAAAGTTCATATTTTTAGTGTCTCATAAAATATATAGACGAGATATTAATTCATATTTAGATTAAACAGATCTGATAGCCTGTTTTTGCTTTCTATCTTTTTCATAAGCTTTAATAATGCGAGCAACCAAAGGATGTCTGACAACATCCAGTTCCGAGAAATAAACTGTTTTAATATCTTCTTCTTTTTTAAGAAGATTAGAGGCATGCTCTAGCCCAGATTGATTTGGGTTTGGCAGATCAATTTGTGTTGTATCTCCATTAATAACCATTCGTGCGCCTTCTCCAAGACGGGTTAGAATCATGCGCATTTGCAATTGTGTTGCATTTTGGGCTTCATCGATCACAATGAAAGCATTAGATAGTGTCCTTCCTCTCATGAAGGCTAATGGAGCGACTTCTATTTTTCCTTTTTCCTGGTGTCGTTCGACATTTTCTTTTCCCATTATTGTATAAAGTGAATCCCAGATAGGCTGCATATAGGGTTGAACTTTCTCAAGCATGTCACCAGGTAAGAATCCCAGTTTCTCTCCAGCTTCAACAGCTGGTCGGGTAATTACAAGTTTTGATACACGACCAAAGATAAGCTCGCTTACACCATATGAAACGGCGAGGAATGTTTTCCCTGTTCCGGCAGGTCCTATTCCAAATACAAGCTGATACGCTTTAAGAGCTTTAATATATTCTGATTGTGCGGGCGTTCTCCCTATAATTTTTTTCTGGTTTTTTAATGGGATTGTTTCTTCTTTAAAATGATCTGTTTTTGAGAGGTCATATTTTGAATCCAGTATGTTTCTAAGTAAGATATTAATATCATTTTCTGTAATTTGGCGGTTTGACTTTAATTGTTCATATAATTTTTGCAAAATATGGCTTGCAATTGACAGATCTGAACTTTTTCCAGAGAGGTTAACCTCATCCCCTGGTGCTTCTATAAAAAGATCGAGTTTATTTTCAAGAATCGAAAAATGTTTGTTTTGTGGACCACATAATAAACGAACGAGTTTAGGGTCTGAAAATTTAAGTGTTTTAACCTGTCTTTTTTTCACGCAGCAGATACCTTTAAATCAGAACAAAGTTTTCCAGTTAAGCTGTTTTGGCTCGTATTTACAATATAAACAGGCAGAATTTGACCAATAAAGCTTTCGGATGCCATAACATGTACGGATTGGAGATAAGGGGAACGTCCATGGATTTGTCCCTGTTTTCGTCCTTTTTTTTCAAACAAAACAGGAAGCGTTTTGCCAAGTTGAGATTGGTTAAATTCAGATTGTTGTGCCCGTAATAAATCCTGAAGTTTTGAAAGGCGTACAGATTTAACAGATTCTGGGATTTGATCTTTTTTCATTGCTCCTGGAGTACCAGGCCTTGTTGAATATTTGAAAGAGAACGCTTGAGCATAGCCAATTGTTTCAACTGCTTTAAGCGTTTCTTGAAAATCTTCTTCTGTTTCTCCTGGAAAGCCAACAATAAAATCTCCTGAAAGAGCAATATCAGGTCGGATTTTTCTTAATCTACGGATAATATCAACATAGTCTGAAAAACAATGCTGTCGGTTCATTGCCTTTAAAATCTTATCTGAACCAGATTGCACAGGAAGATGAAGATAAGGCATTAATTTAGGTTCATTTTGAAATGCATTAAAGAGGTCATCATTCATATCTTTTGGGTGGCTGGTTGTAAAGCGCAACCGTTCAAGCCCATTTATTTTTGCCAAATGTTTTAATAAATCTCCAAGTCCCCAATTTATGTTAGATTGGTGGGTGGGTTGGCGTTGATTGGTGTTTGTAGAAACGCCAGATTGGTTTTTTGGGGTATAAGGAATGGAAGCATGATAGGCATTAACATTTTGCCCCAATAATGTAATTTCCTTCACTCCTTTTTGAACAAGCATGCGGACTTCATTGGTAATATCATCGACGGATCTTGATACTTCAGCCCCCCTTGTGTAGGGAACAACACAAAAGGTACAGAATTTATCGCATCCTTCCTGTATGGTCACAAAAGCAGTATAGGTTTTTATCCGTCTTGGCTGGTTAAGAGATTTAAATTTTTCTGTGGTATTAAACTCTATTTTTTCGGCTATTTTCTCACCTTTTTCAATTTTTTTGATCAATTCAGGAAGATGCTGATAGCTTTGAGAACCAATGACCAAATCAACGATTGGTGCTCTTTTTTTGATTTCAATTCCTTCTGCTTGCGCTGTACACCCTACAATGGCAATAATCTGTTTGCTCTTTTGGGGGGATGTCTTAATGTTTGATTGTTCTAGATTAGCTCCTGTTTTGTCTGATAGTCTGGATTTGGAATTATTTTCCAAATGTTTCTGAAGTGATTTTATTCTACCAATTTCTGAATATACTTTCTCAGTTGCTTTTTCTCGAATATGGCAGGTGTTTAAAATGATTAGATCTGCATTTTCTTCTTTTTTTGTTTCCTGATACCCAATAGCAGAAAGAATATCTTTCATTCTTTCTGAATCATAGACATTCATTTGGCAGCCATACGTTTTAATAAAAACACGCTTGTTTAAATGAGACATATTTATGATTTGCTTTCTTTTTCCATTCTTCCAATGATTGACAAATCCTTTATGGTATTATGTTTTTAATCTTTCCTATTTTGTTCAGATCTTGCCTTCATTCTGTTTTGTTTAATGATACAGCACGTATATGGTTTCTTTTTTATGGGAAAATCAAGAGGTTTTTCTCAAGAATAGCTCAGGTTTAGAACAAATATTTTCCTAGTCTTTACTCTATCCTGATTTGCATTTTGTTTCAATCCTCTATTTTTGTGACTTTTTAACATGTAACAATTGAAAACGTCAGATCATGAAATATTCCATGGGTTTATTCATTATTAAAGAAGTGTTTGACCTTGTTAAAAAAGCCAGATGATTCTGGGTGAGAGTTTGCATCTGTTTTCTCAGAAAATTTCTGTAATAATTCTTTTTGTTTTTCGTTGAGCTTTACAGGTGTTTCAACACATAATTCCAAAATTAAATCCCCTCTAATCGTTCGATTTAAATAAGGCATTCCCTGACCATTTAATCTCATTTTTTTTCCAGTTTGCGTTCCAGGTCGTACTTTAACTCTAAGATTTCCTTCATTGATCGTAGGAATCTCAATATATCCACCCAGAGCAGCTATTGTCATTGGCACAGGCGCTTGACAATATAAATTTGCTCCTTTTCGCTCAAACAAATTATGTTTCCGAACGGAAATAAAAACATAAAGATCTCCTGGCGTTCCTCCATACTCTCCAGAATTCCCTTTATTGGACAATCGAATAGGGGTACCATCTTCAATCCCTTTTGGTATTTCAATAGATATATGTTTTTTTATGCGTTCAATTCCTGATCCGCTACATTTGCGACATGGATTTTCTATACGCTGTCCTCTTCCTCTACAAGATGGGCAGGTTTGCTCCAGCGTAAAAAATCCTTGTGTTCTTCTTAAACGCCCTCTTCCTTGACAGGTTGAGCAGGTTACAGGCTTTGCTCCTTCGGCTGCTCCACTACCTTTACATAAAGAACATGTTTCATTGACAGGATATTTAAAATCAACTTTTTTTCCGTGAAAGGCTTCATTTAAGGTAATATCCAGTTCATATTTTAAATCTTCGCCTCTGGAAGCTGTTGTTTGTTGTCTTCCTCCTCCAGAGGCTGTTCTACCAAACGTATCTCCGAAAACATCACCAAAAACCTGGTTGAAGATATCAGAAAAATCATGAAACCCTTGTGCTTGTTGTCCACCATGCATATCATTTTGCATATCCGCATGCCCGAATTGATCATAATTGCTGCGTTTTTCATGGTCTGAAAGAATTGCATATGCTTCATTGACTTCTTTAAACTTGGACTCTGCTTGTTTATCTCCATCATTTCTATCTGGGTGATATTGCATTGCAAGTTTACGGTATGCTGCTTTTAATTCCTTGTCGCTAGCGTTTTGGCTAACTCCTAATATCTCATAATAATCGCGCTTTTTGCTCATAAGTCTATTTTAGATACCCAATAATTAAAGAGTTATAATTTGTTTTAAATGAATGCGTTTTGACATGCATTTATGGTTTGATGAAGGTTATATTTTATACATCGTCTTAATGTTTTAAATCATTTAACAGCATATAAAGTTTTTTTTCTTAAATAAAATGCCTCCGTTTTATGAAAGTGTTTGATTTCACTTAAAAACGGAGACAGATTAAGAAAAGCTGCTTTAAAAAACAAAAAAGAGCGGATCATGTAATTATTCTTTTTTGTCTTTTTTATCTGTTTTTACTTCTTCAAATTCAGCATCAACAACGGTATCATCTTGTTTTTGTTCTGTTTTTGAATCTTCATTTTGGTTCTGTTCTTGTCCTTCTTCTTTTGCTTGATTTTCCGCATTAGCCTCTTTATAGGCAACCTCCCCTAATTTCATTGAAGCTTGCAATAATGCTTGAATTTTCTTATTAATATCCTCTACATCTTCACTATCTTTAACTGCTTTTAAATCTTCTAAAGCTGTTGTAATTGCTTTTTTATCATCTTCAGAAAGTTTATCTCCATGTTTCTCAAGCTCAGAGGTTGTTGAGGAAATAACAGATTCTGCCTGATTTTGAGTTTCAATTTTTGCACGACGTTTTTTATCTTCTTCAGCATGCTCTTCAGCATCCTTGATCATACGCTCAATATCGTTTTCATTCAATCCACTTGAAGATTGTATTCTAATTTTCTGCTCTTTATTGGTTGCTTTGTCTTTTGCAGAAACATTAACAATCCCGTTTGCATCAATGTCGAATGTAACTTCAATTTGAGGGACACCACGAGGAGCAGGAGGAATTCCTGTTAGTTCAAATTGTCCTAACAGTTTATTATCTTCTGCCATTTCTCGTTCTCCCTGAAAAACGCGAATGTTCACACCTGGCTGATTATCCGCAGCTGTAGAGAAAATTTGTGCATAGCTTGTAGGAATTGTAGTGTTTCGTTTAATCATAGAAGTAAAAATGCCACCTTGTGTTTCAATCCCAAGCGTTAATGGCGTCACATCCAGTAAAAGAATATCTTTTACATCTCCTTGTAAAACACCTGCTTGAATAGCTGCACCCATTGCAACCACTTCATCTGGGTTAACCCCTTTATGTGGTTCTTTTCCAAAGATCTCTTTTACTTTCTCCTGTACTTTTGGCATGCGTGTCATGCCACCAACCAAAACAACTTCATCAATATCTTTTGCATTCATTTTTGCAGCTTTCAGAGCTGTTTGACAGGGTGCAACCGTACGCTCAATCAAATCTTTGACAAGCGTTTCCAGTTTTGATCTGCTAAGCTTTATGTTTAAGTGTTTTGCTCCTGTTTTATCTGCGGTAATAAAAGGCAGGTTAATTTCATACTGAGTTGTTGTTGATAATTCTTTTTTGGCTTTTTCTGCTTCTTCTTTTAAACGTTGAAGAGCTAATTTGTCTTTACTTAAGTCGATTCCCTGCTCTTTTTTAAATTCAGAGATCATATGATTGACAATTCTCATATCAAAATCTTCTCCTCCAAGGAAAGTATCTCCATGGGTTGATTTGACTTCAAATACACCATTATTTAGTGTTAGGATTGTAAAATCAAATGTTCCTCCTCCCAAATCATAAACGGCAATGGTTTTGTCATCATCCTTGTTTTTATCGATGCCATAAGCAAGGGCAGCAGCTGTAGGTTCATTGATAATTCTTAAGACTTCAAGACCTGCAATTTTTCCAGCATCCTTAGTCGCTTGTCTTTGAGCGTCATTAAAATAGGCAGGAACCGTAATGACGGCTTGTTTGACTTCTTGCCCCAAATAGGCTTCTGCTGTTTCCTTCATTTTTTGAAGGATAAAGGCAGAGATTTCGGCGACAGCATATTTTTTATCCCGTCCTTGAAGCCAGGCATCATTATTCTCTCCTGCTATAATTTTATATGGAACCATTTCTGCATCTTTTTTAATAACAGGATCATCCATTTTTAATCCAATTAAACGTTTAACAGCATAAAACGTGTATTCAGGATTTGTAATGGCTTGGCGTTTTGCGGCTGACCGATCAGTCTTTCATTATCTTCTGTAAACGCAACAACAGAAGGGGTTGTCCGACTTCCTTCGCTATTTTCAATTACTTTTGGTTGTTTCCCATCCATAACAGCAATGCATGAGTTTGTTGTTCCTAAATCTATGCCGATAACTGTTGTCATTCTTCTTTTCCTTGTTTTAGTCAAAATATATTTGATTGATATGATTTTCTGAGGCTTTCACTCTGAGAATGCTCGTATGAGTTTTTTTATCTATCAATCCTGTTTAGCCTGTTTATTTATTATTTTTGAGTCTTAATTAAAATTAAGTTCTATCTAAATTAACTAGATAGATAAGTTTTCTAAATGTGCTACAAATCGTTTGGTCTTATTCAGTTCATGTCATGTTGTTCAAATTACAATCAGAACCTAATATTTAACACCTAAATTTCCATATGGGGGCTTATTTGTTAAACGCAAGAGGGGAAAAGACAATGATTGTTATTTTTTTTATGATCTTTTTTAAAGATCTGTTTTGTAAAACAAGAAAATAACAAGATTAGAAATTATATTTTTGTGGATTTATTTAAACCTGTTTACAGGCTTGCAAATTCATTGATCTGAATTTTAATAAAATTTACTTTTTATAATGAATAGTGTATGTTTTTTATATGCGTCAGTTTATATTTGTGATTTAGGAAGTGCAAGCTTTTAGGCTCTAAAGCTGTAGAAATTATATGGAAAGAAGTAATGCGTAAAAATTAAGGGTGTTTTATTGGTTTGGTCTGTGCTTTTAATATATATATGATATTATTTATAATTAGCCTTTGATTGTTGTTGATGTTAATTTATTTTCTCGAGCAACTGAAATTACGTTAAGATCAAAGTCAAAAAACAGAGCTCCCAAAATTCAAATCTGGTCAATTTGCTTTTCTTCATTTTAAGGAAAAGGGACTTTCAGAACCCCATCCCTTTACGATATCAAGTGCGCCCAATAAGCAAGATTTAAGATTTATAGTCAAAACATTGGGAGATTTCACCCGAAAAGTCAGGGCTCAGCTTAAAAAAGGAATGCAGGCTGTGGTGGAGGGATCTTATGGTCGGTTTGATTTTGATCGTAAAATGGATAAGCAAATCTGGATTGCAGGAGGAATTGGCATTACACTTTTTTTAAGCCAGATTCGTACATTGCGTGCTGAAATGAAAGATTCAAACTATCAAAAACCAACAAAAAAATAATTCTTTTTTATTGTGTTCGTGAACGCAAAGAAGCCTTGTTCCTAGAAGAGTTAATGGCATTAATGAAAGAAGATTTTACATGCATTCTTAAAGAATCCAATAAAGGTGAGTTTTTATCTTTAAAAGAGTTACAAGATTTAACCTCTTCTGCTATGTTAAAGCAATATGATGTTTTTTTCTGCGGACCGAAACCTATGCGTGTTTCATTATTAAAAGAATTCAAACAGGCAGGCATTTCCAAAGAGTGTTTTCATTATGAAGAATTTGAGTTAAGGTAAACGCCAAGCGTATGATATTTGGTTTCAGGCTTGTTTTGAAGAATTAGGCGCGCTCATCTTTGTTGATAGAATTAAAGATAAACTTATGATATCTAATGGCTCAGATCAAATAGAGAAATTTGCAAAAACAGGTATTATCTTTATTGCAGTTTTTTTCTTTTTTGTAACGCTCTATGTTTTAAGAGATATTTTGGCTCCTTTCATATTGGCAGTGTTTTTTTGGTTGTTAATTGATGGGTTTGCAAGAGTTATTGATCGCTATCTTACGTTTATCCCCTATCGAGTAGCTTTAATCCTTGCCATATTAACGGTTTTGGCTGTAATTGTACTAACGGCAGGGTTAATTACAAATTCAGTTGCTGATTTTGCGGAGAATTCAGGAAAGTATCAGGAACATATTGATCAAAAAATTGGAATTTTTTATAAGACTGTGTTTAAACAAGCTACCGCTCCTACCTTATCCCAATTGCTTTCAAACGTTAATTTTTCTCAGCTCTCAAAGACAATTTTAGATAGTTTAAGTAGCGTATCTTCCAATGCTATTTTAATTATTATTTATATTTTATTTTTATTTGCGGCTCAATCTTCTTTTCCAAAAAAGCTGGATGCTGTTTTTAAGGATGAAGAGTCTAAAATGCAGGCTCGTACAATCACACAGAGAATTCGTCTTTCCATAGAGCGCTATGTATGGGTGCAAACAGTGATTAGTGTAATCATTACCATTTTAAGTTATTTTACAATGCAAATTGTTGGGCTTGACAATGCACCTTTTTGGGCTTTTTTGATTTTTATTCTAAATTATCTTCCAACAATTGGATCCATTATTGCTGTTTTTATTCCTACAATTTTTGCTCTCATACAATTTTCAGATTGGCGTTTAATTGCTGTTATTGCAATTGGTCTTAGTCTTTGGCAGTTTAGTATCGGGAATTTTATCCAGCCTCGAATGATGGGCTCTTCAATGAATTTATCTATATTGGTTGTCCTTTTAGGTCTTGCTCTTTGGGGGGCATTATGGGGAGGAATTGGCATGTTTTTATCTGCTCCTTTAACTGTTATGATTATGATTTTATTAGCACAATCTTCATCAACCAGATGGATTGCTATTTTATTATCAGCGAATGGAGATCCAAATGCAGGGTTTGTTATGGAATCTGCGATACAAAAAGATATACATAAAAAGTGAAATAAAAGAATAAATGTTTGAAACTCGTTTCTTTTTATTATCAATAGACAGGTTTTGATGGGAAAGAATTAGAATGTTTGTTTTACAGGGGAATATATAATAAAGCTTTGCTGATTTGATCTAATATATTTGATTTTTTATGTTTAGGATTATAATCTAGAAACATATAAAATAAGCTTGCAAAACAGGATTAAAAATCTAAAACGGATATTGGGCATTTATATAATTATAAGATAGGTGGGATAACATGCATTCGAAAAATTTTGAGGCATTTTATGAAATTGCTTCTAAACTTCCTGAATTCAAAAATGTTCTAAAAGCACATTTACAAACGTATCTAAAACAGATTTATGATAATTATCAAGTTGATGAATTAAAGGATTTTTCTCTAAAAGAAATTGGTATTAGTGCTGCAAGCCTGTGGAAAACAGGAGAAAAAAGAACCGATAATGACTTAATTATGAAGTCTTGGTCGCAAGAAGGAAAGAATAAATCTCCTTTTCCATGGGATGTATTGGAAATTATTCAAAAAGATCGCTCGTTTTTGGTTGATTCCATTGTAAGTGAAATGGCAGCCCAAGGGATTGAAGCTCTTGCCTTGTTTCATCCTGTCGTTCAAACGGATCGGGATTTAAAGGGAAACCGATTGGATAAACAATCAACGCCTTCTTCAAATACTCGTTCTGTTCGAGAATCTTTCATTCAGATTCATTTCTCTCCTTTAGATGAAAGCCAACAAAAAAAACTAATAGATAGTTTAAAGAAGGTTATTTTGGATATACATTATGCCGTCGATGATTTTCTGTTAATGCGTCAGACAATGGAGCAGTCAATTATTGAATTGGAGCAGTCGAATTTTAAATCTGATAAGGAGCAATTAACAGAATGCATTGATTTCTTGCGTTGGTTAAGAGATGATCATTTTGCCTTTTTTGGAGTTCGTGCCTATGAATTTCCTAAACATAAGGATAGCATTTATGATTATTCAAACCCAAACCTAATAGAAGGCTCGGGACAGGGCATCTTACGTAATCCAGAAGTAAAGGTTTTGAAGCGCAGGACAACTTCAGAGAAGATTCGTACAGAGCTTGCACAATTTATTAATGAGCCAATCCAGATTATGATTGCCAAATCGAATTTGCCATCTCGTATTCATAGACGGGTTTATATGGATTATGTCGGGATTAAACAATATGATAAGGAAGGGGTTGTAAAAGGAGAGATACGCTTTGTTGGTCTGTTTACAGCAGAAGCTTATGAGCAAATGGCCAAGAATGTTCCTTTTATAAGACGAAAGGTTAAACGTGTTGTACAAAGGGCAGGGCAATTACCAGGCACGCACAATGAAAAAACCCTGCAACATATTGTAGAAACCTATCCTCGTGATGAATTATTCCAGATAGAGGAAGATGATTTATTAAGAATTAGTTTGGGGATTTTGCATTTAAATGACCGACCAAGACCCAAACTTTTTATTAGAAGAGACCGGTTTGATCGGTTTGTATCGGCGATCGTATTTATTCCAAGAGAAAGATATAATGCCACATTGCGTCAATCGATCGGTGAATTGCTCAGACAAGCCTATGGAGGGAGGCTATCTGCTTTTTATCCCAAATATGGGGATTCGACGCTTGCAAGGATTCATTTTATTATAGGATTAGATCCTTTTGATCATCCAGAGCCAGATGTTGATGAGCTTGAAACTTTGCTGATCAGATTATGTTATACCTGGGAAGATAAATTAAGAGATCTTGCAAAGCCGAATAAGAATCTGGAATTTCTTGAGACATTATCCTGTTATGCGAGTGCGTTTCCGATCGCATATCGTGAATTTTTTGAAACAAGTGAAGCATTGGAAGATCTTTTGAAAATTACAGGACTTGGTGATTTTCCAGAGATTGCCGTTAATGTGTATCGTAAAAAAAATGATAAGAAAACTTGCTTAAGGTTTAAATTATATCGACGGGATCAAAAAATTCCACTTTCCAGCATTATGCCGATTTTTAAAAATATGGGTCTTTTGGTAATGCAGGAATCTGGATATAAGTTAGCACCTATTGAAAAGGAAGAGGATGTTCGTGATCTTCAAAAAGAAAATGCACCAAAATCATCTGCAAATGTGAAGAATGCATCGAAGTTAAGTCAAGCATTAATTATAAAGAACAAACAAGTAAATTCTCAAGAAGACTCTGTTTTAACATCTAAAAAAAGCATTGTCTGGATTCATGATTTTGAGATGTTTATTTCGTCAGAATTTAATTTTGAAAAAATCAAGCAGGTTTTTGAAGAGGCAATTTTGGCAATCTGGACAGAAAAGAATGAAAATGATGGATTTAATGCCTTGATTTTGGGATTGGGCATTTCCTGGAGAGAAGCCGCTTTTTTAAGAACCTGTTCAAAATACAGACAGCAAACAGGTTATGATGCGTCACAATTGGTTCAAGAACAGGCAATGATTGATAATCCTGAAATTGTACGATTATTACTTCAAATGAAAACGGTAAAATTCGATCCTTCCTATTCAAAAAACAGGAAAGAAAGAGCACAAGAAATAACAAAGCTGGAAGCACAACTTAAAACGGCACTGAATCAAGTTAAAAGTCTTGATGTTGACCGTGTATTAAGGCGCATTGGTCGATTGATTATTGCGATGGTCAGAACAAATTTTTATCAGATTAATTCGGATGGAAACGCAAAGCCTTATATTTCAATTAAAATAAAAAGTCAGAAATTAATTGATTTGGCAGAGCCCAAACCTTACCGCGAGATTTATGTGAGTGCTCCGAATGTAGAAGGGGTTCATATTCGATTTGGACCAATTGCAAGAGGTGGGTTGCGCTGGTCTGACAGACGAGATGACTTTAGAACAGAGGTTTTGGGTTTAGTTAAAGCGCAGCAGGTTAAAAATGCTGTGATTGTGCCTGTGGGATCAAAAGGAGGGTTTTTTCCAAAACGTTTGCCTAAAGGTGCAAGCAGAGATGAAATTCGTGAAGAGGCTATAAGAGCTTATAAAACCTTTATTTCTGGTCTGTTGGATATTACAGATACGCTTGATGGTGAAAAACTTGTCTCACCTTTAAATCTTTTATCCTGGGATCAGGAAGATCCTTATTTGGTCGTTGCAGCAGATAAAGGAACGGCTAGTTTTTCAGATATTGCCAATGAACTGGCAAGAGAATATGGATTTTGGCTTGATGATGCGTTTGCTTCTGGGGGCTCTGCAGGATATGATCACAAAGAAATGGGAATTACGGCAAGAGGAGGCTGGGAGGCTGTAAAGCGTCATTTTCGAGAATTGGGTAAGGATATTCAAAAAGAGCGATTTACGGCGATTGGTATTGGAGATATGTCAGGAGATGTTTTTGGTAATGGGATGTTATTATCAAAAAAAATCCGTCTGATTGCAGCCTTTGATCATCGACATATTTTTATTGACCCTGATCCTGATGAAACAACAAGCTGGCAGGAACGTAAACGATTATTTGAGATGTCAAGATCTTCTTGGGAAGATTATAATAAAACGCTAATTTCCAAAGGGGGAGGTGTTTTTTCAAGGGCTGAAAAATCCATTAAACTAACAAAAGAAATTAAACAGTTAACTGGGTTAACCGCTCATACAGTCATGCCTGTTGAGTTAATTGCTGCCATTATAAGATCAGAGTGTGAATTAATGTGGTTTGGCGGAATTGGTACGTATATTAAGGCAGAGCATGAGCAAAACTGGGAAGTGAGTGATAAGGCAAATGATGATCTTCGTGCAAATGCAGCCAGGATTAAGGCAAATGTGATTGGAGAAGGTGCCAATCTTGGGGTAACCCAGCAGGGAAGAATTGCTTTTGCAAGGCGTGGTGGCAAGATTAATACAGATGCAATTGATAATTCAGCAGGTGTTGATTCTTCTGACCATGAAGTTAATCTGAAGATTTTACTTAATATGGTGATGCGCTCTGAAAAAATGTCCATGACCTCCAGAAACAAGCTTTTGGAAAGCATGACGGAAGATGTTGCCAGTCATGTTCTCAGGCATAATTATAGTCAAACTCGTGCAATTAGTATTGCAGAAGCTTGTGCAGACAAGGATATTGATGCGTATTCCAGATTAATGAACAGGCTAGAGCAGGAAGGTTTATTAAACAGGGTGTTAGAGCATTTGCCTTCCAGAGAAACCATTCGCAATATGAAGACCAATCATGAAAACCTAACACGTCCCGAGATTTCTGTTTTAATTGCGTATGCAAAAATAGCAGTTTTTAATGGAATCGTTGATTCTGATGTTTCTGAAGATCCTTATTTTGAGAAATTTTTAATCTCTTATTTTCCAAAAGGAGTTCATAAATATCAATCATATATGCAACAACACAGGCTAAAAAGGGAGATTATTGCAACACAATTAGCGAATTTAATTGTGGATCTTGGAGGGGCTAATTTTTATCATCGTATTCAGGAATTATCAGGTGCGAGTTTTTCTGATTTGACAAAAGCTTTTGCGGGTTCATTGGAAGTTTTGGGAATTGAAGATTTAATCGCGCGGGTTGATGCATTGGATAATCGGGTTTCTGCGAGTATTCAAACAAAAATGCTGTTAGAAATTGAACAGGTTTTAAGACATCAGACGATTTGGTTTTCTAAACAATTAACCATTGGTGGGAAATTACAAAGCGCAAATGTCAATGAGATGATTAATATTTATGGAGAACAGGCATCTGAAATACGTCCAAAATTATTAGATTATCTTTCTAGCTTTGATAAGAAACGAGTTGAAAAGCGAGTTAGTACCTATATAAAGTCTGGTGTTCCAAAAGAGCTTGCAATTGATATTTCTGTTTTAAAAGCAAGTGCAATTGTTACTAATATTACAAATCTGTCTTTATACAGAGATTGGCAGATTGAGGATTCGGCATTATTATTTTTCAAACTCGGAGCTTATTTCAGACTAGACAAGCTTCGTTATGCTGTTTCTGCTATGTTTTCACCACATCATTGGGACAGAGTTGCCTTGAAGAAACTATCTGATGATTTTTATATAGAGCAAACCAAAATTACCTCTCAATTAATGGATTTTGTTGATCAGGAAGGTAAAGCTTTATCAAAAGAGGATATGAACAAGCAAAACTGGGCGGATGAATCCATAAAACATTGGTCTATGGAGCATCAAAATGAAACCAAAAAATTATTTGAAACGCTTGATATGTTGGAACATTCAGGGGATTGGTCTCCTGCCAAGCTATATCTGGCATTGGCTGAATTACGAGAATTAAGCGATATGCTGTAATTTTATCAGACAGGCTGGATTTAAGCCTGAGATAAAGATTTTGAGAAAGTTCAATTAATGGATGTGGTCAAGCTTTGATTTTTCTCATATTATTTAGATAAAATGAGTGTTTTATGGGGGATGTTCGGATTTGGTTCTTGATTTTATACGATTAAAACACACATTTTTTTTAAGATAGAAAACTTTAAAAATCTTTGTAAATAAGTGAATTAAAGCTTTCTTAAGTGCGTGGTTTTATCCCTGGCTTTCAGGGGTTGTTACTATTATTCCATTTAAAGCCTCTGTGACGGTAAGCTGGCATGAAAGTCGGCTGTTTGGTTTAACATTTTCTGCAAAATCCAGCATGGATTCTTCAATCGCTGTTTTTTCACTAAGCTGATCAAGAAAAGCCTCATCAACATAGACATGACAGGTTGCACACGCACACGCACCGCCACAATCTGCATCAATTCCAGGAATCAGATTTTGAACAGCGATTTCCATTATGTTTTGCCCTGGTTTAGCCTCAATCACTCTTTTTGTTCCCTGATGGTCGATAAAGGTGATTTTTACCATATATACTCCTCTTTAAACGCGTATTTTATTGTTTTTTATTCAAGTTCTATTTTTGAAGATGGTCTTTTAAGACCTTAATAATCGAGTTAGAATCTGTCATTAAATTTTGTTTTTTAATTTTTAGCTGTCGTGTTAAAACTTGCTTAATCCCCATAAAAATATCTGACCTATTAATCGTTTCACACCCTTTTAAAAGATTATTTTTAAAATGCAAAAAAGCGTTAGCCTGTTTTGACTGTAAATTATTTTGCTGTAAAGGGTTTTTTATAAGGTGAGAAGCTTGTTGTATTGAATAAACACTTTCTGTCTCTGTGGCAAGACCTATGGATTGAATTTTTAAGTCATACTGATCTGACCAAAACCAGGGGGGAGAATATGGTGGGGAGTGTTTGTTTGTGATTGCAGCGGCTGTTCTCTTTGCGCTTTCAAGTGCATTTGGAATCGATTCGAGACATTGTTTTCCTGAAAAATATGGGCTTGAACTTTGAGAAACATCACCGATTGCATAAATAGAAGAATCAGAGGTTTTTCCTGTTTGATCTGTTAAAATACCTCTCTCACAATCAAGACCCGCCTGTTTTGCCAATTCTATATTTAAATGGGCACCAATTCCAAGAAAGAGTAAATCCGTTTTTAATTCTATTTGATGTGCACCAGATAAAGAAAGAATTAATTGCCTTGAGTCCAGCTTCAAGTCCAGCTTCAGGTCTGATAAATGTGTCTCTAAATAGAATTGAACGTTTTGAGATTGATGAAACTGAACCAGAAAATCTGCCAATTCATGTGAGGCGGTTCTGGATAAAATCTGTTTTGCCTGTTCAATAATAGAGACATTTAATCTTTTTTTTCGAGCAATAGAGGCAATTTCAAGACCAATATAACCACCACCAAGAATAGTAAGGGATTGAATTTCCCTTAATTTCTTCTTTAATTTTTTCGAATCAGATAAGTTTCTCAAGCTTAAAATATGATCCTTATAGGGGGCTAATAATGTGTTTCCGATTGTTTTTGGAATATAAGCATTCGCACCTGTTGCGATAATAAGAATATCATAGTGTTTTTGTTTCCCAGAAGCAAAAGAAACTTGCTTGTTTTTTCGATCAATCGCAAGTGCCGTTTGATTTAAATCAAGATCAATATTCCAGTCTTTATATAGGTGTTCAGGCTTGAACCAAAGCGCTGCTTCATCCATCCTTCCGCTTAAATATGCTTTTGACAGGGGAGGACGATGATAGGGAAGCAGATTCTCATTGCTGGTTAATGAAATCTTTCCTTCATACCCATTATTTCTAAGGCTAAATGCAGCTTGCATTCCTGCCTGTCCTGCGCCTAAAATTAAAATAGTGTTATTCTTCATAATGCGTTATGTAAACCTTGAATATGATCAATCGAAATAGAACCGCAAACAGAGTATATAGATTGCTATAAAAGTCAAAATTTACATTCAAACCAGGACAGAAAAGAAAAATTCATAAAGTCATGTGACAGATCAGATTTAATTATAATATCCATTAATGAAGATTAAATTTTAAGGTCAGGTATTTTTATAATCAGGAGTAAAATTAAGTAGGGAGGATTAACGATGAATATAGACGAAAATCATTCGGGTTATAAAACCGAATTATGGGTCCACAATCAGTTAGAAATGAAGCAGTTTGCTCAAACGCTGGCTCCTTATTTAAAAAAAGGAGAGAATCTTGGATTGTCAGGTGCTTTAGGAGTTGGAAAAACTTTTTTTGCTCGTACTCTTATTCAGTTTCTGATAGGAAAAGAAGTTGACGTGCCAAGCCCAACATTTACACTTGTACAAACCTATGAAATGAATGATTTTGAACTTTATCATTGTGATTTCTACAGATTAAAACATGAAGAAGAACTTTATGAATTGGGGATTGAAGATTTGTTAACAAAAGGAATCTCTATTATTGAATGGCCAGATCGTTTAGGAAGATTAAAACCCGAAAACTTGATAGAATTAGAATTCTATTTTTGTTCAGATTCTATAAATAAAAAAGCAGAAAACAAAAGAAAAATTATTCTTAACACTCGAAACAAACATTGGATTCATCAATGTGTTCATCAATAGATCCATTAATAGGTTCGTCAATTATGATATTAAAAGATCATTCTGAATTTCTAAAAACATATAGGTGGGAGAATGCAAAGTGCGAGCAAATTCCAGGCGATGCCTCTCTTAGAAAATATATCAGATTAAGTATAGGAGAAGATAAAAGAATCTTGACCATATTTCCAAAAAAACAGTATAATCAGGAAATTCTCAAAACAAGCTATTCTAAAAATAACAGACACGATCAAGAAGATATAACAAAATTATTGGCTCTTCCTGCAGAAGATAGAAAACAATATGATTACTCAGTTCAGGCGCGATTGGCAGATGATCAGATTCGTTCATTTTATTGTTTAACTTATTTGTTAAGAGAGCGAGGATTTTCTGCTCCTGAAATTTTCGCAGTGGATGAACAAAAAGGACTAATGCTTATTGAAGATTTGGGAAAGGGTTCTTTTTCAAAACAATTAAATCCAGCTAACAAATCAACCCTGTTTGATCAAAATAAGATTAACCAACAAAAAAAATCTAGAAAACTTAAGCAAGAAAAACAATTATACCAATCTGCAATTCAGGTTTTGGTTAGTCTTTTCAGATCAAGTTTTCCATCTAGATATGAACATAAAGGAATAAGCTGGATTATTCATGAGTATGACCAGCTGGCTTTATTAGCAGAGGCTAATCTGTTTATTGAATGGTATCATAATGTGCTTTGTAAGAAAAAAACCTTACCAGAATCTGCTTTGCTGGAATGGGAGGAAATTTGGAAACACAATTTTCGACTTTTGGATTCTTTGCCAAAAGGATTGGCTCTTAGAGATTTTCATGTGGATAATTTATTTTGGCTACCAGATCGTTCCAATCATGGATTAATCGGTTTGATTGATTATCAAGATGCCCTTTTTGTACACCCTGCATATGATCTGGTTTCATTATTAGAAGATGCAAGATATGATATCCACCCAGAATTAATTCTGGAATTGATAGAGATTTTTTTACAAAATTCTGGGCTCAACTCTCAAAAAGAATCTTTTTTAACCGCTTATGCAATTTTAGGAGCACAAAGACATTTTAAGATTCTAGGCGTTTTTGCAAGATTAATTATGAGAGATCAGAAGAAGCATTATCTGGATTATCTTCCTCGTGTGAAAACCCATGTTTTAAAGAGCTTGCAAAACCATCATTTAGAAGCTGTTAAACACTGGATTAAAACATATATCCCTGATTTTTAAATATATTTTAAATTGATTTTAGAAGATAGCCAAGCTTTACTTAAATTATGAAAATTGATTTTAAGATAGAAAACCTAAAACAAAAACAAGCTTTAAGACAATTAGAATAAGAATTGGGCGTGTTTGTTAAAATTAAGAGGAATCATTTATTCCGATATGGGGCAAATTGATTTTATAATCTGAATTCATTTGTTAAAATTGAAGATAATGGTTTGGGAAATAGAAAATGTCAAAAGACCGAAATCGTGTCACAACAGCAATGATTATGGCTGCAGGGCTTGGCACACGCATGGCTCCGTTAACTGAAAAAAAGCCAAAAGCATTGATTCCATTATTAGGGCGCCCTTTAATCTCTTATATTCTGGAAGGACTTGCAAAGGCAGGAATAAAACGAGTTGTAATTAATATTCACGCGCATGCAGAGCTTTTTCGAAACTATCTTAAGCATTGTGAACAATTTGGACTTTGCATAATTATCTCAGATGAAACAGAAACTTTGCTAGAAACAGGTGGAGGATTAAGAAAAGCTCTACCATTGATTAGAGATGTTTCAAACCCTGTTCCTGATTCTGTTTTAATTGTAAATGTAGATGCAATTTATCTAGAGAAAGAAACAGGTATAAGTTTTCAATATCTGATTGGTAAATGGCAGAAAACGTCTGCTAAAGCAATCTTGGCTTTATCAGATTTGAGCATGATTATTGGCTATCAAGGATACGGGGATTTTAATTTGATACTATCTGAAATCAAAGAGCATTATCAGAATGCAACCAGATTTGAGCTAACAGATCAAAAGAAATCTGTTTTTCAACTCATAAGGTATAGAAAAAAACCTAATCAACAGAATAATAAAGCATTTTTTGAAGAATCCTTTCAAAATAATAAAACCGTATCAAAAGAAAGCTTTGTTTATGCAGGAAGTCAGATTATTTCTCTTGATGGTGTAGAGAAGTATTCCATTTCTCCTTTTTCATTTAATCGGATTTGGGATGATTTATTAAAACAAAACCAGCTTTTTGGAGTGGTATTAAAAGATATGTTATATTTACATATAGGAGATCCAATAAGCGCGAAACTTGGCAGAAAATGAATTAAAAAAAGCTTGTTTTAAAAAATAATGAAATTCGTTTATTCTAAATAGAGTTGATCTGGAAGATATTTTAAATATCCTTTTATCAAACAGAGTTGCCAATCTTCTTCTAACCCAGTAAAAAGAAATGAGAGTTAATATTTTCAAAACTCATTTATAGAAACAAAAACAAATCGTTTGATAAGGATCAAATGCCTATTAAATCTAGCTTAAATCAACTTCCAAATCTTTTAACAATCCCGTCTGGATATGATTTTTTAGATAGTTTAGCCGAATCCTTGTTTCAATCAGGATTTTTAGAAACAGAAACAAAAGCATTGGTTTTACTTCCTACCAAACGATCTGTAAGGGTTTTAAGTCAAAACCTGCTTGAAAAATCAAAAAATAAGATTGTTTTATATCCTAAACTGCAAACTCTGGCAGATATAGAAGAAGAGGAAAATGAAGGATTTTTTGAATCTGAATTTCTGGAAGTGGATTTGCCACCTGCAATCAGTGATTTACAAAGAAAATTTGAATTATCTATTTTAATAAAAGCCCGTGAAGAAGCTTTGGGAAATCAGCTAACAAGCGTTGATGCGATTGCTTTAACACAGCCTTTGATTGACTTAATGGATGAAATGGATCGGGAAGAAATTTCAGATCTTTCCATGCTGGATAAAGAATTGAAGGCATTTTTGCCTATTCATTTATCACGAGCTGCGGATTTTCTTGAGATTATTAATCGAATTTGGCCTGAAAGACTAAAAGAATTAGGGATGATGAATCCTGTTGCCAGGCGGATGAAAACGCTTTCTATATTAGCAGAAATTTGGGAAACATCTCCACCTGATTATCCAATTATTGCAGCAGGATCAACAGCAAGCATCCCAGCGACTGCAAAAATATTATCTGTTATTGCAGGTCTTCCAAAAGGGTGTGTTGTTTTTCCTGGATTTGATCTGGATATTGATCAAAAAGCTTGGAATGCAATCGATATACAACATCCTCAAATGTCGATGAAGAATTTTTTAGAACAGGCTGGATTTAAAAAAGAAGACGTCAAATTATTTCCAGTGTTGTCTCCAGTAAAGAAGAATAATTTTTCGATTAAACAAGAACAAAAGATTTCTCCGTTTTGGTTAAAGAAAGATCAAAAGAATTCTTCATTTATAGGTTCTAAACAGGAAGTGGAAAACTCTAAGAAACAAACTTCTAAAAGAATTGGGTCTGATTGTTTTTTTCTGGATAATCAGGACAGAAGAAAATTAATCAATGAAGCATTGCGTCCTGCAAAAACAACGCAAGCTTGGCAAGCTAGGCTAAAAGTATTTTGGGAGGATAAAGAAAGAAAACAAGAAAACCAACAAACAGCTTATGATCAACAAAATAAAGCTTCCATAGTAAATGCTTTAAAAGGATTGAGCCTTGTTACAGCACCAACAGAAGAAAAAGAAGCATTTGTAATCGCTTTGGCTTTACGAGAGGTCATAGAAACCAAAGAACAAACTGCGATATTGGTTACATCAGAGATTTCTCTTGCTAAAAGAGTTCAAGCATATCTTCAAAGATGGAATGTTTCTCCAGATTCTTCTTTTGGAGAACATGTATTCACAAGTTTAAATGGAAGCTTTTTTTTAGCTTTGTTAGATTGGATACTTGCGCCTTTATCTCCTCTTTGTTTGTTGAATTTATTACAAAACTCTCTTGCACGCTTTGATTTGAAAGAGCCAATAAAGTCAAAATTAATTCAATTTCTGGATGCACATGTTTTAAGAGGGGCTGTACATTATCAAACCTATCAGGATTTAAAATCCAGATTAAATCTGTCAAAGAGCAATAATGTTGAACTTAATGAGTCTGCATTTTCCTTATTTGATTTCCTTGATCAGATTTGTCAGGAATTATCCTCCTTTAAAACAGAAAATTCAATTACGAACTATACGCATAAATTTGCTGAAATTGCAGAAAAAATTGCAGGAGGTTCAGAAGATTCAGACAGGCTTTGGCAAACACAATCAGGTATAATTTTTTCGGAAGGATTGAGAGAGGTTTTAGAAAAAGGAGCCTTTGTTAATCTTCAGTCATGGTATGAATATCAAAAACTTATCACCCTTGTTTTCCAAGAAAAAATCATACCAACCTCTGTTGTAACAGAAAAACGGATTCAGATTTTAGGTGTTTGGGAAGCTAGATTAATGTCCGCAGATTTAGTAATTATATCAGGGTTGAATGAAGGAGTCTGGCCTCAAAAAATAAAGGAAGATCCATTTTTATCCTATACAATGCGTAAAGTGGTTGGTTTGAGTGTGCCTGAAAAACGATTAGGATTAATGGCACATGATTTTGTACAGCTTGTCTCTTTGCCAGAAGTATTATTAACTCGCTCTATGGTAAGAGATAATAATCCAGTTTTGGCATCTCGTTGGTTGTGGAGATTAAACGCATTAATTTCAGGAATATTAGGAAACTCTAAAATTGATTCCTGGTTATATCCAAAAACAGATTATTTATCGATTGCATTTGAACTGGATCGTGTGGAGAAAGATAAAATTCAGCCAGCGTTACCTCCAAACCCTTGCCCTCCTTCTGAGGCACGTTGGCCCTTGCCTAAAGGGAGACGCTTATCTGCAAGTGAGTTTAAAACGTTTGTTCGAGATCCTTATGCAATTTATGCAAATCGTATTTTGGCACTAAAACGGCTAGAGCCTTTAAATAAAGCTCCCAAGGCTGCCGAATGGGGAAGTATTGTTCATGAGTGTCTTGAAAGCTTTATTGAGGATCTTATAAAAAATCCAAAACTCAGCCCAGATTTTTTTAAACAGGATATAAAAACATATATAGAAATGCAAAGCCGTCATTTATACCAAAATCTTTGTCATGCTTTTTTAAGCGCAGGGTTTTCAAAATCAAGACTGGCATTTGAAAGCAAAAATTTAAAAAAGAGTATAAAAGCATTTATTTCTTGGCAATTAGAGCGACAAAAATTAAATATATATCCTTTGGGTTTGGAATTAAAAGGTATATATCAATGCATGTCTGTCAAAAAAACACCTTTTAATATTCATATTCGTGCAGATCGTTTGGATATTAGTCCTAATGGCATTGATATATTAGATTATAAAACAGGAAGATTACCGACCTTAAAACAGATTAAAGCGGGTCTCGATTTACAATTACCGTTTGCGATTGCTGTTTTGTCTCAAGGAGGGTTTTTAATAGAGCTAACAAAAAAACAGGCAGATTTTGTTCAGAATTGGATGAAGAAAAATTCCACTCCAGATTTTATAAAAAAAACACAACAAATTTTGGTTGAAAATAAAAATGTGCAATCTGATGTCCAAGACAATTCAGACCAGAATCTCTCTTCTGACTTACTTATAAAACATTTTTTATCTTTCAGGCACTCTGTTTTATTTTCCCAAAGATCAAATCCTTCCATAAGAGATTCTAATGTTTTATCAGAAAAGAATAATTTGATAGAAGGGTCACATAATGATAATAATATGTGGGGCAAACAGGAAAAATCAGAAAAAAATAATTTGGAATTTTTGCTTCAGGAGAAGAATATTAAATCCAATCAGGAAATTCGATCCAAAATAGCAGATCGGCTTGTACATCAGATATTTTATTTGGCTTTTTCTTCGGGAGAAATCCAACAAAAAAATATGGTTTCTATGTTTAAAGAAGAAAAAAACAAGGCACAAAAACCTTTGACTCCTGATCAGGCAATTCAACTGGTTGATCGGGTTGTTTCAGACTGGATTAATGCATTTGATCATTCGGATAAACCTTACCAATCACAAATTCATGCAGAAAACATTCAATATATTGGTGATTATGATCATTTGGCAAGACGCAAGGAATGGTATCAAGGATCTTTTTCCGAATAAGGATTAATTCATGCGTTCGGATATTTTTTAAAAGCACATATAGGAAAGATTTATTGTTTGTTTATGCAAAAAGATCAACAAAATATCAATTATCAAAAAACAATAGAGCAGCAAAGGATCGCTTCTGATCCTTTTTTGAACTCTTTTGTGTCTGCAAATGCAGGTTCTGGAAAAACACGTGTTTTGATCGACCGTGTTACACGTATTTTATTATCAGGAACTCGCCCAGAAAAAATTTTATGTGTAACTTATACAAAGGCAGCAGCTTCTGAAATGCAAACAAGATTGTTTGATCGGTTAAGTCAATGGGCGGTTGCAGATGATCATATTTTAGCTCAAGAATTTCAGGAATTGGGGATTGAATATAAAGATTTTTCAAAAAAAATCTTGGAAAGGCAATTACAAGATCGCTATTTATTATCCGAAGTATTTGATACAGACAAACATCAGGTCAAATCAGAGCTTTTTCAAAGCAAGCATCAAGATGTAAAACAGATTTTTGCAATGGCAAGACAGTTGTTTGCAAGAGCTTTAGAGACACCAGGTGGATTAAAAATTCAAACGATTCATTCTTTCTGTGAGCGTATTTTAAGACGTTTTCCTGTGGAAGCGGGTATTTCTCCTGATTTTTTATCTCTTAATGATCAAATGACCAAAGAGATTCATGAAACGGTTAAAACAAAATTTTCAGAATGTGTTTTTGATCAGGAGAACTCTGAAAAATCAGAGAGTTCAGCAAAGATGAGTTTGCAACAAAACCTTAACGCGCAATTGGCTTACCAATATTTAAATCTGTTTTATTCTTATAAAGATATTCTTGAAATTCTGTTTCGTAATATGGAAAAAGCAAACCAGATCAAAAATATAGACAGAGAAACAATATACGCATTTTTTAATTTATCGATTAAAGAAGAAAAATTGGCTTCAGATCAAAATTTACTTCCAGAAAAATATGCTCAAATTTTTGAAGATTGTAAATCTATAAAAGGAGAAGAAGAAAAACAAAAAAAGCATTCTATTTTAGAAAAAGCCTATCATTTAGACCAAAAATCAAAGGCACATCAAAAAACAAAACCTGTTGATTTTGTTGAATCTATGAATACATTTTTGAAGAATGTTTTTTATAAGGAATTTTCTATTTGTCAACTCATGCCCTTAATAGAGGATTTGGAACAAGAAGATCTGATAAGAAAGAGTGCAGAAAATTCATTAAATAGAAAACAGATTAATCTGTTAAAATCGATTTTATCTTCCATAAGCTCAAAAGCTTATAATAGAGCTTTTGAGCTTTATCAAAAATTCTTTTTTACAAATGAAAACACATTAAGAAAGAAGCTATTTACAGATGATGCATTTGAATTTAGCGCGTTGAAAGATCTATATGATTCTAAAACTGGGCAGGAAACGCTGAAAATATCTGTGCTTTCAGATAAATTTGAACGAATAAAATCTGCGCAAAAGACAGATGCATTTTATCGTTTGTTAATCTTGTTCCGTTCTCTTTATGAACAAGAAAAAGCCAAATTAAGAGGGCTTGATTTTTTTGACTTAATAGAAAAAACCAGTTTCTTATTAACCGAGACATCTGTTTCGGAATGGATTCGATATAAACTCGATGGTGGAATTGAGCATATATTAGTCGATGAATCTCAGGACACAAATCCATTACAATGGCAAATCCTACTGACAATTGCAGATGAATTTTTTAATCAGGAAACAGAATATGAAAAGAGTTTCTTTGCAGTTGGAGATGAAAAACAATCTATTTATTCTTTTCATGGTGCTCAACCAGAAGCTTTTTTAAATGCAGGAGAGAGAATAAAGCAAAAAGCACGTCAAAATCACAGACGATTTGAAATGCAGAATTTACTTATGTCTTTTCGATCAAAACCAGAAATTTTAAACTTTGTGGATACTTTGTTTTCCCAAGATGAAATTAAAAAAAAAATTTCACAATATGGAGAAATAAAACCTCATCATGCCTTTAGAGAACCAGGAGGAAGCGTTGAATGGTGGCCTCTTGCGCTTTCTCCTGAAAAAAATGAAAAGCCAGGCTATTTACCTCCTATTGATAGCCCCCCTTTGCAAAATGCACCGTTAAGATTGGCAATTGCTTTAACAAAAAAAATACAGGGCTGGCTTGGGATAAAAAAAACACAAAATCAAGATGGTTTTGATCAGGAAATTAAGGAAAAAACAGTTTGTTTATCAAAAAGCAAGTCAGAGATTGATGGCTTAATGATGATTAAAGAAGAAGAGAAGACAAGACCCTTACGACCTGGAGATATTATGATTTTAGTACGCTCACGACAATCAGGATATCAGTTCTATCATTTAATGATTCAAACCTTGAAACGCTATCATCTGCCTGTTGCAGGATTTGATCAAGTTCAACTGGGTGTGCATCCAGCCATACAAGATTTATTATCCCTTGGAAAATCCGCGATGACACATCAGGATGATTTATCTTTGGCAGAAGTGTTAAAAGGTCCTTTTTTTGATTGCTCAGAGCAAGATTTATATGAGATTGCGGGACCTAAAAAGCAAGATTTAGAAAATGGAAAAATCGCTTATATACTTAGACGTCACTCTTTATGGTCTTGTCTTAAAGATAGGAAAGATACGGTCTATCAAAAAATTACAGAAACGCTTTCAAACCTTAAAGACAAGGCATTAATACATGGAGCGTATGATTTTTTCGCATGGTTTTTAAATCAGAAAAATGTGAAAGGTGGAAGCAATCGAAAGGCTCTTTATCGACGTTTTGGAGTGGAGTGTGAGGATCCTATAGATCTTTTTTTAAATAAAGCGATGAAAGCACAATTTGAGCAAGGATTAAGTTTAAGAGTTTTTTTACAAGAATTCGTTTCTAAAGAAGATGAAGAAGTGATTAAGCGGGAAATGGATGATGTTGGGAATGTGATTCGGGTCATGACGGTACATGGAGCAAAAGGACTTGAGGCTCCTGTGGTGATTTTGCCAGATACAACAGGTTTGCCAAATTCTTCTGGTAAGGAAAAAAATGCTAGGTTTGTTGAGGTTAGGAAGCAGGAAAAACAACATGAATTAAGAAAGAGTCAAATAATAAAAACAAACTCATCTATATTACAGAATCTTCAGTCAGATTATAGAATAAATCCTGTTTATATTCTGCTGTCAACTAAAGGATCGGATAAAAGATCCAAACAGGAAGAAAGGCTTCTCCAAGAGCAAAAAATGCTCCAATATAATGAATATTTAAGAGTATTTTATGTTGCTCTTACCCGCGCTCGAGATAAGCTTTTAATTTGTGGATTTCAAAGTAAAAGAACAAAAAATCAGGTTGAAAAAAATTGGCATGAACTGGCAAAAAAAAGCTTTGAAAGCATAAAAAACAAGCGATCTATTAACACTGAATTTGGAGAAGGAATTCTTTATTCATCTTCTCTGTCTCATTTAAAACCAGACGAAAGAGAGCCAAAAAAGAAAAAACAGGAAGATAAGGAAACTGAATCTGTTCAATCTGTTATTGATCAAACAAATACGCAACAGAAAAAGAGAGAATCAGAAAAAAAACCTGTCGAGAGACTATCGGAAAGAGAGATAAATATTTTACAGAAAAAGAAGAGAAAATCAGGAGCTCAAATAGAAAGCTTTCCAAAATGGGTTTATAGAGATTTGGAGAATCATGCGTTTGTTAAAAAACAAATAATTATGCCATCGAGCCCTGATTTAAATCATCCATTTAATATGGGAGATATTAAAAAAGATAGTTTTTCTCCTTTAAAACCCAAATCTAGAAATTTCCAATTTAAAAGAGGGCTTGTTATTCATAAATTACTGGAAAAACTACCAGAATTAGAGTCTGAAAAGAGAATAAGGAGTGCTCAGCGTATCCTTAAAAAAGAATACCCAGATTTGTCTGATAAAAATCAAGAGAAAATCATAAACCAGGTAATATCGATCTTAGACCATCCAAAAAATGCACTTTTATTTAATCATTCTGCATTGGTAGAACAATCCATATCAGGGATTGTTGAAGTCAATAGCGAACAGATCCAGATTAATGCAAAAATTGATCGCTTGGTTTTTCATAAGAATCAGGTTTTAATTATTGATTATAAAACGAATCAAAATCCACCAGAAAGTGAAGATAGCACTCCGTTGCTTTATAAGCAGCAATTAGCATTATATCGTTTATTATTAAAAAAACTTTATCCCAAAAAGCAAATAAAGACATATATTCTTTGGACAGAAACCATGCATATGATGATGCTTTCAGAAGAAAACATGGAATTGGCAATTCAGCAATTATCGTCAGAAAAATTTTAAAGGAAAACAAAATTTCAACCAGATATATTCTTATTCTAAAATTTACGACTCTTTCCTCTTGATAGAAATGAGGAAGCATCCTATATATCAAATATAAAATAATAAGGAGTGATTGTTCTTTGCTTCAAATATTAAGTGTTCAAATTTGAAATTAAGGCAGATGGTTTATATATATATATAATATTTTTAGAAATTACTCTATTTCCAGAGTGATTATTATAAAATAAATACTCATAACTATCAAAATAGGAATATTCATTATGTCAGTGCTACACATTACAGATCAATCTTTTCAAGAAATAGTTTTGGATGCCAAGCGTCCTATTTTGGTTGATTTTTGGGCGGAATGGTGTGGTCCTTGTAAGAGAATGCATGAATATATTGATGACGTTGCAAATGAATTTTCAGATCAGTTGGATATTGGAAAATTAAATGTAGATGAGGGAACAGAGATGGCAACGCGTTATAATATTATGGGTGTTCCTGCGTTTTATCTTTTTAAAGATGGTCATGTATTGGCTAAAAAAGTTGGTGCTCTTTCCAAAGAAAAACTAATTGAGTGGATTAAAGAGACCATTGAAAGTGCTGGATGATTAAACGCATTATGTGAATATCATAAACTTTCAAAAAACATGTAGCCATACATGGTGCAAAATGAATGATGCAATCGATGCGAGTTTAAAAAAGAGTGTGTTTTTGAGTTGTTCATTTAGGTGCTCTGTAAAGAAGATGATTTGTTAACTTGAGGGTAAGTCCTTGTTTATAAAAGAAAAACTCTTTTAGCTTGGAAACGACCATATTGAAAAGATTTTAAAAAATAAAATAAGATCAACCAAACAAGTTTGCTTTGTAAGATTAGTAAAAACGGGCTCTATCACTTCTTTTTCATATAGACTATGCATGAAAACAAGTAAAAGCATTTTAATTTTAACTAAAAATTTACCTTTGTGTGTGGAATTACATAATAAATGTTATTTTATATATCTGATGAATTTTACTCATCAAAAACGAGATATGTAAACAGGCTGGAAAAGAAAACATCGTAAAGACAAGAGAAATGTTTTTGTTGGCTTTTAGACATTTTCTATTTTTTCATGTCTCATTAATCATTCTGTTATGTTAACAAAAATAGAGCGCAAAGTGTATTTTTTTTATTTAGTAAAAATATTATCAGTTGTTTTGTTATTTAACATCACCCTTTCGAGTTCAGTAAAGGAGGGTGCTTTATGTCTATATCAGTTTTGTTTCTCTGCTTCTTTTTTATTGACGGAACAAAAGGCAAGAGAGTTTAAAAGCTCTAAATCCTTAAGCCCTTCCGTTTCTTCCCATAAGAGCATTTCACAAAACCAAGAAGAAATATCTGAAGAAAAGCTTGAAGTATTCTTCCAAAAAGGCTTAAAATCTTATCGGGAAAACCAGTTTAAACCTGCATATCAGCTATTTTAAAATCAATGAATCATCAGGATGGTTTGGCAGATTATTTTTTGGCAAACATGTTTTATTATGGTCAGGGAATAGAAAAAAATATTTCGAAATCAATATATCATTTTAATAGAGCAAAAAATAAGAATGTTATTCCTGCATTTTATGATTTGGCCTTAATTTACAAGCAAGGTGTTGATGTTGAGGAAGATGCAGATAAATCATTTTCTTATATGAAGCAGGCTGCTGAATTGGGAGATGCGCTTGCTCAGTTTAATCTTGGACAATATTATCGAAAAGGTTATGGCATACACCCTTCAGCAGATCAGGCATTTTACTGGTATTTGAAATCTGCAAATTCAGGATTTTTGCCTGCATTCCATGAACTTAGTCTTGCCTGTTTTGAAGGCAAAGGAGTGCCTTCTAGCCTGGTGGATGCATATGCATGGATATGGGCTGCAAAAACATTAGGTTTTGATGCTGATACGAAATATATATCAGATTTACAAGGAAACCTGCTTCAGTCAAATCAGTTAACTTTAGCGAAAAAGCTTGGAAAAGAAAAAGTTCTAGAATATAAATCCAAATTAAATGTTCAAAATAAAAGTGAACCATTTATTGCACATTCAGTAAAAGAATAAGAGTTTGAGTTTAACTTTGTATGAATCTTTTGCAAGTATAAAGTCGACTGTGTTTGATATCCTTCAATTATAATTACCAATGAGATGAACAAAATTTCATTTTGCAAGTATTTTTCTAAAATGAGTTGATTGGTTTTATAATTTTTTCTATATTAACATAGAATAGAGTAGAATAAAGTAAAATAGAAAGAGAGGATTCTATGTCCAAATTAATGCGTGGAATTATAACAATATTGTTTTTAATTACCATATTATTTGTTGTTTTTATTACTTTTCCATCTGTCAAAAATCTGATTTTTCCAAAACATACTAATGAAAATATAGAAACTGCACAGACGGTTCAATCTGTTGATTCACAAAAAGAGTCTTATAAAAAAATATCTGATAAACCAGCACTTTGGAAAGCATCAAAATCAGGAATTAATATTTGGTTATTTGGAACAATTCATGTTGCTCCCAAGGAAACAGAGCACAAAAATGTCTGGTTTAATACTTCTTTTTTAAAGCTTTTGGATTCAGTAAATAAAGTATATTTTGAATCAGATGCAATATCTCAAACAGGTCAGCAACAGGCCACTAAGCTGATGTTTGATTATTCCATGCTTCCTGATCAAATAACTCTTGAGAGCCTGTTAAGTAAGGAAAATAAGGAAAAACTGGAATCCTATCTAAAAAAACGAAATTTATCGATTAAACAATTTAACATGATGCAACCATGGGCAATTGCGTTGATTTTAAGTCAGATTGAAATACAAAGATTGAATTATAGTCTAGAATTAGGAGTCGATAAATTAATCTATAATTCTATAGAAGAAAATAAGAAAAAAATTGATTATTTGGAGAGCATTAATGCTGCTATCAAGCCTTTTTATACATTGGATATGAAAGATCAGATTAAATTACTAATTAATGTTTTTGGAAGACATCAATAATCAGAAATTCCATATTATTGATCACTTATATCAGGCTTGGGAAAAAGGAGATCTAAAGAAAATTGAAACAACTACCTTAGAAGAAATAAAAGGTCTGCCAAAATTATGGAAATTATTGTATCAAGATCGCAATCAAAACTGGATCGTTAAACTGATGGAAGATACCAAAAAAGAGGATAATATCTTAATTGTTGTAGGGGCTGCTCATTTAATAGGAGAGATGAGTTTACAGGATCTATTAAGGAAAAATGGCTATAAAGTGCAGCGTATAAAATATTAAATATAAGGTCAGATTTCTTAAATGAAACCATATGAAATAAGAGAATTTATACGATTTTGAAGGATGTATGCTATTTTTGTTTTTTTTAATTAATCCATTTCTTAAAACAAATTATGCAATCCCAGATTAAAAGCATTAAGCAAGAATAGAATCGTATTATTTTTAAACAATATAGCACAGAGATTTTATGAGTTTTTTAGATTATATTCTTGCTTTTTATAAAATGATTATGATTTCAGATTTTCCTGTATGGATTATAATATTGACATAAAAAGACCTAAAACAGATGGGGTTCATGCTAGAGTATGATCATTTGAAGAATGCTTGGATATTAAGGATTAGAATAATCCCAATTTTTGATCTGATTAATCCAGTTTTCTTTTGGAACCGTTTGTTGAGCAGGTCTGGTTTTCTTCCAGACCTCATGGGTTTCAATTTCTTTTGATAATTGATATCCTTGCTTTAGATCTTTAATTGTAACTGAGTTATTTTGTATTTCATCTTCACCAATAATAACCGCAAATCGGGCCTCTTTTTTATCGGCATATTTCATTTGTGCTTTCATACCACTATTTCCGAGATAGACTTCGGCAATCAAGCCTTCTTGTCTTGCTTGTTTGGCTATTTTAAAATACTCACTTATATAGCTATGATCCATAACTAGGATAATAATGGCATGATTTTCTATTTTTTTCTGACGCTCAAGAAGGCGCAAAACTGTTGCGAATCTAGATACACCAAATGAAAATCCTGTTGCAGGAACGGGGTTTTTCTAAACCTGCTAATTAGGTCATCATAACGTCCGCCTCCGCCAACAGAGCCAATACGAACAGCTTGTCCTTTTTCATTTTGTGTTTCAATCAGTATGTTTGCTTCAAAAACAATGGAGGTATAATAATCCAGTCCTCTGACAATAGATAAATCAAACTGAATCTGATCTGATTCATATCCGCATTGTGATAATAGGGAATCCATTTTTTTTAGATCAGAAAATGCATTTAGAGATTTTTCAGAAGAGTCAATTCTCTTTTCCAACTGATTTAGGAAATGGGATCTGTCTTGATGATTATTCTGAATAAATGTTATAATTTTTTCAACTTCCTTTGCAGGTAATTTAGCGCCTTCTGTATAATCCCCAGATTCATCTTTTCTACCTTCTCCCAAAAGATCAATAACGCCTTGATGTCCCAACCGATCCAGTTTATCGATTGCACGAACAACTTTCATACGTCGAATATGCTCTTCTTGTTCATTTCCCGTAGAAGGCAAGGAATAGAAAAGAGCATCTAGAAGCCTACGATCATTGATTTTGATTGAATAGTCTCCTATTTTGTTTCCAACAGCCTTCATAATATCAGCAGCAATCATAACCATTTCACTATCTGCCGTGATATTAGAGACACCAACAGAATCGGCATCACACTGGGTAAATTCACGGAACCGTCCGATTCCTGGCTTTTCATTTCTCCAGACATTTGCAATTTGATAACGGCGATAGGGTTTGCTAATCGCATCAAAATTCTCAGCGACATAACGTGCAAGAGGAGCTGTCAAATCATAACGGAGAGCCAGCCATTTTTGATCATCATCTTCAATCGCAAACACACCTTTGTTTGGACGGTCATCATCTGGTAGAAACTTTCCTATTAGGTCTGCATATTCAAAGGCAGGAGTTTGTAAGGGTAGAAATCCATATTGTTCATAAATAGAACGTGCTGTTTCTATCAGTTCTAACTCTGATTTTAAAACCTTTCCTGTTTTATCTTCGAAGCCTTTGGGAAGTTTTGCTTTAAGTTTAAAAAGTTTTTTTTGATTGTTTGAATTTTCTTTTTTCTCTGACATGAGGAATGTCCAGTATTAATACTTGTTTGATAATTGATGAACAATAGAAATAGCTTTATGAGCATTTCAAGTTCATGATTTTTTCTGCGTTTTTTCTATAAAAGAATTTTTTCTTTATAGCGATAAACAAGTTTCTGATTTAGTCAAGCCAGCGTGTGATATATTTTAAAGATGATTGCTTTTGAGGATGATTTGTTTTTTTCCTTATTTAAAAATATTTATTTTTATTAGAAGAGATCACATTTCGCAATTTAGGAAAGAAATAGAAAGAAGGCTTCATAATAGAGCTGTTTAAAATAGAATATAAAATTTAAAGTTTAATGAGTTAAGAGCCATTTTCTTTAAAATCGAGAATTTTTTTAACCAGGTTTGTTGTAGAGGGGTCATGATGTTTAAGTATGTTTGTATTTAATTCCTGTTTGATTTGATTTGCCAATCCTTTTCCGAGTTCCACCCCCCATTGATCAAAGGAATTTAGATTTAATAATACCCCTTCAATAAAGACCTTGTGTTCATAAAGAGCGATTAATTGACCAAGTGTATAGGGTGTTAGCTGATTGATTAATATGGTTATTGAGGGTCGGCTTCCTTTGAATATTTTTTGAGGTAAGAGCATTTTAATATCTGAAGCAGAAATTCCTTCTTTTTTAAGCATGTCCAGTGTTTGTTTTTCATTTCTACCAATCATTAATGCTTCGCTTTGTGCAAGGCAGTTTGCAAGGAGTGCATTTTCGGCATGTTTGGAGCCTTCTCCATTGACGACAGCAATAAAATGAACAGGACTAATTGAGCTTCCCTGATGTAGGAGTTGAAAAAAAGCGTGTTGTGTATTGGTTCCCTCTCCTCCCCAGACAATAGGAGAAGAAGCTTGAATTTCTTTTCCTGTTTTTCCAAAACTTTTTCCGTTAGATTCCATTTCAAGTTGTTGTAAATAGGCAGGAAATAATCTCAATCGATAACGATAGGGAATAATCGCTCGTGTTTCGTATTGCATGAATTGACGAGACCAAAAATCATTTAAGGCAAGCAAAACAGGAGCATTTTTATCAAATTCTGTCGTTAAAAAATGTTGATCCATATCATGAGCTCCTTTTAAGAAAGCCTCAAAGACATCGCTTCCTAATGCGATTTCAATACTGAGACCAACAGGAGACCAAATTGAATATCGTCCACCAATCCAGTCTTCGAATGGAAAAATTTGTGAAGATGGAATTCCAAATTGCTTAGCCTTTTCAGGACGTGCTGTTACAGCAATAAAGTGTGACATAACAGGATTTTTTAAATGTTTGGTTTTATGATGATGTGTTGTTAATGATTTGTTTTGATTATATTTCTGATACCAGGCAAGTACTCTTTTTGCATTCATTTGTGTTTCTAAGGTAGAAAAAGATTTGGAAACAAGAATGACAAGTGTTTCTAAAGGATTTGCTTGAGCCAAGACAGATTCAACTTCTTCTGGATCAACATTTGTTATAAAACTCAGTTTTATTTTTGAATTTTGGTTCGCAGACAAGGCTTCAGCAACTAATTTTGGTCCTAAATCAGATCCTCCTATTCCAATATGAATAATATGACGAAAAGGTTGGTTGGTGATTCCTCTAAGGGTCTCATTACGGATGGAATTAGCAAATAAACGACATTTTTCGCGTGAAGTTTGGACAATTTGCAAGGCAGTTTGTGACATTGGTTTGGAATTAACACTTTTTCTAAGTGCCATATGCATTACTTTGCGTTTTTCTGAAGTATTCATGATCTCTCCAGAAAGCATTGCTTCCATCTCAGATTTGAGGTTCGTAATTTTTGCATATTTGATTAAATTCTGAAGTGCTTTTTGACTGATGTTTTGCTTAGAGAAATCAAAATAAAAAGGGTTAAGAGACAGAGTTAATCTGGAGAGTCTGTCTGATTCATGGTGAAATAAATCAGCGATAGGAATTGATTTTAACCGCTCTGCTTCTGAAAACAGGTTTTTTCTTATTTTTGATAGATCAAAATGAGCCAATGGATTTTGTTTTCTCATCTATTTACACCCTTTTTCTGGTTTGGCGGTTTTGGTAAGCGTGAATTACTATCTAATAATATCATGATTTATGGCTTTAATTAATATCATGATTTGCAATCTTAATATATGGTTAGCGCATATGGAAAGTGTTAAAATATAAAAAAATATGTATTATATTTCATGGATATTGAATATTGGAATATTATTCTATGTATCCATACTTGTTTTGTTTGAGGAAGATGGTTTGATTTTCTAAAAGAAAGATATTGAATTGAAATGATATGTTTGACTTAAATTTGTTTTACGTTCAGATAAATAGTTATAGATCTCTATCATCATATTATGAAATTGAACTTTCCCATTCCTGTCTTACTCCATTATGTGATTCATAATGTATATAGGCTTGTTTTTTTTTCTTAAACAAGTCTTCAGACAAGCATTTTAATGCCCATACAGCACTTGCTCTTACAATCCATGATGGTTCATGAAGCTTTTTGATAATTTGTGTGATATATTTTGGATGATTTGTATTGCCAATTGCAATTAGAACATTACGAATAAAACGATTGCGTCCAATTCGTTTGATTGGCGATTTTGAAAACATTTTACGGAATTCTTGATCATCAAGTTCAATAAGTTCTGATAGAAGAGGATATTGTAATTCTATTCGTGCATGAAAGACAGTTTCTTTTGAGGTTTTTGCAAACTTGTTCCATGGACAAATGGCAAGACAATCATCACATCCATAAATACGGTTTCCTATTGCTCTTCTGAACATGACTGGAATCATTTCCTTATGTTCAATCGTTAAGTAAGAAATACAACGTCTGGCATCGATTTGATACGGTTGGATAAAGGCATTGGTCGGACAAATATCAAGACATTTCTGGCAGCGACCACAATGTTTTTTTTGAGTGGGCGTATGATCTGTTATATCGATAACAAGATTTGTTAAAATTACACCTAAGAACAACCAGGAGCCATATTCTCTGTTAACAAGATTTGTATGTTTTCCCTGCCATCCCATACCTGCCAATTCTGCTAAGGGTTTTTCCATTAAGGGGGCTGTATCTACAAACACTTTTATTTCTGGAGAGCAAGCATTGCTATCAAATGGTGAAACTGTATGATCATTTTTTGTTCTGAGCTCTGTTTTTTGAACAGAATTTGTTGATTGCTCTGACTGATTTAGGGAATTTAATTCTTGCCTTAGCCATTGAGCGCAGGCTTTAAGTCTTTTCTTGATCACATCATGATAATCATCATTTTGAGCATAAACCGAGATATTACCGATATTTTTTAATTTGGTTTTTTTTAATGGATTAATAGGAGGCGCATAATTTAGCCCTAAAACAATCGCTGTTTTTGCGTTTTTCCATAATGCTTTGGGATGCCTGCGTCGTTCAAATGTTGTTTCCATCCAGTGCATATCACCATGATAGCCTGCGGTTATAAAATGTTTCAAACGGTTGCTTTCTTTCCAATGATCTTGAAGACGGGTTATTTTTACAATATCAAACCCAGTATCATGTATTTTTTTTGTCAAACGATCTAATAAATCAGGGGTGAATTTCATATAAGAGTCAAGAGTGTGTGGGCTCATATTAAAACAGGTCTCGTCTTGAATAGGCAACCTATTTTTATTCTGTTTAAAAACAGATTGTGTTCTAGATTGTTTTTTCTTTTGCTGGTCTGACATGAGATTTAAGTAGTTTTTTATATTAAAAATCCAGGTTTGTATAATGTGTTGCAGGAGCTGCAATTGGAATTCTGTCTTTTAATAGAGATCTGAATGTGGGTCTTGATTTTAACCTCTGATACCATGATTTTGCTCCAGGAAAATCCTCCCATGGAATGTCTCCGAGATAGTCAATACAAGATAAATGTGCGCCTGCAGCAATATCTGCATGACTAATATAACGACCTGACAGCCAGTTCCGTCTTTCGGTGAGCCATTCTATATAATTCAGATGAAGACGCAATGCTTCACGTCCATGTCTTAATGCATTTGGATCAGGAGCTCCCAATCCCGAGAGTCCTTTCTCGAGTTTTTCATATAATAAATATGCATTAACTTCGTCTGCAAATTTCTGATCAAACCATTGTGTAATACGACGTGCTTCTGCTCGTTCTATTGGGTCAGAAGATAAGAGAGGGGGATTTGGATGGATTTCTTCAAGATATTCCAATATGGCATGATTATCGCCAATAATACGTTTTCCAGAAGGGCTATGATCGACCAATACAGGAGGCTTTCCAGAAGCATTTAGTGCAAAAAAGGCATCTCTTGGAGCCCATGGATTTTCTTCAAATAATTCATAATGTAATTTTTTTTCATTTAGTGCAAGCCTGGCTTGTCTTGAAGCTGGATCCAGTATCCAGTAATGTAAAGTGCGCATTTCCAGCTTTTTCCTCTGATCGTTTTATTTAGGTCTTTTGATTTGAATCCAGATGTTTTGAGTTTTTTATAGTTTTTAGTGATATATAATTCTGTTTTATCTGATCTTTCTAAAAGAGATTCTAAGTTTAGACCATCAGGATATCCAGTGAATACCAAATAATATTGTAAGAAATTCTTTTTCTAAAACCAAATTAAAATAGCAGATTGATTTCTCTTTTGATACTAAAAACTGAACTATAAATAATAGATTAATGATATTTGATTTATTATTTAAGAATATTCGTTATTTTTTGTATGTTTGGTTTGATGATAGGCAAAAAGCAAGTAATTGTAAAAGAGTTTAGAACTCATCTATTTTGGCAAATACAAATAATAACAGGTTTTTTTGAATACCTGAGTTTAATTTTTGTAGATCTGGTTATTTATAAAATATGGTTTATATGAAAATAAGGTTAATGATATGATTTTATTATAACAATAGCATTTTTATATTGTAATATTTAAAATGAACAGGATTTGAGTTTTTACAAAGGATAGGAAATATTTATAATGTATAAAAAACGAGTGTATTATGTTCCGCTTATTATTCTGATTATTGTTTCTATTTCGTCTTGCTTTATGATATCAAAGAAAAAAAATATTTTACCCTTATCTCCTGATTATCTTAAAAAGAAATATGAAACAGTTCATTCTTCATATCTTTCTTTGGAAGAGGGAACGAAGATTCATTATCAAATAGAAGGCAATCTTGAAAAACCAGCTGTGTTTTTAATTCATGGAGCTTGGTCAAGTTTATATGCATGGGATGAATGGGTTAAACTCATACAAGATGAGTTTAGAATTATACGATTGGATTTGCCTGCACACGGTTTGACAGGTCCTGGGAAAACACATTATTTTCAACCAGAGCATGCATTTAAAATTATTGATGCTTTGGCAAATCATCTTAATATTCAATACTTTATACTGGTTGGAAATTCATTAGGAGGGCATATTGCCTGGAGGTATGCATTAACCCATCAAGATCGAGTTAAAGCTTTGGTTTTAATTGATTCAGCAGGTTCTCCTGAAAATCTATCTGATGGAATTGAAAAAGCACTTTTTTTATTAAAAATTCCATTTGCCTGGAGGTTTATGTCAAAAATACCTTCCAAGGAAATGGTCAAAAATGGTGCTGAGTTTACCTATGAAAATAAAGCAATTATAACCGATGAGCATGTTTTGAAAACCTGGGAATTAATGCGGTTTCCTGGTTCATCTTCTGCATTTGCTTATGCATTTTCTAAATGGTCTGTCCATGATAAAACAGCTTTACAGCTTCGAAATCTAAATATTCCTGTTTTAATTTTATGGGGAAAGGAAGATCGGTTTATTCCTGTTCAGGCAGGATATTGGTTTGATCAAACTCTGCCATTGAGTGACTTAATCATTTATGAAAAGACAGGGCATGCACCAATGGAAGAGCGCCCGGTAAAAACCGTAGAAGATTTTATGCATTTTTTAAAAAAGCATGGTCTTTAAAAAGCAAGCCTAATTCTCATGTCTATGTGGATCATTTCTGAGTTATTGGATTATATAAAAAAGCTTGTTTTTCCTAATAGGATATGGTTTATTTTTGTATTGATTTTGCAGTATATAAGATGAAATTTCTATTTTTATTACCTCCAAGAGAAATATTGATTTCCTCGATAAACTCTGGATTCTCAAACATTTTCAACATCTTGTTTCGATATGATTTTGAAGTAGAAACGATTAGAAAATCTCCTTGATCTAATTCAGTCAAAGGAGCTCTAAATTCTGCGTGATTATAAGGTTTTTGATGTAATAACCAAATTCGAATGTTTTGGTTTTTGAATACATCTTTCCCATAATATAGGATTTCATAAAACATCATCCGATCATCGGTTACAATAGTATGGTATGATTGTGCTTGATGATCTGAAGAATTGGAAAGAGATGAGTGTGAGTTCCAGATAGGTTGATAAATAGAATAAATAGTTTCTTTCCAACCTCTGACACGCTTGACGGTGTTTGAAAGGTTTAATTGATCAATCAGATTAAAGTTAACAAAGCCGAGAGATAAAATAAAAAATACCATTAATCGAAGACATAAAGAGCAATATAAAATTAGACATGGGAATGTTTTGGTAGATGAGTTTGTTTGACTTTCTGTTTTAATTTGAAAATTTTGAGATAGAAAACAGGCTAATAATAAAGTACCTCCCAAATAAGCAAGTGCAGCCCAATTAGCATGTGCTCGACTAATAAATGCTTGAATGGTAACAATCAAAAGTGGAATAAGGGTCATGATTCCAAACAACCGGATTTTTCCAGACTGACTTTTGAAGGAATAAAAAACTGCAATCATTAAAACAAGAAAAGCAATGGGACCGAAGATTGCAAATTGATCTGTTAAAAACTGGAATGCTTCATGAAATCGAAAACTTGCAGCATCCCAATGCGCATTATCTGCTGTATGAGAAAGAGTTGCAAACTGATGAGTTAAATTCCACGCAATATTACCAGAAATGATAATTAGAAAGCTTATAATGGCAAAGACCAAGCCAATGAATGTATTGGATGTTCTATATGATCTGGTTGATAGAATGCTCAGGGAAAAAGCCAAAAACAGATAAAGCATTGCATATTTGGAAAGAAACCCTGCTCCAAGAAACGCTCCTAAAAGGCACCCCCAAAACATGGCTTTTTGAGTTATATTTGAATGGTTTTTTTTGGTTAGATGAACAAGATTCAGAAAGGCTAATAAAGCAAGACTTGCAAAAAATAATAAGATAGCATCTGTACTGATAATATGAGAAGAAAGGCTTATCCCTGGTGCTAATAAATAGATTATGACAGCGTAAAGTCCTGTTTTGGAATTAAAATATTGATTTGAGATAAGTAAAAGAATCAATGCAGTTCCAGCGTGCAAGATAGGAGCAGAAAATCTTATAGCCCATTCTGTATGACCAAGGAAACTGGTTGTGAGCCATATCATCCAGGCAATCATTGGAGGTTTTGAATAATAACCAAAATCTGGTTCTTTTGACCATGCCCAATATTGGGCTTCATCACCTCCGAGTTCAACAACAGAAAAAGAGAGTAAAACAATCCGAGCAATCACCAAGAGTATAATCATGAGGAGGGCAAATAGGAATGTTGGATTTAAATTCAGTATTTTGGATAAGTATTTTGCAGGATTACTCATTTAAACATCCAAACAGAGGTTTCAGATTATTATTAATTTGAAAATATTGTTTTTCATGTGTTAAATCAACCCTAGTTTAATGTCTAGCTTTAACTATTGGAATGGAGTTATATTAATTGCTTTTTGAGTTTTCAAAACCTTAAATTTAGATCATTTATAAAATGAGTCATGTTAGAAAACACGTATAGGATTATGGTATGCTAAATATTTGGCCTCATGAAACTTCAGAACTGGAAACCCTTTGGCTCGCTTGGCCATCCGATCCAAATTTATGGAAAGATAAATTAGAGACGGCACAAAATGAAGTTTTAAATTTGATCTCTTGTTTGGAAGAAAATCGCATTCCAGTAAGCTTAATTGTTCATCATGCCCATGCATATCAACAGGCAGAATCTTGTTTTAAACAAAAAAAAATAAATTTAAATCGCATAATTGAGCTCAAATTTGGAGATATATGGTTACGGGATATTGCTCCTTTGTTTGTTCAAACTCAATTTGGAATAAAGGCAGTTTGTTTTCAATTTAATGGATGGGGACAAAAATATCTCTTTCCAGATGATCAGGATTTTGCAATTAGGCTTGCCCAAAGCATGGATATGGATATTATTTCCATAGATGATTTTATCTGTGAAGGAGGCGCTTTGGAAGGAGATGGTCAGGGAACATTAATTACAACCAGGCAATGCTTGCTTAATAAAAACCGCAATCCAAATTTAAGTGAACGTGATATTGAACGGATCTTAAAGAAAACATTGGGAATTGAACGTGTTATTTGGTTAGATGAGGGTCTTGTTTTTGATCATACAGACGGGCATGTTGATAATCTGGTTCGGTTTGTAAGACCAGGTCTGGTTGTTTGCCAAAAGCCGAAAGATCAACAGGATCCTAATTTGGCAATTTATGATCATGTCAGGAGAGAACTTGATAAAGCAAGAGATGCAAATGGAGCCCCTATTGAATTTGCAGAGATTATTTCCCCAGGTCGGATCTTGGATGCATCACACTCTATTATGCCAGCTAGTCATATGAATATGATTCTAACGCCAAATTCTGTTATCATGCCTGTTTATGATTTGGCTTGTGGACGGGAAGCATTAAAGAGTTTATCAGAAATTTTTAAAGCGTATAAAGTCATTGGATTTCCATCTTCTGCTTTATTAACAGGTGGGGGGAGTTTTCATTGTATTTCTCAACATCAATGGAAACAGGTTAAATAAGATGACAAATAAACAATTCTGTAACGATCTCCTTGAGAGATGGGTTTATTTTTTACCCAATCATGTTTAATAGTGTTTATTATCGTCTGGTCTATATAGAATATTTAATTAGATTGACTGAAGGAGAAACGTAAATGAAAACAGAACATAAAATCAATCCAGTTGAATTTGAGAAGCATTCAGTTAAAATGGAAGATTATCCAATCTTTTTGGCTCCTATTCCCAAAGATGAAGGTGGTGGATTTTTGGTAAGTTTTCCTGATTTGCCAGGATGTATTGCAGATGGAGATAGTATAGAAGAAGCACTTTTAGAAGCAAAAGACGCTTTTAAAGCATGGATTCAGGTCGAATACAAAGATAAAGAAAAATTACCAATTCCTAAATCCTATAGCGGTTAATATTGAGTGTTTTGAAACTTAAGCTCTTATGGAAAAGAAAATGAAGGTTTGTATTGCGATTATTCAGCTTGAATTTGATGAAGATATAAACAATAATATTAGTATGATCAAACATCAGATCAAAGAAGCTGCCAGACAGGGTGCTCAAATTATCGTATTGCCTGAACTTATTCAAGGACATTATTTTTGTAAAGTTCAAAATGAATGTTTTTTTGATTATGCATGGTCTTGGAAAGAGCATCCATGTGTTCTTGAATTTTCTAAATTGGCAAAAGAGTTAAATTTGGTTATTCCTGTTTCTATCTTTGAAAGAGATGGTGTGCATTATTATAATACTATTGTGATGATTACTGTCGATGGGAGTATTTTAGGGCTTTACCGAAAAACACATATTCCAGATGGAGCTGGTTACCAGGAGAAATTTTATTTCAGACCTGGAAATACAGGGTTTAAAGCATGGCAGACTCCCTATGGAAAAATAGGTGTTGGTATTTGCTGGGATCAATGGTTTCCAGAAGCTTCTCGTTCAATGTGTCTGCTTGGAGCAGATATTTTATTATACCCAACGGCAATTGGATCTGAACCCTTAAAACCTGATTTAAACACACGACAGCCCTGGCGTCGGGTAATGCAAGGACAGGCTGTTGCAAATATGGTTCCCATTGCCACAGCAAATAGGGTCGGTAAGGAACAAAACCAGATTTTCTATGGTTCTTCTTTTATTTGCGATCCTTATGGAGAAATTATTGCAGAGCTGGATTCGCATCAGCCAGGAATTCAGCTAGCGTGTTTTGATTTTGAACAAATCCAACGGTTAAGGGCAGGCTGGGGATTTTTCAGAGACCGTAGACCAGAATATTATCTTTCTTAAGACAAGTATAAAGGAAAAATTATTTTCTTCTAAAGGGCAGAGCTGGTGTTTTGTGGTAATAGGGTCTGGTTTTAGCCCTTAAATAGGCAATATGTATCAATTTTTAGACAGGAGATAAAAAATACGGTTCCTTTTATCTATGCTATTTAGGTTGTTTTTTTTGTTTTGAAGTAAAAACAGGCTGCATTTTTAACAAAAATTCAGGGTCAATTTGCCTTTTTTTCCATTTGACACGCCAATCTAAATGTGGACCTGTTGCTCTTCCTGTTGCTCCAATACTACCAATTTTTTCTCCTTTTTTTATATAATCTCCTTTTTTCACATCAAGGGTATTTAAGTGTAGAAAAGCAGAAATAAGTCCTTGTCCATGATCGATCAAAATCAATCCACCTTCATAATATAAATCTGGGTTTGCAAGGGTGACAATACCTGATGCAGGAGCAATAACAGGGCTTCCTTTCTGTGCTGCGATATCAAGACCATAATGCGGATTTTTAGGCGTTCCATTAAGAATCCTTTGAGATCCATAAATGCCAGAAATTCTCCCTTTAGCAGGAATAATAAAGCCATCAAGAAAATAATCCTTTTGTGCATAATGTGAGAATCCCTTTTTTTTCAGAATAGAATCCTGTTTTATTTTTTCAATTTGTTGTGCTGTTTTTGGGGTCACTTTATGAGCTGGGAGACCATTAATTTTTTCAATTTTATATTGGCGAGGTTGAATATGATAGGTTTTTGTAGATAGGGTATTAAAACCAGATTGAGAAGATTGATTTTTAGACTGTGCTATGTTCATTTTATGGATAATTACCAGATATTGAGGTGCTGTTTTATGCAAGCCAATAATAACAATTCCATTTTTGCTGGTTTTAATCGTTTCAAGGTTTGTATCTTTAGATAAAAGATCTGAGAGTTTTTGTTTTTCAAACCATTGTGTTTGATTTAATAAAAGGGGTGAGGGGAGAGTATTGTATTCCATAATATAGAAGTGCTCATTTGGCTCTCCCTTGCAAATCAGCAATCCGCCTTGCTTAAAAATACCGTCACATTCAAGATTTGATATTGGATTTGAAAAACTGGTCAAGCTCCAAAAAATGCTGGTGATAGAAATTAAAAGGATTAGATGTTTTTTTAAAAGGGTATACATAAGTATTATTTCCAATTTATTTAGGACTAAAACAAGATTAACATTTCAATTTAAACGAAAATCCAGAGCTAGCAATTTTGATAGACTAGTCTGATAAAGGTTTTTCTATTTGGGAATGAATATGACGATCAAGAGATATTTTGGCGTCATAATAAGCCTCTTGTTTTTCAACATTCCAATATCGTAATTCACGTAATGGAATTTTCTGGCCTGTCACGGCACACAAGACATAATCACCATAAGCAATAATATCATAATCGCTATTGCCATAAACCAATTTCGCTTCTGTTTCTTGTATATTCTTCATATAGATTGCCCTTTTTAGATCACATAAATTTTTAAAAAGTGTCTTTTATTATCCTTAATTTACGGTAGAGTTTATAAAAAACAGGATAAGTTTAAAAACAATAAAATTATAAAAGCAATCCTTGAAAAACAAAAAAACCTGTTAAATAAAAATTGGTTGCTAGGTTTTATTACTAGCTCTCTAGATTTTTCTATCTTTATAAAGAAAATCTTTCCTGTATTAAAACACCATTAAGCGGTTACATAATAATAATTCGATTTAATTGAAGCAGTCAGTATTTTGTGCAGAAACAAAAAAAATGTTCTGATGAGCATTATTGCAGGGTTAAAATAACTTTCCTTGGATGGAAGGTGTTTCTTGATCTTTATTTTTTTTTGATCTTTCGGTTGTTTTTTTTGAGGAAGGAGCTAGAATTTCAGCGAGACGTTCTCCATCATAAAACAAAAGAGAAATTTTATCTTTTTCTTTAAGGCGTTTTGAGCGTCTGATAAGTTGATGATTTGTCTCTGTTGTCATTTTTTTTGCAATGACGTACCCACGCTTTAAAACAGCTTTATGGCTTATGGCTTCTAAAAGTTTGGCGTTTGTATCAAAAGATAGATTTAATTTTGAAAGATAGCGCTTAATGCTCTCTTCCAATCTTGTTTTATAGTTCTCAATTTGCTGTTTTTGGTAATTTAATGTATTTTGAAGCAAACGAGAAGATAATCCTTTTTGTGCAATTTGGAATTTTTGTTGTTGTATTTGTAAATAGGTTAAAAGACTCATTTTAAAGCGTTCTGACAAGCGATCAAAAGATTGTCTATGAAAACTTAAAAACCGATCTGGTTTGGAAAATCTTGCTTTTATTGAGTGTAGCTCAGTATGATTTTGTTTTAAATTGCGTAATAAGGCTTTTTTAATGCGTGTTCCAAGATCATTGGTTTGAGCAAGCATTTCAAGTCGGACAGGAACGGCTATTTCTGCAGCACCTGTTGGTGTTGGCGCTCTGTAATCCGCGACAAGATCAATCAATGTCCAGTCTGTTTCATGACCAATGGCAGAAATAATAGGAATATGGCTTTTAAAAACAGCCCTGACAATATTTTCTTCATTGAATGCCCATAAATCTTCAAGCGAACCTCCTCCTCTTGCAATGAGAATAAGCTCTGGATGAGGAAGTGTTTTTGGAAATTGATTAAAGCCATTAATTGCTTCTGTGATTGCTTTTGAAGCTTCATTTCCTTGAACAGGAACAGACCAAAGAAGAATTTGTGCTGGGAAACGGTCTGAAATACGATGAATAATATCTCGAATAACGGCACCTGTTGGGGAGGTAATCACTCCGATAACAGAGGGACAAAAGGGCAGTTTTTGTTTATGTTCAGGGTTAAAAAAACCAAGCTCTGCTAATTTTTTCTTACGTTCTTCCAGCAATTTCATTAAAGCACCAATACCTGCAAGTTCAAAATGTTCAATAATAAACTGATATTGGGAACGTCCTTGGAAAATTGTTAAACGCCCTGTTGCAATAACTTCCATTCCTTCTTCTGGTTTGTGTTGTAATTTTGAAGCAATTCCTTTCCATATAATCGCAGATAATACAGCTTTTTCATCTTTCATATCCAGATAGACATGACCTGATTGCGCACGTGTGATGCGTCCAAATTCTCCTCGAATTTTAACATTTGAATAATTGGTTTCTATTGTCTGTTTAAGAGAAACAGAGAGCTCTGAGACCGTATAAATAGGTGTATTGTCTTTTTCCATATCGTCAATCATACGGATTTATATTTTTTTTTCCATAAAAAAGTGATGTTTGAGATTGAAAGATTGAGAGAAATATCTGATTTTGATCGTTTTTAGAAAACAGAATATGTTTTGTCAGATCGTATGGATATGAATTAAATATATTTGATTTTTGGATTAACATCAAAATAAAAGAAAAATAAACTGGAGATTGTTTTGTTTTTTTCATAAGATCAGATGATTGATTAAATATACACTCCTTAAAAGCGGAAAAAAAAGATGAAAGTATTAGTTGTAGGCTCTGGAGGAAGAGAGCATGCTTTGGCTTGGAAAATCAGTCAAAGCCCTTTGATTAAAACATTAATTATGGCTCCTGGAAATCCTGGAACAGCTCCTCTTGGAGTTTCTATTGATATTAAGGCAGATCAAAAATCTGAACTGGTTGATTTTGCAATAAGAGAATCTGTGGATTTGGTTGTTGTTGGCCCAGAAATTCCGTTATCTTTAGGGATTGCAGATGCATTAAGAGAAAAAAACATTCCCTGTTTTGGTCCTGAGAAATCAGCAGCTCAATTAGAAACATCCAAGGCTTTTACCAAAGCATTTTGTAGGAAATATCAAATTCCAACTGCTCGTTCCATAACGGTTAATACGATCAGTAAAGCCAAATCTGCACTTAGGCAATTTGAAAAACCGTATGTTTTAAAAGCAGATGGTTTAGCTGCTGGCAAAGGTGTGGTGATTTGTAAGACACTCCAAGAAGCAGAAGAGCAAGCCGCGTCTTTTTTGAAAGGAGCATTTGGGCAAGCTGGAAAAATTTTAGTCATTGAAGAATTTCTTAAAGGAGAAGAAGTATCTTTTTTTGCATTATGTGATGGTAAAACAGCACTTCCGTTTGAAACAGCTCAGGATCACAAACGTGCCTATGATGGAGATGAAGGACCAAATACAGGTGGAATGGGAGCATATTCTCCCGTTCCTAATTTAAGCCAAGAGGAAAAAAACCAGGTAATGGAAGACATTATAAAGCCAACACTTAAAGGTATGTTAGAAGAAAACACGCCTTATCAAGGGGTGTTATATGCAGGATTAATGATGACAGATTCAGGACCTAAACTTATTGAATATAATGTCCGATTTGGAGATCCTGAATGTCAGGTTCTTATGATGAGATTAAGATCTGACCTTTTACCTTTCTTATATGCCTGTGCAAATGGAACGCTTTCTGAATTAAAGGAAGAACTCATCTGGTTCGAAGAGTCTGTTGTTGTCATTGTTCTTGCTTCTAAAGGTTATCCTGGAAGTTACAGGAAAAATATGGTACTTCCTTATCTTGATAAAGCAAAACGGATGAGTGATGTTTATGTATATCATGCGGGAACGGGTTATTCTGAAGATCATAAATTAATTGCAATAGGGGGGCGTGTTTTAAATATTGCCTCAAAAGCAGAAAGCTTGTCCGTTGCAGTTGAAAGGGCGTATCAGGCTTTGGAAAGCATTAATTGGGAAGAAGGGTTTTATCGTCATGATATTGCCTTTAGAGCTTTAAACCATATTAATGAAAAAAATAATATTTAGAATATATTCAAAAATAATATAATGATTTATATTCAGAACAAACTCTTTATCAAAAATGTAATAATATGATATCTTATTGTGTTCATTATGAGGGAGAAAAATGACAATGGATGATATAAATAGATATAAAAAAGGAAATAGAAAATTTAAAAGGATTGGTTTTTTATCTCATTTTGCTTTCTTAGATAATTCTCTTTCATGGTTTTATTTTATATTAATATGTTTTTTGAGTGTATTGTTTCTGACCTCTTCAGGTCAGGCTTCTAACCATGATTATCAAAAAAAACGAATTGCTCTTCAAGCAGGAACTGTTTTATTAGGAGATAATCTGGAAGTTAAAAAAGAAATGACCATTCTTGTTTATCAAGGAAGGATAGAGAAGATTCTGGATGGGTATCATACGCCAAAGAATGCAGAAATTATTAATCTGAAAACGCATTTTATATTACCAGGGCTGATTGACAGCCATGTCCATCTTCTTTTTGAATTTAGTCCTGATATTGCTCTAAAAACTGTTCGCCAATCACAGGCTGACAAGGCTTTAAATGGTGCCATGCATGCTTTAAGAACACTGAGAGCTGGGTTTACAACGGTTCAAGATGTTGGCGGAACAGAAGAGATTTTTGCGCTTAGAAATGCAATTGAAAAGGGGAAAATTCCAGGTCCTAGAATTCTGGCTTCTGGTAGAGCGATTACACCAACGGGAGGGCATGGAGATGTTCATGGTTATAAACAGGAAATTATTGACTTAATGCAAGGTAGAAATACGTGTGACGGAGTTGCAAATTGTCGGAAGGCAGTTAGAGAAGCTGTAAAACGTGGTGCCGATGTCATTAAGATTACGGCAACAGGAGGTGTGCTTTCTAATACAAAAGCAGGGGTTGATCAGCAGTTTTTCAAGGATGAATTAAAGGCAATTATAGAAACGGCACATTTGTTGGGACGTAAAGTTACAGCGCATGCACATGGAAAAACAGGGATAGAATCTGCGTTAAAAGCGGGTATCGATTCTATTGAACATGGTAGTTATTTAGATGAAAAAACTGCTATGTTATTTAAACAAAAAAATGCTTATTTAATTCCTACTTTATTGGCAGGAAAAACCGTTTATGAATGGGAATGGTTGCCAGAGGCTTCTCGTAAAAAAGCAAAACAAGTTGCGCCTGTAATGGAAAACATGATTAAGATTGCATATAAAAAAGGGGTTAATCTGGCTTTTGGAACTGATTCTGGTGTTTCTCGTCATGGAGATAATGCTAAAGAATTTCAATATTTAACAGAAGCAGGAATTGGTATGAAAGAAGCAATTATAATTGCAACTAAAAATGCAGCAGATCATCTTGGAATTCTAACTGATACAGGAACGATTGAGCAAGGAAAATATGCTGATATTATTGCCGTTAAAGAAAATCCATTAGAAGATTATAGATCTCTTCTGAATATTGACTTTGTAATGAAACAAGGCATGATTTATAAAACACCTAATTAAAATCTTGGGGCTGGTTCTAGATAAGGTATTTTCTTTTTTATTTTTTGAACGTATTAACGTGCTCATTTGGATTTTTGAAGTCAAGCTTAAATTCACGCTCTTTCAAGAAGAAATGAAAAGGTTCTTTTGGAATATTGTTATTTTTGCGTAAATAATGCTTTGTTTGACTTAAGAAACTCTCAATCCTAGATATGATGTTTCTTATCAGTAAATCATTGAACATGGCTAATCCATAATGGTAAAATGCTGACATATCCAATACCTCATATGCTCGCAAGCTATCCCATATATGTAATAAAATTCAGTAGACACTTATATCTTGAATAACGGGAATAAAGTATATTACTGAAAGTATCTGCAATCACTTTTACGTAAATTTTTTCACCATTTTTTAGCAAGTTGAAGATAGTACATCTTGATGGAATAAGTATTCTTGTATAGATTTTTCGCCACGTTTTAACAAACCAAAGACAGCCAGATATTCCTGTCGCGCCTTTGTCATGATTTCCTTTGTAGTGTCTGTCAGAATAAGATCTATTACTCTCTATCTCATCAGAAACAGAGCTTCCGTTTTCAAGTTTAAAAGCGAATCATTTCTCAACTCTTATGGTAAAAAATGTTGTCGAGTGAAGATTTGCCTTTGCTAAATCGCATACAGTTCTCGTGGTCATTCGCGACAAATAGTTCAACTAAGCTAGGTTGCTTATAAACACGTCATTTACAATGCCTTCTGCCAGAAGATAGAATCATAGGGTTGCTTATTGTCATACAGCAAATTTGACATTTTTGGATTATCTAAACCAGGCTCAAAATCTTTAATAAAGCTTAATTATTTTTTAATAGATATAATTGTATATTAGTTTTTTTAAGTTCACTATTTTTTATAGAGTTGTTTTTAGTAATGGTTTATAGTCGTATAAAAAAGATTAGATTTAATCATTTTATGATGATTGGTTTCGTGTTTTTATTCCTGCAATTCATGTTGTTTAATCTGGTCTATGCTAATAATTCCCAGCCAGAATCTGTATTGATTATGTATCCTGAAAATTCATCAGAGGCTTCACAGAAAACAGTTGCAGCAGGTGATCGTATTTCATTTTCTTATATTATTGAGAATAAGAGTTCTTATGATGTTGTTTTAAACTCTTTACGTTCCATTAATTCTTTAAATATTGACCTTGAGAATCGTAAGAAGATTGAAGCGTTTCAGATTTATATTTATCAGACGGATCAGGAAAGTTGTAATAATGGCAGTTCTCTTGAAATAGATGAAAAAGAAGAAAAATTAGATAAAAGTGAGCGTTATCTTTTTTTTGATATATCCATAGAGCAAGAAGATGGTCATCCTTCCGATAAAACGGTAAAATCTTGCTTGTTTAAGGCAGGCAGTAAAAAAAAAGTTGTTTTTGAGATTAAAACGAGATCTGGTATCAGGAAAGATCAGGTTTTCTCTTTTCCTATAGAAGGAAGTTTTTACTATTTTGAAAATAAGACGCAAAATATTCCAACCAGAGTTGAGAATTGGGTAGCAAAAGATCAATCAACGCAAAGACCTTTTTTTAATTCTATTTTTATAAAATCACAATTTTATGATAGCGTTGATTTATTTTTTTATACGAAAATAGACCTTTCTAATCCAGAATATGCATTCTTGGCAAATAATTTATCAGATAATGCACATCCATTTGGTTTATCACAAAGGCTGGCTCCTATTAAAGTAATTACAGAAGATGATGATGGAAGATTCAGATTTTATTTAAGAGTTGAAAATAACTCAAATATAGATAGAGAATATAAATTTAGCTTTGATCCGTTTTTAATTAAAGAGAACATGCCGTTTTTAAAAGATTGGAAGGTTATTATTGAGACTTTTGGTAGTTTTCCAAATTCATTTGTATTTGATAATAGTCAGATAGAAGATATATCTTTGCTATTAAGAGGCATTAATTCTACTGCTCTTGAAGCAAAGAATTATGCGGATATTCATATTATTTTATCACCGCCTCCTGTTCAAGACTGGAATTATATTAATCCAGATTCTAATTCTCCTTATTTACGATCTGATTACAATCAGGATGGTATTTTTGAGCAGCCAATTGTTTTTGGTGTTATTGAAGAGTCTAATCGATCCAACCCAACTCAGGATTATATGTTATTACATTTTCAACATAAGGATAAGCTTCAAAAGCATGAAGCATTTACAAGCCCAGATCAAGAGCTTCAATTGAATAAGGAAAGTGTTTTGGCTAATTCAACAAGAACAGTTTTTCATGATATTCAAAATAATGGAAACATAATATTGATGATTCATGATCTAAATAAAAGGGATTTAGGTATGGATTCATCATATAATGTTTTTAAGTTTATTACAGGACAGTCTGAGCTTAAAGAGTCAGTAGAATTGGATGATTCTTATTTTCTTGGTGTAGGAGAAACGCTTAGAATAGAGCGGAATATACTATTTAATGAGCCATCATCTTTCAAAAATGATCAATTCACGGCAGGATTTGCTGATTATAGGTTTGATGTTAAAATTAATGGTCAACAAATTTCTTTTAACAGAGATTATAGAATTGTAAGACCTATAATTAAAATGAAAAAAACTTTTTATCTTGATAAAAATTGTGCAAAAAATGAGTTATCAAGAGTGAAATTAACAGGAGAAGAAAATCAAATTGTTAAAGATAAAGATTGTCTTGAGGTTCATTTTAAATTACAAAAAACAATTAGCTGGAATGCTCTTGATCATACCCTTGAAAAGAGTATTGCCAGTCAGCAAGGTAAGATTTTTAGTGAGTTTGATCCAGAAGATATAACGTTTAAATTCTCTATTCCTGCAGGTCTTAGCTATCATGATAATAGTTTGAAAATAAAACTGGACGGAGGTTCAGAAATCGATTCTCAAACGACTCCTTTAAAACTTACAACAAATTATAAAGAATTAAGTTTTGCTTTCGATAAATTTTCTGATTTAACAAATGATCCTAAGATTTTCAATTTGGAATTTATATTCCAACTCAATGCTGGCACTCAATAATAATATTGAATGATTTTGTCTTGATATATTATTGCACCCATGTTTAAAAACAGGTTTTATAAAAGGAGTGGGATTATTGTAATGCTTCCTGTTTTAGTTTAGGATCTGATCCATATTCATTTTCCTCCTTTTGGTTTTATTTAAAGCCAGAAATTATATGAATAATTAGAGATGTCCCATTTAATTAATTGATATATTGTTTGCTTCATTGTGTTTTATTTGTTTCAATTATGTTTTTAGATTTGAGGGTGTTAAAATACCAGAGATATTCCTTTAAGAATACCCTAAAATACTCTTTGGGCAAGCCTTATATTTGGGCATGTGGCATTTGCTCTAATTCTAAAAGCTCTCAATTACGTTGAGGTAGTTTATACTTTCTGCAAAAACAACTTTGATTGATACAGGCAGTGCTTAAAATCGCTTATATCCAATGCATGATATCCCAACACTTCAAGATTCTAGATCATATTGCGTTCAGTAACAGGCATGGATATTTGATTGGATTTTATCCCATGGATCATCTTCGGATACACTCTGTGTCCGCGTTTTAGAAGATCAAAATAGTCATTCTGCTTGTCGCTCTCTTTTGCATGCGGAGCTTTGCAAATACTCTCAAACATCTCTCGTCAACTTCAAACTTACCACTGAAAATTTTATGAGATTTCTGCCTTCTTTGAACGGTAATTCTTTTGCAAAATTGTTGAAAGGAATAAACCGATTCCTTGCGATTTACATCAACCCGTTTGACTGTATAACATGGCTGTGATACCCGAAACAAACTATATTCTATCAGCTTATCTTGTTTCGCGGTGCTTAAAAATCTGCTCTTTCTCATGCCTCTTCAGATAACAAATCTCAGTTATTTGGGACAGCCTCAATAATTATAAATATGATATAGGATTTGCTTTACATGTTTCAATATCATTAGCAATCCTTATAGTGATAATACAGATTGAATCTGTTTTTGTAATTAGAATGTAATTTCCTGTTATATAATGGGTCATTAAGAAGAGTATCTTAACAAGTAAATAGGGTAAATAATAATACCATTTAGATAAATTAATATCATGGAATTTTTTGATAAAATAGCAATATAAGAATGCAATAAGATGAATAAACCTAATAAAAAGAGAGGAAGAACTTTGATAAAAAATATTTTAGTATTTGAACAAAGAAGGAGGTAATAAGAATAAACTGAATGAAAAAATAAGATTAAACGAATAAAATAACTATAATTTTTCTTCGTACTATTTTTGTAAAAATGGCATGTTTTTCAAAGATTCCAACATTATCCTGCTTTCTATTCCTTTATGTTATATTTTCAATCATGGTATGTTCATATAATTTTGTATATTGTTTCCTAAAAAAGTTAAAAAGGGATAATTCTTTTGTTAGATATGAAAAAATACGGTATCGCTATTCTGTTTGACTTTACAACGTGCTGTCATATCCTTTTGTTGAGCATTAAAAAATACAGTATCCTTATTCTATTCTTAGCAACCATATTCCAACCTTTTAAATTATCGGCTATCGAAGCAATATTGCAAAACTTGGAACATACAGACCTGGAAACTCAGAAATTTACATTAAGTGATAAATGGATTGAACAGGAAACCATGTCAAATTCCATGAGGTTTTCATATTTTTATAAGGTTGTTGGTGTTCGAAAGAATAATATATTGAATGTTCGTTCAAGCCCTGGTTTGAAATCCAAAATTATTGGTTCTTTTGCCTATAATGAAGCTCTTGTTGAAGTGACAGGAAGGTTTGGAAGATGGCTACGTGTTAATCTCGGAGAGAGTTCAGGATGGGTATATTCAAACTATCTTCAATCTATTAAGCTTCCGATGATTGCAGGAACAGAAATTCCTGTTGGATTGAATTGCTTCGGAGAAGAGCCATTTTGGAATGTTATCCTTAAAGAAAAACAAATTGAATTTCAGTCCATAAATGATGGAAACAGGGTTTATAATATCTCAGAGATTGAAGGGTTAGGAAGAAAGACAATTATCACTGGAATGAATCAAAATGGGGAGGGAATCAGCGTTAAAATTAGTGAGCAAGCCTGTTTAAGTTCAATGGCTGATACACATTTTAACTGGCGTGTTCAATTAACTAAAAATGGTTCTCCTTTATCTGGTGTGCAATGTTGTTGTATGAAAAAATAAAGATGATTTTATGATCCTCTTTCTGTATCCTTCTTCATTTCAAAGAAGGCTAGAAAAGTTATAAAATCACATTCTTTTGGTAATAAAGAGCTTTTATCGAAAAGATAAGAGCTTCCCTTATTCTGTATAATGTTCATTCTTAGAGGGTGATCCTTTTCTTTATAGAAATTATATACTTCAACAGTATTTAAAGTTACATGTAAAATAGCGTGTTCTACATTTGATTTGCGCAATAAGATGGTTTTTCTACCCTTTAAGAGGGTAGATCAGGTCGAGCTTGCTGCGTCCAATACTGAAAGATCAAATTGATTGTTTCCAAGAAAGTTTAGAACAAATTTTCCCTTGCTAATCGTATTTTTTTCCAAATGATAGTGTACTTCTTTCAAAAGCAGTTGAAGAAAAGTAAAATGAGAAAACACCATAAGAACCTTTTAAATAATCTTGAAAAGTTCAGAAGGTCTGTTGGTTTAACTCAGCAAGAACTTTCTGAGAGTGCGGAGGTGTCAAGAAAAAGTATTAATGCAATTGAAAATGGAGTTTATGTCCCGTCAACTGTTCTTGCATTAAAGATTGCGAAAACACTGAATTGCTCTGTTGAAGAATTATTTAAATTGCCATAATATTAAAACTTTAAATCACCGTTTAAACGTATTCCACGGTTGCGAAGTTGTTATAGTCGTTATTGGGGAGTTCTCCAGTAAAATCATGAGCTCAACATGCTTTTTTAAGCGATCTATCTATACCTGTAAGATTAAACCATGGACACAGCTAAGACAAATGATTAATATGGTATCAAACAAATCTTTTATGTATACTTTTTAGGGAAGAAGTTCTCTCGAGAAATGAAGAATAAGTAAGAGAAATCACTCACCGAATAACGGTTATAAACTACTCCACAGTAACGGAGTGTTTTGGAACAGTGAATTAAATTTTTTACTTAGATATTCCTATTTTAGCGCTTGCAAACAAATTGTTTTCTTCAGAGTCATTCAACTCCCAACCATTTACCAAAAGTCTTACTGAGGCTTGTTTGTTATAAAGAAAGGGCATAACAAGTTGGAATAATCCAAAGGTAACAATGCTAAAGATCAGATGAAAAATACCTATCGAGATTTCACCTCTAAAAATAGGAACAAAAAAACCAAAGAAAAAATATGTCCAAGAATAACCAACAAAACAATTCTTCTCTATTCCAGATTGCTTATGTCTAACTTTTATTCCTTTTTGCCATCCTAAAAAAATACTACCAAGAATAAGCGGTGAAAAGAATATTAATATTATAAAAAAAGCTCCCATTATATTTACCTCCAATCTAATTAACGGTTATAAACTACTCCACCGTTACAGAGTATATTAAAACAGTGAATAATAATTATTTTCGTTCATATACTGTTCTAACATTTTCTATTAATATCTTTGTAATAGAGATATTATAGTTATTCATTCTTTTATTAAACTTCTTAAATTTAAAAAAATCATTCCATGTTAATTCCAAAATCATATCCAACGAATAAGAATTATCCAGAATAACTAATAAAAGGTAATCAAATTTTTTTTCATTATTCTCAATAGATTTAGGATCCCAAAATGAGCCAGTTGTTCCTTTACGAGAAGAAACAGTTTTTATGCTATAAATTTCACCATTTCTACTTAAAGCATCTATGTTCTTAACTGTAATTGGTGCAATAGATAAACTTGGTAACTTTGGATTACTATTGTAATGATCTATTGCAAAATACTCGCCAAGCTCTCCTACAATATTTTTAGTTCTTAATACACCTCTGTCTTTTAACTCAAGAAATGCATCTGATGAAGGTGATATTAATTTTGCTAATTCAGTTACACTTAAGTCTTTATAATTCACTGTTATGCTCTATTCCACCGTTACGGAGTATCCGTAGCTAGGTTTTGATTTTTTCCTATTTCTGCGGTTTTTGAAAGAGTTGGGGTTTGGTTGCATGAATTGCTCATTGATTCAACAACCTTCCCTTGATGCCTGCAACCTCATATCTTGAAAAAACACTTTCATTAAAATCCCAAGAGGCGGGCATTTTAGAGTTCAGACCTTCTAAGCGTAGAATGTCATCTTCATCTTTTGTAAGAACCCCTAATCTATAAAAACGCAATAAAATATTTTCAATTTCGTTAATGCTTTTTAGTTTTTGTTGAATTAATATTTTCTGAATTACATGTACCGGAATAGAGTGCTCTTTGATTAATCTTACGTCAGAACCTTTCTCTATAACATCAAATGCCATATCTGAAATAAAATGCATTTCTAGCAAGGTATCTTTATCTTTAACAGGCGAAGGATTGTTGTGCCAAGTAGGGTTGTTGTTTGAATTTAGAAATGAACCTTGTTTGTGATATGCAAACCAGTAATCTATAAAACTTCTCAATAATCCTGCTCCCCAAGCATCTGACTCAATACAAATTTTTATATGCTCTAGATATGAGTCTTTAATGTGCTCTAAGTTCATTGGACTATATTTCCTGTGAGGAGAGTTCTCCATAAAAAAGATATTCTGTCATAACTCCTTATGAATGTCTTTAGAATACACATAAGGGATCGCAACAAGTCATGTCAACACCTTATGACTTTTGCTAACACGAAAAAATAGCTGGAATTTTTAGGGTGGTTTTTACCGAGATTAATTTAAGAGATTTTTAAAACCCCCGCAGAATGCAGGGTTAAAATCAAAACCTTGCTATGACTACTCAACGGTTACCGAATGGTTCGGAAGAGTGTTCAAATTTAACCACATTTTCATGTACTTTGTTTTCTTCATTATTTAAGAGTTTGAATTAAAAACCCATGTCCATTTTTATAATGCATTCTTATGGTTTTAAAGGCACAATTTCAGTGAAACGAAACAAAAAATTAGGTTTCAGGATTTTACTATTAAGGGTCAAACTTTTTTCATTAATACAATCGGTTGCACTTGATAGAAACTCTCCTGAAAAAAATACTTGCTGATTTTTCTCAAGTTGGGAGGCAGCATTAAAGATCGGACTTTTGGGTTTAAGAAGGGTATTATCAAAAATGTCTGAAACGGCATTATTCCATGTACTCACAAAAATATCAGCGTCTAATTTTACGGAAAGTACTCCCTTTCCCTCACTGTTGCTTGATAAATTTGCAACCCGACCAGTCCAGTTATGTACCTTTAACGACGAAAATAACATACATATATTTTCATCTCTTGCTGCCTTGAAACCGCCTTTTTGCAAGTCGTTTTTTGCCAATCTAGCACTTTTTTGTGCTCCCATTACAATTTTCAAAAACTCCTGTTGTACTTTGGGGTGTGATTTTTGTAATAAATTAATTTCAGAAAGCACTTTACTATCTGGTACTTTATCAAGATCATTTTTTAAGTTTTCTTTAGGTGGTTCAATTGTGTTTTCTTTTTTATTGTTTTCGTAAACTTTGGAACTTTCTGCATCATCGTTTTGGATAAAAAGTGCTAATACAAGAAGAGTTAAAAAAATTACACCTAGTGCGCTACCTAACCATTTAAGAAAACTTATCATGATGTTCTCTGGTCAGAAAACGTTTTAAATTTCGTAATATAACCCAACCTCCATTTTGGCAAAATCGAGGGCGAGGTTATATCTGGTTGGTCACATTTTTGTAATCTAACCATGTTGAAAACATACACATGAAACTTTTTTATCAAGTTTCACTTAAATTATCTGGTTCATTCTTATTTCCCTTTACACCGATGGTCGCGACTATTCCTCCTGCCAATGCTAATGCCATACAAACTGCTACAAAAGTACCTCCCGTAATTGCTCCTGCAAGAGCGCACACGATCAAAAGATATCCGAGACGATTCTAGTTTTTGTTCCCATAGCAATTGCGCCCAAGATTATAGTTAAGAACGAAAAAAGAATGCCAAGAAGACCGAATGCACCAATTTGTGAAGACGCACTATTATCAGAATCTGAAACATTTTCCAATCCTGCCACCAATCCACCTGCCATCAGGGTGAAAATTGCGGCAATGAACCCTAAAATACCCGCAATTAATGCTATTATACCACCTGCTTTTTGCATAGATTTCTCCTTTTTGTAATTAAAGTTTGGTTTATATACACAATTTACTCTTTATTGTAGTTGCTGTGCCAAGATATCACTTTTTTTTGAAACAGTAAGTGTTTCATTTTCGAGAAAATAGTTTTTGATGATCAAAGACATCCTTTAGAAAATCAAACTTCTTTTAAAAATCTCTTCTAAACTACTCTACTGTTACGGATTTAGCAAGATTCCGAGGTTGATCAATATCTGTTCCTTTATGAATGGCTGTATAATAGGCTAATAAATGAATTAAGGGAGTATATAAGATTGGAGTAGATAAGAAATTACCTGAAGGACCTTCAATTTTGGTAATCTTTAGATTGGAAGCAAGGTTTAACCCCTTTTGATCGGATAATAAAATTACATTTGCACCTCTGGCGGATACTTCTTCCATATTTGAAAGGGTTTTTTCAAATAAAGAATTATAAGGCGCAATGGTAATAACGGGGGTACCCTTATCAATTAAGGCAATTGAGCCATGCTTAAGCTCTCCCGCAGGGAACCCTTCGGCATAAATATACGCAATTTCCTTTAATTTTAAAGCACCTTCCAGTGCAATAGGATAATGAACTCCTCTGCCGAGATAAATAACATGTTGGTGTTGGGAAAGTTTATCAGTTAGCGTTTTGATATTTTCTTCTTGTTGATCAATAAGTTCTGAAAGCAATCTTGGTGTTTCAAAAAAATGATGAATAAAAGACTTTTCCTGTTCTTTAGAGATGGTTTTACGTTGTTTTCCTGCCTGTATTGCAAGACTTGCAAGCGCAATAAGTTGTGCTAGAAATGCTTTTGTTGACGCAACGCCTATTTCTGGTCCTGCATGTGTTTTAAGGGTGATATCTGAAGCTCTGGCAATACTGGAATGGGCAATATTGACTAAAGAAACCGTTTTTAATCCTTGGTTTTTTGCATAAATAAGTGCGGCGAGTGTATCTGCGGTTTCGCCAGATTGGGAAACCGCGAAGACCAGAGTATCTTGATTTAAAGCAGGGGCTCGGTAACGAAACTCAGATGCGATTTCAACATGTGTTGGGATTCCAGCACAGCGTTCAAACCAATATTTAGCAGCAAGACAAGTATAATATGCGCTTCCGCAGGCTATAAAATTAAGAGCTGTAATATTTTTGAAGTCAATTTTTTGATTGATCTGAGATTCTAAATCATAGGCATTGGCATAAAGCGCGAGTGTTCTTGAAAATGCATCGGCTTCTTCGTGGATTTCTTTTAACATAAAATGGCGATAATTACCTTTTTCTGCCAATGCAGGACCACTTGATAAATGATGAATTTGCCGCGTTGTTTTTTGGTTCTTCTGATTATAGATTTGAATATGTTCTGGTTCCAAGACAGCCCAGTCTCCTTCTTCCAGATAGATAATGGATTGTGTAAACGCATTAATGGCAAGTGCGTCTGAAGCAACAAAACTTTCTCCGTTTTTCTGTCCTATGACAAGAGGGCTTCCTTTGCGTGCAACAAAAAGCTTATGAGGGGCATTTTCAATAAGAGCAGCAAAAGCATAAGCTCCTTTTAATGCGTTTAATGTTTTTGAAAATGCTTGTTCAACGGATTTTGTTTTGTTCAACATATGATTAAGCAAATGTGCGATTACTTCAGAATCTGATTCAGTTTCAAAATGATTGCCATGTTTTTCAAGAGATTTTCGTAAATCATAGAAATTCTCAATAATACCATTATGTACAATGGCTACTTTTCCAAAAAAATGAGGGTGTGCATTTTGTTGTGTTGGGGCTCCGTGTGTTGCCCAGCGTGTATGTGCAATTCCAGTATACCCATTAATTTTATTTTTTTGAAAGCGTTTTTCCAGTTCTTTGATTTTTCCAGCAGAGCGAATCCTTTGTATTTTATTCTCTTGTGGAGATAGGACGGCAAGTCCAGAAGAATCATAACCTCTGTATTCAAGACTTTTAAGTGTTGAAATAAGTCGTTCTGATACAGGTTCTTGATCGCCTGTAATTCCTATAATACCACACATCTGGAGCTAAAACCTCGCTTTTTTATCTTTTTTGCTGTATAAGACATGAAAATAGAAAACAATCAATGATTTTTTCATTTGTATCAGTTAGATATTATTTATACTGTTTAGATGAATGTGTATAGCAAGCTTAAGAGAAAGAATAAACCTTTTTTAAGAGGGTAGAGTAAAACCAAAAAAGTATTTAAATAAGAAAGTGCCTAGAAAAATAATAAGGCTGGAAGTTTAAGAATAAACTAGGATGTGTTTTTAAGATATCAGTCAGGATAGATGAAATACCTCATGCTGAAAAACCTGTTTGATGTTAATTTCGAAAATATATATTCCGAAATAATATAAGTAATATCCAGATAAAGAGATTTCAGAAGAATAGAGACATATAGCAATTATGGGTAAAAAAAAGGCAAGACATTTTTTTGGTACAGATGGTATGAGGGGAACAACCAATCAAATGCCAGTAACTGCAGAAATGGTATTAAGGCTTGGAATGGCGGCTGGAAAATATTTCCGAAATGGTAAAATAAGACATTCTGTTGTAATTGGAAAAGATACAAGGCTTTCAGGGTATATGCTAGAATCAGCTTTAACCGCAGGATTTACAGCTGTTGGAATGGATGTTTTTTTATTTGGTCCTTTGCCAACGCCTGGCGTTGCAATGATGACCCGTTCCTTGAGAGCCGATATGGGAGTGATGATTTCAGCATCTCATAATGCCTATCAGGATAATGGGATTAAATTATTTGGACCAGATGGTTATAAGCTCAATGATGAGGCAGAAAGTGTAATCGAACACTTAATGTCTGAAGATCTTGATGTTGGATTGGCAGCACCGCCTGATATAGGGAGAGCAAAACGGATTGATGATGCACAGGCGCGTTATGTTGAAATTGTTAAGGCAAGTTTTCCACGTAAATTAAGGTTAAATGGTATTAGAATTGTGATAGATTGTGCAAATGGGGCGACATATAAAGTTGCTCCAAAAGCATTATGGGAGCTGGGTGCAGAAGTGATTACTGTGGGCGTTTCTCCTAATGGATTTAATATTAATGCAGAATGTGGTTCGACGTCAACTGGACTATTAACCAAAAAAGTAAAGGAATTCAGAGCCGATATCGGACTTGCTCTAGACGGAGATGGAGATCGTTTAATTGTTTGTGATGAAAAAGGAAATATTGCAAATGGAGATCAGCTTTTGGCTCTGGTTACAGATCGTTTAATCAGAAGAGACCAATTATCAAAAAATGGGATTGTCTCAACCATTATGTCTAACCTTGCATTTGAACGTTATTTATCTGAAAAAGGAGTAAGGCTGGAGAGAACAAAGGTTGGAGACCGCTATATCGTCGAAAAAATGAGAAAAGAAGGATATAATATTGGTGGAGAACCTTCAGGGCATATTATTTTTTCTGATTATTCAACAACTGGAGATGGGTTGATTGCAGCTCTTCAAGTTCTTGCCGCATTGATAGAGTCGAATAAGACAGCTAGTGAAATTCTGAATGTATTTGAACCAGATACCCAGATTTTAAGGAATATTCCATATAAAGGTATATCTCCACTAAGAAAAAATACAGTTATGACAGCCGTAGAAAAAGCCAAAAAAGAATTATCAAAAAAAGGGAGACTCATTATAAGAGCTTCTGGAACAGAGCCTTTGATCAGAATTATGACAGAAGGGCAAGATATTTCACTGATTACTAAAATAGCAGATGATTTGTCAGAGCTTGTTCGTGCAGAGGTATAAACGGGGATGCATGATGACTGTTTTGTTCAAGATGAAGAAATAAGCCCAAAAACAGGGTTTGATTTATCATTAAGTCTGCTTTTAATAAAAATAATTATGAGATGACTGTTTCTCCATTTATGACTTTTCTGATACTTAAATTAGATCTTAATCTTCCTAGTTGAGCATATATATTTCCTCAATCCTAACAATTTGATATTGAGCATATTAGGCAAGCAATATTGATAAAAAGGTTTAAAAAAGACTATTTTTTCTTTTTTTTAATTTTTGAAATCGCAAGATCAAGATCTGTCTGGAGGCATAGACCAAGGGTGACAGGGTCTGCGGGACGAATATTTTCTGTATCTTTATGAGTTCTGTTTTTAATGGAATGTATTGTCGTTTTGGTTGTTCCTATTAATTTAATAATTTGTGTATCTGTCAAATCGGGATGGTGGTGTAATAGCCAAGCAATTGCGTTTGGTTTATCATGACGTCTGGATAAAGGTGTGTATCTTGGACCTTTTCGCTTGTGTTCATAAAGATGTTTATGTTTTGGAATAATCGCTTTTAAAAGATAGTCTTGGTCTTGTTCTGCTTTTTTAATTTCTTCCCTTGTAATTTGTCCACTAATGATCGGATCTCGTCCTTTCATCCCAGCGGCAACATCTCCATCTGCAATGCCTTTTACTTCCAATACATGAAGACTACAAAATTTTGCAATTTGTTCAAATGTGAGCGATGTATTTTCTACTAACCACACTGCGGTTCCCTTAGGCATAAGAATATCAGTCATTAACGTCTCCAAAATGAAAAAATATAGCAGATATATATTGTTTTTGTTCATATAATCTACACGTTTTCTTTAATTGTATCAATCATTAGAACAGAAATATGGTCAAGCATCCAAATTCAGAAATTCCTATAGGTATACATACGCACTGTTTTCAGAAATGCAAGTTGTATCTTTATTCAGTATCAAGTGTTTTTTGGATATTCAATTCCTTTTTTAATTTAGAAGAGAAGGTAATTGGCTTAAAATTTGCTTATGTGATATTCAGGTTTAAAAATTGTATTAAAATGCTCTTATTTTAAGATTGATCTATATAGAAACAGGAAGTTTGAATGTCTTATCGGATAGCTAAAAATTTAAATGAGGAAGTTTTCCTAAATTTTACATATTCAGATGTTTTTAAAAGATTATATGATGAGGGAATAAGTCTGATTAATGAGACTATTGTGTATCTTGAAAATCTTGCAAAGCCAGAAATTAGAAGGCTAACAGAAGAACAAAGATGGATTTATTCCATAGAAAGCATGGATTTAACAACACGATTAATGCAAATCACTTCTTGGTTTATGTTGCAGCATTCCGTTGTTCAGGGAAAAATGACATTCGAAGAGGCTTGTTCTTCCAAATATCGTTTATTGCCTGAGAAAAACGGACATTTAAATAGAAATTTATCAGGGTTTCCAGAGAGATTTATTGGGTTTGTTAAAAAGATTGATGCATTATTAATGCGTATTCGTCGTTTGGATATTAATATGTATGCTAAAAACAATCAAAATAATATGGTTTTGGAGCAAATAGACTATCTTAAATCTGAATTCCAAAAAACTTCATAAATAGATCAGAAGGGTTTATGAGTAGAAAATAAATATGATGATCTTGATCCATTTTGTTATTTGTCAATATAAGATTTTTCATAAATTAGAATTTGCTTAAAAACAATCTCATAAAATAAGCCATTGTGTTTTAATACAGGTAAATAAAGGATAGAAGGTATAAACGGATTTCGGTAAGGCAAATTCATAAACATATGGCAATGCAGAAAAGAGGAATCAGAGATTGTTTTTTGCTAATAGCAAAATGCGAATAAAACAGGTTGCTAAAATATATAAGCAAAGCACAATAGAGCAATATATAAAAACGGTTAGTAGCCTGTAAAATGCTTTTCTAAAGAAAAAGCTTTCTTGATAGAAAAATACAATAATGTTTTTCTGGCGACCCGCTTGTATTTAAAACTCAGATATGAGTGTCAATAGGGATATTCAGTTTAGACAAATCCTTTGAATTTATCTTTAAATCGTCCAAGACGACCGCCACGATCAACAAGCTTTTGACCTCCACCAGTCCAGACAGGATGGCTTTTTGAGTCAATATCCAGATTAAGCGTATCCCCAGCTTTTCCATAGGTCGAACGAGTCTGATATTTTGTACCATCTGTCATAACGATATTGATGATATGATATTTAGGATGAATCTCTTTTTTCATTGAACTGTAATTCCATAATAATAGTATCTATGTTTCAGTTTCCAGATGAGCTATTTTGAACAACGAGCTCTATTCTGAAAGGATCTCTATACCGTAACATCATTATTTATGCAAGAGCTAAAACATAGTTCTATCTGACTTTATTAGATGAGCGTTACTCTGAGATAGAATAAGTTAAATCTTGATGAAATTACGCAAGATTGGAAAGATAGATGGATTGGCTGCTAGAATATTGCCACTGGACAAGACATTTTTCTCATCTGAATCAATATCTTCCACGATTCCTCCAGCCTCTTTTACAATGATGATGCCTGCAGCTATGTCCCATGATTTCAGATTTCTCTCCCAAAAAGCATCATAGCGTCCTGTTGCCAGATAGGCAAGATCCAGTGAAGCTGCTCCCGCTCTTCTAACGCCTGAAACATAGGGCATTATTTGATGAAGTGCTTTTAAAAAGATTGCATGTCCTGATTTTCCTCTGTGAGGAATTCCTGTTGCAACAACAGAATCTTCAATTTTTTTACGGGCAGAAACTTGAAGCTTTCGGTTATTGAGATAGGCCCCCATTCCTTTATCTGCCCAGAAAAGTTCATCTCGTATTAGATCATAAACCACTCCTGAAATTAATTCTTCTTCACGCTCAAGTGCGACAGAGATTGCAAAATGAGGAATGCTATGTAGAAAATTAACTGTTCCATCAAGAGGATCAATAATAAATTTATGAGTTTTATCTGTTCCTTCAATGATTCCAGATTCTTCCATCACAAAACCATATCCAGGTCTTGCTTCAGACAAGGATTTATATAGAATTTGTTCTGCTCGTTTGTCTGCAGCACTGACAAAATCTGAAGGTCCTTTTTGAGAAACCTGTAAATGTTCTACTTCTCCGAAGTCACGAGCAAGAGAGCGCGCTGCCTTTCTGACAGCTGAAATCATAACGGAAACACGGGTAGGTGCCAGGGAAAAAGACATTCTATTTTTCTCAAACTATATAAACGATATATAAACTGGAAACTTATAACCAAATCAATAAAGATGTAAACTCTAAAAAGGACAATACTAAAAAGACATGCTTAGTCTGCACGTTTTACATAGCTCCCATCTTCTGTTGAAACAATAATTTTTTCTCCAGCACCGATAAAAGGAGGAATTGTTGTTCGAATTCCATTTTCCAAAATTGCAGGTTTGAAAGAATTGGTTGCGGTCTGCCCTTTAATTGCAGGCTCTGTTTCCGTAATGGTTAGTGTAATTTGTTCTGGTAGTGTAATGCCAATCGGCTTTCCTTCATAGAATTCAAGATTAACAGGAAGGTTTTCTTTCAAATATGCAATTTGATCTCCGATGAATTCTTTTTTTAATTCTATTTGTTCATAAGTTTGAGAATCCATAAAATTAAACAAATCATCTGTATGATAAAGATAGGTAAATTCTTTTTGTTCAAGGCGAACGCGCTCTACAGATTCTGATGATCTGAAACGTTCATTAAGCTTTCGTCCGTCAAGAATATTTTTTAATTCAACCTGATTATAGGCACCGCCTTTTCCAGGTTTTACAGCTTGTATTTTTACTGCAACCCATAAATGATTCTGATGCTTGATAACCATACCTGGTCGAATTGCATTTCCATCAATTTTCATAATTAAGACCTGTTTTTGGTTTTATTTTTTGGCAATTTAGCAAGAGCTTGAAAGATATGCAAGCAGTGATCTTCTTCCTTTTCCATTGTTTTTTTCAAAAGAAGGTATGCCAATTCTCCATTATTCTAATGGTATGAAATAGTGCATGAATAATATGATGCCTTTATTTAATAGTTTTTGTATAGGGCATGTGTTCAGAAATCATATATTTAATTTCTGTTTTTCTTTTTAAATTTAATGTGGTTTCCAGTATTTTTTTAAGTTTTATCTGATCCAGATCATGTTCTTTATTTTGAGTTTGCTCTGATTTTAAAAGCCAGTAATATGCTTGATCAAAATCTTTTTGTTCTTTCTCTTCACCTTTAGCAAGTAAAAGGGCATAGAGATAGCATCCTTCTACATCTTCCAAATGAGCGGCTTTCTTAATCCAGTAAAGAGCCTTTTTTGGAGAATGTTCGATATGTTTTCCCTGATAGAACATTAAGCCGAGATCAGCCATTGCAGCTGGATGGTTTAAATTTGCAGCCTGTTTTAGATAGTTTATTCCTTCTTCTGGATTAGGTGAGAAGATATAGAAATCTGTTGCTTTTCCTTTCAGATATAATAATGCTAACGCATAAAGTGCGTTTGAGGATCCATTTTTTGCGGCTCGTTCAAACCATTTCAGGGCTTTTCGGATGCTTTTTGGAACGCCAAATCCATTTAAATAAAATCTTGCCAATAATTCTTGAGCTTCAACATCTTTATGATTTGCAGCTTCAGCTAGCCAATAAGCAGAAAGTTGGGGAGAAGATTTGACAGATTTTCCTTCTTTATACAGTTCTGATAAAATGCGACGTGCAGAATTATTATTCAAGCTTGCTGCTTTTGTTAAATAGGATTTTACATCTTTTAATGTTAATCCTGCTCGTTGATCAAGGGCAAGCCTTGCCAATCCGATATAGGCATCTGTATTGTTTTTTTTAGCCGCTTTTTTATACCAATAAGTGGCTTGGTCATCATCTTTTTGAACATAAATTCCTTTTTCATAAAAATATGCAAGAAGCGTTTGTCCTTTTGCATGCCCTTGTTGTGCAAGACCATGTATTGTATGATAGGCTTGTTCATATTTTTTATGATGATAGGCAAACAGTGCTGAGTTAAATACAGGATCCGATTGAGTAGTATCTGTCAACTCAGTTGGTTTGTTTTCATCCAGAGTTTGTTTTGAATTTGAAAAACCAGTATTTATAAAGCCAGGGCTAAATAAAATACTTCCAAACAAGCATAAGAATTGGAAGAATACGGGCATGCTCTGTTTTTTTCTGAATATGAGTTTGATAGGTTTTGGAGTAAAAAGCGGAAGCGTGGGTTTTTGATAAAAACACCTCCAGAATAAATTTTCTAAACCTGAGTTTATAATCCGATAAAGCATTGAGTAATTTAAAATCCATAAAAGATAAAACAGTTTCAACATTGAAACCTTGATTAATTGAAACCTTAGCTTATTAAAGTATTTTAAATCTAATGTAAAATATCCAATTAGAAAAATGAAATTTAGGAAAGATTTTCAAAGAATCCTAAAATTTACCAATAAAAACTTTATTTTGATGATTAATTTTAGGGTCTATATCTTAAAAATATAATTTTTTTTAATCATGATTTTGATTGTTTTTCAACGCCTGCTCTATTTGAAACTGGAATGCTTTCATTTGATCATATGCATGTTCAAAAGAAGACCATATGCTTGAAGATACAGCTAAAAAATCGGCTCCTGAAAGAAGTAGGTTCTCACACTTTTCTGGTGTAATGCCTCCAATGGCAACACATGGGGGTATTTGTCTTTCATCGGGGGTAGAAATAGAAAAAGGATTGTTTTTTTGTAAAAAGAGGGGAGAGGATTTTTGGTTATTATTTTTTTCTAATAAACCCAGCTTGTTTTTTTTTAGAGATAAAACAGAGAAATGCTCTGATTTTTGCTTTTTTTTATCCTTCATATTGAGGAAATTTCTTGTCTGACAGGGTGTTTTTTTCCACCATTTTAACAGTTCAGTTTCTGCTTTTGCTTTTACCTGTTTGGTTTTTGTTGGATAGAAAGCTCCAAAAGCAACGTAATCTGCGCCAGATTCTAAGGCATTTAATGCTCTTTTTCTTGAATTATAGCAGGAAACACCAATTAATTTATTTTTCCCCAATTGTGCTCTGGCTTGTTCATAGGGTGTATCTTCTTCTCCTAGATGAACGCCATCGGCATCGAGTTCAATGGTCAGATCAACACGATCATTGATTAAAATTGGAATATGGTATGTTTTTAAGATTGGATTTATAGCATGATAACATTGTTTGATCATTTGATCTGGTACGTTTTTGAGACGAATTTGGAAAGCAGCAATTTGTCTGGTTGTACACAATTTTGAAAGCATTTTTGAGAAATCATCTAAAGCGTGAATATGATTGGGTGTTAACAGATAAATGCGTGCTGATAAGGGATGATTCTTGAAAAAAGGCATAGATTTGGACACTCATTATTTTTAGAAAAAGCTTGCTATGTGATAGATTTTATCTAATAGAAAGCTATTTTAGTATGGATTGTTTTTTTCGTCAAAGAAAACATGAGCATATTTATTAAAATAAAGATAGCAAAGACTAAATAGATAGAGTGGAGGTATATTGTTATAAACACCTGATGTGTAGGTTAGGGGCATATCTGATAAATATTAGAATTTGATTATTCAATCATTCTATCAGAGATAGAAAATCATCTCCTGACTATTTATAAGAAAAAACAAATCAGAATTGAATATAACCTCGCCCATTTTTTAAAGGATGTTTTTTGTATAAAGGATAAATGAGAAAAGCTTTAGGTTTCTTAACTTTTTTCTTTCAAATGGAAAAATTTAGATAGTGCTATAAAATATCTTTTTAGTATTTATCAGCCCTGTTTTTTATAGGGAGGATCTTTTATGTTAGAAATACTCTCATTTTTTAAGATAATAAATCTTGAAATGCAGATGAATAAAAATTTCCAGGAAAATCAGGGGTTAGGTTGTGAATGTATTATTTTCTTTTTCTGATGACCATTTTCCAAGAGAAGCAAGGCTATTCATAAAAGCACGGTGTTCAAAAACAGATTGTGCTTTTTCTATATTTTGTTCTTTTCCATACCATGCTTTTAAAGGAGCTGCTTGTAGAGCTCTTCCATAGGAAAAAGTTAAATTCCAAGCCAGATCAGGATAAAGCTGATTCATTAAGTTTAAATGTTTTGTGGCTTGAATATCAGATTGTCCTCCAGATAAAAAAGCAATTCCTGCAACGGCTTCAGGCACGGAGGATTTTAGACAGTAAACGGTTTTTTCTGCAATTTCTTCAGCTTCTGCCTGATCAGGACATTTTGTTCCTGAAATAACCATATTGGGCTTTAAAACACTTCCTTCCAGAAAAACATGGTGTTCATTCAAATCCTGATAGAGTTGTTTTAAAACGGCTTGTGTTACATCATAGCAGCGATCTATTGTATGATTTCCATCCATTAGAATTTCGGGCTCTACAATAGGAACGATTTTTACTTCCTGACACAAGGCAGCATAGCGTGCCAATGCATGTGTATTTGCTTTAATTGCTTGGATGGAAGGAAGCGTATTTTGATCAATTTTAATAACGGCTCTCCATTTCGCAAATCGTGCACCCAATTGATAATATTCTGATAATCGCTCCCGGAGTCCATCAAGCCCTTCTGTGATGGTTTCATTTAGACTGTTTGCTAATGGTTTTGCGCCTGTATCAACTTTTATTCCTACGATTACGCCATGATTTTTGATTAAATCAGGTAAGGAAGTGCAAGGATCCTTGCTGGATTGTCGTAAGGTTTCATCATAAAGAATAACTCCTGAAATATAATTTTTCATGGCATTTTCAGCTTGAAACAGAAGTTCACGCCAATCTCTTCGATTTTCGAAAGTTGATGAAAGTGAAATACCATCAAAACGCTTGGATATAGTTGATGTTGATTCGTCTGCAGCCAGGATACCTTTCCCTTTTTCTGTCATTTGAATTGCAATTGTATTTAATTCAGCTTGGCTCATCATATTTGCTCCATTTGTTTAATGTTTTGTCTTATAGATCATCAAGGATTGTCATGATGATATCATAGTTGTGATCCTTCTTTATTGCTAAATAATTTCAGCCATTTAGGAGATCAGCTTAATTCTTATCTATTCAATTTAGCTTTTGTCTATATGTTTAATTACAGCATCTTCTCTTAATTTTAATGATCTAAAAAGGACTTGTTTGCCTGTTTTAATGCTTTAATTCCTGGAAGTTCCTTTCCTTCAACCCATTCTAGAAAAGCGCCTCCTGCTGTTGAGACATAGGTAAAATCTTGTGTGACATTTGCTGTATTTAATGCAGAAACTGTATCTCCACCTCCTGCAATAGCTTTTAATTGATTATGTTTACATAAATGAGCGGTTTCTTGAAGTAATGTAATGGTTCCATGATCAAAAGGTTTTGTTTCAAAAGCGCCTAATGGACCATTCCACAATACGGTTTTGCTTTTTCGAACAAGGCTGGAAAGCGCATGGATCGTTTGGGAGCCTATATCCAATATCAGATCATCTGCATTAATGTTTTCTTTAAATTTTATTTCTGAATTTACACCTTGTTTGAATTGTTTTGCGGTTACAACATCATTGGGAAGAACGAGTTGACAGCTATGAGTTTTGGCAAGTTCAGTAATTTCAAGAGCTGTTTTTGCATATTCTTTTTCATATAGAGACTTACCGATTGGAATATTTAATGCATATAGAAATGTATTTGCCATTCCGCCACCAATAAAAAGCATATCGAGCTTTTGAACAAGACTTTTCAATATACTGATTTTGGTTGATATTTTTGCTCCACCAACGATTCCAAGAATGGGTTTCTCAGGAGAGCTCAGCGTTTTTTCCAACATTGAGAGTTCATAATTGAGAGCGTTTCCTGCATAGCTTGGCAAAGAATGTGTAATTCCAACAATGGATGCATGTGCTCTGTGGGATGCAGAAAACGCATCATTAATATAAACATCTCCAAACTGGCTTAATAGCTGAGAAAACTCAGGACTATTTTTTTCTTCTCCCTCATAAAATCTTAGATTTTCCAATAAAATAATTTGACGATTATCTAATTGTCTGATTTCATTTAGACTTGTTTGGTTAATCCCTTTTTCGGCGAAATAAATGGGTTTTTTAATAAGGTTAGATAAATGCTCTGCAACAGGTTTTAAGCTGAGTTCTTTTACATATTTTCCTTTAGGGCGTCCGAAATGAGAAATTAGGATTATTTTTGCATTTTTATTTTCTAGTGTTTTAAGTGTTTGAAAGCTCGCTTTAAGTCTGGTCATATCGGTTAACTTGCCATTTTTAATTGGCGCATTATAATCAACACGTACCAAGCAGGCTTTTTCTGCGATATCAGCATGTTCCAGATCAAGCCAGTTATGCATAATTTCTCCTTTTATATTTCAGTTATGGTTTATAGCCTGTTTGAAAAAGCATGAATAATATATTCTTTAAATAAACAGGTTTTCATCCATTTAACTCATTTTATGGAGCAAAAATCCATTCCATTTATATTAACGAACTTATGAATAATACGATCAATTTATACATCCAATGATATTATTTTTAAATAGTCTTTCTTTAAAAAGTTCTGACTATTTATTTAAAGATACTGAGAAATTTCTTTTGCAACATCAATCATGCGTGATGAAAATCCCCATTCATTATCATACCAGCTAAATACACGGACGAAATTTTCATCAATGACAGAGGTCATAGGTAGAACAAAAATAGATGAATTTGAATTATGATTTAAATCTATTGAAACAATAGGCTCTTCTGTACAAGAGATAATGCCTTTTAGAGAAGTTTCAGCTGATTTTATAATATTCTGGTTTATTTCATCGACAGATGTTCTTTTGTCAGACATGAATTTAAAATCAATTGCAGAAACATTTGGTGTTGGAACACGCACGGATGAGCCACCCAGTTTTCCTTTTAACTCAGGTAGAACGATTTCAACGGCTTTTGTAGCTCCTGTTGTCGTTGGGATCATTGAAAGATTAGCTGCGCGTGCCCTATATAAATCTTTATGATTATGATCCAGAGTTGTTTGATCTCGTGTATAGGCATGAATGGTTGTCATATAGCCTTTTTCAATACCAATGGTCTCATTGAGGATCTTTGCTAAAGGAGCAAGTGCATTTGTTGTGCATGAGGCACAGGAAATAATATAATCTTTAGAGGAGATAAGATGATGATTAACACCAAAGACAATTGTTTGATCTGCGTCTTTACAAGGTGCTGATACTAAGACACGTTTTGCGCCAGCTTGCAAATGTTGAGAAGCAGATACATAATCCCGAAATACGCCTGTGCATTCAAGGACAATATCAACATCAAGGGATTTCCATGGTAATTCTAACGGGTTTCGGTTTGAGAGTTTTTTAATAGGATCCTGACCAGGCACAATCAGGTGATTGTTTTCTATTTTGATTTCGAAAGGAGAGGTTCCATGCACAGAATCATAGCGTAATAAATATGCATTTGTTTCTATAGGTGCTGAATCATTGATTGCAACAACTTCGATTTCTGAGTGACTTTGTTCAATAATTGCTCTTAATACCAATCGACCAATTCTTCCAAATCCATTAATTGCAATTCGAAAAGACATAGGTTTTCCTTTCTTTTATTTTAGAGGTTCTTTCCAATTTAATTTAAGAAATATATTCATTTAAAAATCAAGAAATATTCCTGATAAGAGCAGGTTAATTTTATTTATTTTAAGAGAACATATCAACTTATATTTCATTTTTAATTTTAAGCATCCTCAATCGTTTGGGTTTATGGCTTATATGTATCTTAATGTATTATTTTTAAGCATTTTTCAACCAGATGTTCTGCCGTGATTTTGAAATGTTCGTAAAGCTGTTCAGCAGGCGCGGATGCTCCAAAGCTTTTCATACCAATAAAATGGGTATGATTGTTCGTCCAGCGTTCCCAACCAAAGCCAGATGCTGCTTCAATAGCGATTTTAGGGAGGTGTTTAGGTCCAATGATTTCAGATTGTTGTTTTGGATCAATTTCCATAAAAGCTTCCCAGCAAGGCATGGAAATCAGCCTTGCTCCTATTTTTTTTTCAGATAGGATTTGATGCGCTCTTTTGGCAATACTCACTTCTGAACCTGTTGCGATAATTGCAATTTTTTCTTCTATTTCAGGAGGAGATGCGTTCAGAATATAAGCGCCTTGGCTGCTTAAATTCTGATCTGTATGTTGTTTTCTTAAGAAGGGAAGAGATTGGCGTGTTAGGATAAGTGCTGTTGGTCCTGTTATTCTCTTGAGTGCGATTTCCCAACATTCTGCTGTTTCAATTGAATCTGCGGGTCTACATACATAAAGGTTTAGTATTGCTCTTAGAGCTGCCAAATGTTCTACAGGTTGATGGGTTGGTCCATCTTCACCAAGCCCGATGGAATCATGAGTAAATACATAGATCACACGTAATTTCATCAGGGCAGACAGGCGGATTGATGGGCGACAATAATCTGAAAAGACTAAAAATGTTCCTCCATACGGCAAGATTCCTTTATGAAGCGCCATTCCATTCATAATCGCAGCCATGGCATGTTCTCTAATCCCATAATGAAGATACTGACCTGAAAAATTATCTGGGGTAAGGCTCTGGTAATGTGTTGACATGGTATTATTGGATCCTGATAGATCTGCCGATCCACCCAAGATATTTTTAATTTCAGGAGCAATGTGTTCAAGCACAGCACCTGATGATTTGCGCGTTGCTTCAGATTTTCTATCTCGAAATAGATTTTGCTTGTATTGTTGGAGTTTTTCTAAAGCTTGTTTAGAAATTTCGGTTTTTAAAAAAGAATCAAATTTTTCTTTTTCAGGAGCATTAAGATACGTTTTTTTCCAGTTTTTATAAAGCAATTCTGAACGGTTTCCTGCTTTAAGCCATGCGGTTTGAATTTCTTTTGGAAGGGTAAAAGGAGCAGATTCCCATCCAAGGTTTTCTCTAAGACCTTTAAGTTCTGTTTCACCTAAAGGAGAGCCGTGTGAACTTGCCTTGTCTTGTTTGGTCGGTGCGCCATATCCTATATGAGTTTGGCATTCAATAAAAACAGGTTTGTCGCTATTTTTGGCATGATTGAGGACACAATCAATTGCTGAGGGGGTATGTCCATTAATGGCATAGACATGCCACCCCGCAGATTCAAAGCGTTGTCTTTGATTGGTTGAATCACATAGACTGATTTTACCATCAATGGAGATACCATTATTATCCCAAAGAATAATGAGTTTTCCTAATTTTAAATGTCCTGCAAGTGTGATTGCTTCTTGGGAAATGCCTTCCATTAAGTCTCCGTCTGAAGCAATCACATAAGTATAATGATTAACAAGTTGATTGCCAAAGTGTTGAGCAAGTTTTTTTTCAGAGATTGCCATTCCAATGGCAGTTGCCAATCCTTGACCAAGAGGCCCTGTTGTTGTTTCCACACCTTCTGTGTGTGCATATTCAGGATGCCCAGGTGTTAATGAGCCTAATTGTCGAAAGCGCTTAAGTTCATCCAGGCTAACGGTTTTATATCCTGTGAGATATAATAAAGCATAAAGAAGCATGGAACCATGTCCAGCAGAAAGAACAAATCGATCTCTGTCTGGCCAGTCGGGATCTTCTGGAAAATATTTCAAATGTTTTTGAAAAAGAATGGTTGCAATATCTGCCATTCCTAAGGGCATTCCAGGATGCCCAGATTTTGCTTTTTCTATTGCATCGACACAAAGCATGCGCAAGGCATTTGCGAGATCTGAATGTTTAATTTCTTTTTTTTGGGGCACGTGAACCTCTCGAACGAAACCTGTTTAACTGATTCTGACATTATCACTGTTTTGTTCAAAGTGAATAAATATTTTTCGTGATAAATTATTTATATATATATATGGTAGTTTGTTGTATTGGGAGTTAAACTATTTTTCAAATCTTTTTAATATTGAATATAATAAACTACGTGTTTTAATGCATGGAATACAGGCAATAAAAATCAGGAAAGTATCATTGTCATGAAAAATGAAATCGACAGAATAGAAAGTAAAGAGCTTTCAGAAGTTTTAATGAGGCTCGAAAAAGCTATTCTTAAAGCAGAGCAAACCCTGTCTTCATCTCTAACCTCCCTTAAACAAAAAAGCATGAATGCAAATGCCAAGCCTGATGATATGAAGGAAATGGCAGTAATTATTGAAAGCATTGGTAAAAATCTTGAGGGAGCCATGGAGGAAATTCGTGCGATTTTGAAGGAGTAAAATAGAATGCCAGATATCATAATAGAAATTAATGGTCGCCCTTATACAATGGCATGTGAAGAAGGGCAACAAGGTCGTATCCGGTTATTGGCAAAAATGATTAATGATCATATTCAGTCTCTAGTTGATTCATTGGGTCAAATAGGAGATCAGCGCCTTTTATTAATGACGGTTCTTGATTTGGCTGATGAGCTTACAAGACGAAAAAAAATGCAAAAATCAGAAAAAATATCAAATCAAGATCAAATATCTGGAAACATAAAAACAGATAAAGAAGAACAAAAAGCCTTGAAAGATCAAAAAAAGCTTATTGTTTTATTAGATAAGATGAGTGCACGAATTGAAAGAATGTCAGAAGAACTAAGTGCTGAAAGCCTAAATCTGAAAAAGAAACCATAATTTTCCGTCTGGTATAATAACGATATTTTATGGAAACATTCTTTAATTTCAGGAAACTTTTAAGTTTAAAGCCAGAGATTGATCTAGAGATTGGTAAAGTTAAGAATAATGTGAGTGCGAATTGCGATCCTTTTGGTTTTCTCTAGCGTATAAGCTATTTTAAGCTAGATCTCTGGAAGATTTTTAAGGGTTTGAAAGTAATTCTATTGAGATTTAACTAGATTTGCGTATATAAATATAGAAGGTGGATACTGTTTTATACGTTATGATATCTATTTCAGGGACCTTAATCATTCCCAAGGGAGCCGCCTCTGATTAAGATCGTGGTCTTTTTCACGTAGCGCCCACCTATATAACCAGGTCATCGGAAATGAATTTATAACGGTATAACGGATCCACCGCTTCTAATAAGGTTTTAATGGTTTTCTTGATAGAAAGGGATGATTGTATAATAGTAAAAAATGGGGCTATATTCTAAAATCAGGATTCTAAAATCAGGTTGCAACCTGGATTCTTACCTCTTAAAATACAGAGGGTTGCATTTATTCTGGATAAATCTAAAGAACAGACAGAAATCGGCAGGCTGAAATATGAACCTTCAAAAGCAAAAAATCAGAGAAAACCTCAGAGAAAACCGAAAAGTATTTCATGCCAAAACAGGAAGCATTTCTGCACAAAAGCTGGCAGATCAGGCTGATATTCTTATTAATTATATTTTACAATTTAAATTTCATTCAAATGCTCTCTCAGCATTAAATTCAGTGGTTGGTAAGGTTTCTTCAGATTCCAAAGGTCAGACTCAAAATAGATTATCTAATCTTATGATTGCAGGGTATTATCCAATAGCAAGTGAGATTAGTCCCATTTTATTAATGCAGGCTCTGGAACAAAAAGGAGCACATCTTGCATTGCCTGTCATTGAAACTTTAAAAACTTCAAACTCATCTGTTAGATATCAGAAAGCAAATTCGAATTGTCAGAAATTTACCCAGACAGGTTCTGCTTTAAATCAGGATTATCAAGAGAAGAAACTGACATATCGTTTATGGAGGGCTGGGATGGATGTAATAAAAGGGAGTTTTAAGACATATCAGCCAGGGAATCAGATGAAACAAGTTTGTCCAAATGTTTTATTGGTTCCCTTATTGGCATTTGATAGATTTGGAAATCGGTTGGGGCAAGGAGGCGGATTTTATGATAAGAGCATACAGGAGTTAAGATCAAAATTATCCTTTTTCCAAAAAGAGATCTGTGTTATTGGAATTGCTTTTTCAAGTCAGGCATATTCCTGTTTCCCTGTTGAAGAACATGATGAAAAACTGGATGCTGTTTTAACAGAAGAAGAATTGGTTAGATTTACGCATAAGGCATAATAGAAAAATGATTTCATTTTATCTCTTTGGGGTATAGAGCGAATAATACAGAAAAATTTTAATTAAAAAATAGAAACGGATTAGTATATGCATATCCTTTTTATAGGTGATATTGTTGGGAAGTCAGGGCGACAAGCTTTGTCAAAACATCTTCAGAAATTAAGAAAAATGCTTACGCTGGATGTTGTGATTGCAAATGGAGAAAATGCGACTGCAGGATTTGGACTTTCTGGATCCAAGGCAGAGGAATTATTTGAAATAGGGGTTGATATTATTACCCTTGGTAATCATGCTTGGGATCAACAGGATATGCTAAGCTATATAGAAAGAGATGATCGTATTTTAAGACCTTTAAATTATCCAAACACACATAAAATACCAGGTAGAGGGGCGTATCTTTATACAATTGGAACATATCGTGTATTGGTAATTACTGTCCTGGGGCAGATTTTTATGAATTCTCTTAATGATCCATTCTCAGCTGTAGATGAACAATTGGAACTCTGTCAATTAGGATTTGATGCAGATGCGATTTTAGTTGAATGCCATGGAGAAGCCAGCTCTGAAAAAATGAGTATGGGACATTTTTGTGATGGAAAGGTTTCATTCGTTGTTGGAACACATACACATATTCCTACCGCAGATGCACAAATCCTGGATGGCGGAACAGCTTATTTAACGGATGCGGGCATGACTGGAGATTATAATTCCGTGATTGGAATGAGAAAGGATGAGCCTGTTCAGCGGTTTTCAACACGATTGCCTTCAAAACGCCTTCAACCTGCTCTTGGGGAAGGAAGCTTATGTGGGTTTTATGTTGAAACAGATTCAAAAACAGGGCTTGCAAAAACATGTTCACCTGTTCGGATAGGTGGGAGATTACAGACCTGTTTGCCTAGTTTAAATCGTTCTGATTAGGATCGGTTTTATTTTGTTTTATAATAAGAAAACCTGACATGTTAAAGAATATAACCATATTGAAAAAAGCAGGATAGAAATGCTATGAGCGTATAATGACGATGCGTGTTCCTTTTTGTGAATAATTTAGATATGTGTAAATTTAAATAAAATCGGGTTGATTTTAATAAATACGAGATTTGGATATGAGATTTCCAGATACGGATAATATTAGAATTTCAATCATCAAAAAAGGTATAAATAAGGTTCACGATATAAGTTTATGATCGCGTTTAAGGATTTGATTGTTTTTAGGAGATTATAATGGCAGGACATTCCCAGTTTAAGAATATTATGTACCGCAAAGGTGCACAGGATAAAAAGCGTTCCAAAATTTTTTCTAAACTTTCAAAAGAGATTACGATTGCTGCTAAATTGGGGGGGGCGGATTTAGATGCTAATCCAAGATTAAGATTGGCTGTTCGTAATGCTAAATCAGAATCCATGCCCAAGGATAATATTGAACGTGCGATTAAAAAAGCTTCTGGTAAGGATTCTGAAGGATATGAAGAAATACGCTATGAAGGATTCGGTCCTATGGGAGTTGGATTGATTGTTGAATGTATGACAGATAACAGAAACAGAACAGCATCTGATATTCGAACCGCATTTTCTAAAAATGGAGGAAATTTAGGAGAAACAGGCAGTGTGGTCTTTATGTTTGATCGAGTTGGAGAAATTTGCTATCCTCTGGAGGTTTCTGATGAAGAATCCTTATTGGAAGCTGCAATTGAGTGTGGAGCAGATGATACGGAAACAGATATAGAGCATTTCATTTATTGTACATATGAAAATCTAAATAGAATTTCAATTGATCTGGGAACAAAAACTGGGAGAGCCGAAATCTACAAAAATAATCTGGAGACCTAAGAATATAATTAATGTTGAGGGTGAAAAAGCAGCGAGTCTTATAAAGTTATTGACATCTCTTGATGAAATTGGATGATGTTCAAAATATTTATGGTAATTTTAATCTATCAGAAGAAATGATAAAACCACTTTAAGATTCACCCTGTATTTGAATAATAAGTAATCATATTAATAGATTATTGTTTGTAGGATCGTATTATTATAGATTCTGTTTGTTTAATGCTGTTTTCTATATTAATACACTGTATGAGCTTTAGGTTTTATAAGGTTGGATAAATCCTGTTTATAGTTATGAGGTGAGGCTTTTATGTTCAAAAAACCAGAAGTAAAGTTTTCTTTTTTAATCTCTCATTCCTTATTTCTTATTCTGTTTGTTTTGCTTTCATCTTGTCATTCCAGGCGAGATCAGGAACAACAGCTGGAAAATCAGAAAATAAAAACATTAAAGAGAGGATTGCCTGTTGAACCTTTATCCATAGATCCTCATAAAGGATTGGGAAGTTGGGTGCAAAATATTTTAGGTGATATGATTATTGGGCTTTATGTGGAAGATGCAGCAGGTCAACTGGTTCCAGCTTTGGCTAAAACAACACAAATAAGTGCAGATAGAAGAAAATGGGCGTTTTACATTAAGAGCTAGCAAATGGTCTGATGGAAAGCCTGTTACAGCAAATGATTTTGTTTTTGCGTATCAAAGATTAATGGATCCAAAAACCATTTCACCCTATGCTTCCATGCTGTTTGGTTTAAAAAATGCTAAAAAAATCAATCAAGGAGAGCTTCCTTTAAACAGGTTGGGTGTAAGAGCCTTAAATAAAAATACGCTTGAGGTTGAACTTGGAATATCCAATGCCTTATTTTAGAAATCTGTTAAGTCATTATGCGACCTTGCCTGTCCCGCGCCATATTGTTTCTAAGTATGGGGATGATTGGGTTTCAGAAGCTCATATTGTTGTTAATGGTCCTTATTCTCTTAAAAAATGGCAATTAAATAATTATATTCATCTCGTTAAAAATCCAAAATATTATAAAAAAGATCAGGTATGCTTTGATGAAATTATCTATCAAAGAACGCAAGAGCCTGCAAATGCAATTCGTCTTGTTAAAAAAGGAATTTTGGATATTGGATGGCAAGGTCCTGGAGATCAGCTAGATATTATTGAAGTTGAAATGGCTGATTATCTTCATAATTATTCTATGTTAGAGACAAGTTATATTGTTTTTAATACACGAGTTGATCTATTTAAGGATCGCCGTGTCAGAGAAGCCTTATCCATGTCTATTAACAGAGGGTATATTGTTGAATATGTTATTAAGGCAGCTAAACCTGTTTTTGCATTGGTTCCTGCTGATATAGAACATTATTTGCCAAAATCAGAAAGACCAAAAAATAAAATGGGCTTCTCTGTCTGTGAAGGAAAGAAGAAAAAAAGCATTAACCCTGTTAAGACAGGCAGGTTATGGTCCTAAAAATCCAATTCATTTTGAATATTTATATCAGAATAATAATGATTCATCCCTAACAGCTTCCATTATTCAAAATGATTGGAATTTATTAGCAGACTGGGTTAATGTTTCTATGATAGGGGTTGATCGTCAACTACAGATTAAACGATTAAGACTGGGTAATTTTGAAATAGGAGAAGCGGGTTGGGTTGCAGATTATAATGATCCATATAATTTCTTGTTTTTACTGGCAACAACGTCTGTCCCTCTAAATTATGGCAGGTATAGTAATAAGGATTATGATCATTTATTAGAGCAGGCAAATATGGAACGTAATCTTCCAAAAAGAGCTTCCATTTTGGCACAAGCAGAACAATTGATTTTAAATGCTTCTGCAATTATTCCCTTATGGAATAATTTTGCACTTCATTTGGTGAACCCTGATATCACAGGATTTATTGATAATGCTTCCAATATACACAGGAGTGAGTATTTATGTCATAAGCAGAGAGATTCTGATTAGTATTTTGATATTTGAAAATCCTGTTCGATTATTTCTAAAGATCTGAAATCTTTAATTGGATATGTTAAAAAAATGTTTTGAAAGCAGTTTCTTAAAATGAGTTAGGTTAAATACTTAAAAATCATTAAATATAGAGAATATTTCATTTAATGAATATATTGTTTGTCCTATGATTTTAATTGTGGTTTTGAGGTGTTGAACTGTCAGTTGCATTCCTTTGAAAATACACAAAAATGCTTTTTGGCGATCCCCGTAATTTTCGCGCTTGTGGCGTTTGTTCTGCCCTTAATTGCGTTATTGTGACGGTGCTTTTTGCAAATAGTGTTGAAGAGGTGAGAAAGGCAGTGCTTAAAACCGCTCACATCCAGCGCATGATATCCACCCACAATCCGTATAAATTATTAGGCTTCCTTGCGTTCAGAAATGAGCATGAATTATCTCATGGATTATCTTCGTATACCCCTTTGCATTTGCGTTTTAGCAAACCAAAAAGAGATGTTTTCTATTGCGTCTCTCTCATTCCAGGGTTTGCAAATATTGCCAAATACCTCTCGTTAATTTTAATTTTACTCCTGAAAATTTTATGAGATTCTGGCTTGATTTGAAAGAAACAGGTTCGTGTCTTAATATTTACACACCCTCCCATTTGATTGCATAATATGTTATCATATGTGCAATAAATATTCAGCTTATTTTGTTTTGCATAAAAAATCTGCTCTTTCTCATACCTTTCCAGATAACAAATCTTGATTATCTGGGATAATTCCAAAACATAAAAAAGCAGGCTTATTAATAAGCCTGCTTTTAAAAATTTGTGTCTTACATTTTAGAGTTAGAATTTTGCTCTAAATCCTGCATAGAAGAATCTTCCGATTGTATCAAATGTTCTGACATCTGTATTATCATTAAATCCATCAATGGATAAAGGAGGCTGTTTATCAAAGACATTATCAATCCCAAAATAGAGCTGATGATTTCCGTTCAGGAATGGAAAATTATAACTGAACTGTAAATCAAGATAGGTGCGACTTCTGATTTTATGAGTATATTTACCCAATTCTGGGCTGGCTGTATTTGAGACACAACTTAGATTTGCATTCAGCCCTGGAAAAATAACAGCTCCATTTTCATCTATGCATCCTGAGTCTGCAAACTCTCTGGCACCATCAATATAACGAATATCTGCAGAAACGGTAAAGGGACCTCTTTTCCAGTCTATGCCAGCAATCCAGCGCCATTTTCCAAAATAGCCATCCAGATCATCTCTAAGATAGCCTGCATGGGGTACTAATTTGCCATTCGGCAAGGTAAGATCATATTTGTCAACATAAGATAAATCTAGTTTAAGATTCCATACTCCAAGGCGATTTTCAAGACCTTTCCATTCAATGCTTGCATCTACTCCATTTGTTTTTATTCTTCCAGCATTTAACTTACTGTTTCTAACCAAAAGTGGAGCACCTGTATTGGCACCTGTTGTAAACCGATCAATCAAATTACAGAATTGTCCTGATTTTGCGCATTCACTTAAAATAATCTCGGTACCAATAGATGTAATTGGATCATCAACTTTGATATCATAATAGTCAACGGATAGAGCAACGCCTTCCAGCATTTTAGATGTGAAAACAAATCCCAGAGTATAAATATCAGCGGTTTCAGCTTGTAATGCTCTAGATCCACCGACTTGTGATCTGATTTGATCTGAAACTGGTATATATCCTTGAGCAGGAACGCCATCATTAATACAAAATTGGGTCGGGTTAGTAGCGCAAGGGTCAGAAGTTTCAGGAAAAGAAAATCCTGATCCTCCATAAAGATCTGCAATCGTTGGCGCTCTAAAAGCAGTTGAAGCTGTTCCCCTTAACAAAAGCTGAGAGATAGGTCTATAAAGAAGACCAAGCTTCCAATTGGTTGTGTCTCCGAATGTATCATAGTCAGAATAACGAATGGCAGTACTTAATTCCAGATGCTCTATAAATGGTAGATCTTTTAAAATTGGAACTAAAAACTCACTATAGACTTCTGTAACATCATATCCACCAGAAGTTGGTTCTCTTGGAGTTCCTGTTGCTCCTTCTCCAAGAGAGTTCACCAGACTGTCAGGTCCATCAAATCCTTTTTCTTTTCTGTATGAAATACCTGCTGCAAATCCAAGATGACCCGCAGGAAGCTTAAATAGATCTGGTTTGGAAATCTCATAAGCCAGAACTTGCTGGGTTTGTCCTCCTGTTTCATTTGTAAAAAACATGAAATAATCCAGCATTTCCTGTGTGATTGATTCTTTTCCAAACACGTTTAAAGGAACACAATTATCAGGATCTGCCTGGCAGGCTAAATCGCCTCCTGCAATAGATCCTGTTGTTGGACCGACAGCATTTCCTACTCTTTCCAGATTTGCAACGGGACCGAATTTAAAGGAAGCAGAATTATCTCCATAAATATAATACAGATCCCAGTTCCAATTATTTGCAAGCATTCCCTTAATCCCTGTAACGAATCGAACGGTATTTTGTCGTACTTCCTCGGTTCTTGGACCAGATTCTACGATCCGTCTTCTCCAGTCTGAAATATCTTCTCCAAATGGATTATAGGCATTATTTGCCGAATAATTGGCATTTTCATATCCAAAAAAGGCAAATGGTGCCAGTGGAAGATAGGCAATTTGTGTTACTGATTTTCTATTTGTATAGGAGGCTTGGGCATAAGCTTCCAGATCATCAAAATATCCAATATTCAGAAAATCAAGCTTATGAGCTGCAGAAAAATTAAGGGAATATCTCTGATTTTTCCCATGTGTATAATTAATAGGAGAATAATTATACGTGTCAGAAGCACCAGTATAGGGTCTGAAATTTCCGTATTCTGGTCCTCTTGTTACACGTCCTGATGCAAGGCTATAATTTCCCCAGGGAGAAGCAGAAGATCCTGAAGGAATAAGCTCACCATTTACAATAGAAAGGGCTGTTTTGGAAAAATCTCTGTCATTTGCCAAGATTGGATCATATTTTGTCCATGAGAGACCAAATAGAAAATGACTTACATCTCCTGAATTTCCAAACGTAACATCATATTGTTGTTGACGACCATCCCCTTTTGAAGAAATGCCATATTGAAGATTTGTACCAAGCCCATTAAAATCTTTTTTTAAGATAAGGTTAACCACACCTGCAACCGCGTCGGAACCATAAATGGCAGAGGCACCATCTTTAAGAACTTCTATTCGTTCAACCATTGAAATTGGAATAATATTTAAGTCGACAGTTCCATTTACACCGTCTGTGCTAGCAGCTTGCCCAGAACCAACAGATCGCTTGCCATTGATTAACACTAATGTTCTTGTTGAGCCCAATCCTCTCAATGAGATATTTTGCGATCCTGTTCCTCCATTATTGACAGCAACAGTCATTGCATTTCCAGCAATAGAAGGCATTTCGCGCAAGAGTTGACCAATAGAAGTTGCGCCTGATTGTTGCAAATCCTCGATTTGAAATACGGCAACAGGGCTTGTTCCTTCCAGATCTGTCCTTGGAATTCTGGATCCTGTAACGGTAATCACATCTGATTCTTGACGATTAGTTTTATTTTGAGCGAGAGCTGTTATAGCAAAACAGCAGGTTAAAACTCCCGTTAACAGGATTGTTTTCAGAAGTTTATGATAGAGTATATCTTTATAGATCATGAGGTTTTCCTATTTCATACAAATATTAGATAGGAAGCATACTGATTTATATAGCATATAAATCAATAAAATATATAATATTGTTATTATAATAAGTTTTATTGTTGCTTTTTTGCCACTCTATATTTATTTAAATAATAATTTTAATTCTTGAAAAGACTTAATAATAAAACAATACTATAATTTTTCTAAACTTTAACTGCTTAAGTATTATGTTACAAAAAGGCAACAATTTAAATATAATTAATCTCAACATTGATCTTTAATAAAATTAATATATAAATATTTGTTAATAATTCTGAAAAACAGTTTGACCTGATTCTTTAAAGACGAGTCTCAATTATATAGAATATGATTTTTGATTATTTCTATTATTGAGAAATGAGGGGGCGTTTTGAATTTGTTAATAATGATAAATGAGGTCACATAGTCTAAAAGGAAATAATTTTATGTATCATAACATGATCAAGAATGTATTATTATC
>CBCYMI010000017.1:0-42976 GCA_965183855.1 Maricaulaceae bacterium | reverse complement strand
TTAATCTTTATAAAAACTTAACGATCAGCTTCCATTTTATTGATTAAACAATCAAAAATGATTCTTTTAACAGAATATAATAGCAATGTAATAGTCGTTTTATTGGTAATAGACTAACAAGGCGAAAAATAAAACCACCAAGTTTGTTTCTAGAACAGGTGTTAGGCAATGCAGGCAAAAAAAAAGACATTTATGACCAGATTATTTTCGACCCCTGATAAAACAATCACATCAAATGTGAAAAACGGGAAAAATTATGATTCGCAAACCCTAAAAGAGTTTAGTCAGCACCATCTTGAAACTTATTTAAACAATACGCTTTCACAGCAAAATAGTTTTTTGGAGGCATTGACAGAGCCTGCACTTATTACAAGCAGGGAAGGTTTGCCAAGATCTGCTAATCTTGCCTATTTATCATTATGTCAACTCGCCTCTTTGCCAATTAATATGCGTCCTCCTTTTATAGATCGGCTTTTTTCTTATAATGATGTATCGAAAATATTTTATAAATTATTGCGTGCTGCATTAGAGGGCATATCAGAATCTGTCATATTACCACCTGTCATGATTGGAAAAAAACTACCTTGCCAGTATAAAGTTGAAGTTTCTCCATTAGGGCAGAAACATGTATTATGGCGTCTTTATGAACAAGAAGAAGCTAAAATTCATTCTTTGATTGATTATTTTGGATTACAGAACCTGTCTTTCGGTATTTTTGAGGTTAATCAATTGGGGAATATATCGAATGTTAATCAAGCTCTATTGGATTGGCTTAATGTTAAGACACTTAAAAAAGAAATGAGAATAGAGGATTTATTTGGAAAACATGCCAGTTTACTTCAAACAGAAATGAATTTTGATGAACATAATCAACAAATTCATCAATTTACATTACCTTGTTTGCAAAATCTTGATTGTGAAGTTGAAATCACTCTATCCTATTTTGTTTACCAAAATTATATAAAGAGAATCACGGGCTTTGTATTTCCGAAACATAAATCACATATTATCAAACAAATCAGTTCATCAGGCGCTGATTTTATAACAGAAATCTTTACTCAAGGACCTGTTGGTTTGGCAAGATTGCAAGGAAAAGAAATTGAAAATGCACATATTATACAGCTCAATGATACATTATCTGAAATGACACAGAAGAATGCAAAAATAGGTGCTCCGTTTAAGTCAATATTTGTCAATGATGATCCGTATAGAAAAAATCATCAATCCTTATTTAAGTTGGATGGTATAACAGAAGAGCCTTATGAATGTTGTCTGGCAGGAGAAATTCCACATGTGACGAATGTATATGTATTACCTTTGAAAAATGATCATTATCTAGCCTTGTTTATTGATATTTCTACTCAAAAACATTTGGAAGAGCAATTGTTTCAATCTCAAAAAATGCAAGTGGTTGGGCAATTAGCAGGGGGAGTTGCCCATGATTTTAATAATCTTTTGACTGTGATGCGTCTGAATTGTGATGAACTATTAGGAAGACATCCCTTAGGAGACCCTTCTTATTCAGAATTAAAGACGATTAATCAAACGGTTGCAAGAGCAGCGGGATTGGTTAGAAAATTATTAGCTTTTTCTAGGAAACAGACTTTGCGCTCTTCTGTTTTGGATATTGGAGAAGTGTTATCTGATTTTTCTATTTTAATTAAACAAATTTTACAAGAAAATATTAAATTTGAAATTATACATGGACGTAACCTTCCAAAGATCAAAGCAGATAAGGGACAATTGGAAACAGCTTTGATGAATTTAGTGACAAATGCTCGTGATGCCATGCTAGGACAAAAAGAAAATAGGCTGGTGATTGAGACAAATATTGCAAATCCAGAACAGGTAAAAGGATATGGAGAAGAAGTTTTGCCAGAAGGTGAGTTTGTTCATATAAAAATTTCTGATACAGGGATTGGGATAGAAGAAGAAACGCTGAAAAAAATTTTTGAGCCCTTTTATACCACAAAAGAAATTGGAAAAGGAACAGGTTTGGGACTGTCAACCGTTTATGGTATCGTAAAACAAACGGGAGGCTATTTGTTTGTAGACAGTCAAATAGGAAAGGGAACCAGTTTCAGTATTTTTCTTCCTGTATATAAAAAAGAGGATGATGATATAAATCATGCTGATTTGGAAGTCGAAAAAGAAAAAAAAGAGAATTATAATCCATTAGATCTTTCTGGAAAAGGGCTGATTTTACTTGTTGAAGATGAAGATGCGGTTCGAACCATTGCGGCAAAAACATTACGTAAACGCGGATATGAGGTATTAGAAGCAGAAGATGGTGAAAAAGCAATTGAGATGATTGCAGAGTATAAGGGAAAAATTGATTTAATGATTTCAGATGTGGTTATGCCTGGAATGGATGGTCCTAAATTATTAGAAATGGCAAGAGAGAATTTAGGAAATGCCCGTATTATTTTTATTTCTGGTTATGCAGAAGAAGAATTTTCAGAAACATTATCAAGTGAGGCATCTATTAGTTTTCTGCCAAAACCATTTACGCTTGCGCAACTTGCTGAAAAGGTAAAAGAAAAGCTTTCCGAATAAAATCATTATCTTTAGATAACCCTGTTTGATTTTGTAAAGTCTAATAAGATATTAGAAAAATATCTGGATTATAAAAACAGTTTTTTAATAAATAGGCTATTTTATCTGCCTAAATATATTCTGATTATATTAAACATTTTGATTTTTATGTTTGAAATTTTAAGCTAAGGTAATATTTTTTTTTAAAATACATTCTAAAGAAACCTGGTATTAAGATAAATTAATTTGATATTTTGTACTAAATACAGAATATATAGAATATTTATTTTTCTGTTAAATGGATATAATCCTATTTTTATTTTAAACAAATAAGCTAATTTTTAAAGCTTAAGAATATTTTTTAATAGGATTAATATGATGAATCCAACACGTTAAAGTGAGTCGATTTTTTATTTTTCCATTCTCAAAAGAAGATTTTAAAATGAAATTGGGATGAAAATAATGCTTGAAAAAGAGAACAAAACATGTACATTTAGGAAAATGGAAGAAAAATTGGCAGTAATGCTTCATATGTCAAGGAGAATAAGATATGACAGGAAGAAAATTAAAACTGGTGGATAGGGGTATTAAGGATATGGAAAAAAATAAAGCATTACAGGCCGCATTGGATCAAATCAATAAAGCTTTTGGTAAAGGCTCAGTAATGAAAATGGGACAAAAGGAAACCATGGATATAGAAGTGGTTTCAACGGGTTCTTTGGGGCTTGATATTGCTTTAGGAGTTGGCGGATTACCAAAAGGAAGAATTATTGAAATCTTTGGTCCTGAATCTTCTGGTAAGACGACATTGGCATTACACTGTATTGCTGAAAGTCAGAAAAAAAATGGCATTGCAGCTTTCATTGATGCAGAGCATGCACTTGATCCAGTTTATGCCAAAAAACTAAACGTTAATGTTGAAGAATTATTGATTTCTCAACCAGATACAGGGGAGCAAGCACTAGAAATTGCAGATACATTAGTCCGCTCTGGAGCTGTTGATCTTTTGGTAATTGATTCTGTTGCGGCATTAACCCCAAAGGCGGAGATTGAAGGAGATATGGGAGATAGTCGCCCAGGATTGCAGGCACGTTTAATGTCTCAAGCACTTAGAAAGCTAACCGCGTCTATTTCGCGTTCTCAATGCATGGTTATTTTTATTAATCAGATCAGAATGAAAATAGGTATTACCTATGGTTCTGCTGAAACAACAACAGGTGGAAATGCATTAAAGTTTTATTCCTCTGTGCGTATTGAAATCAGGAGATCAACAGCCATTAAAAACCGGGATGAGGTTATTGGTAATTTAACACGGGTGAAAGTTGTCAAAAATAAAGTCGCGCCACCTTTTCGAGAAGTAGAATTTGATATTTTATACGGAGAAGGAATTTCTAAGATTGGAGAGTTAATTGATTTGGGAGTTAAGGGAAATATTATAGAAAAATCTGGATCATGGTATTCTTATAATAGTCAGCGTATTGGTCAGGGAAGAGAAAATGCACGCCAGTTTTTATTAGATAACCCAGAAATTGTAAAGGTGATTGAACATAAAATACGGCAAAATGCAGGATTAATTGCTCAGGATTTATTATATACGGATGAAGAGGTAAAAAAGAATTCACCTGATAATTCCGTGTTGGAAGCTAAAAAAACAGATTCAAAATTAACAGGTTAATCCAGTATTGAAATTCTCGGTTTAGAATTCTATTTATTAGATCTATATGCATACATATAAGATAGATCTGTTTATTTATTTTATGTTACACATAGATAATGCCAAAGATTGATTTATATGATATAAGCGTTGGATTTATTTAGGATTTATTGATTTAAAAATTTTGATTCTCAAAATAGGGATTCTTAAAACAGGTATTTGGTCGTTTTTCAGGAAAATCATATCATTTATACGCGTAAAGATCATGCGTATAAATGAGCGGTTCTTCATTTAGATTTTGTGAAAGGCAGGTCCAAAAAGAAAATAGGATTAATGCTAATAAAAAATACTAAAAACTTTTTTTTATTTAATATGAAGATTATAAATTATTAACAATATTTATAAAAATACCCTGTTTATAATTTTTGATAAATATTGTATTTTATATTTTTTGTTTCGAGTTTAAGCTTTGCAAGCTTTAGAACCAATAAACATGCCTTTTTAATAAATAGACTTGCCAAAATAGATTTTATAATTTTTAGATATCTCTGGAGTATATATTTATTTAAAGCTGTTTATACAAAACTAAATAGCTTTAATCAGGATTAAAATAGGCTTAATCATAAATATTTTGGACGAAAAAAAGAAAAGGAATATTCACATGCATAAATTGCATGAAATCAGAAAAACATTTTTAGATTTTTTTATTGATCATGATCATCAATTGGTAAGCTCTTCACCATTAATTCCTGAGCGAGATCCAACACTTTTATTTACAAATGCAGGCATGGTTCAATTTAAGAATGTTTTTACAGGAGCAGAAAAACGAGATTATCTTAGAGCCGTGACAGCTCAGAAATGTCTGAGAGCTGGAGGCAAACATAATGATCTTGATAATGTAGGATATACAGCCCGTCATCATACTTTTTTTGAAATGCTTGGTAATTTTTCTTTTGGAGACTATTTTAAGGAAAAAGCAATTTTATTATCTTGGAAGCTCATCACTGACATATACCAATTACCAAAAGAAAAACTATTGATTACAATTTTTGCAGAAGATGATGAGGCTCGTGAATTATGGCGGAAAATATCTGGTTTTTCAGACCATCGTATTTTAGGAATTAAAGGCAGTGATAATTTTTGGAGTATGGGTGATACAGGACCATGTGGTCCATGCTCAGAGATTTTTTATGACCATGGAGATCAAGTTAAAGGAGGACCTCCTGGCTCAGCCGATCAAGATGGAGACAGATTTGTAGAGATTTGGAATTTGGTGTTTATGCAATTTGAACGCCAGCAAGATCAAACAAAAAAACAACTTCCAAAACCTTCAATCGATACAGGTATGGGATTAGAGCGTATGGCTGCTGTCATGCAGGGGGTTCATGATAATTATGATATTGATCTTTTTCAGAATCTTATTCAGGCAAGTGTTGATGAAACTGGAGTTAAAGCAAAAGGAGAAGCAAAGTTTAGCCATCGTGTGATTGCAGATCATCTAAGAGCAATTGGTTTTTTAATCGCAGAGGGTTTAACACCATCTAATGAAGGTAGAGGATATGTTTTAAGGAGAATTATGAGAAGAGCTATGCGTCATGTATATCTTCTAGGAATAAAGCAGCCTTTAATATATCGTTTGGTTCCTGTCTTAACGCAAGAAATGGGAGAGGCATATCCCGAATTAAAACAGGCAGAACAGTTTATTCAACAAACACTTAACGCAGAAGAAACACGATTTATACAAACCCTTGGAAAAGGAATGGAAATATTAGAAGAAGAAATTTTAAATCTTTCAGGAGATTGCATTTTTTCAGGAGAAACAGCATTTAAATTATATGATACATATGGATTTCCATTTGATCTAACGCAAGATATTTTAAGATCTAGAGAGATAGGAGTGGATCTTGATGGATTTAACCAGCATATGGCATCTCAAAAACAGCGAGCAAGACAGGCATGGAAAGGATCTGGAAGTAAAGCAGAAGAAACTATTTGGCACGCATTGAATGAGGTGTATCCAAAAACCCAGTTTTTAGGATATGAGCATTTGTCTGGTTCAGCGAATTTATTAGCAATTGTTAAGGATGGTAAAAGGCAAAAAAGTATACAGGCAGGAGAATATGCAGAATGCCTGTTTGATAGCACACCTTTTTATGCAGAATCAGGTGGACAGGATGCCGATAAGGGGCATGTTTTGTTTGAAAATAAAGCCTATGCAGAAATATTAGATGTTCAAAAGAAAAAGGATCATCTGTTTTCTCATAAACTTAAGCTGATAAAAGGGAGTATTGAAGAAGGATTAAAAGCAGAATTAACAGTTGACCGATTGGTAAGAGAGCGTACACGATCAAATCATTCTGCAACCCATCTGTTACATGCTGCATTGAGAGAAATTCTTGGTCATCAGGTTGTACAAAAAGGGCAAAAAGTAAATGAAGAACGCATTCGGTTTGATTTTTCCTTTCCAAGAGCGCTATCTGATCAAGAGATTATGGAGGTTGAAGATCGGGTTAATTTAATCATTCGGCAAAACCAGAATAGCCAAACAGAATTAATGGCACTTAAAGATGCAAAACAAAAAGGAGCAATGGCTTTATTTGGTGAAAAATATGGAAAGCAGGTAAGAGTACAAACAATCGGGTATCAGCCAGAAAGTTTAAAAATGCCTTATTCGATTGAGCTTTGTGGTGGTACGCATGTTAGACGTTCTGGTGATATTGCTATTTTCAAGATTATTTCAGAAAACGCCATAGCTTCTGGTGTTCGTCGTATAGAAGCAATTACAGGAGAACAAGCGTTTGCGTATTTAAGAGACCAATCAAGATTGGCTCATCAATCATCAGCTCTGTTAAAAACATCTGTTTCTGAATTACCAGACCGAATTGAACAGGTTTTAAAAGAAAAGAAAAAGCTCGATCGTTTATTAGCAGAAACAAAAAAACAATTTGTTTTACAGCAAGGCAAGAAGAATAAATCAGAAGATCTGGAAAATATTGGAGGCATTCAGTTTAAAGGACAAATTCTAGAAAACATTGAAAGCAAGGAAATTCGTTCTCTAATTGATGAAAGCAAAACAGGTTTAACAAAAGCAGTTATTGTTTTTATTGCTCTTAATCATAATAAGCTTTCTATAGCTATTGGCGTTACAAAAGATATTTCTTCAAAATTATCCGCTGTTGATCTGGCAGGACGTGCTTCTTCTTTATTAGGAGGAAAAAAAGGCGGAGGGAGAGCAGATTTTGCGATGACGGGGGGTATTGGAAATCAAGAAAAAGCAGAGCAGATTTTACAAAGATTCAAAGGAGCAATAAAAGAATTTTAAATTTAAATGGGTTTTAGAAACGCCATACTTTATTTTAAGATAAGTTTTTTAATGAAGATGGTGTCGATTAATGCTTAAACCAGATATTCTTTTAAAAGTTAGATTTTATACAAAAACGCAGTTTTTTTAAGTAAGAATAATTTCTTTTGTTTAACATTTTAAACGTTTGATTTCTTATAAATAAAGCTTGGATTAGAAGAAATCATTAAGCCAAAAAGGTCAAAAAAGATAAACACATATAGAAAAAAGATTAAATGATCCTATTTTATAGCATGTATTTATCGTTATTATTTGCTCATAATAATATGTTTTTAGTCTTTTTATTAGATTTACTAATTTTATTTCAATTAGAATCTAGCATTGAAGTTCATGAAGAGAATACTAAGATGTGATAATATTGATGATCTTACAGTTTTTTGAATTAAATAAGGATAAGAAATTGAAGATCGTTAGAAATATTAGAATATCTAAAAATATAAATAAAACTTATATTTCTATAGAATTAAATGCTTTAAAAGAGCATTAAATCGCTATGTAAGCATTATATAAGCATTCTTTATAGCTATTATTGACTAATGTAATGCTTGAAAACCTTCTTTCCAAGGAGTCAAATTCATGATTGTTTTTTTTACACTCTTCTTTAAGAAAAACTCTAATAGAAATAGGCAAAAACTTATCTGTTTTGTATAAATAAAAATTTGCTGTTCTTCCTTGAAATGGATTCTTTTATTAAAAATTTTATGCTAATCTATATCAAGTGTGCTAAGATATCTAATCTATAAATCAAATATTCGATAGATAAATGTCTTTATCGTTTTAGAAAAATATATAGATGAATGTCTCTATCGTTTTAAAAAATATATTACGATTTTATTTGCTTTATTTTATTTGTTTCATTGTTTTTTTGGTGCTAGGTATTGATCTGAGAAAAATTTTAAATCCAATCTTTCTTATCGGCAATCTTACTCCTGGTTTTATAGTTTTATTTTTATTTGCTATTGACGTTAAAGATACAAACACAATGCTAAAAAAGTCTGATTTTCTTAAATTTTCTTTAATCACATTTTGGAAGTGCTTTGCTTGCTCTTCCAATACATATGCTTATCAGGTTATCTTTGTTATATAGCTTGTTATATAAAGGAGTTTTTTTAAATTGCCTAAAAAGAGAGGTTAGATTCATACCAATTTCAGTGCTTTATTTCTTGCATGATTATCACATTTGCTTGGAATCTTATTTGAACTAGAAGGACAAATAAGGGTAAGAGTAAAGAATACAAAAATTCAAGGAAAAACAGGTTTAAAATATGTTCTTAAAGCACTTTTTAAATAAAGTGCCATATTTTGCTGAGCTTTATTCTATAAAAATACCTCTTATATGCAAGCTTGGACTATTAAAAACTAATTTTATGAATAGATTATTTTAAGAATATTCTATTAGATTTATATTTTAGAGATGTTGACTTAATGCCTGACCAAAGCGATTGGCAACGGCATCTAAAAAACCAGTCGTTGTAAGCCAGCTTTGTTTATCTCCAACAAGCAAAGCAAGATCTTTCGTCATTTCTCCATTTTCTATTGTATTGATAACAGCAGATTCTAGGATTTGGCTAAATTTTGCCAATTGATCATTTTTATCTAATTTTGCCCGATGGGCAAGACCTCTTGACCAGGCAAAAATAGAGGCTGTTGAATTTGTAGAGGTTTCTTCTCCTCTTTGATGCGCACGGTAATGCCTGGTAACAGTACCATGTGCGGCTTCTGATTCAACGATTTTACCATCTGGTGTCATTAATGCAGACGTCATCAAGCCTAAAGATCCAAATCCTTGGGCTGCCATATCAGATTGAACATCTCCATCATAATTCTTACAAGCCCAGACAAATCCACCAGACCATTTTAAAGCGCATGCAACCATGTCATCAATCAGGCGATGCTGGTATTCAATTCCAGCTTGTTCGAATTTTTCTTTAAATTCCTCTTCATAGACTGTTTGAAAAACATCTTTAAAATAGCCATCATAGGCTTTTAAAATAGTATTTTTGGTCGAAAGATAAACAGACCATTTGCGATTCAAACCATAATTTAAGGAAGCTCTTGCGAACTCTTCAATTGATTTTTTTAAATTATACATGCCCATGGCAATCCCAGGTCCTGGAAAGTCAAAAACTTCATAGCTTTTCTTGTCGGAGCCATCTTCTGCTTCCCAAATTAAATGAAGTTTTCCTTTTCCAGGAATTTTAAAATCTGTTGCTTTATATTGGTCTCCAAAAGCATGGCGACCAATTACAAAAGACTGTGTCCATCCTGGTACTAATCTAGGTACATTTTGGCAGACAATAGGTTCACGAAAGACAACGCCTCCCAAAATATTACGAATGGTTCCATTCGGAGAACGCCACATTTTTTTTAGATCGAATTCCTTAACTCTTTCTTCATCTGGTGTAATAGTGGCACATTTGATGCCAACTCCAGTTTCTTTAATGGCATATGCTGCATTAATTGTAATTTGATCATCGGTTTCATCACGAGATTGTATAGATAAATCATAATATTTTAAGTTAAGATCCAAATAAGGTGTAATCAGTTTTTCTTTTATTAATGCCCAGATAATGCGGGTCATTTCGTCACCATCGAGTTCAACAATTGGATTTTCAACTTTAATTTTTGTCATGATCATACGCTTTCTTGTTCTGTTTATAAAAATTTAAACTTAACCTTTTTCGAAATAATCAAATAAAGTCTTTTTATGACTTAATTTAACTGATAAATCTAATTTTATCTTTGAAGTCTATAGCACTTCAATCTTTTAAAGAAAAGTCTATATCTAAAATAACAGGAAATTTATGGCTGGTACAAATAAGACATTAGATTTGCAATTAATTAAAGCACCAACACTTATTCTCGTAAAACCACAAATGGGAGAAAATATAGGCGCTGCTGCAAGAATTATGCTGAATTTTGGAATGAAAAATTTAAGACTGGTTGCTCCAAGAGATGATTGGCCTAATCAAAAAGCATATCAAATGGCAGCTGGAGCAGAATGTATTCTAGATCAGGCTAAGCTTTTTAATACTCTGGAAGAAGCCTTAATAGATAAGGAATATGTTCTTGCGGCAAGTGCAAGAAGAAGAGGGTTAGTTAAGGAAATAAAGCCTTTAAAAGAATCTATCTTCCATTTAACTGCGCTTTATCATCAAAATGATCAAGATTTTCTTGATAGAACAGCAATCGTTTTTGGTCCAGAAAAATCAGGATTGGACAATCATGATATTACATTATGTAATATGATTATACGCTATCAGGTTAATCCTGGGTTTGGATCTTTAAATCTTGCCCAATCCATCGCTATTTTTTGTTATGAATGGTATATGAGTTTTATAACTGATCAAATCAGAACAGATCAATTAAAGACAGGAGATCAAAAAAAAATTCAAAAAGCTTCCAGAAAAGAATTTGTCAATATGATTGAACATTTAGAAGAAGAACTAGAAGAATCTGGCTATTTTTATCCAAAAGAGAAAAAAAAACGAATGATGCAAAATATTCAAACTGCCTTGTTAAGAGCAGAATTCACAGAACAGGAAGTCAGAACATTTAGAGGAATTATCAAAGCACTTTCTAAAGGAAGAGGTGCAAGATTTAAGAAGCTTAAATCCTGATTATCACATGTTTTGAGCTCCAAAAGCTCTGAGCTATCTGTATATTTTTCTAAAATTAAAGGAAATAAATATAAAAACAGCTAACCAGATTTAAAAAATTAAACGATATCAGTATCACCTTATAATCGTTCGATCTTATTATAAAATCTTGCTTTGTCAGTTTATAGATGAATTTTTCTCAAAAAAAGAAATTAAACCTAAGATTTATTAGACTTTTATTTGCTTTTGATTCTTTAAGCAATTTTTATAAAAAAATACTTTTTTAAACTTAAAAATCTAATTTTTAAAAATTCTGCTTGAAAACATTAATATATATACCAGTTTTTATCTTGACTTCTTGATTAGGATTTATATGCTATGCCCTCTATTTATAAAGCGGGACAATATAAATCGCCGTTGAAAATGTATTGATTTTAAATAATCTTGGTTTTGAGGATAAATAATATATAAACCAGTCATGGTTTATATATCAGGCATTTAGATGAAATCAGATTAAAGAATGAATATACCGATTTATATTAATATTGAAGGAAAGTTATGAGCAAGAGACAATCTGCTAAATATAAAATTGATCGCCGTGTTGGTGAAAATATCTGGGGAAGACCCAAGAGTCCATATAATAGACGTTCTTTTGGACCTGGGCAGCATGGACAAAAACGTAAAGCTGAGCGTTCTAATTATGGTATCCGTTTAACTGCAAAACAAAAATTAAAAGGATATTATGGTAATATTACAGAAAAACAGTTTAGAAAAATATTTAAAGAAGCTGAAAGGCATAAGGGAAATACAGCCGAGAACTTGATTGGGTTATTGGAATCAAGGCTTGATATGATTGTTTATAGATCAAAACTAACCCCGACAGTTTTTGCAGCTCGTCAATTCGTTAATCATGGACATGTTAAGGTAAATGGCAAAAGGGTTAATATTCCCTCTTATTGTTGTAAGCCTGATGATATTATTGAAGTACGTCAAAAATCGCAATCCATGGCATTGATTATTGAAGCTTTGGATAGTCCTGAAAGAGATATTCCAGACTATATTGAGTTTGAGCCAAAGGCAATGAAATCCAAATATATAAGAATTCCTGAATTATCTGATGTGCCATATCCTGTGATTATGGAACCTAATTTGGTTGTTGAGTTTTATTCTTAAGAACGCTTTTATTACAAGTTTTGTCTTTTAAAAATTCACGTATTTTTTATACTTTATTAGAAAAGTCTGATTTTTTATCAGGCTTTTATTATGGCGTATTCCAGAATGATTTCTAAATGATAAAAAAGAATTATATTGGAAGAAAAAGAGTTTTGAAGGTAAACATTTCCTAACATGGAAACATTCGCTTTAAATCTAAATTTAACCTAAAAAACAGCAAGCCCATCTAAGACAGGATGAGCTTATTTATACAGTTTAATCTATTATCCATGTATTGATAGAGAGATTATGGAGATGATACAATCTAGAAAATTAGGCAATAGAAGTTTGTAATTCACCTGTTTCATACATTTCTTTCATAATGTCAGCCCCACCTATAAATTCTCCATTAATATAAAGCTGAGGAATGGTTGGCCAGTTTTTATATTGTTTGATTGCTTCGCGAATAGCTTGGTTTTCCAATACATTAATAGATTCATATTCTGTATTTAATAAATTTAGAATATTTGCAGCAAGTGCAGAAAATCCACATTGAGGAAATTCTGGACTTCCTTTCATAAACAAGACAATTTTATGTGTTTTAACCAGATGGTCTATTTTTTCAATTGTTTCTGTTAATTCCATATTAAATACTCCATAATTTAACGATGCTATTTCTTAAATTTTTCAAAGCTTTATTTTCGCATTAAGAGAGATAGCTGATTTAAATTTATTTTACCAGACCTATTATTAAACCTCACCTCTTTATTCTGATGGTATTTGGGTTTGTAAGGACAAGGCATGCAGTTCATTTCCAACACGGCTTCCTAACGTGTCATAAATGCTTTTATGTTGTTCTACTCTGTTTAATCCTTTAAAATGCGCAGAGGTAATAATTACTTTATAATGATTTTCATCTCCTGCCAGATCAATGATTTCAATATGGGCTTTTGGATATTTTTTTGAAATTAAATTTCTAATTTCTTCTGCTTTGATTGACAAAATGGACTCCTTTTGAATTTATCTGGTTTTCGACATATAAGAATCAAGCCATCCATTATGGGCATTCTTTATTTCTTTAAGGGAAATAGGCTCTTTTGTTAGACCAGTAACATTCTCTCCTTTAAACCTTCCCAGGATTTGATGATGGATAGAATTTTCCTCTATTATTTTGGTAATTTTCTTCAAAAGAGTTGGTTTGATAGCAATCATATATCGTCCTTGACTTTCTCCAAACAGATATTCATGGTTTAGATATTTTTCTTTTTTGTATAGTTCAAATCCTTTATCTGATGCTAATGACATCTCGACCAGAGCGATTAAAACTCCACCATCTGATATATCATGCACTGTATTAAGATGGGATGTTTGGATTAAGCTTCTTATGAAGACTCCATTTTTCTTTTCAGATTCCAAATCAACGGGAGGAGGGGCTCCTTTGTCCTGTTTGTGAAGATAGCGTGCATAATAGCTTGCCGATAACCAGTTTTGAGAATGACCAATAACACATATATAATCTCCTTCTTGAGCATTACAGGGATGGGCTCTTAGACGGTAATCTTTTAATAAACCAATTCCTCCTATCGCAGGCGTTGGAGGAATAGACTGACCATTTGTTTCATTATATAAAGAGACATTTCCAGATACAACAGGAAAATCAAGCTGTTTACATGCTTCTGCCATTCCTTCAATGGCATGTACAAATTGTGACATGATTTCAGGCTTTTCTGGATTTCCAAAGTTCAGGCAATTTGTAATTGCAATTGGCGTAGCGCCAACAGAAGTCAGATTTCTCCATGTTTCTGCAACAGCCTGTTTGCCACCTTCATAGCTATTTCCAAGGCAATAACGAGGGGTAACATCACAGCTAATAGCAATTGCCTTATAGGAATTTGGATTTAACCTGACGATTGCGGCATTTCCACCTGTTTGTGATGAATCAATGGTATTGGTCATGACATGACGATCATATTGCTCCCAAATCCAGCGCTTTGAAGATAAATCAGGGCTAGAGAGCAGGGCAAATAAAGCTTCTTTTAGAGATTCTTTTGGCTGAACCGTTTTAACTTCTAAAGGCTGAATAGGTAAATAGGGGCGATTATATTGAGGCGCATATTCTGAAAGTGGGTCTAGGGGAATATCACAGACGATTTCATTTCTATGTTTTAATATTAATCGTCCTGTCGATGTTGTCATACCAATTTTTGCAACATCCAGCCCCCATTTTTCAAAAATTTCAAATGCTTGTTTTTGGGCATTTGGCTTTAAAACAATTAGCATTCTTTCCTGTGATTCAGAAAGCATGATCTCATAAGGCGATAAATTCTCTTCGCGTTTTGGAATTTGATCTAAATCCAATTCGATTCCAACCATTCCTTTGCTTGCCATTTCCACGGAGGAGGAAGTTAATCCCGCAGCTCCCATATCTTGAATAGCAATAATTGCATCTTTTTGCATTAATTCCAGGCAAGCTTCAATCAGAAGTTTTTCTGTAAAAGGATCTCCTATTTGAACGGTTGGTCTCTTTTCATCGGTAAGTTCATCAAACTCTGATGATGCCATGGTTGCGCCATGTATGCCATCTCTTCCTGTTTTTGCACCAACATATAAAACTGTGGCATTAACAACATTGGCGGCAGAATAAAAAATTCGGTCTTTTTTGGCATATCCAACACACATTGCATTGACCAAAATATTATGATTATAACCAGAGTCAAAATTGGTTTCTCCGCCTATGGTTGGTACACCAACGCAATTTCCATAATGTCCTATGCCAGAAACAACACCTTGTATTAAATGTTGGGTTTTGGGATGATCTGGGTCTCCAAATCGTAATGCATTCATTAAAGCAATTGGTCTTGCTCCCATTGTAAAAACATCCCTTAAGATTCCACCAACTCCTGTTGCGGCACCCTGATGAGGCTCAATATATGAAGGATGATTATGACTCTCCATTTTAAAAATAATGGTATCATCATCGTCAATATCAATCACGCCTGCATTTTCACCAGGACCTTGGATAACTCTTTTGGAAGTAACAGGAAGTTTTTTTAAGTGAAGCCTAGAGGATTTATATGAACAATGTTCAGACCACATAACAGAAAAAATTCCTAACTCTGTTAGGTTTGGTTGGCGCCCAAGAATTTTAAGAATTGTTTGATATTCCTCTGATGTTAAGCCATGATCAGAAATCATATCCTGAGTGATCTCTATTTTATTATAAGCCTGTCTTGTCATTCTCAGTGCTCCATTAAACTTTGAAAAATTCCTATCCCATCCATGCCTGTATGGATAGGGTCAATGGCACGTTCTGGATGTGGCATGAGTCCAAGGATATTACCCTGTTTGTTCATAATACCTGCGATATTTTGAACAGATCCATTAGGATTGGAGGTTAGATATTCAAAAACAATTTGTCCTTCCTGTCTTAATTGGTTTAAATGTATTTCTTCCAAATGATAATTGCCATCCATGTGCGCAATTGGAAGAGAAAGGCGATTAATTTCCCTTTTTTTATATGATTTGGTAAAAGCAGTATCTGGATTGATAATGGAAATGGGCTGATTACGACAAATAAACTTCAAGCTTTTATTCCTCATTAAGGTTCCAGGCAAGAGTTTTGCTTCAGTTAAAATCTGAAATCCATTACAAATTCCAATTAATTTAACCCCTTGACCAGCTTTTTTTCTGACAGCTTGCATAATAGGGCTTTTGGCAGCAATTGCTCCTGACCTTAAATAGTCTCCGAAAGAAAATCCTCCTGGAAGTAGCATTAAGTCACAGTTTGGAATCTCTTTTTCCTGATGCCAGACAAGATGTGGTTTTTTGCCCGTAATTTTATGCAATGCGGTCTTTGCGTCACGATCACAATTCGACCCTGGAAAAACAATAATAGCAGATTGCAAGAAATACCTCCTAAAATTCTAACAAAAATTAGCTGAAGATAAATAACGTTGTTTTGTAAATCATTTGTTTAAGTTAATTTTATAATTTTCAATAATTTCATTGGCAAGAAGCGTTTTACAGATTTCTTCCAGCTTTTTTTTAACAATAGTTTCATCTGTTTGATTAATCTCAAGTTCAAAAATTTTGCCCTGACGCAGATTGGCTATTTCTGTATAATTCATTGTATGTAATGTTTTCATGATTGCATTGCCTTGAGGATCTAACACTTCTTTTTTAGGCCATACTTGAATAATTGCTTTCATATGTTTTTGACTTTCATCTTAAAATACATAAACCTGATGTTTTCTTATTTGACAATTAATTTAACAGGTGAATCCTTGATCACACCTAGCCTTTTGGCAACTTCTGCATAAGCTTCTGTTACATCCCCCATATTATGACGAAAACGATCTTTGTCCATTACTTTATCTGTATGAAGATCCCATAACCGGCAGGAATCAGGGCTGATTTCATCTGCAATTAAAATACGAGAACTGTCTTCTTCATCCAGCTTTCCAAATTCTAGTTTAAAGTCAACCAGACGAATGCCTGCAGAAAAAAACAATCCTGATAGAAAATCATTTGCACGAATCGTTAACGACATGATCTCGTCAAGCTCTCTTGAAGATGCCCAGTTAAATGCTGTAATATGCTCTTCTGAAACCATTGGATCATTCAATTCATCATTTTTATAGTAAAATTCGATAATTGATCTTGGCAATGGTGTTCCTGTTTTTAGTTCCAAACGTTTGCTAATTGAACCTGCTGCAATGTTTCGACAGATAATTTCAAGAGGAATAATCTCTACATGATGGATTAACTGTTCTCTCATATTTAGTCGTTTGATAAAATGATTTGGAATGCCGATTTGCTCAAAGCGTGACATAATATATTCAGAGATTCTATTGTTTAAAACGCCTTTCCCTTGAAGAATTTCTTTTTTTTGATTATTAAACGCAGTTGTATCATCCTTAAAATGAGCGATTAATGTTCCAGGTTTGGGACCTTCATAAAGAATCTTGGCTTTTCCTTCATATATTTTTCTACGTTTTGCCATTATAATGCTCCAAGATTATAGCACTGTATTTGATTTAAAAAAACCTGTTAAATATATTTCTTGAACAAGATTGATTTAAGAATTAGTGCTATCTATAACAATCAATTTATGTAAGGACAATCTTTAGTTAAAAAATTCTTTAGTTAAAAAATTTAAACTTTAAAAATTCATTTTTTTATCATAGAGAATAGTCAGATATAAAATCAACATCTATTTTAAACAGGGGTGATATTGTGAAATCATTTGATGACAGGAAAAAACAGGCAGAACACCAATTTTCTAATCTGGCACAAAGCCAATTTAAGATTGAGGTCAGACGTAATAAATTATTGGGGTTATGGCTTTCTGAAAAGATAGGGTTTACAGGCGCAAAAGCAGAAAGCTATGCCAATGAAGTCATTAAAGCAGATATGGAAGAAATAGGGGATGAGGATGTTTTTCGTAAGCTCAGACAAGATTGTGATCAAGAAGGAATTCAATTAAGTGATGATGAAATCCGAGCTAAAATGAAAGCATTTCATATGCAGGCACAAATGGAAATAGAACAGGAAAATAAATCATAAGTTTTCTTTAAAGAATGGATTTTTATCCGTAAAGTTTTTTATTTTGTTTGGTGTATTATACCCATGCATATTTTTATCTGACCTTATATCATATGACCCGATTAATCTTTTCTTTTGAGCTCTGTATTTTTATCTGGTTTTATAGACCCATATTATTGTAAAAGATCATAGACTGTTTTTTGAGGTTAATCTTTATTTGGTGGTTTTGGATTAACAGATACAGGACAAAATAAGGGACGTTTTGATAATTCTAGCCTCAGTTCTTCTGTGATGATTTTTTGATACATTGTTTGAATGATATCTTTCATGGCTTTTGAATCAAACCGATGTGTTAAACATCCAAGCAAGATTTTATTTTTGGAGTGGAGCAGAGCTGCAAACCCCGTAATGCCAACATATTGATTATAAATATCTACAAGATCATTTTGCAAAACGATTTCCAGTGAGTTATCCCATGTTTCTGCATTTGTAATATCAATGCTGATATATTGGATTTCTGGATTATCTATTGTTTTGATTGCATGATCGAGTGCGGGTTCGAGAATTTTGCATAAACCACACCAATCTGCCCTGAATTTTACAACATAAAGGGCAGGTTCTGTATTTTCGAGAGGTGTGGCGACAAGTTGCATACTGGTTATTGGAAGTAAGAAACAGGTATGGATTAAAAATTTTAGTATTTTTACTATATTTCTAACCATTCCAATATACCTTCTTCTTACGGATTTTAAATTCTATGAATCTGTCTTTGAATCTGTCTTTCAAATATTAGGTTATATTCTCATTATTCAGATTCTGTTTCACCCCAAAACAAAATCTTGCTTGGGTGTTTAACACAATGCATTTTTAAGTGTATCTCTTATAAATCAGACTTCTTAATTAAAAGCATTTATTCCTGTTCAAAAACGCGTTTAAAAATATGATGAACATATTTATAATGATAGTCAAGGTCAAAAAATTCTTCCAATTCTGATGGAGGCATTAATTTGGTGATTTCTGAATCCTGTTTTAGCTGTTCAAGGAAATCTCCATCCCCATTCCATGTTTTCATCGCATTTTTTTGAACATGTTGATAGGCATTTTCTCTCGACATGCCTTTTTGTGTTAAAGCTAATAAAATCCGCTGTGAATTGTGTAGACCTAATAATTGTTCAAGATTTTTTTTCATTTTTTCTGGATAAACAACCAGATTTTGGATAACATGCGTTAATCGGTTAAGCGCAAAGTCAAGATGTGTTGTTGCATCGGGGGCGATTCCACGTTCTACGCTGGAATGTGAGATATCTCTTTCATGCCATAATGCAATATTTTCCAGTGCAGGATAAACAGCAGATCTGATCAGGCGTGCTAATCCTGTCAGATTTTCACATAAAACAGGATTTCTTTTATGTGGCATGGCAGAAGAGCCTTTCTGTCCTTTAGAAAAATATTCTTCTGCTTCTAAGACTTCTGTTCTTTGTAAATGTCTAATTTCTGTTGCTAATCGTTCAATAGAACCTGCAATGACAGCTAGAATTGAAAAATACATAGCATGCCGATCTCTTGGGATGATTTGGCTGGAAATGGGTTCTGGTTTTAATCCCATTACGTTTGCAATATGGGTTTCAATCTCAGGATTAATATTTGCAAAACTACCAATTGCTCCTGATATAGCACAGGTTGAAATTTCTGCTCTTGCGGTTAACAAGCGCTGTCTGTTTCTAAAAAATTCTGCATAAGCCATGGCAATTTTAAGACCAAAACTTGTCGGTTCTGCATGAACGCCATGACTTCTTCCCATGGTTGGGGTGTATTTATGCTGATAAGCCATTTCTTTTAATGCAGATAATAAATCATCAAGATCAGAAATAAGAATATCTGTTGCTCTTTGAAGCTGAATATTCAAACAGGTATCTAAAACATCTGATGAGGTCATGCCTTGGTGAATAAAGCGAGCATCTTCTCCTATATATTCAGAAAGATTTGTTAAAAAAGCAATCACATCATGTTTGGTTTCTTTTTCAATATGATGGATTTTCTCGACATTAAAATTTGCTTTTTCTCTTATGTTTTTTGCTGATTCTATTGGGATAATCCCAAGGCTTGCCATTGCATCGCAGGCATTTATCTCAATTTCAAGCCAAATTGAATACTTTGTTTGATCAGACCATAGCGCTTCCATAACGGAACGCGTATATCTTGGAATCATACGTTTATCTCCTAACCAGTGAATATCTTTATATTTCTGATAACTCTATGTTTTATACGATATTATAAAATTTTGTTGATTATTTAAAGCATAAAAAAATACATTAAAATACTTATTATATTTTTTTTTACTAGCCAAGAGGGAAACAATAGGCTAAATATAGTTTGTTAATATTATATTAATATATAATATCGTTAACAAACATATCGGAATGTATTATCATTCCAAAAAATTATTCCAATAAAAAGGTTAGTTCATTTTTTTGGAGTAATTGTAGACTGGTTTGATTATTGATTAGGAATAAACTTAGTCAAATTGTAAATAGCCTGTTATTGTTGTTATGATAGCAGGTATAGTTATTTATGTTATAAACCCATAAATATATTCTATGGCTTCATAGAATATAATATAGAATAAGGAAGGGGAGATCCTATATGAAAAGAAAGCAAATATTAATGATTGCTGTGGCTGGGGCGGCACTTTCTTTAAGCGCATGTATGAATGATACTGATATGCTCTCAAAAGAAGTTGTAAATAGCAATGATCAAAATACAAACAGAATTTCTGAGCTTCAACAAAGATTAAATCAGGAAAGAGAGCATTCAGAAATGCTTAATAACAGAATCGCAGAACTTTCAGAAAGAGTAAGTGTTGCAGAACAAGAAGCTGCGTCTGCTCAGTCTACGACATCTGGAGGTGGGTATGACCAAATTGCAACATCTGCTGGCTATCCGCCAGATGCCAAACCTGGTCAATGTTTTGCACGCGTTTTAATTCCTGAAGTAACTGAAGTTACAGCAGAGCAAGTTGTAGATACACCAGAACGTACAGAAGTTAAAACGATTCCAGCGCGTTATGAAACACTTGAAGAGCGTGTTCTTGTTAAAGAAGAAAGCGTTGTTTATGATGTGATTCCAGCACGTTACGAAACTGTAACAGAGGAAGTTGTTATTGCTGATGAGGGCGTTCGTACAGAAATCATTCCTGCGCGATATGAGAGCTATCAAGAGCAAGTCCTTGTTCGTTCAGCTTATACAACTTGGAAACCAGGCAAAGGATTGATTGGTCGTAAAGGAAGTTCTCCTTATGGAAAAACGCTTCAGACAATCGTTCAGCCAACAGGCGAAATTTTGTGTAAAGTTGAAGTTCCAGCTCAGTATAAAACTGTAACTCGCAAACGCTTGGTGCAGCCTGAAGAAGTCAGAGAAATTGCAATTCCAGGAAAGACAAAAACCATTACCAAACAGGTTGTTGCAGAACCGCCACGTACAGTTGAGCGTGTTATTCCAGCTGTTTATGATACGATAACAGTTCGTAAAATGGTTGAGCCATCAAGAGAAGAGCGTATTGCTATTCCAGCAACTTATAAAACAATTGAAAAAGTCAATGTTGTTGGTGGTGGAGATCTTCAATGGAGAGAAGTGCTTTGTGATACAAATACAACAGCTCAGATTATTTCTCGTATTCAACAAGCTCTAAAAGAAAAAGGATATAGTCCTGGTCGTGTTGATGGTGTATTTGGAGAATCAACACTGAGAGCAATGGAACGTTTCCAAAAAGATAATAGCCTCATTGTAGGTCAATTAACGATTCAAACTGTAGAAGCTTTGGGTGTTGATATATAATTTTTAACATCTACAAGCTCAGTCTATAAAATTAACGCTCATAAGCTTTAGCTTTATGAGCGTTTTTTTTTGTAAAATCTTAAAAAACAGGATAATAATAGGATAAAGATAGGCGTTTTTTTGAGTTAAGCTTTATTATGAAGTTTTGATTCTTTACCAAATAGAAATGCTTTCTTTGCATACGGGTATAGCGTGTAAATAGAACTCTGTCTTGAATTTAGAAGCTTTAAAATGAATTCTATTTCTGTGAAAAATTAAAAAAAATTGCTTTGTTAGTTTCATTTATTACCTTTTTTAAAGGTTATTATATTTTATTATAATAGATATGCTTTAATATAGAGAAGGAAAAACTATCTTTTTTAATTTAGCATTTTGATAGTATTGATTTAGTGATAGTTTTAACTTCTATAAAGAAAATCCGTATTTTAACTAAATACTATATAAAAATTTGATAAATAGAAACTAATCTCTAGAATATGATATTAATATTTATCAAAATATTTTTTAATATTCTCGTATAGTTCCAGAAGATCTTAATCGTATTCATATGATTATGCTTGGTCTATCGTAAAAATATTTGAAATGATTATTATGAAGTATATTTAAACTCTTGGATATTTCGTGTATAAATCATAAATACGTGCAATTTATGTAAATAATACTATCAAACCTGATTTTCTATAAGATGGCTAAAATTCATGTTTGTATTTTGATCAATAGAATAATCTGTATAAAAATTTTTCTGATTTAGGTTAAGAGATCAAAAAAGCAGTTTTACCAAGGGTGTTGAATCTGTGATAGAGTGTTGTAAATAGCACGAAAATAAATTCATCAGCTTTATTTTGCTATGAAATGATATTGTCTGGGTTTATTGGCAATCATGCAACATTATTTATGATAAAGTCTGATCATAATATTGTGATGGATTTAGAAATATTGTAATAGATTTGGAACCGTTTATCTGTATAAAATACGATTATGTCAGTCATAAAAGAATGATCAGATATTTTTTCTCTGTTTATTTTTTTAGTTAAACTCAGATATGATCTTCTTAAAATATCAGGAAAAAAGGAAATATAATATAGCATTAACTCTTTATATCTTGATGTAGCGTTCAAGATTATTTGAGATGAAACAATTAAATAAGACGGGTATTTTTTGAGTAATATAAAGATTTATAATAAGCCAAGTGTTTTAAAACTGGCAACACTTTCTTTCCCTATAATCAAATGATCATGTACAATAATATTTAGCGCTTTGGATGCCTCTACAATTTTTTTGGTCATGATAATATCTGGTCGACTGGGTGTTACGTCTCCAGAAGGATGATTGTGAACCATAATAAAAGCTGTTGCGTGATATTCCAAGGCTTTTCTTGCAATCTCTCTGGGATAAACTGCTGTGTGATCTACAGTTCCTATGCTCATGATCTCATCTTTTATTAAACAATTTTTTTTATCTAGAAATAAACATCTAAATTGTTCACGAGCTTCGTGTTGCATGGCTGACTTGCAATAATTTAACAAAGCAGACCAAGATGCTAAGATGGGCTTTTTTAATAAGGCACTTTGAGAGGATCTCAGGGATGTTGCTTGTAGAATTTTTAAATCGAGTGCTGTTCTTTCCCCAATTCCCTTTGTTTTAATTAATTTTTCATAGGGGGTAGAAATTATTGCAGAAAGATTTCCATATTCTTCAATTAATATTTTTGCCAGAGGTTTTATATCTCTTCTAGGAAGTGTTCTGAATAAATAGAGTTCCAGAATTTCATAATCTGCAAGACTATCAGCTCCTCGTTCTATAAACTTATTTTTTAATCTTTGACGATGACCAATATAGTGTGCTTCTTTTTTATTTTGCATAATATAACTCTGGTTAAAGCCATAATCTTTATGTATACTCAGGAAAATCAAATCCTTTTGGAGATAAAGTAAAAATTTCTGCTCCATTTTCAGTCACGCCGATTGTGTGTTCAAATTGTGCACTCAATGATTTGTCTTTTGTAACTGTTGTCCAGCCATCAGATAGAATTTTACAGTCATAACCTCCTGTATTTAACATGGGCTCTATGGTAAAAAACATCCCTTCTTGTAATTGGATTCCTTCCCCTTTTTTTCCATAATGGAAGACAGTAGGAGATTCATGAAATTTTCTGCCAATACCATGACCCGAAAAGTCTCTTACAACTGAAAGCCTGTTGGATTCAGCTAATTCTTGAATAGAAGCGCCAATATCTCCAAGTGTTGTGCCAGGACGTGTAATTTTTATCGCATGCATCAAGCTTTGATAGGTTGTTTTCATTAAATGATCCGCTTTACGCTTTATAGGAGAAATAGCATACATACGAGAAGTATCCCCATGCCAGCCATCAATAATTACTGTAACATCAATATTAACAATATCTCCTTCTTTTAAAACTTTCTTTCCTGGAATTCCATGGCAAATAACATGATTAACAGAAGTACAAACTGTATGTTGATAGCCTCTATATCCTAAACAGGCAGGAATTGCCTTATGATCTAGTATAAACTCATAGGCAAGTTGGTCTATTTTATGAGTCGTGATTCCTGCCTTAATTTCTGGGATAAGCATATCTAGACATTCAGCCGCAAGCTTTCCTGCTTTTCTCATTCCTATATATGCTTCTTTACCATGAGTAGGGATATGGTCTTTTGTACATGATTTTGGTTGATATTCCATTGTTTGAACCCTGATTTGAGACATGCATATCCTTTCTGATTATATCTAGCAATTAATTTATCCTAGTTTGCTATTTTATAAAAGTCTTTACAACTATAGTTTTTTAAAATAATAAATTCATCTTTAGGTAGTGCCATCAGACCTATGTTAGCATAGCCTTTATAGATTCTTTATTTATAAAAACAATAGTGTTTTTTTATAATGGTAATCAATAGAAATATTTAGTCTTGCTTCTTCTTTAATTATATAAACAGAGCTTGAATTTATATGAATATTTGTTTTCATATAAATTATTTGGCACATCTTTAAGAAATGTTGTCTCATACTATATCATTAAGAAGTAAGATAAACTATTTTTTTATCCAAAATTTATATTTTAGTTTCTAAAACACATGTCTTCAATCAGTTATGGTTATGAATTTAATTCAGAAAAAATATAGTCAGAAATATAATCTATCAGAAATTTTGAATTACTAATTTCTGCATCCGTGCTTTTGGAATATTGTTTTTCACTTTGATAAAAGAACTGATTTAAAAAGACACTTGTGCATAAGACTTCCAGATAGAGAGCTGCTCTTTCTTTTCCCTGTTCAATGGATTCAGAAAATATGGGAGCGAGACTATTGATAATATCTTGATATATTTTTTGATTGGCTTTATTAAAGCAAGCAGATTCTACAGATGATATTAACAAATTTCTAAGGAAAGATTCGGTATCTTCTGTCAAAATATCTTTCGTATAATTTGAGAGCTCTTTTTTTAGTTTTTGAATATCTGGCTTTTTACCTTTTAAATAGCCCTTATTGCATTCCTGAATTCTTTTACAAAATAAAGCACTTAATTCTTCAAAAATTGCGATAATCAGACTATCTTTATCGCCGAAGCATTCATAAATAGAGCCTTTTGATCCTCCTGCAATTGATATAATCTCATCGATATTTACATTTGGATATCCTTTATTCAATAAGATTTTTTTGGATACAGAAAGGATACGTTCACATCTTTGATTTTTGTTTAAACGCTGTGTATTCTCCGATTTGGAGGAAATAAGTTTATTAGATAACATGAATAACACCTAAAAATTACTTTTAAAAAACAAATAAATTTATATAATAATCGTATTTGATGACATAAATTGATATGTTAAATTTACCTTTATCTTCTAAATTATAAATTTGTAAATAACATGCGTTACAAATTATATGTATAAATCATTACAAATAGATAAAATAAATTGTATATTTTTATTGCTTTAAATTAAATCTTTATTGACGATAATGGAGATATTATAAAAATTTCAACTTTTTTCATTTTTGCGTTGACCAATCAAAAGTGAACAGTGTAAAGAGATAAAAGCAAATATAATCAGAAGGCAATGTGTGTTGATAAATAAGAGAAAATGTATTGAAACCATGGATTTGTCATTCTTTGATCGTTTGTTTTAAGTAATATAACATAATGCGGGTGTGGTGGAATTTGGTATACACAACAGACTTAAAATCTGTCGGGGGAAACCCCATGCTGGTTCAAGTCCGGCCACCCGCACCATTTTCTTAATTGTTTATAACCTATTGATTTTTAAGGTATTTTTTGAGAACTTTTAAAGTTAATAAGGCATATAAAATATGATATATACTTTATATGAGCTGGTTAATTAAAGAAAATAGATTTAAAAGAATGGATATGATTTTTATACTCTGTTTTTATAAATCAGCCTTTAATAAAGCTTGTTAGGATATTTCTATGAGTATAGGAATGCCTTAAATAAATTTGTTTTGAAGTTAGAAAATATATTTTTTAATTTATATCTATTTATAATGGATGCAAAACAGTTTTTTTAAAGAAAATAAAATCCTTATTTTTTCCTTTTTCTTAAGACAATCCTAAATTATTTCATAAAAAGTTTATATTTATTCACGAATATTTTATGAAGATAAAATGTATTATTGATTAAATATATCTTAATTTTTAGTATAAAAGTCTTGGGGTAAGCAAAATAGAAGTTTCTATTTTTTTATAAATAAAAACGAATCAAAGAATCATGTCTACAGTTATCTTATTGCTTGTTCTCTTAAATATTTTTTAAAAAAGAACAATATTTGTAGATTGGTTTATTTCATTAAGTTAAACGCTTATTTTTTATATGAGGGAAGTTAGGATTATGCTTTTTTGAGTCTATCTTTTTCAAACTGTCATAAAAAAGGTTTAGAGTTTTAATGATAGCCAATAATATTTATGGATACTGTCCTATTTAATGGATTGATATATCATTACCCATTAGTTTATTTGCTTCAATTATGTTTTTGGTTTTTGGGTGTTAAATGGCTGCTCATATTCCTTTAAAAACACCCTAAATCTCTTTGGCTACCTCTTTAAATTTACGTATATGGTATTTAGTATGATTCTAGAATTTCTCAATTCCATTGATGTAATTTAAGTTTTCCTGAAAATAATAAATATAGGCAATCCTAAAACTGCTCACATTTAACTCATGATAGCCAGGCAATCCGTATAAATAATGCGATCTGAGATCTCTTTGTGTTCAATAATGGGCATGAATGTCTTATTGGGTGTTATCTCTCATAGATATTCTTCGTATACACTCTGTACTTGCGCTTTAGCAAACCAAAAACAACCTTTTTCTTTTGTTTCTCTTTCACGCCAGGCTTTACGAACACTGTTAAATACCTCTCTTTAACTCCAATTTCATCACCAAAATCTTTATGAGATTCTGGCTTTATTTGAAAGGACATCCTTTCGTAAAATCCTTGCAAGCAATAGACTGATCTCTTGCAATGTACACCAGTCCACTCGACCGCATAGCGTGCTATTATTCTAGCCCAACAAACGAGCCACGGATCCATCCAGTAAAGCAAATAGACCGCAGCATAACGTGCTATTATTCTAGCCCAACAAACGAGCCACGGATCCATCCAGTAAAGCAACTAGACCGCAGCATAACGTGCTATTTCTGGTTCAACAAACTATTCTATCAGCTTTTTTGCTTCGCTTTGCTTAAAATCACTTCTTTCTCATTCCATTTCAGATAATAAATCCTGGTTATCTGGAACAGCTCCGCATTTATTAGAAAGATTTTTCTTTGGTAGATCAAAACTAGATTTTTTAGGTTAATTTATTTTTTTAATTAGCTAAATCTAATCGCTTTATTTTTAGAAAAAACTTTATAAGCTTAGCTTTGATCACTTTATTCAGTGTTTTTAGTGTTAATCAGATTTCTTATTGATTCCAAGGCCGATTTCAGATTATAATAAAAAGTGCTCAACACTTAAGCTTTTTAGCGTTAGTCCGTCTTTTTATTTATTCTGAAGCAGATTCAGATTGTAGTAAAAGATAGCGCTCAACACCGAGTTTTTTAATGAGGGTTTGTTGCGTTTCTAGCCAATCAACATGTCCTTCTTCATCAATTAAAATCTTGTTAAAGATATCTCTTGTGACATAATCATTTTTGGTTTCACACTCTTTAATCGCATTTCTTAAATCATCAAGACCTTTTTCTTCAAGTTTAAGATCGCATGCAATAATTTCTTCTATGTCTTCCCCAATATTTAATTTATTTAGAGATTGCAGATTGGGCAGTCCTTCCAGAAATAGAATACGTTTAATCAAGACATCAGCATGTCTCATTTCATCAACAGATTCTTCATGTAGAATTTTAGAAAGCTTGTTAATCCCCCAATCTTCTAGAATCCGAGAATGTAGAAAATACTGGTTAATCGCCGTTAGTTCATTTTTCAATATGGTATTGAGATACTCAATAATTTTTTTATCGCCTTTCATTGGAACAAAATCTCCTTAAATATATTTTATTTGATCGCCTTATTTTATAAACATACTTCTTATGAATTTGATGATCTTATCATACAGAAAAAAGTAATTAAATCCATATTATTTATACTATAGGTGATTTTCATAAAAAAAAGAAGAGATTTTACTCGACAATCTCAGTTTCTTTGATTTCTGCTAAAAGGGTTGCTATTTCTGACATGCATTGTCCACAATCTATTTCAACACCACAATGACGATAAATGTCTCTTGGACATTGAGCGCCTTGTTTAATAGCTTGTTTGATGCATTTTTCATTTAGGCAATTACAAATACAAACAATCATGACAGAGTTTTATTTCCATGAGTTTTATTACATTTTTTAGAAAGGTAATGCTTTTGCATATCATTGTCAATTACTATACTCAATTAAAATAATTTGCTTTTTCTATCTATAAAACAAGAATATTTTTAAATTCTGAAGTTTTAACTCATGAATATAAGCGTTTTTGCTCGTATAATTCTTCTGAATATGGATAGACGAGTAAAGGGTCGTCTTGTTGAATAAGATCTGTTTGTTGATCCTCATAGGAAAAGCAATTTAGAAAATGTCGTATTAATGCAATACGAGCAGGTTTCTTTTCATTAAAATTAACAACGATCCAGTTTGCGTTTGGATGATTTGTATGTGCAAACATTTGATCTCTATAATATGTATATGATTTCCATAGGGATTGTGCCTGCATATCTATTTTAGATAGTTTCCATTGTTTTAAAATATTTGTTTTTCGTTCTTCAAGTCGTTTTTTTTGTGTTTCCTTATCTATTTCAAGCCAATATTTAATTAAAATAAAGCCTTCTTGGATTAAGAGTTGTTCAAATTGTGTTATTTGTTGTATAAAATGTGTATATTCTTTTTGTGTACAAAAGGACATAACAGGTTCAACAATTGAACGATTATACCAGGATCTATTAAAAAAAACGAGTTCTCCCTTAACAGGAAGATAGGGAATATAGCGTTGGAAATACCAGCTTTTTGTTTCGCGTTCTGAAGGTTTATCCAGTGCAATCATTCTGGTTTGCCTTGAGGGTAAATATTTTAACATTCTTTTAATTGTACCATCTTTTCCAGCCACATCTCTACCTTCCAGCAAAACACAGACTCTCATTTTTTTCTTGATAATGTGATAAGAAAGTTTGCTTAATTCAATGCGAAGATTGTGGAGATCTTTTTTATATGTTTCATATTGGTTTAATTCTTTTGACATAACCTGCTTCTATATCTAATATATCTAAAATTACTAAAAATAGATGATGTCACATACCAATACAGGCTCTCTAATTTAGAAGGCAAGAATTAGGTTCGTGACTGCTAATTATATTATTACATGATTCCAGACAGGGATCAATTTAAATTGTTTTTGCATAAAAAGGAGATTTTATGTCTGTTAACTTAGCAATTATGGAACTTGAACCTAATATTACAGTCTCAGGGCAGATTTATTCCAAGGATTTTGAGCTCCTTTCTGAAAAGGGGATAAAGGCAATTGTTAATATGCGTCCTGACCAAGAAGAAATAGGGCAGCCTTTATCGTTGGATTTAGGAAAACAGGCGCAATTTCATCATATTAAATGGTATCCTCTTTATATTCGTCTTCAGACGCTTGGTTGGTCAGATCTTAACGAATTTTATCAGATTATGGATCAAACTTCTTATCCTTTACATTTATTTTGTAAATCTGGCATGAGAACGGTTTATGTTTGGGCTTTAACACACGCACTGATTATAAAAACACGCTATTTAGATCAAGAATTGATTAAAATTGCCATGCGTGCTGGATTTAATATTAAGTCAGAATTTGAACAATTAAAAACAAGACTTTTGTCAACATGATTATTTATTCTTTTCTGAACAGACTTTTCAGTATAGAAACTAGAAATGCAGTACTCTACCCATAAAGTAACAAACCATTTGGAGCCATTAATTCGCCTAAGATACGCCATTCCTTATTGAGGGTAATATCTCCATATCCTAATGTTGTCATTGTTACAATTGAGAAATAAACGCTTTCATAAAGATCTGGAAGGGTGCTATTAAATAAATTGTAAGTGCCCATATCCATACTTTCATGGTATGTGCAAGAATAATCCATAAAATAATGACGGTCATAATAACTGCAACAGATAATTGATGAAAATGGCGCGTTGCAAAACTATAGAGTGTATTCATATAAAAATGCCTTGCATATGAAAGCATGCCTGTATGAATAAGGGTTGTTAGAATGATGATAACGCTATTTATGAATAATTCAACTATCATGAATTGTCGGATAATTTATTATCTAAAACATAATCTTAATGTTTTATGTTAAATGCTATATATTCTGTTTTTAAAAATAATCTACTATTTTTAATTATTTCATTTTTAAGACCAAATCACCAGGTTAATTTAAGGAATAAAATTAAAGGTTGGCAAGTTTAATTCAGCTTAAGAAGGCATGTTTGAAAGAAATAAAAGCATCGTAATACTACTATATTTTATAAAAAACCTGGTATTAAATCCAATTTAAAAAGGGTTATGAGATATTGATTTATAAAAATTGGGTGTTTTATTTTCTCAATAGGCGCTGAAACATATCAATGAGTGCAAGATCCCAGTATAGGTTGTCATGTCCACCCACATCCCCTATAAATTCTGTATGATAGCCTAATTTTTCTAAAATATGAGCGGTTTGTTGAGGTCTTTGATAAAAGCTTGGTTCATATAACCCTGCTATAAACAGAAAATCAGGTTTAAAAATGTTTGTTTTGGTTTGGGGTGATATTGTCTCGCAAGTGAGAGTATAACAGCTTGACCAATAAAATCAGATTATTGCATAAATGCTTCCAATGCAAATGAGCACCGTTTGACTGTCTTATGATTATGGTTTAATCCCATTTAATTTTCAGATTAAAGCATTCTTTTAAATAGGCTGATAATTGAACTGTTACAAAATGGATATGATGCTTAAATCATAATTTTATGATTGGATTATTTTGATTCCATTTTGGAAGATATTCAGCCATGCGTATATTATAATTAATATTCTCTTTTGCTTTAATGATTGCGGAGTGTCCAGAATTCATATCAATGATAAAGACAGGAAGAAGCTTTGTTTTTTTGAGAAATAGCTTCATATAATCTAGCAAAATGAAATAAGGATCTCCCATTCATTAAGATAATAAATAAAAGGAATGAGATTAGGGTTTTGACTATTCTGATTTCAGGTTTTTCTTGCGTTTAATTAAGAAAATAAGCAATAATAGTAAAAAAAAGATATGCTATTTTACAAATGTTTGTTTTTTGTCTTATGAAAATGTCTAAAATAGAAAAATATTAAAAGTAAATGCATATTAAATGAGTATTGTGATTTAATTATATTTTCTGATAAAAACACACATCAGACAAATAGAAATAACAAACAGAGATAACAAAGATAAGAAATAAAAACAAAGAATCAAATTTCAATAAAATATAAGAATATATCTATTCCATCCCTGATTGTTTAGCTATTTGTTAAAATCATGTTATGAACACTCTATTTTAAATTATTTCAATAAAGTCAATCGGTTAAATCTTAATTTTTACATTCTGAAACCTATATAAACTAATTTCATATGAAACTAATTTGATTTTTAAATATATATGGTTTATAAATTATAACCTTAAGAATTATATAGATTTGTCTATCATTTTAAGAATGTTTGATTGATCAAACCCATGAAAAGGAGAGAGTTATGACTAAAAACTGGATTCCGATTTCCAGAATGAGAGGGAAATCATCGAAACAAGCACATACAGATTTACCTGAAAACACATATGAGCGTGAATTTTCAAAAGAAGGTTTTTTTGGTCCTGCAGCATTTTTATATCATAAAAATCCACCAACGAACTGGGTTTCATTTGAAGGCTCTTTAAAGCCCAGAGCGTTTAATTTAAAGAAATTGCCAGAAAAAGGGTTATCAAAATCAAATCAATTACAAACATCTCCCTGGCGGTCAAATATTATTTTATATAATGCACATTGTGAGATGCGTTATTTTTTCTTAACGACTTCAATGGAATCTCTGGCAAGAAATGGAGATGGAGATCTTTTGATTTTTGTTCATCAGGGAAAGGGAGATTTATTTTGTGATTATGGTCATTTAGCTTATGAGCCAGGGGATTATCTTTATCTCCCAAGAGGAAGCATGTGGCGTTTTGAGACAAAGCTTCCTTCTGAATTTTTAATGATCGAAGCAAGCAATACACATTATTATTTGCCAGATAAGGGAATTTTAGGAGGGCATGCATTATTTGATCCTGCTGTTTTGGATGTTCCTGAAATCAATGATCAGTTTATAAGCCAACAAGATGATCAGAGCTGGAAAATAGAAGTTAAAAAGAATAAGGAAGTGTCTGTAATTACCTATCCTTATAATCCTTTGGATGCTGTTGGATGGCATGGTGAATTAGCACCCGTACGGCTAAACATTCGAGATATTCGTCCTCTTTTGAGTCATCGTTATCACTTGCCACCTTCTGCTCATACCACTTTTTTGTCGGATCGTTTTGTTGTCTGCACATTTACGCCAAGACCTTTTGAAACGGACCCTAAAGCTCTTAAAGTACCTTTTTTTCATAATAATGATGATTATGAAGAGGTTTTGTTTTATCATGCAGGTGATTTTTTCAGTCGAGATAATATTGCTCCTGGAATGATGACATTTCATCCTTCTGGATTTACGCATGGACCACATCCTAAGGCATTAAAGAAAATGTTTGAACAAACCAAAGAATCAACAGATGAATATGCGGTCATGATTGATACAAGAGATCCTTTGAAGACAACAAATGTTTGTAGTGAAATAGAGTTAAAAGCATATGCAGATAGCTGGAAAGTAAAAGATTAATAATAAAAAATTTATAATATAAAATTATGTGTTAGGCATTATAAATAATTTCTAGAAAAAAATATACTTGCTTTCTGATATTGTATATAGAGTATTTTCGTATATAATAGAGACAAATTTTTAGTAAAGATTTTTATTAATTAGTATTTGATTTAATCAGGGAGAGAGGAACGTATTCATTATTCAAAATCGGTTTACGGCTCATCTTTTAGAAGGATAGCTGTTATTGATCTTGGTACGAATAATTGTCGTATGTTGATTGCAAAACCAAGGAATAGAAATTTTCAAATTATTGATTCATATTCAAGGATAGATAAGCTAGGTGAGGGAGTTGAGACAACAGGAAAGCTAACAAATTGCGCAAAGAAACGGGTAATGGAGAGTTTGCGTATTTGTAAATCCAAACTGGACAGGTTAAGGGTTCAAACAGTTAGAGCCGTGGCGACACAGGCATGTCGTGTTGCAAAAAACAGTGAGGCGTTTTTACAAGAGATCAAACATGATCTTGGATTGCAGTTTGAAGTTTTATCTCCTGAAGAAGAAGCATATTTTTCTGTTGTCGGATGTAGTCATTTAGTTGATCCAAGATATGAATTTGCACTGATTATAGATATTGGAGGGGGCTCCACTGAATTGAGTCTAATTAATATTCGTAAAGTCAAAGATTGGAAAGCAAATTCTTACCGAGTTAATTCACCCATTATATATTGGATATCTATTCCAATAGGCGTTATTTCATTAGCTGAAAAAGTGACACAAATTTATAATGGTAACGAAAAGGATAGGAACGTTGTTTTTGAAGAAATGAAAACAATTGTAAAAACATATTTATATCAATATCGTCAGGATTTTTTAGATTATTTTCAGCAGGAAAATTGTTTCTATATTGGAACTTCTGGCACTATTACGGGTCTGGCTGGTGTTCATTTAAAACTACCAAGCTATCAGCGTTCAAAAGTAGATGGACTCTGGTTAAATATGCGCTCTATTCTTTCTGTAATTAATAATTTAAAAGCAATGACGATAACTGAACTATCTGAGCTTCCCTGTATTGGTAAGAAGGCTGCAAGCATTACGCTTTCTGGTTGTGCTATCTTACAGGCAATTTATGACGTGTTTCCTGCCAGTAATTTATGGGTTGCTGATCGTGGCTTAAGAGAAGGCATTTTATTATATATGCTGGCAAATGTAAAAAAACAGAAGAAAAAAGATAAATTTCAATGAAGCTCATGGGGGTTGTCCAGTATTTTGGTATGTCTTGTTTATACGAAGTAAGAGAGTGATTTATGGAAAGTGATAAAAGAAAATGGAAGCGACCTAAAGACTCGGATCAAAAAAACTTTAATTCACTTCCCAATACGCAAAAAATTAAAACAGCAAAGGGAAGAAAACTCTCATCGACGAGATGGTTACAACGTCATTTTTCTGATCCTTATGTAAAAGCAGCCTATCAACAGGGATATAGATCAAGAGCTGCGTTTAAACTTAAAGAATTAAATGAACGGTTTCAAATTATTTCCAAAAATGATTTGGTTATTGATCTTGGAGCGGCACCTGGCGGTTGGTCTCAGATTGCGTTAAAGGAAGGCGCAAAGCAAGTTATTGGAATTGATTTATTATCGATAGAGCCAATGCAGGGCGCTGAATTTTTTCAAATGGATTTTACACAGGAGAAAAATATTAGCCAAATTCAACAAATGCTAAGCCAGAAAGTAGATGTGGTGTTATCTGATATGGCAGCGCCTTTAACAGGTCATCAAGGGGCAGATCAACGTAGAACAGAAGCTCTTGCTGAAGCAAGTGCTGAATTTGCTTTAAAAGTATTAAAAAAAGGAGGCTGTTTTGTTACAAAACTATTCCAAACAGGAGCGCACCCTAATCTTTTTCTCTACTTAAAAACACAGTTTGAAACCGTAAAACATGCAAAACCTCCATCTTCCAGATCAGAAAGCTCTGAAAGTTATATTTTGGCATTATGCTATAAAAAGAGTAAATGATATTTACACATAAATTTTTTAGAGGATTGTTTAAAAAAGGCTAAAAATCAGATCTATGATTCTTGTTTATACAAGCGATGAAAAGAAAAATATTACTCTAAAAAATAAACGTAATTTTAATCATCTGTTTTTTTAAACACTCTGGTTATAGAAAAGCAATCTGGAACAAAATAAGATACTCTATTCTATTTCCAGTTTTAAATATTCTAAAAATTGATTTTTATTGAGGTTTAAGAAAAAAAGACTGGTAATTCTTGACCATTTTTGCTAATAACAGCTTGCAAGAAGTACAAAAAGGAGGTCCTGATGGAAATTCGGGAAGGAATAACATTTGATGATGTGCTCTTGCAGCCGAATGCATCAGATATTTTGCCTAATCAAGTTGATCTTTCAACTCATTTAACGCAGAAAATAAAATTAAATAATCCCTTTATTTCAGCAGCAATGGATACAGTAACAGAATCTGCTCTGGCAATTGCGATGGCGCAATTAGGAGGATTGGGTGTTATTCATCGTAATTTATCGATTGAATTACAGTGTGAAGAAGTCAGAAATGTTAAACGCTTTGTTGCAGGCATGGTTGTAAATCCTGTAATGATTGATTCAGAAACGAATCTTGCTGAATTAAGAGCATTGGCAAAAAAGCATAATATTTCAGGAATTCCAGTTATTGATCATAAAAAGGAAGATCGTCTTGTTGGAATTATCACAAATCGAGATATACGATTTACAGAAAATCCTAATCAGAAAGTTTCTGAGTTAATGACAAAAAACCCAGTGTGTGTGATGGAAGATGTAAATCTTGAAGAAGCCAGGGCCTTATTACACAAGCATAGAATAGAACGGGTTGTTGTCATTGATTCTGAACATAAATGTAAAGGATTGATTACCGTAAAAGATATGGAAAAATCACTTTCTTATCCAGATGCGTGTAAGGATCAACATGGACGGTTATGTGTTGGAGCTGCGATTAGTGTAGGAGATTCTGGTTTTGAACGTGCAGAATCGCTGATTGATTCAGGTGTTGATGTGATTGTTGTTGATACAGCTCATGGACATTCAAAAACTGTTATTGAACAGGTTGCTCGTTTAAAAAAAGCGTATCAATCTATTGAAGTTATTGCGGGTAATATTGTAACGACATCTGCTGCAAAAGCCTTGATTGATTCAGGCGCAGATGCAATTAAAGTTGGAGTTGGTCCAGGTTCTATTTGTACAACACGTATTATTGCAGGGGTTGGTGTTCCCCAATTAACGGCGATTTCAGATGTTTTAAAAGCATGTAAAGATCAGAATATTCCTGTGATTGCAGATGGGGGAGTTAAATATTCAGGAGATGCGGCCAAAGCATTGGCAGCGGGGGCGAATTGTATTATGATTGGCTCTCTTCTTGCAGGAACAGATGAATCTCCAGGAGAAGTTTTTTTATATCAGGGACGCTCCTATAAATCCTATCGGGGAATGGGATCTGTCAGTGCAATGGCACGAGGATCCGCAGATCGGTATTTTCAGAAAGATGTTTCTGATACAATGAAACTCGTACCAGAAGGAATTGAAGCTCGAGTTCCCTATAAAGGTCATGTTGAGCCGATTATTCATCAGCTTACAGGAGGTGTACGTGCGGCGATGGGCTATACAGGAGCTGGAGATCTTGATAGCTTTCACAAAAAAGCTAAATTCATCAGAATTACCAATGCTTCTTTAAGAGAATCTCATGTTCATGATGTTTCCATTGCACGTGAATCCCCGAACTATTCCCTGCCAGGTTAAACAAATGATCTTCACTCTTAAAGGCAGAAATATTTGTTCATTATACGAAAATATCATTTGTACCAAAACCATGTTGATTGAACAGGATTTAGGTTTGAAATATGTGTTTAATATTAATGGATTAATGGGCAGGATTTAAGGATGCAAGAAGGTGCAAGACTTTCGGCAGCAATTGAAATTTTAAATAGAATAGAAACCGAAAAAAGACCTCCGCGCTTTGTATTAAAGGATTGGGGTAAGGCACACCGATATGCAGGTTCATCAGATAGAGCGTGGATATCTGGTCTTGTTATGGATAGTTTAAGACATAAAGCAAGTGCTGAATGGGCAATGCAGACAGATAAAACTCGCAGTCTGGCTTTTTGGATTTATATCAATATTTGGAAGAATAGCTTTTTACATCTTGAAACAATTTTAGAAAAAGATCGTTTTGCTCCCGATTTACTTTCTGGCTCTGAACGATCTAATCTGTTCAGAAAAATAGAAATGGCGCCTGAATGGGTAAAATGCAATCTGAAACAAGAATGGTATGAGCTCTTAAAGCCGATTTGGAAAGAGGAGATAATAGATTTGGGACGTTCCATGTCACAGCGTGCGGAAGCTTGCCTGAGAATCAATACTTTAAAAACAAATAAAGCAAAAACTCTGGATCATATAGCGCATTCAGATCTTTATGAAGGGAAATGGGTCAAAGATTGTCTTAGACTTAAAAATCCCTTACCCTTTAAACGTTCTCCTTCATTAAAAAATTACAAGGCATGGATTAAAGGCTGGATTGAAGTTCAAGATGAAGGCGCACAGCTTGCAGCTTTATCTGTTAATGCACGCCCTTCAGAGCATATTCTTGACTATTGTGCAGGAGCTGGAGGAAAATCTTTGGCAATGGCTGCTCATATGCAAAAGAAAGGGCAAATTTATGCCTATGATATTAGCTCAGCACGCATGAAAGATATCTGGTCTCGGATTGATAGAGCAAGGGCACATAATATTCAGGTCATTGAAAGTCATCAGAGAAAAAAACTTGATGTGCTAAAGCATAAAATGGATAAGGTATTAATTGATGTGCCTTGTACGGGATCTGGGATATGGAGAAGAAAACCAGAAACAAAATGGAAACTTAATAAAAATCAATTTCTTCATTGTTTAAAATTGCAAGAAGAAATTTTAGAACAAAGCATTCAATATGTACGCCCTGGAGGGTATGTTATTTATGTAACTTGTTCTTTATTTTATGAAGAAAATCAATTGCAAATTGAAAATTTTCTTGAAAAGCATCCTGAATACACGACTTTAAATGTTATGGAATTCCTAAAAAAGGGAGGTGGAATAAGACCAGAACAAGATAGTCTTTTGGAGAAATTATGTATTTTTAATAATAATATGATGCTTTCCCCACTAAAGACAGATACAGATGGATTTTTTATTGCAGTTTTAAACCATCGCTCCTAGGAAATAGATTATGTTTTTAGGATTGGTTTAGTTAAAGGAGTATACAGGAATGAAAACACACCAGCATGAATGTGTGCTAATTTGTGATTTTGGCAGTCAATATACACAATTAATTGCGCGTCGTCTTAGGGAAATCGGTATTTATTGTGAAATTTTTGCCCCAAATCGATTTAATCAGGAAGATTTAAACAAGATAGAGCCAAAGGCAATTATTTTATCAGGAGGACCTGAAAGTGTTCTTGAACAAAATGCTCCTGTAATTGATCCAGTTATTTATCAAATGGGTATTCCTGTTCTTGGTATTTGTTATGGCGAACAATTAATGTGTCAGCAATTGGGAGGTAATGTAGAAAAACATCATCAAAGAGAGTTTGGACATGCAAAAATTGAACTGATTGAAAAGACGGATTTATTTTCTGGCTCTTTATCAGAAATAGAGAATATTTCTAACGATCATTGCTCTTTTTCTGTTTGGATGAGTCATGGAGATCGTGTTACAAAACTTCCAAAAGGATTTTCTACAATTGCACGTTCCAAGCATGCTCCTTATGCTGCCATTGCAGATGAAACCAGAAAATTTTATGGTGTTCAGTTTCATCCAGAAGTTATTCATACTGAATATGGAATGGAAATCTTAAAGAATTTTTGTTTAAAAATTTCTGGAATGAATGCGGATTGGACAATGCATTCCTATCATTTGGAAGTTATTCAATCTATTCGTGAACAGGTTGGAGATGGACATGTTATTTGTGGGCTGTCAGGTGGTGTTGATTCTTCTGTAACTGCGGTATTACTTCATGAAGCAATCGGAGAGCACTTGAGTTGTGTTTTTGTTGATACAGGCTTATTAAGAAAAAATGAAGCAAAACAAGTCATTTCTTTATTCCGTGATCATTATCATATTCCGCTTATTCATCGAGAGTGTTCAGAATTATTTTTAAAGGCACTTGAGAAGATAACGGATCCTGAAGAAAAGCGTAAAAGAATTGGAGGCTTATTTGTGCAGGTTTTTGAAGAAGAATCTCACAAGATAAAAAATGCTCGTTTTTTGGCGCAAGGAACACTATATTCAGATGTGATTGAAAGTGCCTGTGTTGGAGGAAACACACATGTGATTAAATCACATCATAATGTTGGTGGATTACCAAAAGAAATGAATCTTGAGCTTGTTGAGCCTTTACGTACTTTATTTAAAGATGAGGTTCGAAAACTGGGTCGGGAAATAGGGCTAAAAGATGTTTTTGTAAACAGGCATCCTTTTCCAGGACCTGGGCTTGCCATTCGCTGCCCTGGAGAGGTTACAAAGGAAAAACTTTCTTTATTAAAAGAAGCAGATGCGATTTATATCGATGAAATTCAAAAAGCTGGTTTATATTCTGAAATTTGGCAGGCTTTTTCTGTTTTATTACCTGTTAAAACTGTTGGTGTGATGGGAGATGCCAGGAGTTATGAATATGTTTTAGCATTACGCGCGGTTACATCGAGTGATGGGATGACTGCAGATAGTTATGATTTTGATATTGGGTTTTTAAAACAGGTAAGCGCACGCATTATTAATGAAGTATCTGGGATTAATCGTGTTGTTTATGATGTTACCTCAAAACCTCCAGGAACTATTGAGTGGGAGTAGTTTTTACTCTCTAAACCCTTATAAACACTGGGTTTCAGGACTTCAACTTTCTAAATCCAATTTTTTAAGTTATTGTTTTTATTAGTTTTTAAAAATCTTACTACACAGATTACTACACACTAAGGTAACTATTGCACTTCATAAGTCACTGCGTATTTATCTGGTATTAAAAAAAAATTTTCTTTTTAGGAATTGAATATATGATGAAGAAAAGAATAGGTAGATATGTTTGAGACAACTTTCAATAATTTAGATGATACACTGCGCAAAGACGCGGGATGTAGTAGTGAACTCGATTATATTGAGCAAACTTCATGGGTGTTGTTTCTCAAATATCTCGATGATTATGAAAAAGATAAAGAAACCACAGCCAAGCTAAGTGGTGAAACATACAACCCTATCATTTCGGAAGAATATCGCTGGACAACCTGGGCAGCCCCTAAGACAGCGGAAGGTAAACTCGATTTTAACGCTGTTCTTACAGGTGATGACTTAAAAGAGTTCGTCGATAACCAGTTATTTCCCTATCTCACTAAATTTAGAACCGATGCCGAGAGCGCTAATACGCTTGAGTACAAAATCGGTGAAATCTTCAGAGAGATAAAGAACAAGCTACAAAGTGGCTACAGTCTTCGTGAAGTCATCAACAAGGTAGACGAACTGCGATTTCGTAGTAACGAAGAAAAGCATGAGATGAGTAGTCTCTATGAAGACAAGATTAAGAACATGGGTAATGCTGGACGAAATGGCGGTGAGTACTACACGCCTCGTCCTCTTATCAAAACCATTGTTGAAGTCATTAAACCCCAGTTAGGTAATAAAGTGTATGACGGTGCAGTTGGCAGTGCTGGCTTTTTATGTGAAGCCTATGACTATATGCGAGGCATTAAAGATTTAGGGGTTCAAGAATACGAAACACTGCAACAACGAACATTTTACGGTAAAGAAAAAAAATCTCTCGCCTATATCATCGGCATCATGAATATGATTCTGCATGGGATTGAAGCTCCCAATATTCTGCACACCAATACGCTTGGTGAGAACATCTCGGATATACAAGAAAAAGACAGAGTTGATGTCGTACTGGCCAACCCTCCCTTTGGTGGAAGTGAGCGAACCGAGATACAAGAGAACTTTCCTATTCGCACTAGTGAAACTGCTTATCTGTTTCTACAACATTTCATTAAGATACTTCGTAAAGGCGGCAGGTGTGGTGTTGTGATTAAAAACACCTTTTTGAGTAATACCGACAATGCCAGTATCGCTCTAAGAAAACAATTAATTGAGGAATGCAACCTTCACTCAATATTGGAATTACCCCAAGGTGCTTTCACGGGCACAGGTGTTAAGACAGTGGTTCTCTTCTTCGATAAAGGGGAAGCAACTCAGAATATTTGGTATTACCAACTCAACCTTGGAAGAAGTCTTGGAAAAACAAATTCACTTAATGAGAAGGATTTAGAGGACTTTAAGGCGTCGCAGAAGACAAAAGCGGATAGTGATAATTCGTGGACAGTCTCTATCGATGATATTGATACAGAGACTTGGGACTTATCGCCTACGAATCCAAATGTTGAAGACACCAGTGAAAAACGCACTCCTTCTGAAATACTTGCTGAGATAGAAGCTCTTGATAATGAGGCAGCCGAAGCTATGGCAGCTATTAAGGAGTTGCTATGAGCTCAAAAATTTTTAGTCTTGGAGATATATGTTTAGTTACCGACTATGTTGCTAACGGAAGCTTCGCAAGTCTTAAGGAAAATGTTGAATATGAACCAGATGGATATGCAGTGCTTGTAAGGTTTACAGACTTTTCCAAGGGTTGGAATGGAAACTATAAATTTATCTCCAAATCATCTTATGAATTTCTAAACAAAAGTAAGTTATTTCCTGAGGATTTAATCGTCACAAATGTTGGATATCCAGGTAAAACTTTTATTTTACCTGACTTAGGAAAACCCATGTCTCTTGCACCAAATGCACTTTTAGTCCGCCCCGATAAAGATATATTAAACAACTATTATCTTAAATATTTGATTGATAGTCCTTATGGACAAGCTTTAATTGAATCAATTTCTAGTGGAGCAGCTCAAATTAAATTTAACAAAACGAGTTTTAGAGCTATCAACTTACCTCTACCTTCTATCTCAGTACAAAAACAAATTGTTGAGAAACTTGATGCAGCCTTTGCTGATATTGATAAGGCAATTAGTGCGACGGAGAAGAATATTGAGAACGCTGAGGCTTTGTTTCAAAGTTATTTAAATCAAATATTTGAAACCAAAGGCGAAGGCTGGGAGTCTTCAACTATTGAAGAGGCTTTCATGATTAAACCACCTAAATCAGAGTTTAAAGAATTTCCATTAAATTCTCAGGTTTCATTCATGGGTATGAATAAATTAGGAATAAATCAAAAATATTCGATACCCGAAGAAGTAAGAGATTTAGAAAAAGTGTTTAAGAATTATACTTACTTTAGCGAGAACGATGTTTTGCTTGCAAAAATTACACCCTGTTTTGAGAATGGAAAATTAGGAATAGCCAAGGAATTAAAAAATGGAATAGGCTTTGGCTCGAGTGAATTTGTTGTTCTAAGAACTAAATCGTCTATAAGCAATGAATGGCTTTATTATTTCTTATTAAGAGATGAGTTTAGAGAGTCTGGAAAGAAAGTTATGACGGGCGCTGTTGGGCACAAGAGAGTGCCAAAAGAATTTATAGAAAAAAGCGTTATAAACTTTCCAAAATTAAAATCCCAAGAATATATCATTACTAATTTTGAATCTTTACAGGAGAAAACCTCAAAGCTTAAGGAATTATCAAAAGATAAAATCAATAATTTGGTAGCGTTAAAATCCTCGCTCCTAAATCAAGCCTTCTCAGGTGAACTTACAAAGGATGCGGCATGAACGAAGCGGATACACGTGCCAATCTCATTGATCCCCAGCTTAAAGCAGCTGGTTGGGGTGAGGTTGAAGGCAGTCGTATCCAACGTGAATACTCAATTAACTCAGGCGAGATACGAGCAGGCGGTAT
>CBCYMI010000016.1:0-129210 GCA_965183855.1 Maricaulaceae bacterium | reverse complement strand
TTGATTTTGATCGAGAAGAAGGTTTTCTCTTTACTGGTTTTAGTTTATTATTTTCATTTGCTTCTCTTCCAGATTTCAATTTTCTCTTATCTGTTCTATGATTTCCTTTCTCTTCAAAAGAATTTTTCTTTTCATTTTCATTCTTCAATGTTTCTTGTACATTTTTTAATTTCAAACGAAAATAATGATCCGCGTGCTGATAATAATTTTCCATTTTAACCCGATCCCCGTTCGCAGAAGCATCTCTTCCTAACTGTATATATTTCTCATAAATCTGATTGGGATTTCCTTTTATTTTAATATCAGAACCTGTACTTTCATAATTGCGACTATTACTGGACTGTCCATTATTCATAGCTTGCTTTCGCCCACGATTATTCTGACGTTTCATAATGTTACCTTCTTAATTTCATGAAAGTCCATCAAACAGACTCTTATCAGTTTTAATTTCACTTTACTCGTGTTATAATTGCTGAAACAATACATCTGAGCACGTTATAAAAGAGATTTATCAATAAAAATATTATCTATCATTAATGATTCGTTATTATTAATTTATTCATAATTATTAAATGGTGATCAGATGCTTTATAAATATGAGGAAAACCAATTTTTAAGTTAATTAATTCCGTTTAGCATCCCCTATTATACATCAAATTCTACAAGTTTCCAAGCTTTAAAATACAATCTCTATTTTTTTATTCTACCTGATATAAAACAGACACAACCCTGTCATGCCCATTCAAATCCTGATATACAGATACTTCTTTCCAACACGCATGCCTATTTATTAAAGCCTTTATAGATTTTGTTTGACCTGATCCTGTTTCCATTAATAATCTCCCGCCAGGGTTTAAAAAATAAAAAGCATGATCAGCTAAGATTTTATAGGGATCAAGACCATTTTCTCCACCATCTAGAGCTATTCTTGGCTCATAACACAAAATTTCTTTTTGCAATCTCGCAATCTCTCTGGTTTTTATATATGGAGGATTGGAAATAATAATATCAAATTTTTGTCCTTTTTGAATAGCCTGAAACCAATCACTCTGAACTAAACAGCATCTATCAGATACACCTTGTTTTTGTAAATTTTGGAGTGCCAGATCAAGTGCAGAATGGCTAATATCTGTTCCGATTGCATGTGAGTTTTTAAACTCAGAAAGCAAAGATGAAATAAGCGCGCCACTTCCAACACCAAGCTCAAGAAAAAAAAGAGGTGCATTTTGATCATAAAATTTTAGCAAACATTCAATTAATAACTCAGTTTCAGGGCGAGGAATCAACGCACGCTGATCTATTCTAAAACATGCATTCCAAAAATATCTATACCCTATAATATAAGCGATTGGTTCTTTGTTTAACCTTCTTTTTACATAGCATTTTAATCTTTCTATGGCTTCAGCTTCCAGCTTTTCATCTGTTTCACACACCATTAATTCCAGCCTGTTCTTATCACACGCATGCTGAAGAAGCAAATCAGCATCCAATTGTGCAGACTCAACCCCATATTCTATAAATAGTTTTATTAATAAACGCCTTATAGAAGATAAGGTGAGCGTATCAAAATCTATCATAGAAATCCAAATTTTATTTAATACACTAGTTTTAAAAAGTAATTATGCGTTTTTTTAAAAGCTGTTTTATATATGAAAGCTGATCATATTCGGTAAAGAAATTAAGATAATTCATCCATTTCAGTTAGCTTTATTGCTCTGTCCTCTGCACTTAATACATTAATGATTTCATCTAAATCTTCTCCTTGGATTATTTTATCGAGTTTATAAAGGGTTAGATTTATTCTATGATCAGTAACCCGTCCTTGAGGAAAATTATAAGTTCTAATACGCTCTGAACGATCTCCTGATCCAATCTGTCCTTTTCGATTTTCTGCACGCTCTTGCTCCCTCTTGGAACGTTCCAACTCATATAATCTGGCTTTAAGTATTTTCAATGCCTTTTCTTTATTTTTATGTTGAGATTTTTCATCCTGTTGGGAAACCACAAGCCCTGTTGGTAAATGTGTAATTCTAACAGCAGAATCCGTTGTATTAACCGACTGCCCTCCAGGACCTGACGCTCTAAAAACATCGATTCTTAAATCCTTATCTTCAATCTTCAAATCAATATCTTCAGGTTCTGGCAAAACAGCAACCGTTGCTGCGGATGTATGTACACGTCCCTGGGTTTCCGTTATAGGAACCCGTTGAACTCTATGGACACCAGATTCAAATTTAAGTTTTTCATACACACCTTCCCCAGAAATATTGGCAATAATCTCCTTATATCCTCCCATATCAGAAACACTTTGAGAAACAATTTCAACTCTCCATTTATTGGATTGCGCATAATACTGATACATCCTCATTAAATCGCCTGCAAACAAGGCGGCCTCATCCCCTCCAGTTCCTGCACGAATTTCCAAAACAACAGAAGCATTATCATCTTTATCTTTCGGAATAAGTAAAATCTGAACTTCCTTTTCTAGATCTGAAATCTTCTGATTAAGCATTCCGATCTCGTCTTTCATCAAAGCAGTCATTTCCTGATCTGTTTCTGTTTCAATTAAAGTTTTGAGTTCTGATTCCTGTTTTTGAAATTCCTGTAATTTCATAATTGCTTCAGCGATCGGTTTTAGTTCAGAATATTCCTTTGAAAGTGCAATAATTTCCTGTGTGTTATTACTTGAATTCATCTTGGCTTCAATAGATTGAAACCGATCCATAACCTGAATGAGTTTTGCTTCTGATAAATGCACAAAGACTCCTTAACCCTTTTATCACTTTAGAAAAAACTAACCTATACGTATTTTTTCTGGCTGTACACGCATTTTTTTTGCTTTTTTTTCAACATAATCAACAATGGAATCGATCAATTTATCATTTTCAATTTTAGAACTTGGCTTTCCTTGAATATAAACCATGCCAGCCCCTTTGCCACCACCAGTAAAGCCAATATCTGTAAACATAGCTTCACCTGGACCATTTACAACACAACCAATAATAGAAAGGGTGATGGGCTCTGAAATATAAGCTAATCTCTGTTCCAGAACTTTAACGGTTTCAATAACATTAAATCCTTGCCTTGCACATGAAGGGCAAGAAATAATCGTTACTCCTTTTGATCGAAGATTTAGAGATTTCAAAATTTCAAATCCAATTTTGACCTCTTCTACAGGAGCTTCAGATAAAGAAACACGAATCGTATCTCCAATACCTGACCATAATAACAGACCAAGACCAATAGAAGACTTAACAGTTCCTGATTTAAAACTACCAGCTTCTGTAATTCCAAGATGTAAAGGACAATCAACCTTCTTTGCCAATTCCTGATATGCAGCAATTGTTAAAAAAACATCTGATGCTTTAACAGAAATTTTATATTCATGAAAATCCTCATCTTGCAAAATACGAGCCTGAGAAACTGCACTTTCAACCATGGCATCAGGACAAGGGCTGCCATATTTATCAAGCAAGTGTTTTTCTAAAGAGCCTGCATTAACCCCTATTCTGATTGAACAACCATAATCTTTTGCAGCCTGAACAACTTCTTTAATGCGTGACTTTGAACCAATATTACCTGGATTAATCCGTAAACAAGCAGCGCCTCCTTTTGCTGCTTCAATTGCTCTTTTATAATGGAAATGAATATCAGCAATCAACGGAATATTGACTTGTTTAACTATTTTTGAAAACGCATTTGTTGATTCTTCATCCGGACAAGAAACACGAATAATATCACATCCTGCCTTTTCAAGTTCATGGATTTGTTTAAGCGTTGATTTAATATCATGAGTTAAAGTATTTGTCATTGACTGGACGGAAATTGGTGCATTTCCTCCAACCTTAACCCCACCTACATTTATTTGCCTGGATGATCGTCTTTTAATGGATCTCCATGGACGGATATCCTCAAAAGATTGGTGATTTTGTTTCATATATATACATAATCTCCATAATTAATGCTTATATTCACAAATTTCATGTTTTTACTTCGGATCCTATTATTAGATAGTATAGTATTCATATTGAAAACAGAAAAGATTTTATAGACGATAACAATCGTATAAAAACAATATTTTATTAATATAAACAGGAAAACCAGATCATATTCAGAAGAACCAAACACCCGCTCCATACCTTCAATAATTTTTCTATATAAATCATATATGACGCTTTTTTATCAAGCTTTTTAGCTTTCTTGATTTTTTAAAGCCGTATGTATAATACTGGCAATTGACTTATTGGATACTGGAACGCCTGTCTCCCCCAGCCTTCCAACATATTTTCCTTTTAAAATAATATCAAAAGCTCCTGCATTATGGACATTAATATAAAGCTCTTTCTGACCTGCAAAATGAAACATTTCTCCTGATTTTAATACTTTGGAATAGATAATTCTCTTATTCAGATCTTTAATTTCTAGCCAGGCATCAACTCTTGTTTTTAAAATGATCTGATGGTCAAGGCTTTGAGCGTTTTTAGGAATATTTTTTTCTTCTACAATATGCGTTTTTGATTTTATTGCTTCCAAATCAGCTCTGTTTTTACTCTCAGAGCTCGGCTGCATCTCATATTTGGTATCCATATCTTGTCTGTGGTTTTTATTAGAATGCCAGTATGAAATCACCCCTGTCAAACTCGTGATTAAGATCAAACCTGTGAATAACACAATAACAAAAACAGGCAATTTGGAGAACAGATATGCTTTTGGAATTACAGACATTTCTGATTTGGATAAACCAGGCACTTGATTTGAGTAACCAGATTTAAATTTCTCAATGGTTTTATCTCGATCAAGACCAAGATAGCAAGCATAGCTTGAAATAAACCCAATAATATATCCATAACCTGGTAATAAATGCCAGTTTTCATCCTCTATTGCCTGTAAATAAACAGGCTTGATACATAAATCTTCTGCAATTTTGCTAATAGGAAGATTTAATTCTTCCCGTTTTCGTTTAACCCAAAATCCAAATGTTTTTTGACGTTCAGATAATATTTTATCTTCTAAACATACTGGTTTTTGTTCATCTTCATTCATCATGATTTATTTCCTGTTATACGAAAATAGGATCATAAAGTTAGCACACCTAAAATAAAATTATATTCAGTATTTAAGATATTGATATATCCTGCTTAACTCAATAAAAAAAGATCACCCTATTATAGCAATATCAACTATCATTTAAGCATGGATTTAGTCTACCAAAATTTGAGCTAACCCTAAAAAATGTACACCAAATATATTTCCTCTACCTTAAACTCCGCTTAAAAAACAGGATATAATTCTGAATAATTCATCATGCATACCCCAAACGCCTTCTTTAACGAAAACGAAAGTTTAGAGTTTCGTAATAAAAACACATTCGTAAAAAACACAGAGGACACCTAAAGTCTTGCTTGTCAAGAGACAACCTATATAAAATTTTTTAAATATTCTGTTACTCTTTTTCGAATATCTAGCTTGCCTTGTTCAATCCAGTCTAATACTTTTTTTTCTAATTCATTAAGATTTAAATCTAAAATAACCTGCTTTATTGGACCTATTGCATTAGAGCTCACAGATAAAGATCGATAGCCAAGCGCTAATAAAACAGCAGCGTCAATTGCATTACTTGCCATTTCTCCACAAATGGAAATACATTTCTTATGTCGAATTGCTGTGATAACAATTGATCTTAAAAAAGATAAAAAAACAGGATGAAGATGATCATAGCGTTCAGAAACCTTAAGATTATTTCTATCTGCTGCAAAGAAATATTGTTTTAAATCATTTGTTCCAAGTGAAATAAAATCTGCTGTCTGAAATAAAGATTCTGCCATCCATGCAATAGATGGCGTTTCTATCATGGCACCTACCTTAATAGATTTAGGCGCTTTATATCCTCTTTTTTTAGCCCAACCAGCTTCATGCATTAACCATTTTTTAGCTCTTATAAACTCTTCTAAAGTTGCAATCATAGGAAACATTACATAAAGCGTTTTATTTTCACTTGCAATGACAAGTGCTCGTAATTGATATCGCAACAAGCCTGGACGATCTAATCCCATTCGAATTGCTCTCCAGCCTAATGCAGGGTTGTCTTCTTTTTCGATTTTGCTATAAGGCAAGACTTTATCTGCACCAAGATCAAGTGTTCTAAAAATAACAGGCTTATTTCCAACTGCCTGATAGGCTCGTCGATAAAGGTTAACTTGAGCATCTCGTTTTGGTAAAGATTCAGAGACCATAAACTGAAATTCGGTTCTAAAAAGACCAATTCCATCAACTGCCAAATTTTTAATTCCTAACAAATCAATTTCCAATCCGGCATTTAACAATAATTTTATTTGATGATGATCTTTTGTTCTTGTTTTAACATGTTTTAGTTTTTCAAATTTAGCTAAGCGTTTTCCTCTGGTTTCAAAACGTTGTTGATAAAGCCCAATCACTGTTGGATCGGGTCGAACATGTAACACACCGTGTTCTGCATCCAAAATAACCTTATTTCCATTTTCAACACGATCTAAAACACCTTCCAGTCTACCAACCAAAGGAATTCCAAGAGCACGAGCAATAATGGATGCATGACTTGCAGTTTCTCCTTCCTCAAGTGCTAACCCTTTTAATTTTGTACGATCAAAATCCAATAATTCAGCAGGGCTCGCATTCCGTGCAATCAGAATTGCATTTTCAGGTAATAATAATTTATGAAACCCCTTTCCTTGCAAATGCTGTAATAAACGATTTGCCAATTCTTCTAGGTCATGTAATCTTGCCCTTAGATATGGATCATCTGTTTTCATTAACCTTACGCGATGTTCTGCTCTTACCCGATCAACGGCTGCCTCTGCTGTTAATCCAGAACGCACAGCCTCAACAAGACGCTTTACCCAACCTCGATCATGCGCAAACATACGATATGTTTCAAGAATTTCTTTGGTTACACCTGTCAATAAAGCAAGATCTGCACGAATAATCGAATCAATTGAATGCCTCAGAGATTGAATTGCAGATTCAAGACGTTTTTCTTCATATTCAATATCATCTGCAATTAGTTTTGTTGTTGATATTGGAAGATCATGTAAAATGGCTTCCCCCATTACAAGACCATCCGAATAGGTCTGACCCTGAATTCTTTCTGTTCCCTCCAATTTAACTTTAAATTCTTTTGAATCCTTAAAAGAGATGATGATTTCAGCTAAAATCATTGCAACGGTCTGCAAGCCTTCTATAATATCTTCACCATATTCCTGAGGCTTTCTGCTTTGCACACACAAAACACCCAATATCCGTCCACCTCTTAGAATTGGAACCCCCAAAAAGGTTAGAAATTCTTCTTCATTGGTTTCTGGTCTATGTGAAAAATTAGGATGATTTGCAGCATCAGAAACATTGAGCGGACGTGCCATGCTCACAACTTTTCCAACAAGCCCTTCTCCTTTTGTCAGCTGGGTTTTATGAACAGCTTTAAGATTTAACCCATGCGTTGCACTTAATTCCATTTCTTCATTCGGCTGTTGAAGATAAATTGAACAAACATCAACCCCTATTGTTTTTGCAATAATTTGTACCAGCCCATCCAAATGCTCCTGATCCCCACCTTCATGAGCCATATATTTTCTAATTGTACGTAATAATGTATATGGATTTTGGTCTAAGATATTCGATCTCCTTAAAATATTCTTTAATCTTATACTCTAGCTATATAAACTGTAATGATCAATTTTTCTGATTAAGATATCATTTCACTAATGAACAAATTTATGCCAAATCAAACGCAGAATGCAGAATTCTTACTGCCAGTTCAACATATTCAATATCAATCAAGACACTAATTTTAATCTCGGAAGTTGATACAGCATAAACATTAATTCCCTTATCAGCCAATTCAGAAAACATGGTTTCCGCAACGCCTGTATGTGAGCGCATTCCAATCCCTACAATCGATACTTTTGCAACATTCTCATCTGATATCAAACGCTCATATCCGATCTTCTTCTGTTCTTTTTCCAATGCTTTAAGCGCAGCTTTTAATCCTGTTTTATTGACCGTAAGGGTTAAATTAATTTTATTATCAAGCCCCGTATCACTTTGAACAATCATATCAATATTTGCATTGGTTCTTCCAAGACATTTAAATGCTTCAGCTTTTGCTTTTGGCGTTGCTGACATTTTAGAAATTGTAATCAGAGATTCATCTCGACTATAGGCAACGCCATTAATAATACGTGTTTCCATTAATTCATCCTCATGACATACTAACGTTCCAGATATTGCGTTCATAGGTGTCAAAAAACTTGAAAGAATACGCAAAGGCAATCCATAATTCATCGCTAAAATAACTGAACGAGGCTGAAGAACTTTTGCACCCAGAGAAGACATTTCAAGCATTTCCTCAAATGCAATACGATCCAGTTTTCTAGCTTTTGGTTCAATCCTTGGATCTGTTGTATAAACGCCATCAACATCTGTATAAATATCACATCGATCTGCTTTTAAAGCAGCTGCAAGAGCAACAGCGCTTAAATCGGAGCCCCCTCTCCCCAAAGTTGCAACTCTGCCATAACTATTAATCCCTTGAAACCCTGCAACGACAATAATTTGATTATCTTTCAATAAATTTTCAATTGATTTTGTTTCTATTCCTGTAATTTGAGCCATTCCATAATGATCATTTGTAAAAATACCAGCCTGCCATCCCAAACAAGAACGTGCTTTTAAAGCCTTTTCTCTTAAGGCCAGAGAAAGCAAACCACAACTCACCTGTTCTCCAGCTGCCAATATAACATCGCGTTCATCATAACCTGCCTCTTCTTCCAAATTAAAGTTTGAAGATAATTCATAAAGTCGATTCGTTTCTCCTGCCATAGCCGAAACAACAACAACAATCTGAGAAGCTGATTTTGATTGTTTTGCAATTAAGTGTGCAACATGACGCATGCGATCTATATCACCAACAGATGTGCCTCCAAATTTCATGACAATACGGGTCAAATTAAACCTCTTACTTTTCTTTTTTCAAATATATGTTTAACTATATACTTTCTTCTTGATAACCAATGTTTAAGAGATCATCAACATGAATTCTAAAGCTTTTAATACAAAAACGATTAGCCTTGATCCAAATGAAATAGAGAAATTCTCAAAAATGGCAGATGATTGGTGGAACCCAACTGGGAAATTCAAACCTCTTCATGATTTAAATCCATCAAGACTTCTCGTGATCAGAAAAATTTTAAATGAGCATTTTAATAAAGCAGATGATGAACCCCTTCCATTAAAAACCTTACCTCTTTTGGATATTGGATGCGGTGGCGGATTATTATCAGAACCAATGGCAAGACTTGGCGCAAACGTAACTGCAATTGATCCTGTTGAAGATAATATTAAAACCGCTATTTTACATGCACAGCAAACACAATTGAATATTAGATATCTTTGCACAAGTGTCGAAGAATTAGTTAAAACCAAAAAAGAACACTTTAAGATCATTCTCAATATGGAAGTTATTGAACATGTTGCGCATCCAGATCATTTTATAACCAATTGTCTTGGGTTACTTAAACCAGGCGGAATTATGATTCTTTCAACGATTAACAGAACAGCAAACGCCTATATAAAAGCAATTCTAGGTGCAGAATATGTTTTAAAATGGCTCCCAAAAGGAACACATGATTATAAAAAATTCTTAAAGCCCGAAGAGATAAAAACAATGATCGAGCAACATCCAAAAATGACTGTTTTAGCCCCATCTGGTCTAAGTTATTCAATCCTCCAGCGCAAATGGTATGTATCAAATGATGTAAGCGTTAATTATATACTTGCTGCACAAAAGCATATATCATAATTTAACAATCTAATTATCAATCTCCTTAAATGATGGAATCAATACATTTATACGGAATCAAGTATCTTATATACGGGATCAAGCATCTTATTGAGATGAATTATTCCTGAGTCAAATTTGTCTTCAGCACTTAAAACATAATCATTGCGTTTATTTTGCCTATTTTAAACCATATATAAATTAGGCTTTAGAATGTTTTCTGATATATTAATGATCAATTATTTGAACATCATGTTTTAAAGAAGGTAAAATCTGGCGTATTTTTTTAACGTTCTTCAATTTGATTTTTGAAATAATGATTCCTGGTGATCTTTCTTTCTTTTCTGCCAAAATCCTGCCCCATGGATCAATAATCATGCTATGCCCCCATGTTTTTCGTCCATCTTCATGCAAACCTGTCTGAGCGGCAGCTAAGAAATATGCACTATTTTCAATACTTCTTGCCCTTAAAAGACTTTTCCAATGCGCTTTTCCTGTGGTTTCAGTAAATGCAGCAGGAACAACAAAGCATTCAACGCCTTTATGTGCCAAATGACGGTATAAATAAGGAAAACGAAGGTCATAACATATACTCAATCCTAAATGGCACAGAGATGTCTTTACAGAAACAGCTTGTTTTCCTGCATGAAACATGTCTGCTTCACGCCAGGTTTGGGAATCTGATAATTTAACATTAAACAAGTGAATTTTATCATAAAATCCTATAATGCTTCCGCTTTGATCAAATATATAACATCGATTTAAAGCTTTGCCCTGTCGATCATCAAATATTGGAATGGAACCAATCACAAGAATAATAGATAAGTCTTTTGCAAGCTGTTGATAAAAATTAATTTCAAATGCATTATGAACAGAGTTTACCGTGCTTAAAAATGCTTTTTTATCTGATTGTAAAAGAGTTGTGCACTCAGGTGTCAAAATAAGATCAGCTCCCAATTTCGCAGCTTGACGTATCAAGATTTCAGAATCTTTCAGGTTTTTTTCAATATCTGTCCCAGAACACATCTGAATACAGGCTGCTTTAAACATTTAGATTAACCTTACTTATCAAATACCGCATTCACTCAATTCCACTTTTTTTTAAAAACCAAACCCTTTTATCTTATAAAAACCACGATATTATTCTACAATCCTAAGATTTCATCAAGTCGACCTTTTCGATCAAGTTCAAAAAGATCATCATATCCCCCAATATGGGTATCATTAATAAAAATCTGGGGAAACGTATTTCTACCAGATTTTTCTTGCATTTCCTTACGCTTTTCTAGCTTGTTTCCAATATTAATTTCTTCAATCTCAATATTATTTTTATGTTCCATTTTATATCCTAATAAATCCAATGCTCGCCAACAATACAGACAATTAGCACGTGTATAAATAATAATTTTTGTCATTATTCTTCCTTAAAAGCTCAAAAAGCAACCCCCTATTTAAATCATGTTTTATGTGATAAAGACTAAAAAGAATATTAAAGAAAAGCAACTCTTAATAATGTAATGGCGCATACATGCTTTATTCCTTTTTGTTTAAGAGCTTTGGCACAAGCATTAAGCGTTGCTCCTGTTGTCATGACATCATCGATTAGAATAATTGTTTTATCTTGATATTTTAAACATTGTTTTTCAGATGCTTTAAATGCATTTTGAACATTTTTTTGACGGGAAAGATATGATTTTCCTCCTTGATTTTCCGTATAAAAGGGTCGTTTTAATAGTGAGTAATCTACTGGTGTTTTTGTTTGTTTGGAAATTGCCTTTACCAAAAGAGCAGATTGATTATATCTCCGTTCAATTAATCGTGACCAATGTAGGGGAACAGGGACTAAAAGAGCATTTTTATAAATGATATTGCGTGCAATTCTCGTCATTAATTGTGCCATCATATAAAGTGTATCTCTTCTTTGCCCATATTTAAACTCTAAAATGAGCTTCCTGCTATAATGATTATAAATCATTGCAGATCTTGTTTGATCTATAAAAGTTTTTGGACGATTTATACAATAAAGACATAGATTTTCTTCGGCATGCTTGTTTTCTGTTACACTCTCCATAGAGGCATATTCTAACGGCAATCCACATTGAAAACATAATGGTTCATCTATAAACACAAGCCGATTCCAATCCTCTGCTTTCATACATCCCTTGATGGATACAAATTCAAGACTTAATGCAGAAGTGGGTGGAAAAATAAAATTCATTAAATTAAAAGTAAGCTTTTTAACCCATCTTGCCCAAACTGATTTTCTGAAAAATATAAGAATACGCTCTCTATTTGATAAAGCTTTGTTTTTTTTATTGAAATATGGCATAAACAAACTCATGATGGAATATCCAATACATTTTAATCGTTCCCTTCTTCATAAACATAAAAACCGTAGTCTTTTTATATCAAAAGGCAATCCCCACCATTTTATTCTTAATCTCGTAACAGATAATATTATCGAACGCCTTTTGGATATTCAAAAATCTTTTCCTCTTGCTTTAATATATGGAGATTATGGCCTTTTAACATCAAAAATCAAAAGGCATCCCATTTTATCAAAAAAAATAAAAACATATATAAATGCAAATATGACGTTTCAACAATGTCAGTATCGCCAGCCAACCTCACCTTCTTTGTGTTATGATGAAGAATACCTCCCCATAAAAGAAAAAGAGGTTGACGTCTTAATTACAATCTTGTCTCTTCATTGGATAAATGATCTACCTGGGGCTTTAATTCAAGCTCGAAAGATTTTAAAACCAGATGGTCTTTTTATTGCCGTATTATTTGGTGAAAACACACTTATGGAGCTTGGAAAATCTCTCTTAACCGCAGAACTCAAACATCAAAAATCTGCGAGCATTCGCATCGCTCCATTTATTACAATTAGAGATGGTGCACACCTCCTTCAACGTGCAGGCTTTGCTCTTCCTGTTTCTGATATTGATCAGCTCATCGTCAATTATAAAAATCCAGATACACTGATCAAAGATTTAAGGCATATGGGAGAAACAAGTGTTTTAACTCCAACAGCTCTTCCAATAAAAAAAACCGTTTTTAATGAAGCAATGTCCCTATACAAAAAAAACTTTTCAATAGCCCCCCAAACCTGTAAGGCTCAATTTAATATGCTCTATCTAACAGGATGGGCTCCTCATCCAGATCAACAAAAGCCTCTTCGACCCAATTCTGCACAAAAACGCCTTGCAGACGCATTAAATACCAAAGAATATAACTCTTAAACATTTAAGCAAGTTAGATCATATTATGAAAGCCGATCATTTAATTCGTCAACAAAAAACTGATCTGCATCCAATAATTTATAGCTTCTTAACTCTCGAGGATATTCCCAGCTTGTTCTCTGAGCTTCCATTGGTTTTAAAATACCATCCCATTGACGACATAAATACAATAAAATAAGTAAATACTCTTCCTTTTTACGAAAGGTTGTAAATGCAAATTGCTGAAAACATTGTCTACAAGGCTCTATTGCCAATTCCTCTCTTAATTCACGACGCAACGCAATCTCAGCTGTTTCTCCTGTTTCAAGCTTTCCTCCTGGGAACTCCCAAAATCCAGCAAATTCCTTGCCTTTTGGACGCTGTGTTATCAAGACTCTACCATCTTGATCGAGTAAAGCACAAGCCGAAACAATTAACGGAAAGCTATTTTTTTTTGATTCTATATGCATTCTCTACCTAATATAATTAATATGTTTTAGCTGTTTTTAAATAACATCTTAAGATCATATAGTCTGACATATTTCAATAATCTAAGTTTCTTATCCTAACTTAAACAGAGCTTGTCCTAAAAAACATCTAAAAATAGAGGCTTTTATCCATATCAACGGAGTTTAATCTTATCTGACTTATCTGACCGTAATGTGCCTTCTTATCGTTTTGTTATTCTTGCTCTGAATTTTCCAGCTTTACTCTTTTAATATTTTGTTTCTTACAAATTCAATCTATTTATTTTATAATCATATATTTCCTATAGTATTATTGGGATAGCATCCCCAGAAAAATTTTAAGTTTCCAAATTTATTTCTGGTGCTCTTTATGATTATTGGTGTTTACAGGATCTGAAATTTCAGACTCTGAATCCGTTTGTTCATCAGACTTAATCTGATCTTCTGAAAACGGTTTTTGCAAATAGTATTTTTTAATATCTGCTTTGCTTTTTAAATCCTTTAAAACAGACTGTACAGCTTCAAATGAAAGAAAATTAACCAGCTTTCCTTTCATATCTTCATATGAAGGAATTTGCTCATTTCTTTTATCTATCACTTCTATAATGTGCCAACCAAATTTACTTTGAAAAGGTTCAGAAATAGTATTTAAAGGAAGTGAGAATGCAATTTTTTCAAACGCTTCAGATACCGTATTTTTTGTAAAATAACCTAAATCACCACCTTGTTTTTGCGTTCCTTTATCTATCGAATACTGATTGGCAAGAATCGCAAAATCAGCTCCATCTAGCAGTTTTTTTCGTAATTGATCCGCTTGTTTCTTATCCTTAACCAGAATATGACGAGCTCTAATTTCCTTTTTATCCGAAGATAATAGGCTAACCTGTTCTTGATATAATTTTCGAACAGCCTCTTCTGTTACAGATGACTTGATTGCATTTTCAATATAAATATTCCCCAATATGCGCTCTTGTGCAGACATTAATCTTTTTTGAGCAAGAGGGTCTTGATCAAGTTTTTGCTTCTGAGCTTTGTGAGCTAATAATTTTTGATCAATAAGATCATCCAAAATCTGTTCATATAATGGAGAGCCTGTAATAAGCCCTGCATTATTTTTAATCAATCCTTGACCTTTTGCTTCATAAAGTAAATCTGATCGATAAACAGGCATGCCTTGCACTAATGCAACTAATTCATTATCCTGATTTTGATCTGTCTTATGAATTGAGTCTTTTTGATGATCTGGTTTTGTTTGACAGCCTGAATTTAAAATCAGAACCACTGTAAAAAAAAATATATTATATAAAAATGGTTTTTTCGAATACATGACTTTCTTCCAAATTTAAAACAATGAGCATTGACATAATCTATCACGATCCCTAAGTGAAAAAAAGAGAGGGATTCACTTTGATGATATTTGGCATTCTAATTTTGCTGTAATTAATTAAAAATGGAAACATCCTAATGTTAAAATTCTTATTTGGTTCTGTTAACGAACGAAAAATCAAACGCTTTCACCCATACGTTGAAAAAATCAACCAATTGGAAGCTGAATATCAAAAATTATCAGATGATAATTTAAAAGCAAAAACTTCAGAGTTCAAGCAAAGGTTAGCAAATGGAGAAGCTTTGGACAATCTTCTGATTGAGTCATTTGCAACTGTTAGGGAAGTGGCTCAAAGAAGTATTGGGCTTAGACCATATGATGTTCAGCTTATTGGGGGTATCGCACTTCATAAAGGCATGATTGCTGAAATGAGAACAGGAGAAGGAAAAACACTGGTTGCAACCCTGCCTGCTTATTTGAACGCTCTCACTGAAAAAGGGGTGCATATTGTTACCGTTAATGATTATTTAGCAAAACGGGATGCTGAATGGATGGGGCAAGTTTATAACTTTCTGGGAATGGATGTTGGATGTGTCATTCCAGGACTTGATGATACTGAGAGACAGGAGAATTATCACACACATATTACATATTGTACGAACAATGAACTTGGATTTGACTATCTAAGAGATAATATGAAATATGCTCTTGGTCATAAAGCGCAACGTGGACATGTCTATGCGATTGTTGATGAAGTTGATTCTATTTTAATTGATGAGTCAAGAACACCTTTAATCATTTCAGGACCAACAGATGACCGAAGTGAGTTTTACAAATCAATTGATACGCTTATTCCAGCACTTCAGGATTCTGATTATGAAACTGATGAAAAAAACAAATCAACAAATTTAACAGAGCAAGGAAATGAAAAACTTGAGCAAAAACTCATTAAAATGGATATGCTCGTTAATCAGAATTTATATGATATTGAAAATGTTTCATTAGTGCACCACATTAATCAGGCTTTAAAAGCACATAAACTCTTTCAAAAAGATAAGGATTATATCCTAAAAAATGGAGAAGTTTTACTGATTGATGAGTTTACAGGACGTATTATGGAAGGACGCCGTTTATCAGAAGGACTGCATCAAGCGATCGAAGCAAAAGAGAATGTAGAAATAAAGCCGGAAAATGTTACACTCGCTTCCATTACATTCCAAAACTATTTCAGATTATATGACAAGCTGTCTGGTATGACTGGAACAGCGGTAACAGAAGCGGTTGAATTTCAAGACACCTATCATCTTGATGTCCTTGAAATCCCAACCCATAAACCTATCAAACGAATTGATGAAGATGATGCCCTGTTTTTAAGAGCAAACGATAAATACAGTGCAATCCTAAAAGAGATCAAGGAAGCACATCAGAAAAAACAACCGCTTTTAGTTGGAACAGCATCCATTGACAAATCTGAATATTTATCAGAACTCCTAAAAAAGGAAAAACTTCCTCATCATGTCCTTAATGCCAGACATCATGAAAAAGAAGCTTATATTATTTCTCAAGCTGGCATACCTGGAGCCATCACAATTGCAACAAACATGGCAGGAAGAGGAACAGACATTCAATTAGGAGGCAATCCTGAAATAATGTTAAAAGATGCATTAAAAGGCGAAGAAACAGAGGATGAAATTCAATCAAAACGCCAAGCTATCCAAAAGACAATAGAAAAAAGAAAACAGGAAGCTCTAAAAGCAGGTGGGCTTTATGTCTTGGGAACAGAACGCCATGAAAGTCGAAGGATTGATAATCAATTAAGAGGAAGAACAGGACGACAAGGCGATCCTGGAAAATCAAAATTCTTTGTCTCCGCAGAAGATGATTTAATGCGAATTTTTGGAACCAGCATGGATACACTCATGCGGAAATTTGGTATGACAGATAGTGAAGCAATATCACATCCTTTCATGAATAAAGCCCTGGAAACAGCACAAAAAAGAGTTGAACAGCATAATTATGAAGCAAGAAAAAACCTGCTTAAATACGATGATGTTATTAATAATCAGCGAAAAGCAATTTTCGAACAACGCCTTGAATATATGACAGAAGAAGATGTCGATGATATCATCAAAGATATGCGCCATGATTACCTTCCTGAGCTGGTTGAAAGCTATATCCCTCCTAAATCTTATCTAGAACAATGGGATGTAAAATCGCTTAAGGAAAAGCTTGATCAAGAATTTGACCTTGATCTCCCCATTATGGATTGGGCAAAAGAGGAAGGCATTGCAGAAGAAGAAATTTCAAATCGGATCCTTGATAAAGCAGATCAAAAATATGCTTTGCTTGTAACTCAAATTGGAACAGAACAACTCAGAAATATCGAAAAGCAGATTTTACTTCAGTCAATTGATCATCATTGGCGTGAGCATTTATTCCAACTTGACCATTTACGTTCTGTTATTGGACTTAGAGGGTATGCCCAAAAAGATCCTCTTAATGAATTTAAATCTGAAACATTTATCTTGTTTGAAAACATGCTATCTGAGCTCAGAGCCACGATTACAAAGTTTACACTAAGCCTAAATGCAAATCATATCGATGAAAAAATAGAGCAAGAATCTAAACAGATTGAAACGATTGAAACACATATTGATCCTGATACGCAACAAAATAAAATGGAATTATCTTCAGAATCTCGTCAAAAACAACAACCTGTCAGAAGCAATCATATTCCAAGAAATGCTCCCTGCCCTTGCGGTTCTGGTAAAAAATACAAGCATTGTCATGGACATGTAAAACATTTATCTCAAAGTAAATCCTGACCTTCATAAAAAATGTGGGAAAAACACGTTTTTTTATAGATATGCTTAGCGCTCGAAAAATAAATAATATTTTAAATCAATATTAAACAAATCTGATATCACTTAAAAAAATGTCTGATTTAATCTCAACACAGTACTCCTTTGAAGAAACAAAATATATTTATATGTTTCGTTGTGAATTTAGTAACCAATTCTGTTAAAGAATTAATAACCAATAAAATTTTAAAGTTTTACGTAACCAGTAATAAGCCTTGATTACATAATTCGTTTCCCTTTATTCCTAAAAAATACTTTTTATATTTTCATAATTTATTTTTCAGGAGATTATTAATGGGAAAAAGTCTGAAGATACTTATAGGACTTTTATGTTCTGGTTATACATTGACAGCAATTGCAAAAGATACTCAGCTAAAGACAAGTCTAGACTATAATTCTGCTTATATTGCCAATGGTCAACAATGTGGAAAACATACGCTATTTCTTGATGCAAATATGGATGTCGGAGACTGGAATTTTGGAGCAAGCTTTATTCGTCCTATTGCGGGAGGAGAAGCGGAATTCGATAATGAACTTAATCTCTATCTAAGCCATAATTTTACAATTACAGATCAGACAAACCTTGAAATTGGGGCTGTTTATTATACAACGACCGAAGATAATGATCATAAAAAGAATGCGAGTATGTTTTGGAAAAAGAAAACATTTTCACCTTATGCGCATCTTACATTCGAACAAAAATGGGCATCTCCATTTTTAAGAATAGAACATGATTTTAATGCTGAAACAAGCTATACAATGGTAGGGTTAGAACGTGATTTCGCTCTTTCCAACCAGATTTCACTGATTAGCGAAGCAGCTCTTGGATATGCCTGGAATATCACCAATAAAGTTGAGCCCAAGGATTATACATATGGTCAATTTGCGCTTAAATTGGAATATCGCATTAAAAATATATCAAGCTATGCAGGGCTAAACCTTGCAATTGCAAGTGAAGATTATTTCTTTCATAAAAATGGAATGCTTGAAGACAAAAAATTTGGCATTTCATTTGGTATTTCAGCTGCATTCTAACGCCATAGGCTGTTAAAATCATAGGGTGCAATTCTGTTTTAAATCTAATTTAAACTGGAATTGCCCCTAAATAAATCCTAATTCTTTCTATGATAAAAACCATTCAGATGAATATATGATTATAAACGTCCAATCTCCAGAAATTTATTATAGCGTTTTTCTTTCAAAGCTCCAATCTCCTCAGAGAGCAGTTCTGATAATAGTCTGGAAAGGTTTTTTCCAACAGTTTTAATTGTTTCCTGAGCATTTCTGTGCGCTCCTCCAACAGGCTCTTGGATAATATTATCAATGATTGCATATTGTTTAAGATCCTGAGCTGTGATTTTCATTGCATTTGCAGCGTCTTTTGCTTTTGATGGGTCTCTCCATAAAATAGACGCACATCCTTCAGGCGAAATAACAGAATAAATAGAATGTTCTAGCATTAATACTTTATCGGCAGCAGCAAGCGCAACGGCACCTCCCGAACCTCCTTCTCCAATAATAACTGAGATAATGGGAACATTTAAGGTAAGACATTTCTCTATAGATTTTGCAATTGCCTCTGCCTGCCCTCTTTCTTCTGCTCCTCTTCCAGGATAAGCACCTGCAGTATCAACAAATGTAATAACCGGAATTTTAAACTGTTCTGCTAAATTCATTAATCGAACAGATTTACGATATCCTTCAGGTCTTGCCATTCCGAAATTATGCTTTAAACGACTTTTTGTATCTTTTCCCTTTTCGTGACCGATCACCATAACTGAGTGCTGATCTAAAAATCCAAGCCCCCCTATAATAGCTTCATCTTCTCCGAAACTACGATCGCCTTCTAATGCAACAAACTCTTTGATAAGATGGTCTCTGAAGCCTGAGAAATGTGGTCTTGCCGGATGACGTGCAATTTGTGTTTTTTCCCATGCTCCGAGTTTGCTATATAACCGTTTTAGCTCATTTTGAGCTTTTTGCTTTAATTTTTGAATTTCATCTGAAACATCTACGGTATGATCATCCGATTTTATTTGCTCCAAAGCAAAAATTTTTTTTTCTAAATCAGCAATAGAGCGCTCAAATTCCAGATAGGTGCGTGCTTGTTCTGTCATGGTTGATCCATTTCTATTTTTATATATTTACATATACATCATAACCAAAAAATCTTACAGAGTCATATCTCTGTACAGATTTGAAATTATTTTTTTATAATTTTAATTTTGCTAAAGGGTGTACACTTTCTACAAGATTTTGCAATCTATCTTCAAGAATATGCGTATAAATTTGTGTTGTTGAGACATTTGCATGCCCTAATAATTTTTGTACACTTCTTAAATCTGCCCCTCTTGAAAGCAAGTGTGTTGCAAAAGCATGCCTGATCGTATGAGGACTAATTATATTCTTTATTTTATACGGAGAGAAACCTGCTTTAATTGCTAAATTCTTCAAAAGCTGAAAAAAACGTTGACGCGTAATATACCCTTTTTTACCTCTTGATGGAAATAAATATCCTTTTTTGAGCTGCCCTTCCTGCTTAATTTTTACAAGATAATTTTTTCGATATGGCAGCCAATTTTCTATACTTTGCAAAGCCTGATGTGTTAAAGGAATAATTCGAATTCTATTCCCTTTCCCCTTTACCATCAAACATTCGTCAGATGGTATAAAAGCTTCCAAAGATAATGAGACTAATTCGGATGCTCTCAATCCACAAGCATATAATATTTCCAACAGGCATTGCATTCTAAACCCATAATAATCTTTTTGTTGATAGATAATTTTAAATAATTGATCAATATCTTGTTCTGATAATATATTTGGTATATTTGCAATTTGTTTTGGAGGAATTAAATGTTGAGCAGGATTGTCATTTCGAATAGCCTCAGTTTGCAAGAAAATAAAAAAACATTTAAGAGATGATATTTTCCTTGCAAGGGTTGAGGTTGAAAACTCCTTCTGGCTCATTTTTCTGATTTCCAGCTGAATATGTTCACTTTGAACCTTCATAAAATCCAGTTTTTGAGTTTTAAATCCATCATTCCAAAGTCTCAAATCACGTTCATAAGCCTTTAATGTGTTTTCTGATGCCGCTCTTTCGACACTCATCATTTCCAAAAAAGAATCAATCAAATATATCGTATTCACCTGAAAACCCCTTATTGATCATATTCTATATAATATCAGAATAATTATCTTGTTTTAATATATATCTTTTTAATATGTATACTCTGTTAAGCGCTCAATAATGTATTCACCAATCAGTTGTTTTGCTTCTTTTTGATACCCAATGTCAGATAATGCACGAATGATTTGTTCCAAAACAAGGATGTTTTGTTTGTTTAGATTTTTTTTATCCAAAATAGCCACGGCTAATAAAAATGTCTCAGCAATCGCCTGATCTTGTTTGGCAAGACTGATCTTCATCAATAAGTTTGCTGTTTTTTTATGAATCATATGCACCGATAAATCTTCCATTAACCAGATTCTCGTTTGTGGGCTCAAACGTGCACCAAGAGCTGATAGTAAAAAAAGATGATTAAGTGTTTTTTTATACCTTTTTTTATCAGACTGTTTCAAACCTAATAATATTTTTTCTGTGTTGTTAATATTTAGTTTTTTATTAGCCATAAAAGGTAAAAAAAACAAATCCTGCTTCATTTCTTTATCGAGATATTGCGACCATTTTAGTGCCAGATCAAAGTCTGAATTTGCAATACACGCAATTACAAAATAAATAGCATAAGATTGATATGTTTCACTGACAGGAATTTCATGGATTGCCTTTTGATATAATTTTGATAATGCATAAACCTGGTTAATCTTGGCAATATATTCAAAAGACTTGGTGATCAAGATCATTTTTGCTTCTATTGATTTTGCATTCAGGTAAATCTGATAATAAGCAGCTATTTTCTTTAACCCGTTCAACTCATCTGCCAATATTATGCTCTGGTCAAAATAGGCGTTTTGTTCTTCACTGGAAAAAAGCTTGTTTCTGGTATTTAAATGAGTTTGAAAACGCTCTGAAACAATTTCTTTTTTAAAAACATGTTCGATGAGTTCAGTTTCATTTAAAGACATTAATTTTTCAAGAGCATAAAGTTTATTTTCAAATGTAATTTCATCATCTGACAACCATCCTCCCATAATTTCGTTTTTAACATTTTTAATCGAATGCCCTCCAGGGGTTATATTTAATGTTTTAGCCAAAGACCAATGCAAAACTGTTTTTAATTTCACATGCTCATTCTTTTCTTTTAGACCTGTCATATGTAATAAAAGAGCGTTAAAAACAGGGTCTTTTTCTCCTGTATCCTCTGCAAGCTGAGCATTTAACTCAGCCTTTGCTATATCTCCATACAACCCATTGCAATAGGCTCTAAATCTTAACCAAAAAGCAAACTTTTCCTTACGTTTGACCTGATCTACAAAATCACATGCAGCTTCCAGTTCTCCAACGCTTAAAAGAGCCTCAGACCAAAGTTTTGCTATTTTAGGAGAAACTCTAGCTTTTTGTGACTGTATTAAAAGTTCAATAACATTTTGAACACGACCTCGTTCAAATAATTTCTCAAGACGTAAAAAAAAAAGCATAATCATTTTTTTCTGCTCCAATCGGCGAATGTGATGCAGAAAGGAACACACGTTTTACCCAATTTTCAAGTGTTGGAGATCGGGTTAATCCATTCATCTCCTCCATTATCAATTGATAAGAGGTAAAAGAGGAGTTTTGCCAAATAGAGACAGGAAGCGCCCCCTGATCTACCGATAATAATCCAGCATCAAAAGAATCAAGGTGTCTAACCGCTTCAACCTTAACCTCATCAGCCCTTGCAGAATAAACAATCCCATTCATTCTTCCCAAAATCATACCCAGGAAAAACCATAAAAAAAGATAAATGCTAATCTTGAAGATAATGTGTAATTTCATGACGTATTTCCTTACGCTTTGGCTTTACCTGCCCTGCCTGCCATGAAAGGATCAAAATAGCCAAAACAAAAATAGTTAAAAACATACTGAGCCAAAATAAAATGCGTGACATAAACCAAAATCTCCTAAAATAGAGTATTCACTTTTAACCTTGTCCAAACCAGCCCAAATTCTGTGTATATTTATTTCAAGATTCTGATTTATAAATATCAGATTAAGCAAAAAATACCAGATTAACATATGGCAGATTAAAAATCTGTCTCTTTCTTTTCCTATTCTAACTAACATAAAACCAAGATTGTCAAAAATCAAAAAAACATATATGAATTAAATTTCTAATTTATTTAACGATAAACATATCAGGAAGAATAGCATCATATCCTTACTTCAAAAACCCATTATTCTAATTGGCATGATGGGATCTGGAAAAACAACCATCGGAAAATTACTTGCCAAAGAACTTAAATGTCCGTTTTTTGACCTTGATGATCTTATGGAAAAAAAGCTCAATTTAAAAATTTCAGAATATTTCCTACAATATGGTGAGGCTTCGTTTAGAAAAGAAGAGCGTAAAATTCTTTTTGAAACTCTTCTTAAGTCAACCCTTAATTCTCCTCCAATCATCGCAAGTGGTGGTGGTATTGTTACATCTGATACAAACCTTCAAATCATCCGAAAAAAAACACTGTCCATTTGGCTTAATGCCCACCCCGAAGTTTTATATCAACGGATCAAAAAAGAAACCCACAGACCCTTATTATACACAAAGCATCTGCCAAAAGGGGAAGATCCAAAGACAAAACTATATCAATTATACAAGAAAAGAAAGCCATTATATCAACAGGCAGATTTAATCATCAAAACAGATCATCAATCACTAGAAAATATTACAAAAACAATTATTAATGAGCTTAAAAACAGAAGATTTTCCGCATATTCAAAGAATAATGGATCAAGTATATTGAATTAAAAAAGAGATTAAACCCTATGTTAAAAACAACCCTTTCGGTAGATTCAAAAATCAGACCCTATCAGCTTCATATTGGCGTTTCCATTCATAATGATATTGCTAACTTTATTAAAACAGATCTTCACCAAAAAAGAGTGTTTATGATTGTTGATCCAAAAATTGCAACACATTATTTACAACCATTTGAACAAACCCTTAAACAAGAAAAAATAACCTGTCACAGGTTTATTTTACCTGAGGGAGAATCTGCAAAAACTTTTGACTGTTTGTTAGAAATTATTGATTTTCTATTACTGCATCAGGCAGGAAGAGATGATATCATACTTTCTTTTGGTGGGGGTGTTTGTGGTGATATTTCTGGATTCGCAGCCTCTATATTTAAAAGAGGAATGTTATTGATTCACATTCCAACAACACTCCTTGCACAAATAGATGCAAGCATTGGTGGAAAAACAGGCATTAATCATCACTTTGGAAAAAATCTTATTGGTAGTTTCTATCCTCCCATTGCCATCTATACAGATCAAATCTTTCTAAACACATTGTCAGAACGTAATTTTCGATCTGGCTATTCAGAAATTCTAAAAATAGCCTTAATTAAAGATCCTGAATTCTATCAATGGCTTCTCCAAAACCAGGATTTATTACTCGCTAAAAACGAAAATATCCTACATAAAGCAATCCTAAGAGCCATACAAAATAAAATAGACATAATAGAAAGAGACGAACAAGAATCGGGTATACGGGCTTTGTTAAACTTTGGGCACAGTTTTGGACATGCGCTTGAAACTGTATTTAAGTATTCAAACCTTCTATTTCATGGGGAAGCTGTTTCAATCGGCATGTGCCTTATCATGCGCCTTTGTGCTCAACTAGAAGAAACTGAAATTACAGAAAAAGATTGTATTCAATTAGAAGCACATCTTAAAAAAGCAAACTTACCTACACAAATTCAGGATATTGCAACAGAAATAAACCCAGAAACATTAATAGAAGAATTGCTTTTATGTCTTCAAAATGACAAAAAGAACCTTAAACAAAAAATACACCTTATTCTGTTAAAAAAAATAGGATATGGATATATAAAGAAAAATATGGATATAACTATCTTAAAATCATTTTTAATCAAGGAGGTTAACGGTTAATCCGTCTTATATTGAACTATGGATTTATCTTTTTTCTTTGACTGGTCTTTCTATGATTGGCTAAATATCGTGTTTATCCTGATTTTAATTGTTTTTTCTGCTTTTTTCTCAGGATCTGAAACTGCATTAACCGCAGTATCAAGAGTACGAATGCATAAACTTGAAAAAGAAGGGAATAAACAGGCAAAACTGGTTAACCAACTCCTAAACCAACGAGAAAAGCTGATTGGAACAATTTTATTGGGAAATAATCTTGTTAATATTCTGTCCTCTGTTCTTGCAACAACAATCTTTCTATCCTTTTTTTCTCAATCTGGCATTGTATACGCAACATTAGTCATGACAGTTTTGATTGTCGTCTTTGCAGAAATCACCCCAAAAACAATGGCATTATCTGATCCTGACCGGACTGCAATGCTTATTGCAGGTCCAATTGCTTTATTTGTAAAATTATTTTCTCCTATTACATCCTTTCTGGTTCAAATCGTGCGGTTAACTCTTAAACTATTTGGAGTTAGAACAGTAAATCCTATTTTAACACCAATAGATGAAATCAGAGGCGCTGTAGACTGGCACCATAAGGAAGGAGGCGTGATTAAGGATGATAAGGATATGATTGGTGGTATTTTGGATTTAAAAGACTTAACCATTGATGATGTTATGATTCACCGTAAAAATATTGTGATGATTGATGCCAATCAAAAACCAGAAGCCATTTTAGAAACCGTATTTAGCCAACCTCATACCCGTTTTCCTTTATGGAAAGATAATGCAGATAATATTATTGGTATTTTGCATTCAAAGGACTTATTAAGAGCAATCAAATTATCAAAAGGAGAATTTAATTCTATTGATATTACAACCATTCTCAGAGAGCCTTGGTTTGTTCCTGAAAAAACACCTTTAATAAGTCAGTTAAAAGCTTTTCAAAAAAAACGTGAACATTTTGCACTGATCGTTGATGAATATGGTGTCTTAATGGGAATTGTTACTCTCGAAGATATTCTTGAAGAAATTGTTGGAGATATTAGGGATGAGCATGATTCACATGTTGAAGGAGTTAAACTTCAACAAGATAAATCCGTCATCACAGACGGTATTGTAACCATTAGAGACCTTAATCGTGCCATGGATTGGGATTTGCCAGATGAACAAGCTGTTACCATTGCAGGATTGGTCATTCATGAAGCAAAAACAATTCCAGAACCAGGTCAAAAATTCAGTTTTCATGGATTTAGATTCCAAATTCTAAAACGACATAGAAATCAGATCACAGAATTAAAAATTTCCAAACTTCCAAAGCAAGAAATTCATTCCTGATGATCTATCTGAGTATTTTGTTTCTATTAGAATGTATTTCAAGAAACATCTTTTTGAGGAGTTTTTAGTATCAAAGACAATGCATGAATTTGTGTCTTAAGCTCTTCTTCTAAAGCCTGATAAACAAGTTGATGCCGTTCAATACGACTTAATTTTAAAAACAATCTAGAAGTCATCGTAATACTAAAATGGGTCTCTTCCGTTTTTGGAGATTGCAGATGATGTAAATGCTTTTTTGAATCATCTATAATAATTAATTCTTCGGGTTCAAATACCTTATATAATTTATTGTAAATTCTGTTTTTAAGGCTAGCCAAAACACCCTCCATTTTATATAATATCCTGTTTAATGACGGAATTTATTCTATATATAAATTATAAAACCATAAAAATCTTTTAATTGGTAACGGGTTATCATTACATATGCAAAAGTATAGACCAAAATATTATGATATTCGCATTAAATCCAATACGAATATCCATAAAAAATCCAAACCAAAATGCGAATGGGAAGGATGTGATGAATTTGGAATTTGTAAAGCTCCAAAGTCACCTGATATGCTTGATTCTTTCTACTGGTTTTGCCAAAAACACGCAAATGACTATAATAAAAGCTGGAATTTTTTTGAAAATATGAGTGAAGAAGAAACCATTGCATATCAAAGAGAAACGTTAACAGGGCATAGACCAACCTGGAAAATGGGAACAGGTGAATATAAAAAATCTCCTTTTGACTTTGCACGCTATAAAGTTCAAAAAAAACTATATAATACTTTTAATGAACAGATTTTAAAAACAGGTAAAGAAGAAAAACAGCCTAAATATATTCCTCGTTTACAAAAACAAGCTTATGATGTGTTAGGATTGGATCCTTATCATCCAAAATCATCCAATAAAAAAGTCATTTCAGAACGCTATAGTAAACTGGTTAAATTATACCATCCAGATTATAATGGAGGAGATCGCTCAACAGAAAAAGACCTTGAAAAAGTCGTTCATGCCTATCGTATTCTAAAAGAAGCAAAACAGAAATAGGATTTTTCATATCCTTCTTCAGGAAAAAATATTGACCTTACATTTAAAATAATCAATCCTATATACTGGCTCTGTTTATTTAAAATGTAAAACAGCTTTAATAACAGGATAAGCTTAATGTTAAACCAGAATCCTTTTATAGACCAACCAGAGTTAAAAAAAAGCGTATTTGAACTGTTTGGTATTGAATATAATATGGAAGTCCCAGTATTTTCAAAACCATCCGAATACATAGCTGAAATCGACCCCGATTATTTATTTGACCCGTTAACAACCCTCTCTATTTTAGTAGGATTTAAATATAATAAAAAAACCCTAATACAGGGCTATCATGGTACTGGAAAATCAACACATCTGGAACAAATTGCTGCACGATTGAATTGGTCTTTAATTCGCATTAATCTAGACAGTCATATCAGCCGTATTGACTTGATTGGTAAAGATGCAATTATTCTTGAAAAAGGTCAGCAAATCACCCAATTTAGAGAAGGCATACTTCCCTGGGCTCTTCAAAGACCGATTGCCCTTGTTTTTGATGAATATGATGCGGGACGTCCAGATATTATGTTTGTGATTCAACGCATTCTTGAAGCTTCAGGTCATCTAACCTTGCTCGATCAAAATAAAATCATCAGGCCACACCCATATTTCAGAATATTTGCAACAATGAATACATTAGGACAAGGCGATATGACAGGAATTTATCATGGGGTTCAACATTTAAACCAAGGACAATTGGACCGTTGGTCTATTATTGCAAATTTAAGCTATTTAGAGCCTGAGCAGGAAACTAAAATGCTCCTAAAAAAGCGCCCACAAGATAAGAGCGCAAAAACTAAAAAAAATATTCATCAAATGGTCAAGCTTGCAAATTTAATCCGAAATTCATTCAGAAATGGAGAAATTTCTATTGTAATGAGCCCAAGAACAGTGATTCATTGGGCAGAAAATAATGATATTTTTAACGACCTAATCCTTAGTTTTAAACTCACTTTTTTAAACAGATGTGATGAAGATGAAAAACACTTAATCAATGAGCTTTATCAACGTGTTTTCGGTCAAGAAATTCTGGGAGATAAAGAAAAACCGCTCACTTCTTCTAAAAAAACAACACTATAATCTTTAAATAAGTAAGGCAGACATGCATTGAAAAAAAACATTTCTTTTTCTGATTTTGAAACTGCCGTTAAATCGACATTGCAGTCTATTGCCAAAAAAGAATTAAATATTGAATTTAGCTATATCCAAAATTCAACCAAAAAGCCTGTTTTAGCTTATTCCAGTTTACATCAAAATAACAAAATTGAGCCGCAAGTTAATTTTATAGAACAAGCTGGGCTTAAAAATTTACCCATTCCTGATTTTAAAACATATTTTAAAAATCATGCTCATTTTCTTCATTCAAATCTATATCAGTCTCTGACATTAATGCAAATGCATTCTTCAAAAATCAATCCTTTATTCGATAAGAAAGAACCTATCCATTTTTCTAAAAATAAATCTCCTTTTATTCCGATCCCAATTCCAGATCAGTTTCGTAAATATCATATAAAAAAAACAAGGCAGATATTTAGAGGTTATACAGACAGGTACGCTTTACTATACCGTTATCACAATTCAAATATTCATAATAAATTAAGACCTGAGAGCACGATTTCAGCAATATTATTTGATATTCTTGAACTTGTAAGAACAGAAGCAATTGGAGCAAAAGAATTTAAAGGAATTGAGCAAAATCTCAATATGTTTCAAAAAACCGAAAGCAAAAAATATCAATATCATCGCCATTCAGAAAATAATTTGTTTCCAGTTATTGATGCTTTGGCATTAAGAATACAACACAATATCTTGAGAAAAAAATCTGTTTCTTCTGATCGGCAAGCCTTGTTTTCTTTTTGGCAGTCTTTTTTAGATCAATACCTTTGCTTTTGGATTGATCAAATGGTTGCATCCTGTCAAGATCAAACTCTTTATTCTAAATATAGTCTAACCTGTATTGAACAATTAATTGGAAAAGATCAAAAAACTCTATCTTCGACAAAAAAAATACCAGATTCTCTTTTATCACAAAAGGAAAAAACGATTCAATCCAATCCACTGCGATTAGATACAGATCAAAATACACCGCATCAGGCAGGATCAAAACAGGAAGCAGATTCACTTTATTCTCAAAACATAATAAGAAAAGATCAATCTACAACAAAACAGGAAGATGAAACAAATCTATTATCTCCTTCTCATGTTAATTTAACACCATTGAGCCCTTATGAATATTGTATTTATACAAAAGAATATGATGAGATTATTTATGCCGAAAAATTAGTGAAATCAAAAGAATTACATATTTTAAATCAAAAGCTTGAAACCTATTTGGAAGCATGTCGAAAATCAATTTCAAAACTTGCATGTCAAATTAGAAAAACGCTGACCAGCTATCGATATTATCAATGGGATTTTAACCTTGAAGAAGGCATTTTGGATAATTCAAGATTATCACATATTATTATGGATCCTACATACCCTCTTGGATTTAAAAAAGAAAATATTTCGCCAAGCATGGACACAATTGTTAGTTTACTTATCGATAATTCAGGCTCTATGAGAGGAAAACCCATTATCATGGCAGCATTATGTGCGAATGTTTTGGCAAAAACGTTAGAAAAATGTGGCGTTAAATCTGAAATTCTTGGCTTTACAACCAAAAACTGGAGAGGCGGATGCGCTAAACAAGATTGGCTTAAAAAGCATAAACCAGAAAATCCAGGAAGGTTAAATGATTTAAGACATATTATATATAAATCTGCTCATATGCCATGGATACGGACGCATAAAAATTTAGGTATTATGCTAAAAGAAGGACTCTTAAAAGAAAATATTGACGGTGAAGCTTTATTATGGGCACAAAAAAGATTATTATCCTATCCAGAAAAACGAAAAATATTACTTGTCATTTCAGATGGCGCGCCTGTTGATGATGCAACCTTGAGCGCAAATATAACATCCCCAACATATTTAGAAACACACCTGTATCAAGTGATTAATGAAATAGAACAAACCTCAAACATAGAATTATCTGCAATCGGTATTGGGCATGATGTAACACATTATTATCCTCATTCAATTATGATTGATGATATCCAACATCTTGCACAAGCAATCGGTAAAAAGCTTTCACAAATTTTTATCAAAACAGGAATATACTCAACTATCAGAAAACAGATCAATTAACCTTATCAATCAAAAGGATAAAAATGAAGAAAACAATTCTATATTTAGTATCAATCATACTTCTGGTTTCTTTGATATCTTGCAAGAAAAACGGTAAGAAGATCAAAATAAAAGCCTATAAAATTTATAAAGAAAGAGCATATTATTCGAGCTTTGATAAAGAAGCTGTTCAATTCAAAGGCGCTCTAAGATTAACATCAAAAGAAGATCTTTTTGGAGGTCTTTCTGCTCTTTTTGTTTCATCTGATAAAAAAGTAATTGCACTTTCTGATATTGGTCTTTGGGTTCGATTTAAACTCAATGAAACCACAAATGGACATTTGGAATCGATCCAATCTTCCTATTTATATCCGCTTATTGGAGAAAATGAATACCCTTTAAAAGGAGAGCAATCAGATGCTGAAGGCATAACCCGTCTATTGGATGGTCGTTTCGCGGTTAGCTTTGAAAAATCGCAACGCATTCTGATTTATGATCTTAAAAATAATAATTTCAAAAGAACACCTCAAACAGGACCTAAACCTCTCGGTCTTGAACATTTGGTTGAAAATGCAACACTTGAAAGCCTGTTTACAATGGAAAACGGAAGCCTGGTTGCTATTTCAGAAGCTGCTCGCACGCCAAGCGAATCTCTACCTGTTTGGTATTTTCCAGATTTGAACTCGATTAATGAACAAAGTAAAATCAGAATTCGCAATCAAAAAGGCTATTCTCTTACAGGAGCGGATCGCTATCAGGATATTGTCTTTGTTTTGTTTAGAATATACTTCCGCGATTTAGGCTATAAAACAATTATTAAAGCACTTCCTGCAGCAGGATTTGAACCTAATAATCCCTATACATTATCTTTAAATGGCATTGAAGTCATTACGATCCGTCTTGGAAGCCTAAGTGAAAACCTCGAAGGAATATCGATCATTCCTGAGAAAAATGGAATGCTTTCCCTTTATCTTGTTTCCGATAATAATTTCAGCCCAAGGCTTGAGAATATTTTAGTGAAATTTCAAATAAATGCGACAAAAGTAAGACAGGCTCTTGAATTTTCCATAGAAGACGAGATCAAGGAAATTGACTAAGTTTTCTATACAAACAGATCAAAACAGTAAAGCTAACAACCAAAAAACCTAACTGTCAATATTTCTAAAGAAAAAAAGAGAGCAATTATCTCGTATAAAAGAAAAATTATTCTGTCCTAAAATAAGATTTTTTATCTATTTTAGATAGATTTAAAAAACAAGATAACCGTTTTAAGCGTTTTCTTCTAATACACCTTCTTTTATTCTTTTCTGGAGGTCTCTTTTTATTTTTTGTGCTTTTTCTGATAAATCAGAATCTCTTGATTTTAAAACTAATTCATCAAGTCCGATCTTGTTAATTGTTCTCAATGCCGAAGCAGTAATTCGCATTTTATAAGATTGCTGCAAAAGATCAGAAACAAGTGTTACTGTACATAAATTAGGTAAAAACCGTCTCTTTGTTCTATTATTTGCATGAGAGACATTATTGCCAACCATTACTCTGGTTCCTGTAAGCATACAACGACGTGACATAATGTTTACCCTTTTAATTCCCGTTTAATCCATGAAGATCTTTTACAGAGTTTTTCTCTGCAAGAAAGCGACATACCTTATCATGCATAAAAGGTCAAGTAAATATCTGGATTTCCTAAACCCAATTTCATATCTGTTTTTGTTTATACGGTTTTTTGAATAAATTGCCAGATTTATCCTCTTATAGCCCTCGCTTTAAATTTCTAACTAGAAAACGAAAAGGATGCATAGCATATCTGGCTTTTCTTTCCAGTGGAGAGACTTCTCCTAAAATATCAGATACAAGACTTTCTGCCAATAAAAAAGCTGATGTATAGCCATGAGAACCAAGTCCTGACAAAATATAAAGTCCATTAATAACGTCTGCACGCATTGATGGCAAAAACTGACATCCTGTTTTTAATCCTTTAAATTTAGATAAAAAATGCTCTGGGTGATGGCACGGACCGCTAATGGGAAACCGATCTATGGTTGCTGCTCTCACCCCTGTATAATAGGATAAATCGTCTATATCCCTGCTTTGCATTCTTTTAGAAAAAATACGGTCAAAGTTTTGACAAATTTCCAATTCTTCTTCTTTTGATATTGCCAAACTATCATTTCCTTCCTTATGTGTTGTTCCAAGAATGACATCTTCTTTATTATGCATTCTATAGCCACCTGAAAACACCATTGCAGATGGCCATTCTTTGATTAAACAATCTCCTTTATTCTGTTTTAAACAATGCCCGTTTTCAGAAGCTTTTTGATTAATATTCTGTGTTAAGTGTGTCTTTTTACATTGATTATTAATGGACGATATCTGAGCCCCTGTTTTTTTGGGATAAAGCAATAATTGTCCTCTGCAAGGAGTTAAAAATGAAACAGATTGCCCAATCAATGAAAAAGATTGATATCCAGAAGCAAGAATACAAATCTGTGATGAGGTAATATGTTTTCCTTCAGAATCATACATTTGAAACATATCTTGATGATCCTTTTCTACGTTTGAGACTTCGGCATCTAACAAATGAATATAAGGATTGTTCTGTATATTTTTCAAAACAGATTTAGGTTTTACAATACAGGCTTTTGGAAAATATAACCCATCTCTTAGAAAATTTTTACCAAACTGGGTTTGTAATTTCTCTTTAGATATATAATGGCAATGTGTATCTGGTAAATTTCCTCTGTTAGAATATGCTTTAAAATAATGTTCTTCCTTTTCATTTTCTGCAATTTTATAAATACCTTTTGATAATATCGACTTACCAGAATAAATTTGTTTATAGCAATTAAGAGCATATAAATATGCTGAAATAAAAAAACGCGTTTCTGGTTTGTTTTGAAGATCAAGTTTTGGCATAACCAATGCTGCTGGTAAAAAGCATTGATTGGTATAGCTTCCAATCAAGCGACACTGAATGCCTCTTTTTTGGAAGGCATAAGCTAAAGCAGAACCTGCAATACCATTTCCAATAATGGCAATTTTAAGATGCTCTAAGCCAGATTTCTGAAGCGTTAAGTTATGAGGCAATAAAACAGGCTGAATGTTATCGTGTTTTGTCAAATTGTTCTTACTAAAATTTATTTCTTGTTGTTTTTTATCAAGCAAATCTGATCCATTCACAGGCTTTCGATGAAAATCCAGCTTGTCAGAAATATTTGCATTATGAGATTGTTTATGTATGTTTTTTTGATGTTTTTCTAGCTCTATTATTTCTTTTCTCGAAACAAATTCTGGATAATATGCTCTTGGATAAAAAGGATTATTACGAAGCGTTTCATTTCCTCTATAAACCCCCTCAAGCCTATGCTTTTTATACATAAATCCTGGTTTTTTCATGAGATTAAATCCATATTTTTCAAGGCTATTTCGGACTTTTGCAGCAACTGAAAAACTTGCAATACGTCCATCTTTTCGGATTAATTGAGATAATTCTTTAAAAACAGAGTCCGACCACATTTCAGGATTTTTAGAAGGTGTGAATCCATCTAAAAACCAGGCATCTGCCTGAAATTCTAGACTGTTAAGAGCGTCTAAAACATCAAGTTGTAAAATCGTCAATATAATTCCATCATTGTCAAACCGAATCCTATGAAATCCTGAACTAGAAATTGGCCATTCTTCTACCAAGCTCTTACGTAATGTCTTAATCTCTGAAAAAGGAAGCAAAGCTTGTTTGACAATTTCTTTTGATAAAGGAAAGGCTTCTATTGAATAATAATATAAACGGGATGATTTAGGCGCCCAGTTTTTCCAGGTATCCCAGCACGCCAAAAAGTTTAATCCTGTACCAAATCCCAATTCTCCAATGATAAACTGATTGTTTGAAGTAGACATATTAATAAGGCTATTCTTGAAATTTATACCTTCAAGAAAAACCTGTCTGCTTTCTTCAAGTCCATTTTGTTTTGAAAAATAAATATCATCATACTTTCTAGATTTAAGCTGATTGTTCTCCCAAATACAGTCTGGATGACTTAAATATTGAACATGGTTATTTGACACGCCTTTAGCCCTTGTCTTTAAATCAAACTCTGATTTATAAATCATCTGAGAACCATATCAACAAAAATTAAAGAAACACATTGATCACACTAGATTGATTTAAAAACAAACCAAAGAATATTCAGTCCTGCAATAATTGTTAATACATCTATACAGTAAATATGCATTTTAGACGTCATTTTATGTAAAAATTGACGTCCTACAAAATTTCCGATGATCGTTACAAATCCTGAAATCAACCCTAAAAAGATGAATTCAGAGTTTAACAATTCTGTACGGTAAAACGCAAATATACGTATAATATTTGCACAAAGTGCAATCATAGCAAGTGTTGCAATAAATTCTCTTTTTTTTAAACCATAGCCTAATAAAAAAGGAACCAAAATTATACCAGGACCAATTGTCATTCCTGCAAACACCCCATAAATACAGCCTATTCCAATAAGTGTGGGGAATTTTGTCTTACAGTGATATTTCTGCGTAAATCGACGTGCTGGAATGGAAACCAATACCATCAAAGCTAATACTAAGGCAATGATTGGAGATGCCATTTTTCCATACAATATTGCAAACAAACCAATAAATGGAAACGCAGATATCATAATTCCTGTAAAAACAGTCAGATTAACAAATCGAATATTTAATAAAATTCTTGTTGTGTGACTAAACAAAAGCGTAATACTTACAATTGGTATAACAGGTTTAATACCAATGATTGGAATTAACGCAGCTGAAAGTAAAAAACCACCTGCAATTCCTGTCATTCCATGAAGTGTCGAAGTGATAAATGCACATATAACAACCCAAATAATAATGGATATAGGATAGTACATCATAGAGTCTAAAATCGCCATCATAATGCTAATTTAGCCTATAGAAAAATACATGAAAAAAATAAATTTGTTAATATCAACTCTGTTATAATTAAAACTTACCAGTCTCAAAATAGATTAATTATTGGATAACACAAAAAATTGCTATTTATGCTATGAAAAATAAACTCAAGACTAAATTTCAATCTATAAATTTAAAAAGAAAAGATACATTCTAAAAATCATAAAGAATAATGGTTCTGCTTTCCTATCCAGCATGGTTTTATCTAGCCAATCCCGACTTCAATATAAATCTTGGTTCAGAGATTCAATACTTCCAGAAAAACACTTAAATTCATCATTTTATATTAACATTTTATTTCCACATATGATAATATGTCATAGATATTATAATATATTACAGGGCACGCATATCCATTTAGGAAAACCGTTAAATGAGTATCATTCCTGTTTTGAAAAGCAAATATAAAAAACCTGACGATATAATAAGGCAAAAAAGCTTTTTAAATATTTTACACTGATAATGCAATCGCACAGTTTTCAAGGCGGTCATCAAATAATATAGCGGCTAAAAGGGAAATTCATACATTTCGTACAAACAAAAACGAAACTAGATGAAATCAGCGTTTATATATCCCCAAATGACCTCTTTAAATTTAAAAAGCCTTTTAGATCTATTCTGAATATGCCTTAATGGTTATCTTTTTTATTAAGATGTTCCAGTTTTTCCTTGGTTGCATCAATAGCTTTTTCTGCACCTTCCTTGGTTGCATTAACGGCTTTTTCTGCGCCTTCCTTGGTTGCACTAATCGCTTTTTCTACGCCGTCTTTAGTTGCATTAACGGCTTTTTCTGTCGTATCTTTAACCAGGCTTTCTGCTTTTTTTACCGTTTCTCCTGCCAAATTTGAAACATCCTCAGCGCCTTCTTTTGCTGCACTCCCAATTTTTTCAGCAGTATCTCCCACCATTTTTTTTGTGCTTGAGACAGTATTTTTTGTTGTATCCTCAGCACAACATCCAAGCTTGTTCAATGATTCCCCTGCATCATCCAGAGCTTTCCCTGCCTCTTCTTTTGCATGATCAATATCAGAGCGAGCTTTATCCTTATCACAAGATGCAACAACACCTAAGCCAAGAACAAGTGTAGATATGGTTGCAAATCCAAGAATTTTATGTGTATATTTTTTCATCATTTTCCTTTACTTAATCAAATTATTCTTTAACAAAATATTACTATTAAATCGTTTTCTATATTTTCAATATCTGTATTCCTATTCAAACATCATTCATAACACCATAATTGAAGAAATCGATTACAAATCATACTTATAATATCATGTCATACTTATGATATCATGCATTTTGTAACAATATTCTCTGAAAATCAAGACTTGATACAATCTGTATATAAATCTATTTTTATAATATAGACTCGATTCATTTTTATAAGCCTGATGTATGATATTATTTTCAACTATCTTTTACTTGTTTTCTATATCCTTGAACTTTCTTCTTAACTGCCATTCTTTTGACGTAATAATCGTTTCTATATTGGCTAATCGTCGATTAACAGAACGATATTTTTTATCTGTATCAAAATCCTTACAGCTTGATTGCTTTTTTGAATATTTGTTTTGTCTCTGAAAAGGCTTACAATACTCTCCCAACTCTTCTTTTGGGATGATAATCCATGCAAGCAAATAAAGAAACAAAAAAAATGAAAAAGAGAATATAATTAAAAGAACATATATAACACGAATAATTGCAACATCTATATTAAAATAATCTGCCAAACCTGCACAAACACCCCCAATTATTCCTCTCCGATTATTTCTATATAGTCTTTTCTTTGGTTTAGACATAAGCTCAAAACTCCTTCTTTATATTTATTTATGATTTATATTTTTTTAATTTATCACGCCAATCTGGCAGTTCATCATCCAAAATAATCTCTATATTCTGGATACGTTCTTCAAATTCCTGTATCCGTTTTTTATATTTTTGATCTGTCACATTCTGCTTTGTATTTTTGCTCTGACTTTTTTTTCTTTTATATGAGAAATAAGACTGTATCGTTGTAGATACAAAAATAATAAGCATAATTAAGACTATTGCGGTCCAAAACTCCATTTTATCTCTCTTTCTTTCATACTTTTAACTTACACTGTTAAATTTTTATTTCTTAAATAAATTAATATGAATTAAAAAGAATGCTTTTCTTTTATATGATCTAAATTATCCTGTGCCAAAATGGATTCGTTTATTTTTTAAGGTCATAATCCCGATAGATTTCATTTTTCTGTTTATTTCTGTTTAAAACCTTATTTCTCTTTTCATACCCCAACAGATTCATCGTTTTTATTCATTAAATTTATAACTCGGGATCAATATTCACTTCCTAAACAGAATTATTATAATTTATGCTAAACATAATATTTTATTATAGAGTGCCTTATGTTTCCATGCCATCTTTTATAATTAAAATTCCTAAAATATGGTTTTATGATTTTTGTTTTTGACCTTTTTCAATTTTTTTTCTGATTAGTTTGATTTCTTCCTCAACTTCCTCGTTTTTCTCAATTGTATTGAATTGATCATCAAGCGTTTTGTGTGTCAGAGTATAGGAGTCTGCTTCTGCTTCCAAATGATCTATTCTCTTTTCTATTTTTTCATAACGAAGAAAAGCATCATTAATTTTTGTGTTTGCACTCATTTTATTTAATTTAACACGATCATTAGCGGAATGATAGCGTAAACATAAGGATTGATACTTAGATTTTGCTTCGTCTAGCTTTTTCTGAAGACGAGACATATCACTATTTGCCTGATCTAAAGAAGCCTGAACCCGTTTTGCCTCTAAAGACAAATTTTCAAGCCGGTCTTGCCATCTTTTCTTAACTAAAATAGCTTCTCTTGCCAAATCCTCACGTTCTTTTCTAATTGCCAATTCTGCTTTTTCTCGCCATTCTTCAACCAATGCTCCCACATCATGAATATGCCGATTCAGCTGTTTTTGCTCAACAAGATAACGTGCAATCGATGTTCTGACTTCAACTAAAGTATCTTCCATTTCACGAATCATTAGTCGTGCAATTTTTTTTGGATCCTCTGCCTTGTCGAGCAAAGCGGATATATTTGAATTAATAATATCTGCGATTCTTGAGAACATACCCATCAATAAAACCTCCATAATATAGCATGTTTAAACTTTAATCTGATCATCAGATTTTTTAATTTATTAAGCAAAATATATGCCAAAAAAATAAAATTTCTTTAACACTATGTTTTATAAGGAGTTTTTAAAAAATTTGTTAAATCATAGAATTTATTAATTAGTAATATATAATAAAATTTAGTTTTACAAGCTAATTAATTTAGTATATATTGCTAATTATGGAAACGATGGAACAAAATCATGAAAGCCTAATTGGTCAATCTCCCAAATTCCTTGAATCAATGGAAAAAATTGCCCTTCTTGCCCAATTAGAACGCCCTATTTTAATTATTGGAGAAAGAGGAACTGGAAAAGAACTCGCTGCAATGCAAGCACATTATCTGTCATCAAGATGGAATAAACCTTATTTAAAAGTAAATTGTGCTTCCTTGCCTGATTCTCTTCTTGCATCGGATCTTTTTGGTCATGAATCAGGCGCCTTCACGGGGGCAAATACAAAAAGAAAAGGACGCTTTGAACGCGCTCATAATGGAACGCTATTTCTTGATGAAATTGCAGATGCGTCCCTAACACTACAAGAAAGCCTGTTGCGCATTATAGAGTATGGAGAATACGAGCGCTTGGGAGGAGATCAAACACAGAGAATTAATGTTAAAATTATTGCAGCAACGCATGCAGATCTTAAACAAAGAATACAGGAAAACCGCTTCAGAGCAGATTTACTAGACAGATTGGCATTTGATGTTATAAGACTTCCTCCGCTTAGAGAACGTCAACAAGATATTATCTTATTAGCCGAGTATTTTGCACAAAACCTTTGCTCTGAGTTAAAAAAAACATATTTCCCAGGATTTACTCAAAATGCCCAAAACATCCTTTTGCAATATTCCTGGTCTGGAAATATCCGTGAATTAAAAAATACGGTAGAGCGAAGCGTTGCAAGAGCTTTATTAACCGAATCATCTCAACTTCCAATCAATACGATCCAATTGGATCCATTCGAACAAAATCAACAAAAAATTCAAATAGAAAAGAATCCACCCAATATATCTAAAAATCATGATATTCCATCTGATGAAATGGATGGCATGCTTTCTTCCTCACAAAAAAAGACAGGCTTTAAGGAACAAGTCGCAACTTATGAGAAAGAAATATTAAAACAGGCATTGTTTGAAACCAGCCATCATCAAGGAAAATCAGCACAGCTTTTAAAGCTTAGCTATCATCAGTTTCGAGGATTATTACGAAAACATAACATGATTAAAAAAAGCTGATTTTTCTCTTTCACAAAGTAAGATTTCAATAAAAATCACATGTATGATTTTACAAATCAATCTATCTGGAATGAATGAGTCTATATACAAAAAATTACAAATTTGTATCTGCTATACGTTTCGTGTATGCATTAATTTCAGAGTATACTATTTAAGAACATGTTTCATTTTTTATTCACCTGGCTTTAGCTCATCTGGAATATGAAAATATGACACCCTTGAAGATGAATAATCACCTAAAACAGCTCTATAAACGCTATTTAAATTGTTTTCAGCAATCTATTCCTAAATTCACATGGAAAATGTCCAGCCCAAGCTTGTTTTTCCCAAAAAAAAATCTTATTTTTCCTTTTTTTCTAAAACAATACTCTTATCTAATCCATTCTTTGTCTTTTTTAAAATTTGGATTATTCATACCTTACATACTATTTATTTTATATAGCCTTACTCCGATTATGACACAAGCACAAATAGAATCAAAAAATACAATTGACAAAGAAAAAAAAAACAAAAAAAAACACTCAGAAAAACATATTCTACCCATCGCACGTATGGTTTATCAGGAAGAAAAAACAAGAGATCAAGATGAAATTATCGCAATTGGTTCCCTCTTACCAATCCGCCAAACCGACCTAACAACAAATAGCTTAATTATCGATCAAGCACGGCTTCAATATCATACAACACGCTATTTAACTGATTTTTTAAAAAGCATAGCAGGTCTTTCAGTTTCCAGCTCAGGTTCTCCAGGGAGTTTTACACAAATACGCATAAGAGGATCCGAAGCGAACCATATGCTTGTCTTTATAGACAATCAAGCCATTGCCTCTTCCCTGGATGGCAGTTTTAACCTTGCTCAAATTCCAACTGCGCAAATAAATCGTATAGAACTCTTAAGAGGCGGACAATCTGCACTTTGGGGCTCTGGTGCAATTAGCGGTGTGATTAATATTATTACACAATCGAAAACACACCTTCCTGAAAAACAACTTTATTATACGCTGGAATATGGACGCTATCAAAGTCTGCAAAACAATATATCCATTGCCTTTAACCCTAAAGACCAAAATTTTAAGTTGAATACAAGTTATACAGATTTGAAAACAAAAGGGTATGATGTTTCAGGACAATCTGGAGAAAAAGATGGAACTCATCAAAGAACCTGGCGAGTTACCCTGTCTTATCAGGCAAAACCGGATGGTATTCAATTGGTCTCAAACGCATATTGGTTTAAAACCAATTCAGATTATGATCAAGATACTGACTTTAATGGAATTCTTGATAATACAAATCACAAACGCATAAGCGAAATGCGTGTTTTAAACCTTTCTCTTAACAAAACAATAAACCAATTTCAGCATCTCTTTTCAGCATCTCTATCTGATGAGAAAAACAAAACAAATCCCAATAGCTATCAAACCGAAGCTCAAAAGCTTATAGCAAGTTATACAGGTGGATATACCTATTTCTTTACACATAAAAAAACAGAACATGCGTTTACTCAAAAAAACATGCCCCTCTCTGAGCATGCCTCTCCCTATCTAAACATAAACTGGAGAGCTGAATGGAAAAAAGAGCAATTTAAAACACGCTATAATCAAATTAACACGCTTAATCATGGATTAAAAACATATGGAATTGCACTGGAATCTCAAGGAAGATTCGGTCCTGGAAATCGGTTTCTTGTTTCTTCCTCCATCCGATATGATCACCATAACCTGTTTTCAGATGCTCTGACCTGGCAATTTGGAGTCGCTGTTTTATTTATAAAAGACAAACTAAAAATCAGAGCAAATTATGGTAAGGCAACCCAATCTCCAAATGCTTTTGAACTTTTTGGAAGCATGCCTGATTTCTTTCTTGCAAATCCAGATCTAAAACCTGAAAAAAGCCTGAGTTTCGAAACAGGTCTGGATTATCAATCGGATTATATAAATTTTTCGGCAAGCTATTTTAAATCCAACCTTAAAGATGAAATCATTACAGAATATAACTCAACACCATTAACAGTTAGAAATTTGAATAAAAAAAGTATTCGGGAAGGAGTGGAGTTCGAACTCTCTTTACTTCCCAAGAGCTCTTTTTCACATCATTTTTCATATACCTATTTGATATCAAAAGAAAATAGCCTGACAGAAATTAGACGACCAAAACACAAGGCTTCTTTAACTTCAATATGGAATATATCTAGCCTTCCTTTGAAAATATCAACACAATTTCAATATGTTGGAAGACAAAAAGATATTATTTTTAAATCTCCAAAATCAGAGAGAATTACCTTAAAACCTCATTACTTGTTTCATGCACAAATTTATTACATACTTACAAAGAATCTGGAATTAACATTAAGAGGAGAAAACCTATTCAATGTCAACTATCAAGATGTATATGGTTATCACCAAGCTGGCATTAGCTTGTTTGCTGGGCTACGTCTTAAACTTTAACATTGCTTTTTCAGAATCGGCTTTTATTAAAAAGCCCAAGCCAGAACATATTTCTAACCAAGCAATTTCTACCTCTATTTGCACAGATACTTATCTTCTAAGTTTGAATAATGACCCCATTATCCTTGCCCTTTCTTGGCAATATGATCATCCCTTATCTATCCTTACCGCCTTAACTCCTTTCGAAAAACAACAATTTACATTACCAAAGCCAAAAGCCTGGCCTTCGGCAGAAAGGCTGTATTTTCTTGCATATTTTCAAAATAAATCTTCTCTTTCCAAAAATGAATACAGATCAAAACCAGTAATTATTCTTGACTATACCAGTCCAAAAAAACTGGAAAACCAGCTAAAGCGCCTAAAGCTTCCCTTTATCAAACTATCTTATGCGAATCGCTATTCTGACGTGTTTGACAATTTAACAAAACTTGGTAAAGCATTAAATCAAACCTGGCGCGTTAAACAAATCATCAAAAACCTATCTGATCAAATCATTGAAATGGAGAAAAAAATAGTTCTAACCGAACCTCATATCAACAACCAACAAAACAATCTCTTATCAAATGGTAAGCGCATTTTAACCTCATCTGATGTGCCCAGTTTCCTCTATCTTAACCGTGCAGGTATTACAACAGGAAAACAAAGCTTTATTAGCCATGCCCTGGAAAAAGCAGGCGGACAAAATAGTATTAAAAAGAAGATTGGATTTTATACACTATCCTTTGAAGAAACAATAAATTTAAAACCAGATATAATTATAACCAGCCATTTCAAAAGGGGATATACATCCTATTCTGGAAAACGAACACAACATCCAGTTTTCCAAAACTTGATGGAAAAAGCACCCATGATTGAAATACCTTCCTATTCCGTTAATTGTGCAAATCCTTTTCTGATTAAAGCAAGCACACTTTTTTACCAAGCCATTCAATCAGAAATAGTTAAAAAAAATATATCCCACCTCCCCGAAAGATTGGAAAATAAATAAAATGCACCCTTCCTCTTTTATACAAAATCATTTAAATTCTATTTTAGGCGCACTGATTATGCTTTGTTTCTTGTTAGGGATAATATCAACTTCTTCCATTTTCTCACCTGTCGAAATTCTACCCTTTTTTTCAGCTGACAAATTTTCAGCTGAAAAAGAGACCGCAATCAGGTTAGTTTTATATGAAATCAGACTGCCAAGATTAATTTTAACCTTTCTAATAGGATTTGTTTCTGGCATGATCGGAGCTGTCTTACAAGGATATTTTAAAAATCCGCTTGCAGATCCTGGCGTGTTAGGATTATCATCAGGTGCTGTTTTAGGTGCCGTTATTGCCTTTTATTTCTCTGCAACAGGATTTGCAATTCTAGGAATTTCAGATCATTTCATCGAAAAACTAAATCTGGTTTTAATCAGCATTCCCTTAATGGCACTTATTGGAACAGCGATCACCAGTTGCATCTTATTGTGTATAACCTGTAATATTCAGTCTCCTGGTCTGGTTATTTTAACAGGAATTGCATTGAGCGGACTTGCAACAGCACTAACGGCTCTGGTTTTATCATTATCTCCAAATCCATGGGCTCTAAGTGAAATTATGAATTGGATGATGGGATCAACAGATAAAGCTAGCTGGAATGATGTTTTTCTTGTACTTCCTTTCATGATTGCTGGTCTTTTATTCTTACGCCCTGTTTTGCCCGCTCTTGATCACCTCACACTTGGAGAAGAAACAGCACAAACGCTCGGTACAAACCTGATAAAAACCCAATTCCTTATCATTATTGGATCTGCACTTGCCATTGGTGCTAGCGTTGCAACAACAGGACAAATCGGATTTATAGGATTGGTTTCACCTCATCTAATTCGCCCCGTTATGGGATATCAACCCTCTAAAATTGTCCTTCCTTCTGCGTTAACAGGAGCATTTTTACTATTACTCTCAGATATTATTATTCATTTATTTCAAACAGGACGACCAAGCTTGCCACTTGGTGTTGTAACCGCTTTAATTGGCACACCATTTTTCTTCTTTTTAATTTATAAATTAAAAAGAAAATTACGATAATCTAAAAAGGATATGTCATGAAAATTCATGTACACCAAATTGGATTAAGCTTTTATAAAAAACAAATTTTAACCTCAATCCAATTTGACATCAAACAAGGAGAGATCATCGGAATAATTGGTCCAAACGGCGCTGGAAAAACAAGCCTGATGAAAGTGATTGCTGGACTAATAAAACCAAGCACAGGAAGTATCACACTTCATACAGATCACAAAGAAGTCAATCAAACAAATGCAAGTTCACACCTGCCTTCTTCAAAGAAAACGCCTTTTTTCTATATTAATTCTGCCAAAAACGTTTCTTTAGCACAAAAAAAAGAATATCATTGCCTGACCAAGCAAAAAGAAAAAAATAATATTTCTATAATTCCTGATTTTTCTATACACTCTTTTATAAAGAAACCAGAAATTTTGAATTCTATAATACAATATCTAAAACAGGTAAACCCATCCTTTTTTAATCTGTTTAATTTTGTTCGCTTTTATCATCCGCTTTCAAAGCTAACATTCAAGCAACGTGCTAAATTAATCAGTTATTTACCTCAAAACCCAAATGTATTTTGGCCCGTTTCTGTCAAACATATTATCGCACTTGGACGCAGTCCATATCAATCAAACTTAAATCATCTTTCTAAAGAAGATCACTTGACAATTGAACAGGCAATGCAATTTGTTGGTATTTCAAAATTTGCTGATCGTAATTTTCAAACTCTTTCTGGGGGAGAGCAAATTCGAGTTCATCTTGCTCGGATTTTTGCTTCAAAAACTCCTTTTTTATTACTGGATGAACCAATTACAAATCTTGATCCTCACTATCAAAGTCAAGTCATGCAAACCATTAAAAAACAATCAAATAAAGGAATTGTCATGATTTTACATGATTTAGCACATGCCTTTCATTATTGTGATCGCTTATTGGTGATTCATCAAGGAGAGCTGATTGCAAATACCATTCCCTCAGAAATTCCTAAATACCTGATTGAAGAAATTTACCAAATCAGGTTTAAAAAGAATCAAAATGGTATGCTGATTTATGAACATTTTTAACTCAAAAAAAACAGATTTTCTAATATAAAATCCAGCATTTCAGTCAGATTTTTATATAACACATCTCTGATCTAGCCTTCTTTTTGGCTGTTTATAGACTTGAGAATATTCAGTTTTTTTGAAATTTTCTTCGTCAAAGTATGAATTTCTTTTGGCAATTCTATCGCTTCTTGTTTAGACGAAGAAAGAACTTGTTCAGGATTAAAATCAGAATAAACAGGAATTTTAGCCAGGTATTGATTGCCAGAATCTGACTCTTTTCCATAAAAAGGATTGCTTTTCTGACCACAGTAAGGACACAGATAATAGGACATGTTTTCTACCATCCCCAATATCGGCAGATTCACTCTTTCTAATAAAGCCTGTAACCTTTCAACATCAGACTTGGCAATCAAAGGAGGCATTGTCAAGATTAATGCAGCCTCTGGCTTGATTTCCTGAATAATACCAAGAATAATATCTCCAGTACCTGGCGGTGTATCAATTATTAAAAGATCTAATTCTCCCCAATCCGTCCCTCTCCACATTTTACGGATCGCACCTTGTGCCATAGGCCCCCTCATTGCAGCAGGCGCTCCTTTTTTCATCAATAATCCCATAGACATAACTTTAATATCATATTGCTTATCTCCTACATCTTTATGGTTAAAAACAGAATGCGCTTTTATAGGATGTTGTTTTTCTTCAAGATCTGGTTTTAATCCTGTTTTCTTGGATATAGAAATATTTTTATTTTCTATTGCTGATATCTGAAGTTTATGCTCTCTCTTGGAATATTTTGATTGATCCTTCTGCTCTATGGGTTTTTCTGATTTAAGTTTAGAAACAGATACAAGTCCAGGAACTAATAAGACATGCCCCTCTCGCTCTACTATATTTGCAGGACCTTCAAGATTAGCAAGAACAGATTGTGAAGGTCCATAAATATCTGTATCCAACAGACCCGTTTTAATTCCCTCAACGGCAAATGCTTTTGCTAACAAATAGGCTAATGTTGACTTTCCAACCCCTCCCTTTCCAGATGCAATCATCAAAATATATTTAGGTCTAGGATTTAGAATAGGGCTAAATCCTTTTTCTATCTTTTTGGGTAAAGTTGATGTTTGCTCCTGTTTCTTTATTTCTGTTTTTTGAGAAGAAACCTGTCTTTTCTTCATGCTGTTTTGTTGCAATTCTTGTCTTTTTTTAAGTCCATCCCTTCTAAATAAGTTTATAAGCCAGTTTAGTTTCATCCAGAAAGTTTTTTTCCCAGAGGTTAAAATAGAGTGATCTCTTCTATTTTGAACCTTAATTTCTTTTAACTCAATTCGAATATCCGTATAGGTATGTAATGCTTGTAATTTTGTATTTAATTCTTCTTTCAAAGATGCGTAAAAGACATGATACCGTCTGGGTATATTTAAAATCAGATAGAGCTTTCGATGATGAGGATTTTTTTTATTATATTCAATTTTTCCAATCCTGCCAGACTGGATTAAATTTTTCTTTTTCAAGGGATCATTGATAGATTCAAGAATAGAATAAACCTCTTGATCATATATCAACTCTTGATTATGCCCTCTTTGAGTCAAAACGGAATGTTTTGTGTGATTTTTGTTTAACATGAGAAATCTTTGCAAAGATTAATAGTTTACAAGATTAGGCTAAAAAATAACCAAAACTTATCTGAAACAATAGTGGATAGAAAAATTCCTAAACAAATGGTGAGCACGGCTGGGATTGAACCAGCGACCCCTACGATGTCAACGTAGTGCTCTACCGCTGAGCTACGCACTCCCTTCTATCCTGAACAAATCCAGGAACCAACCTTCTTCTTATATAAGGATATATCCTCGACTAAATAGAGTTGCAAGAGGAAAATAGGATTAATCAATACTTTTATCTGAAAACACAAGCAATACGAACCGTTAATAAACAAGATGAGCATGTCATTTTGAATACTTTTATCTAATGATATAACCCATTCATCCTAAACATTAGATCCGTTTGTATTTTATATATAAAACCTCTAGCATTTTGTTGAAGCATGATACTCTATTTCTTCAAAAATCTGGTTAATTTTCTTAATTAACTCCTTTAAATGGAATGGTTTTGAAACCACGCCTGCACTTTCTTGGAACTTATTTTCTACCTTTAATGCAACAAAAGAAAAGCCTGTAATAAATAATATTTTTATCTCAGGATTTAATTTATATATGTTTCTAGCAAGCTCTACACCTCCCATTTCTGGCATAACTAAATCTGTTAAAAGCAAATTATAATCATGATCAGAGCCTTGATAATACTCCCACGCCTTTAATCCATTATCAAACGCACGAATATTATAGCCTTCCTTTTCTAAAATTCCTGTTAGAAAGCTTCTCAAATGAGTATTATCTTCTGCAAAGAGTATTTTTTTCACCTTCTATCCTATCTAAAAATAATTATATTTTCAAAAAACAATATTTAATTTTTAGTTAACAAATTCCATGCCAAAAATAGGCAGTTTAAAAAAAAACAACTCTTTTTATAAAAAAAAATGTATACAATATATAAATTTATATTATATTTTATATTATATAAGGTATAAATCTATAAAAAGCATCAGACATGTTTTATCTAATAAATCAGACCCTTTATCCATAAAATGTTATATAATAAAACAAATAAGGAATATAACACAAACTCTATTAAAAAAATGTATCAAAATAATACTTTTTTCTCCAATTTTTGATCTCGTTAAGCTCTGAATTAAAGTAAAGCCATATATTAGGCATAATTTTTGCATATTCTATAATTATTATAGTTTAAGTCAGGGATATCTTATGTCAGATAATATCGATTTATATGTTGGTAGCAGGTTACGCCATCGTAGAAAATTAACGGGTTTAACACAGCAACAGCTTGCAGATCGTATCGGTGTACGCTTTCAACAAATTCAAAAATATGAATCAGGCACCAACCGGGTGAGTGCAAGCCGGCTTTACAAAATCTCTGAAGCACTTGCAACCCCTATCCAATATTTTTTTGATGGATATAAAAAAGAAAGTGAACAAACTCATGAATCAAAAATCAAAGATATCATGGAAAAAGAAGAAACCGTTGATCTTGTAAGAGCCTATTATGGATTGCATGAACTTCCCAGACGTTATCTTTTACGCCTTGCAAAATCATTAAGCCTGCAAAATTCATAAAGTCTGGACAGCCCCATCTAACAGAACAAACCATGCTCTGTTTAAGAACATCAGGGAATCAAAACAAATCATAAGATCAAAATGGTTAAATAATATTAGTATCATTAAGACAGAATGGGTTTTTTATATCTTAAATAGACCCGATATATCTAAAACAAAATGACTGTTTTAACTCGCTTTTTTAGGATATAAAATCTTTAAGCAAGTTTTGTAATCCCATTGCAGCAGTCATATCTCCCAATATTTTTAACTTTCCTGACATAAAAGCTGAGGTTGGGTTAATTTCCCCTTTTGCCATTTTCATAAAATCTTCTAATGACATTCCAACCGTGCAATCTGCCTCTCCATCGTCATTTGTAACATTTGTACCGTTGATCAGAACCTTACCAAGATCACCAAAGTCAAATTTAACAGATTTATCTAACCCTCCTGATTTTTCAACTGCATTTTTGAGGTTATTTGTAATTTCTTCCAATGATAACATTTTTTCTCCTTTTAATTAGAATCCAGTTATTAACATAATTTTACTTATGTTTCAAACCAGATTCGTTCGGGTATTTCTCCAAATCTCAGTGTTACATATTGTTTCATCTTTTTATTTTTAAGACTAAAATAAGCTTTATCATATTGAATATGCAATTCTGTTTTTTCCTGTTTATAATCAATCGCAATTGCTTCTGGTACTGACTGGTTAAAGGCAAAAGCAATCCAATTTAATTTAGGTGTAAACATTCCTCTTAATCCCAAAATATACTGATATACATTGTTAAATTGCTGATACGCCTCTCTAAGTTCAATAAGAGATAATTGATAATATTTTTTTTGGGCATGGCTAGGATTTTTATCTGTTTTTACGATATCTTGAATTCCTGGTGTAATAATTTTATATTGAACGACAGGTTCAAAAAAGGCATGAATCTGAAATCGGGTTTCCTGTTCTGCATTGTCCGTAAAAAGAGCAAGGTTTTTTTGATATATTTCCAAATCAGGCATATTCGTTATTTTACCTGTCTTTAATATTTCTAGATAAATTCTCTCAGAGCCTTTACAATACCATAATTTAGCTGTGTTAGTGGGAATTTCATCTTCATTCCAAGCATAGAAAACATATTGGAATTTATCTCTTTTAGAAGGTGTAAGTTTAAGATAGCGTCCCCAATATGGGAAAAACTGTTTCATTTTTCCTACATATATAGATGGTTTTTTTAACGCTTTCTGCTTTTTCTCGTCAGATGAATGCAAGTTTATATTTTTCTCTTTATATATCTCACCCTTCTGTTTCTGAATTTTTAAATCTGGGCAAGAAGATGCCTGCCCTATAAAACAGTATAATATTAGAAGAAAACCAATAGAAAAAAAGATGAAAGCCTTTATATTCAGATAAATCCTGCTCATAAATCATAAACCTTATAGAATAGAAAATAGTTTGTTTGTTCTCTTATAATCCACTTCATAAAAAATAAAATACCTTATTTAATTTTGTATCTTTCGAACAGGTTTTCTAAATTTAAGTGTCATACGACTGCTTTCGCCTATCGCATCATAAGCTGCGCGATCAAATGTTTCTGCTTCTTTTGAACCTGGTTTTGGAGAACGCCTGGCTGGCATTAAAGTCCACACTCCATTAGGGTGTTCTGCATCATCTTTAGGATTAAGATTAATTTCTGATCTTCCAACAAATTCAAATCCAGCTTCTTTTGCCAGCCTTTTTACATATTCCTCCTGCACATAGCCAGATCGTGCAAATGGATCTTGTAATTTAGAAGATGGCAATTTATGCTCAACAACACCTAAAATACCACCTGGTTTTAAAGCCAAATAGAAATCATGAAATACTTTTTCTGCATAACGTCCTGCCATCCAGTTATGAATATTACGAAATGTTAAAATGGCATCGAGACTGTTTTCAGATGAAATTGCCAAAGAATTTTCAGACAAGTCTGAGATTTTCATTTCTCCATAAAGAGCTTTATTTTGAAACTGAGCGATAAATTCATCATTATACCTTTTGAACTTTGAAGCATTGTCTCCCTCCTGACGAGATTGCTCTCCCCAAAAAGGCAATACTGCGATTAATTCACCCCCATTTGCATGTAGCCATGGCGCCAAAATACGCGTATACCATCCTCTTCCAGGCCAAATCTCTGCAATTCTCATATTAGGCTGGACGTCAAAAAAGGTAAGCGTTTTAACGGGATGTCGATACGGATCTCTTGGGCTATCTTTTATACGCCACTCACCTTGAATAACATCATCCAACGTTTTCAATTCATCTCTCTGTTTTTTATCATATTGCTTAATCGTATCATTTTTATTTTTTACTGTTTCAGATAGATTTTTATCTTGACAGGAAATCAGAAAAATCAAACATCCAAGCACAAGCAGAGACAAATTCTTCTTTTTAGATGTTTTATAAAATAGATCTGATAATCCTGAAAGCATTTTATGTCTCTTTCCATAAAACTTCTTTAAAACTCGGTTTTCAAAAACAGATAGCTTAATCATGCTTACTATTTTTCGCAGAATGTTTTCTATTGTAAAATTAAAGAATGCTAATAAATTATGTAAAGTTATTTTTTCCTGTTTTAGGTTCATGGTATCACTCACGTTTTGCCTATCTTAGTTAAAGATATTATTTTGATGCTATTTTATTAATCTAGTATTTTTCTTCTACAACGTTTTTTGAAAAAATAAATTTTTACTATAAACCTTGAATCTTCTTGTTACACTTACCATATCATTAGTATACGATGCCATCAATGGGTCGTATAAGTCAAAAGCGGATTAATAGATAGTTTTTGATTTAAAAATATAAAGTATTATTTGTTATAAACTTTTATACGTTCGTTAAACAGCAAAAAAGTGAAGACAGAAATGCTTTTAAGTGAAAGCAGGAAACTGCTCGTTGTTGCTTCTAAAGGAGGACAATTTATGCAACCAATGAGAATGTTTTTTAATGATATAGACCATAGCCCATTTTACCGTTCAATTGTTGGCTTTGATAGAATGCTGGATATGATTGATTCTGCAGTAAAAGGATCACAGTCTAGCTCAAGCTATCCCCCTTATAATATTGAAAGAATCAGTGAGAATACCTATTTAATTGAACTGGCGATTGCTGGTTTCTCAGAACAAGATTTATCTATCGAAGTCCGAGATAACATACTGGCTATCTCTGGAAAAAGATCAGTTGAGTCCCAATCTAAAAAAGAAAATCAAGATCAATATTTGTATCGAGGAATTGCAGAAAGAAGTTTTGAGAAAAAATTTCATCTCGCAGATCATGTCAAGGTTTTAGATGCACACTTAACTAATGGATTACTATCCATTAGCTTGGAACAAGAACTTCCTGAAACATTAAAGCCTAAAACAATTAAAATTCAAACGACCAAGAAAAAAAATAAAATTCAGAAAATTCAGAACTAATCCTAAAATTACCTGCCTCTCTTTTTAAACAAAGAGAGGCAGTTTGCTATTACACCAATATAATAACAATTCATTCTTATTTTCCTTAATTAAAACGGAAATTTCCAGATAAAAAATAGAACTTAAACCAGCTATTGATAAATATAGATATCATTCACCTGTGCAATCTGTTAAATCATAATCGATTAATTTCTGTTCTTTCAAATCTGCAAGTCTTTTGTCATCTGGCGCAACCCGAATTCTTGTTATACCCTGCTTAGAAAGCATTTGTAAGGTTTTTAACCAAGTTTGTCCCTTTATCTGTTCTCTTGATACACCATCCATGTCCATATCATACCCTAAAGGGTTCTTATCCAATACCAATAAAGGTCTTTTTCTGTAAATCCTTGAAAAGAATCCAGCATGGATCCATTCAGCTTCTTTTTGATAAAGCCCAACAGAAACATCAATTCCAGAACGAATTAAATACTGAACACCCTTGCCATCAACCCTTGGGTCAGGATCCAGACAAGCAATAATTAAACGCCTAATATGTGCTTTTACAAGCGCCCTGGCACACGGAGATGTTTTTCCATAATGAATGCATGGTTCCAAACTAACATAGACATCTGCATTTCTAGCCTGTATTCCTGCCTGTTTTAAAGCCTGTTGTTCCGCATGGGGTCTGCCTCCCCGTCCCGTCACTCCTTGTGCAATAATTCTTCTATTTTTAACAAAAACACACCCAACTGATGGATTAGGAAACGTTTTTCCCAATGCCGATTTTGATAGAAAAAGTGCTTTTTTCATATAATATCGATCGATACTAATCTGTTTTTGAAAAGATCGATCCGATCCAGACAAGCGTGGTTTTAAATGCATTGTTTTATTCATTAAATAATAAACTATTCTAACTTGATTTAAGCATTTTCATTAACAAAAGGAAAAGGTTCACAGCGTTGATGATCCAAAAAACAAGCTGATTTAAATTTTTCTGTACCTTTTTGTTTTAAAATTAAGGGATTCCCTGTTGGAATTTCCAAAGAGAGAATTTCTTCGGCAGAAAGTTCAAGTAAATACATGGTCAACGCGCGAATTGTATTTCCATGTGCTGTAATGATAACGGATTTATTTTGACGAATTTTAGGAGCAATTTCTTCCTGATAATAAGGAATAACACGCTCTGATGTCATTTTTAGAGACTCAGATGATGGCAAGTCTTGATCATTAATGTGATGATATCGTTTATCAAACCGTGGATGCAAAGGATTATTTCTATCTAGTTTAGGAGGTGGAATATCATATGAACGTCTCCATATTTTCACTTGTTCCATTCCATGTTTTTTCATGACATCTTTTTTATTTAATCCCGTTAATCCACCATAGTGACGTTCATTTAATCTCCAGTTTTTTTCAACTGGCAAATAACATAAATCCATTTCTGTTAATACCAACCATAATGTCTTTATTGCTCTTTTTAAATAAGATGTATAGGCTTGGTCAAACACAATTCCATGTTCTTTTAATAACTTACCTGCTTTTTTAGCTTGGTTCTCTCCTTTTTCTGTCAGATCAACATCTACCCATCCTGTAAACTGATTTTTTACATTCCATTCACTCTGTCCATGTCGTAACAAGGTTAAGCAGGTCATTTTTTTTCTCCCTAGCTGATATTCTAGTTTAAAATACATCCATCATCACAAATCATTCACCATCATCGTTTAAGATACTGGATTTTATATAATCATTTGTATCAAGCAAGATCAAATTTATCAGTAAAAACCCATTTTTAAGAGGGAAAATTTTCTGGCAAAACGCATCTCTCTCTTTAACTTCATATATTTCTTTAACCATACGTTTTTTTATTTCAAACCAGAATGCTTTATTTTTTAAGCTCAAAATATCTAAAACCAGTTTAGTGCCTATTTGTAAATCATACTTTATGTTTAATATTTTATTTCTCGCTTACCATTGAACTTAAATTGATATCATCTTATATATGTTGATTATCAATATGATACAAATTCTAAAAAGATAAACATAGTTTGAAAGATAAAAATATTTTGTCTACACATCGAAAAAAAACATGCTTTTTACAGACAGAGTCCAAAATGGATTCTCCGTTTAATGCAATCAAAGTTGCTCAACGTGTTATCAAGCTTGAAGCTGAAAGTTTAAAAAACTTGTCTGAAACACTTGATCAGCGTTTTACAGAAACCCTTGACTGTATTAATCAAACAAAAGGACGACTTATTTTAACAGGTGTTGGAAAATCAGGACATATTGCTCGCAAAATTGCAGCAACCCTTGCATCAACGGGAACACCTTCTTACTATGTACACCCTTCGGAAGCCAGTCATGGTGATTTGGGCATGATTACAAAAGAAGATGCGGTTCTTGCTCTTTCGAAATCTGGGGAAACATCTGAATTTGCCAATCTAATTGCGTATTGCAGACGCTATAACATCCCATTAATCGCAATGACTTCCAAACCAAAGAGCACACTTGGTAAAGCCGCTCATTATCATCTGATCATACCTGATCTTCCCGAAGCATGTCTTGAAACACAAGCGCCAACAACTTCTACCACTTTGCAAATTGCCTTAGGAGATGCTCTTTCCATTGCTCTTTTAGAAAAAAAAGGATTTACAGCATCTCGTTTTCAGATGTTCCACCCAGGAGGAACTCTTGGCTCAAGATTAACCAGAATCAAAGATATTATGCATCAGGGAAACAGCCTCCCTCTGGTAAAAGAAGATTGTCTGATGGCAAATGCTTTAATCATAATGAGTGAAAAAGGATTTGGATGTTTAGGAGTTATATCAGAACATGGCAGTTTGACAGGCATGATCACAGATGGTGATTTAAGAAGACATATGAACCAGAAATTATTACAAAAAAAAGCTTCTAATGTTATGACCAAATCTCCAATGACAGCATCAGAAGATATGCTTGCAGGAGATGTATTAAGGATCATGAATGAAGGAAAGAAAAGAATTATGCAGATTTTTATTACAAAACCCAAAACTTTAAACGAAAAGAAAACAACACTTACTTCAGAATCTGAACAAGATGTTATTGGTCTCATTCACCTTCACGATTTATTAAGAGCTGGCATTATATAAATTTGGATAATTTCTTAGTCTCTCAATTTATCCGAATAGTTTAAAAGGATTTGTCTATTTTTATCTTGATGTATACTTACTATTTTTAGAAAGCAAGCAATATGTTTAAACAATGTCATTGTCTACTTTAAAGCCAATCCAAAAACAACCTAAAATCAGGAATTTATATGCAAAAACCTCAACAAGATCTTAAACCAAATACATATGATTTTGAAACAACCCCTTTTATTATAGAAACAGGATTTCGTGAATATGATGCACGCTGGCAGATTAATTCAGAAATCAATGCATATGGATTCCAGGCATTGGGTCAAGGGTTGGGTACATTTATCAATCGTTTAGGTGTCCTGCCTGAAATCATCGTAGGACATGATTTTCGATCCTATTCACAATCTGTCAAACAAGCCTTAATCATCGGTTTAATGAATGCAGGAATTAAAGTGACAGATATTGGCCTTGCTCTTTCTCCCATGGCTTATTTTGCACAATTTGAATTAAAAATTCCATGTGTTGCCATGGTCACCGCTAGCCATAATGAAAATGGCTGGACAGGTGTGAAAATGGGAGCAAATCGTCCCTTAACCTTTGGACCAGACGAGATGAAGGCATTAAAAAAAATCGTTATGTCTGGTCAATATGATGATACCAAACCAGCAGGGAAATACACTTATACCGACACAATTCGTAACCTCTATCTCACAGATCTTACCAAAAACCAGAACTTAAACCGCCCAATTAAAGCCGTTATTGCATGCGGGAATGGCACTGCTGGCGCATTTGCTCCTGAAGCCTTTCGTAAAATCGGAGCCGATATAATTGAAATAGAATGTGATCTTGATCATTCATTTCCTCATTATAATCCAAACCCAGAAGATATGAAAATGCTACATCATTTAAGCAAATCTGTTTTGGAACATAAAGCAGATATTGGGTTTGCTTTTGATGGAGATGGAGATAGGTGTGGTATTGTTGATAATGAAGGAGAGGAAATCTTTGCTGATAAAATAGGTCTTATTCTGGCACGATATTTTTCAGAATTATACCCAGGAGCAAATTTCGTTGTCGATGTAAAATCAACCGGACTATTTATGACAGACCCAGTTTTGAAAAAAAATAATGTTAATGTCGAATACTGGAAAACGGGTCATTCTTATATTAAAAGACGAACACAGGAAACAAATGCACTTGCAGGATTTGAAAAATCAGGTCATTTCTTTTTTAGCCCCCCTATTGGAAGAGGGTATGATGATGGGCTTGTATCTGCACTGGAAATTCTAAATTTAATTGATAATGAAGATGGAAAAAAACTGTCTGATTTTAAAAAAGAACTCGGTAAAACATGGGCTAGCCCAACGATGTCACCTTATTGTTCTGATAAAGAAAAATATGATATTGTAGAAAAAATAACAGACGAATACAAAACACTTTATCAAAATAAAAAAACCATCGCAGGATTACATATTAAAGAAACCATTACAGTAAATGGTATCCGCATTGTCTTTGAAGATGGAAGTTGGGGATTGGTTCGCGCTTCCTCAAATAAACCTAATTTGGTAATTGTTGTTGAAAGCCCCAGCTCTGAAAAAACAATGATTAATATTTTTCGTGACATAGAACACCGTTTGAAAAAACATCCAGAAATCGGAGATTTTGATCAAAAAATCTAGTTTTTTATCAGCATACAAAACCATCATGCCACATATAAATACCATCAAAGCATGATGAGATAGATCTTTTATAAGAAGGAGTTTAAAACGCCTGACCAAACGTATTTTTTAATATATTCTCTCTCTATAATTAGAGTTTAATAGAATAATCTCTCTTTTAAACCATGCTTAAACAATAAAGTATATAAGCTGGAATTAGCTAAATATTCTTGGATTGTTTTGCTTTATTTACAGAGTTTTTTAAACAAATAAAGGGATAAGCCCTTCCGATATCAATCAAGTCAACAAAAACACCATAGGCTTCATATATAATTTCCTTTGTTAATACTTTGGAAGGCTCCCCAAAAGCGATATTTTTTCCTTGCTTTAACACTAAAATAGCATCTGCATACATAAAGGCTAAATTAAGATCATGCAGAACACAGATAATGCTTGCCTGTCGTTCTTCTTTTAATCTCAAGACAAGATCAAATACCATTTGCTGATATTTTAAATCAAGTGCATTAACTGGCTCGTCCAGAAATAAAAATGGTGTATTAGAAGTCCAAATTTGTGCAAGGGCTCTTGCAAGATGAACCCGTTGTTTTTCTCCCCCTGACAAGCTTTGATAAATTCGATCTTTTAAATGTATTATTTCTACATACTCAAGAACACTATTTACAATTTCTTGATGTTCTTTCCATTCATTCGCTCTAATATGATAAGGATACCTTCCCATTGAAACCAAATCAATCACTTTAAAAGGAAATCTAATCTCATTGCTTTGAGATAATACTGCCCGATATTTTGCCTGCTCCTTAAGGCTTAATTTTCTAACAGGAATTTCATTCCATAATACGCTTCCTGTTTGTGGGTAGATACCTGCAGATAAACAATTTAACAATGTTGATTTTCCAGCCCCATTTGCTCCCAAAATAACCAAAACTTTCCCAGGCTCAATACATAAATCAATTCGATCAATTAATTTCTTGTCTCCAATTTGATAGCTAATCTGATCTGTTCTAATCACATCTGTTTACCTTTCAAACGGTTTTTGAATTAATAGCCAGATAAAAAATGGACCTCCGATTAAACTTGTTACAATTCCAATCGGCAACTCAGAAGGCTGGATAATTATTCTTGAAAACAAATCTGCAAAGCATAATAAAATAGCACCCAATAATGCTGAAACAGGGATTAAAATCCGATGATCTGCTCCTAAAATCAACCGTACCAAATGCGGAACAATCAATCCCACAAAACCAATAATGCCACTTACAGAAACACATAATCCTATATTTAAAGCTGCAAATAATAAAAGATGGCGTTTTAATTTTTTGGTTTCAACTCCTAAAAACTGCGCTTGTTCATCCCCAAGCATAAAAATATTAATTAAATGCCCTTTTCGCATCATTAAATACGTTAAAGGCAAAACAATAATACCACAAATTAAAACTTGAGACCAAAGCGCCCCTCCTAATCCTCCCATTGTCCAAAATACAAGACTCCTCAATTGCTGATCATTACTTAAAAACAATAATAATCCTGTCATGGCGCCTGCAATTGCATTCATCGCAATTCCTGCTAATAATATATTCGTCATAAATAATTTTTGTTCAGACTTCTTTGCAAATTCAAAAATAAGAAAGCTGGCAATCAATCCACCTAAAAAACCTGAAATGCTGAAAATATATATTCCTAAAAGACCAGAATTTATCCCAAGAATGACAATTGAAATTGCGACTCCAAGCGCAGCTCCTGCTGAAACTCCAATTAAAGCAGGATCTGCCAATGGATTTCTAAACAATCCCTGCAAAACGGCTCCAGAAACAGCAAGTCCTGCACCAACAAAACAGGCAAGCAACACTCTCGGTAAGCGAATAGACATTAAAACTGTATATTCATAAGACTGAGCATTTCTTGAAAAAAGCTTTAACCAATTTATCGAATAAGCACCAAATGATACAGAAATAAGAAGTGCCAAAAATAAAAAAATGAGTAAAGATATTATTATCCATTTTTTATTTTGAACAAAACTCAAATGAAAAGATTTTCTATTGGATAAAAACATTATTTAATACCATCATTATGACGAATAGGTCTAAAATAGATTCCTACAGACAAAGTATGTGTGCATTTTTATCATAGCCACTCAGTCATAAAAATATATTTATAGATCTTTTTTTTAATAATTCTTATTCTTAATATATAGTCAAGAATCAGGAAAGCAAGCTGGTAGAATTTTTGTATAATATCATTCTCTGCCTTTAGAGATACACTCTATATACCATAAATAAATATCATTGAATGTACAGCTAGGCATATAGAAAAGGCATGCATAACTAGCCTGTCTACTCCGCCCTCTTATTTTACAAAACGACCTACTCTCTTAAATAAAAAGACAATTTTTTACTTTACAAAAGCATATAAAAAATTTTAATTATCTCCTTGCTTATTTAGAATAAAGGCACTATTTAAAATAGGCTGTTTAATAAAAATTTCATTTCTTTTATTGACCAAAAAATATCTTAAATATAATAATTTTCACTCATACAAAACATATTTTTTATTATTCTGAAATAACAAGCTGTTTTTCCAATCTTTTTCTAAGAACTACCAATGATAACTCAATTGTAATTTTACATTAAATCCTGGTTCCATTGTATGTGGATAGAGTCTTTGATAACGTGTATTAAATATGTTTTGAAGGGTTAGATTAAGCTTTAATTTTTGTTGATAAATCTCTGGTATCCATTCCATATAAGCATCATGAACATGATATCCTTTTCGATATGGATCCTGACGATAACCACTTCCTTCAGATATTTGATCATGAACATCAGCAACACTCATTCTCCAGCCCAGTTTTGCATTTATCTCAGTAAGTTTCAGCATAAGATTTGTAACCAGTTTTAAGGGAGCTGCATAATTAATCCACTTACCTGTTTTTTCATTTATTCCTGTGACATAAGAACATGCCGCTGTTATATGCAATCTATGATTTTCATAACTAATCTCGCCTTCACTTCCCTCAATAGTCACATCGTCTAGATTAACAGATTTTGTCGTTCCTATATGCTTTAAATACCAAGTAATCTCTGTTTTAACTTCTTTATGAATATAATCAGAAGCCTTTGTCCAATAGCTTGAAAGTTTAAGCTTTAATTCATCACCATGCATGAATATACCAGAATGCTCAACGCCTCCTCCAATTTCAAAACTGCGACTTTGTTCAGGCTGTAAGTTCTTGTTGGGAATAAAATTATTCACCCCCATAGGGCCATATTTAAAATGAATTCCTGTTGCGTAAATATCTGACAATGAAGGAGCTCTAAACGAATCTGACAAATTAGCAAATAAAACAATATTTTTTACAGGATAATAGCTCAAAGCCAGTTTAGGCGTTATGATACCTTTATACTCAACTTCATTTTTCTTCTGCTTTAAATAATATGAATCAAATCTCATACCTGGTTTAATTGAAAAAACACCATATTCTGGATGTTTAAGTTTAATTTCATTTTCCAGATAAAATCCTTCATAGCGTGCATCTGCATTTGGAACACCATCATATTCGACAAATGGACGATTTATCTCATGACGCAATTTTGCCCTTTGTCGTTCATAATATAGATCCATTCCATAATTTAAATGGCTCTCAACTCTTTTTGTATCAATCAATTGAGAGGTTGAATCAAACTTCATACCATAGGTTTCCATGCTCCGATTAAACAAGCTCTTATCCTTAAAATGTCCCCATGCATAATAATTATTTTTTTCCAAAAGTGTTTTTGCATAAAAGAATTTCAGATCAGGTTTAAAGAAAGGAAACATATCATTATCAAACTGATATCTAGCAGAAATCAGATAGGAATCTATTTTTTTATTAACTTCTCCATTTTTAGAACTTTCAAATGTTTGAGGATTATAAGGTTCGACGAATTTTCCTTGATATTGCATTGCCTTTAATCCAAACTGATGGAATGGTTTAAATTCCCAGTCTAGTTTTATAAGACCAGATAAAATCTGTTCATCGACAGGAATGAAAAGATTTTCAACAGGTAATTGAATATCTGTTGATTCTCGCGCAGAAATGCTTGCCAAAAATTTAAGTGAATCTTTTTTACCAAATAAGGCTCCCATACTATATTTTTCATGATTAACACTCTGATAGCCTATAGAAGATAACACCCCTATATTCTTCTTGTTTTTTAGTAAATCATCAATATTTTTAGTGTCAAAAAAAATGACACCTCCTGCATTTCCATTTCCATATTGAATTGAGCTTGATCCTCTGATTAATCTGGTTTGTTTTAACAATAATGGATCAATAAAAAACCTCCCATCATGGGCAAATCCTGAATTCTGGCGAATGCCATCCAATAAAATAACCGTACCTGTATCATTAAATCCGCGAATAACTGCCCCCTGACCATTTCGACGTAAGCTTCCTTTAATGCTTACCCATGGTTGATCTTTTAAAATATCTGAAAAATCAGATGCTCCAATTAAACCTGGCGAGTCCAAATCTATTTTTGAAATTGAGGCTGGCAATAAAAAATCAGGATTTTTAAACCGTTGTCCTGTGACTGTTATGGTATCTAAATCCTGTTTGTTTTGATCTTTTTTTTCTTTAATTTTTCTGTTTTCCTTCCAGACTAATTTTGGAAGCTTTGCTGTTACAGTCGGCATATCTTGTTTAATGTTTTTTATAAAATGAAAAGAAATATTATTTTGAGCAAGATTATTTTTGTTTTCAACGTTTAAATCAGCTATGTTTTGATCCTTAAGCTTAAATTGTGCAATAGAATCAACATTTAATTTTTCTGCGTAGGTAATAACTACACAATTAATTGTCAAACAAAAAAAAAGAAAAAATAAGAAATTATAAAAGTATTTCATAACAACACCGATAATAAATAAATCTAGTAATAATTATAAGTAATAAATAAATCTAAATTAAGAATAGGATTTCTAACAATCATATTACCTGCTATAGAATTAAGCCATGTATACTAAAGAATTAAACTTAAATCCCATTAGATCCCAATTCTATTATCTTTGGCAGAATATGAGAATGACTATCATTAAAATAATAAAATGCGCTGTTTATTTTTCATATTGATTAATATACCTTTGATAATCCAAAAAAAAATTTAGATAGTTTTTATCCTGTTATGTTTTGAATTAAAAAAATAAATTGAAGAAAACTTACTGCGATAAATTCGTCAATCTTAACAAACCAATTGATAGATATGAATGCATGTACTCCCCCCTCTATAATCATGCCATTATTGGTCGTTATTTTGTTGAGAATCTTGACGTTTAAATAAACTCTAATCTCTTCTTAAAACTTAAAAATACCCTTATGTGATCATGTAATATTACTGAATCTGTTTAGTGTTAAAAATAGAAATCAACCTCTTGATTTCTTCTCCCCCTCTCCCTCCATAGACTTAGATTTCAGTAAACTCTGTATGATATGCCTTTAGGAAATATAAGAGGAAGAAATAAACTGTTTAGATATATGCTGGATTCTTTATCAATCATAATTTAAGATATAAGACATGCTTTGACATCTTTTTCGTTATATGACTAATAATGATTTATTCTGAGACAGAGAATAACTTATCCAGAAGTTAAATAAGGAAATCAGAAATGCGAAAAATAGCAGAACCACATAAACCCCATTCAGTTAAACTTTATTTGTCAAAACGGTTTATAGGAATTTGTCTTGTTCTTCTTTCCATATTAACTCTTATAACAATGGTTTTTGGTTCTCCTCTTGCAAATAATTTAAATACTGCAGGTCTTGAATATGACCACAATCCTGGAGGTCTGATTGGTTCCATTTTAGCAGATGTTTTACTGCAGTTTTTGGGTTGGGGAGGCATTGTCTTTTTATCCTTGTTAATGGTTATGGCAGTAAGTTGGATCATTCGTGGTTATTTTTCAAAAACAGATCAATTATTCTGGGGAAGAATGTTTTTTGGTATATTGTGTACGATTTTCTTTTCAGCAAGTGTATCAGCCCTCCCTATTCCTGCTCTTTGGCCTTATGCAACAGGACTTGGAGGATTAATTGGAGATGGTGTTTTTTTTAGCTTTAAATTTATATTCAAAACGATTCATCTTCCTGGATCAGACATTGCATGTCTTTTATTTTCTGCTTTATTTTTCACGGGCAGCCTATGTTTCTATTTTGGGGTAAACTGGGTTCATCTAACAGAAATGGTACATACGTTTAAATCATTTCTTCGAATTGCAAAACATGCTGGTTTGCATATAATACAATCTATACATATGCAATTATTGAGACTTTTGAAAAAAGATACAAATAATCATATAAAAATTGAGAAATCAGCTCGTCCAAAGTCAAATCCCAAAAAAAGCATGCCCCCCCTCCAGAAAAAAAATCGTTCTTTTTCCAAACCTGATACACACACTCATTCAGATCAAACTTCTGGTTTTATGTTACCATCTATTGAATTTTTAAAGAAAAATAGAATGCATGATGTTTCCATTGATCATAATACTCAAAACCTGAATGCCAAACGGCTTTTAGATGTCTTAACTGATTTTGGAATCCAGGGAGAAATAAAAGGAGTTAAAAGCAGGTCCTGTCGTAACACTTTATGAATTCGAGCCTGCCGCTGGTGTTAAATCTTCAAGAATTATTAGTCTTGCAGACGATATTGCAAGATCAATGAGCGCTATTTCAGCTCGTGTTGCAGTTATTTCTGGTAGAAATGCAATTGGAATTGAATTGCCAAACCCAAGACGTGATACTGTTTTCCTACGAGAATTATTAACCTCCGAAGCCTATACAAAAACAAATATTAACTTACCATTATCTCTTGGTGCTTCTATCGAAGGGGAGCCTGTTATTGTTGATTTAACGCGGATGCCACACTTGTTAATTGCAGGAACAACAGGGGCTGGAAAATCAGTTGGTGTAAACGCAATGATTATGTCTTTAGTTTATAAACTGCCACCAGATAAATGTAAATTTATTATGATTGATCCAAAAATGTTGGAATTATCTATTTATGACGATATTCCACATTTGCTTTCTCCTGTTGTAACAGACTCTAAAAAAGCAGTTATTGCCTTAAAATGGACAGTCAGTGAAATGGAAGCACGTTATCGAAAAATGTCTAAATTAGGTGTTCGAAATATTGCAGGATATAATACACGTGTTTTGAATGCAAAAAAAACAGGAGAACAACTCGAACGAAAAATTCAAACGGGATATAATAAAGAAACAGGAAAACCTATTTTTGAAACAGAAAATCTGATGGATGATCCCATGCCTTTCATCGTTGTAATTATAGATGAAATGGCAGATTTAATGATTGTCGCAGGAAAAGAAATTGAGGGAGCAATACAAAGGCTTGCCCAAATGGCAAGAGCGGCAGGAATTCACTTAATCATGGCAACGCAAAGACCAAGCGTTGACGTCATTACCGGAACCATTAAAGCGAATTTTCCAACACGAATTAGTTTCCAGGTTACATCTAAAATTGACAGTCGTACCATTTTGGGAGAACAAGGAGCAGAACAATTATTAGGTCAAGGAGATATGTTATATATGGCTGGAGGTGGCAGAATTCGTCGTCTCCATGGTGCTTTTTTATCTGATAGTGAAGTTGAAAAAGTAGCACAGCATCTTAAAAAACAAGGGAAACCTGTTTATCTGGAAGAAGTCACAAAAGACCAGGAAGAAGAGGATGAAATGACTTCTTCAGGAGATGAATTATTTGATCGTGCCGTTGAAATTGTTGCAAGAGATCGAAAAGTTTCAACAAGCTATATTCAAAGACGTTTACAAATTGGCTATAATAGAGCTGCAAATATTATTGAAAAAATGGAAGAATCTGGAATGATTAGTGCACCAGGGCACGGGGGTAAGAGAGAAATATTCTTGCCAGAGCAGTAAACCGTTTTAGTAGAGCTTTCTCTATTGCCAAAAGATTGATATACAATAACTCTGGAAAGCAGCAAACCATTTTAGAAGTTTCTCTATCTGGTTAGATGATGATCCAAGAGTTAAATGCCAAAATTAAATCTAATTTATAAAATATACAAATATAGAGGCGATAATATGCTTAAATTCTTCTTTGATTATAGAAAAACACGGCTATATTTGATCATGAACAAAAATTAATTCATTCCAGATCTAAATAGTACCTATAACCGCCCCCATTAAGCAAATATTCATCGTATTTTCAATATGGTCAACATGAAAATAGCCTTCATACTTTAGGTAAAACAAACGTAACTCTGTATTATTTTTTATTTAACAGGATCGCAATCAATAATAGAAAGAAATGTCTAATATGAACGTTTTAACCTCTTTAATAAAAATTTACCCTTTTTTTTATCACACACACTATCACCAAAATGATAATCACAGAGCTTTTAACCATATTTATAAAAGCAATCAACAAGAATATCATTATTTTGATCATAAGAATTTTGGTGTCTGGTTTATCTCAAACACTTCTTTTAACCAGCAAATGACTGGTATCAGAGCTAATTTAAAAATAGCTTTTTTATTAATCAGCCTCGGTCTGTTTTTAAGTCTTATGGGAAAAGCTTCTCTCTCTGTTTCGTTTGCCAATACCTCATATATCATCAATGATCATCAAAATAGAGCAGATTCAAACCATGCTCAAAGCTCAAAAGAAACAGGAAATGAAACAAATAAAACAGTTTCAACAAACAGCCCTGAAATTTTTGATACAAACAAATCCGTAAAACAAGCTTCAAACAGTCTTAACCGTTTTAAAACCTTAACCGCAGATTTTATACAAGTAGATGCACAAAATCGTATCAGTAAAGGAAAACTCTATTTTAAACGACCTGGAAAATCCAGATTTGAATATACACAATCAAACCCTCTTCTGCTTATTTCAGATGGCGTAACACTTACGCAAATAGACCAGGAACTGGAAACAGAAGAAAACATCCCATTAAAACTAACTCCCTTATCCATTTTATTAAAAAAAAATATTGATTTATTAAATGATACAGAAATTATATCTGTAAATCAAAATGAACAAAAAGACCTTTATATCACTCTGAAAGATAAGAAAAAAAACAGAGAGGGAGAGTTGATTCTTGTTTTTAGAAATCAAAACAATCAATTGACGTTATCTGAATGGATTGCCAAAGATAATTATGGATTTTCAACACGTGTGTTAATGACAAATATAAGAGAAAATATTTACATCAACCCAAGACTATTTTTGATCAATTCAAACACAAAAAAAACTCATAAAAATAGAAGACCAAGATAGTATATATAAAATAAGATGCCATTTTTGTTCTCTATCAAAAAACGCATAAAACAGTTTTCAGGCTTCTATGTTAGAATTAATTATAAAATAAATTCTTATTTCAAGTCATAAATATATTATATCATTCTGATTATCTCCTAGATAAAAACAAATATGACTTATTAATAAAACTTATAATTAAAAAGAACTTTCCTGATTATAAAAAAGGATTATTAAAAAAAATTTATTTGTATTTTTTTTCATTTTGGTATATATATGAAATCGCTTCCAAGTTACTCTTCTATCCCCCCCAGAGGACATAAACTTGGAAGCGCCCCTCTCTATTAACTTTCCAACAAAAGGCAGTTCTTTAAAATAAATAAATGCGTTTTAAGATTGATGTTTAATCAAAGCGAATACGTTTTTTCAAACACAGGAGAATGATACAAATTCAAACAATAGGGGGGAATTCTTGAAGAAACCCAATGATAAAAAACTTTAAATATGCATTATTCTTTAAAAGATAATTTGACATTAAAACAATATTAGCACAAAACTTAATCGTTCAAATTTAATTAACACAAATATATACACTAAAATCATTCAGTATTTTGTGTATTATTCTATAATGTACTGGATGAAAAATGCCTGTTTTTAAAATCACCAGCTGGAATATTAACTCTGTACGAATCCGTCATCATCTCATAACAGACTTTATCCTAAAACATCATCCAGACTTCCTATGTTTACAGGAAATTAAATGTCAGGAAGCTGAATTCCCAAAAACATTTTTTAAAACATTTGGTTATCCACATCAGCACATTTTAGGACAAAAAGGATTGCATGGGGTTGCAATTCTTTCAAAACATCCCTTTAAAATTATGCCCAACCCTGGACTCTGCCCTGAACAGGAAGCGCGTCATATCCATATTCAAACAGAATTTTTTGAACTTTATAATTTCTATATTCCTGCAGGTGGAGATATACCAGATTCAAAAACAAATAAAAAATTTGCACATAAACTATCCTTCATTCAAAACATGACAGCTTATTTTAAAAATAAAGCCAAACAGGATTTGGTTATTCTCGGTGATTTTAATATTGCACCTCACCATAATGATGTCTGGTCTCATAAACAATTATTAAATGTTGTCAGCCATACCCCAATTGAAATTGATTCTTTAAATGGGTTACAATCTTCTGGAGAGTTTATTGACCTTGCTCGTCATATCTTTCCAGAAGATCAAAAACTCTATAGCTGGTGGTCTTACCGGGCACGGGATTGGAAAAAAAGCAATCGAGGAAGAAGATTGGATCATATTTGGCTAACAAAGGCATTCATGGATAAGATTCCTAACTTAAAACCCAAACATTTTCTAATGCACGAAGCCTATAGAGGGCATGAAAGACCATCTGATCATATCCCAATTAGCTTAAAGCTTTTTGTTTAACAAATGGATTTTTTTCTATCATTTTATATTATATCGACTTACATTTTAAAATATAAAACTTCACCTTCCAAAATCATAAAGCTTATATTAATACACGTTTTTGTTTTAGATTAATTAACTATATTAGATAATATTTTTATTATATTTTATTTAAATACCGTAATGAATATAGAGTATTTATATATTATCTTTATTGTAATTTAATTTATAATTATAAAGTATTTTTCCTGATATGCTTAAATAATTTTACAGGAATTTATTATGAAATTTAAACTACTTAATTTATATTTAAAAAGGTTTGAAGCATATTTAAAAATAGTTTTTATATCTACATTATTTGCTTCCGCCTTTTATGGGTATCAATCCTATGCACAAAATGGATCTATTATACTGGAAGCTCATATAGATTATAGAGATTCTTCTAATAATGTTTATCAGGAAAAGTCAAATCAAATTATATTAAAACGGTCAATTCTTAGTATTGCGCTTGAAGGTGGAGAAAACGCAATGACAATCCCTGGGGGGTCTGTTCGTTTTCAATACACATTATATAATAATGGGAATACCCCCGTTTCTATTCACTTCAATCAGGAAATACTCAATAATTCAAACTTTGCAGATATCCAATATCATCTTGATGGTAAAAGATATCAAAATACATATTTTTATTTTAATTCTGGTGAAGAAAAAAAAATTGAAATAGAAATAAAAACAAATGATAATATTTCTCCGCAAACGATTCAACTTGGAAAAATTGCTTCTTATCAAGCTTCTCAAGGAAATCTGAAATATAGTGATTATGATCCAACTCAGTGGAAATCAGTTACTTCTCCTCATACAATCACTATTATGCAGCCAAGAATAAATTATCTGACGACAGATTTGATTTACATAGGAGAACAAGCAGATCAGCCTAATTCTCCAGATGATTTAAATCAACCAAATCAGAATGCAAACCCATTATTGGCACCTGATTATTCTCCTGCTAATGTATTGACAATCAATGATAATACACAAAAAATATTTTATCTTCGTCTGGAAAATGATACAAATTATGAAAAAGAATATAATATCAGCATATTATTGCCAAGCACTGGGTGGAAAATAAAAATTAGAACCAATAATGATAACATTATCGTATTTGACAATCATAATTATCAAGCAAATTTTTCAATAAGCGTTCCACCGAAATCAGAAGAAAATAACAATTTTGCCCTTCTAAAAGTAGAACTCACCCCAGAAGAAGTTTCCCTTAAAAATCCCGCATGGACATTGCGTCCTGCATTTAGTTATCTTTCTATTGAAGACACAAATCAGAATTCACGCTTTGAACAACCTATATTATTTCAAATTTATGGAATAGAAGAAGGTCTAGTTGAGGATCAATTATTACTACATGTTGAACAAGATCGGGAAATTCAAAATATTACGGTGAAATCTGATCGAAGTTCTAATTTTAATACCCTATCAGGCAAGGAAGAACAAATTACATATATAGTAGAAAATGAAGGAAACACAGGAGAGTTTTTAACTGTTTTATATCAAACAGACACTCAATATATAAATATTATAAAAAATGAAATTTATAGAAATAATAAATTGCAGAACAGTAAGACACTCATTGATCGTTTCTTTCCTGGAGATCAGGCGAATATTATAAGAAGTCTAAAAACAACTCCATATACAGAAGAACAAATCAATAAAAGGTCAAATATTGGAGTTTCATTAGAATCCATAAATAATGCATTATCAGCAAGAACTAGTACAATTACTATTGTTAAACCTGAGATTGAAGTTAAACAAAGCCTATCTAAACTAGAGAATTGTTCTATAAATAGCAAAAAAACGGTTTTAAATAATTTAGACTCTGTTTCTGCAAATGAATGTCTCTTGGTTGAAATAGATTATAAAGATGTAACTGAGCATGAATTCAAGCCAGAATCTGTTCAATATCATTTTCCTCTTCATAATGAGCTTGAATTTACACAGTTTATTACAGAAAAATATCTAGAAAATGATCATTTTAAACTTACAAATGAAGGTGTCTTTGTTAATCTTTTTGATATTAAAGAGCAAAAAGAAGGAAAATTACAATTCATTTTGAAAGTTAGAGAAAACACATCAAATTTAGATTATTAGTATAAATAAAACTAAAAATGTTATCCGTTTTCACAAAAAACGTATTTTTTTAATGACGAATTATAAGAAAGAAAGTAGAGCAAATCTCTACTTTCTTTTTTTTTAATCTCAGTGCCTTTTATAAACGGGCATCAAAACCAATATTTCTATTTTTAAATTAAAAAAATCTAACTGGCTTCCCATAACCTGTTTTTAGCAATTCATCTTCGAACATAATAATATTTCCTCTTATAATCGTAGATTTTGGCCATCCTTTTAGAGAGCAATCTTGAAAAGGAGACCAACCACACTTTGAAACAAGCCAATCTTGCTCAACACGCCTTGTTTTATCTAAATCAACCAGTGTCAGATCAGCATCATAGCCAACTGCTAATCTTCCTTTACATTTCATTGGAAAAAGACGTGTCGCTCCATAAGATGTTAAGTCAACAAAGTGTTCAATACTGAGCTTCCCCTGATTAACATGATTTAACATTACAGGTACCAAGGTCTGAACACCTGGCATGCCAGAAGGCGTTTCAGGATAAAGTCTGGATTTTTCTTCTAAGCTATGTGGCGCATGATCTGAGCCAATCACATCAACTATTCCCTGATGAATGCCATACCACAGCCCTTCCTGATGCTGTTTATCCCGAATAGGAGGATTCATCTGAGCATAAGATCCTAATTTTTCATAACATTCCGGTGCAAATAAAGTAAGGTGCTGGGGCGTGACCTCAACACTTGCAATATCTTTATAAGCTTTCAAATACTTGATTTCTTCTTGGGTTGAAACGTGCAAAACATGAATTCTTTTATTTGCTTTTCTAGCCAGCTCAACCAAACGTTTTGTGCTTTGTATCGCTGCTTTTGCATCTCTAACAATAAGATGAGACTGATAATCTCCTTTGATCGCCAAGCTCCGTCTTTCTTCCAAACGATACTCATCTTCAGAATGAAATGCTGCTCTTTTATTAATCTTGTTTAAAATCTGAAAAATAGAAAGATCATCTGAAACCAATAAAGAACCTGTTGATGCTCCCATAAACACTTTAATACCACAACATCCTTCAAGCGTTTCAAGCTCTTTTAACTCATTTATATTCTCTTTTGTTGCTCCAATATAAAATGCATGATCACAATGCATACGTCCTTTTGCCCGTTCAAGTTTATCCTTCAAGTTAACTTCATTGATGGTAGATGGATTTGTATTTGGCATTTCAAAAACAGTGCACACACCCCCCATAACAGCAGCTCTTGATCCTGTTTCGAGATCTTCTTTCCATTCTAAACCAGGTTCTCGAAAATGCACTTGTGTGTCAATTACGCCTGGCAAAACATGTAATCCTTTTGCGTTTAAAGCCTGTCGAGCCTGACTTTTATGAATATTTCCAATTGCACTGATTTTTCCATTATTAATGGCAATATCGGTCTTAAATTTACCAAAATGATTAACTATCATGCCTTCCTGAATAACAAGTTCATAAAGCGTAGACATTAAACTTTCCTTTCTGATGAACAAATCCCTTTCTGATGAACAAATCAAATGCGTTTCTTAAATTTCTGACCCCAAAAAAAAATATATACATGTTTAAAGAGATTCTCCAAAACCTTCTATCAGATCAGAAATATTTCTAAAACACTCTAATTTCACCTCATTATCATAAACAAGTGTGCAATTTTAACAATCCACTAAAAAATCAAATTTGTATTTTTTAAGTTCTGATATTAAAAACGGTCAATTCTGTTTTAATAAATTATTTTTTCTTTTCACTTCTTAGCTTATAAGAGTTGATTCATGCCTACCAAATGCGTATTTTGATAAATCTTTTATTTTAGGATATAAATATACTATGATTCTTTCTATAAAAAAGGGGGCAAAAAACCCATTTCCTATTCCATTATCTAACTTACTATCAGAAATGGTTTTGCTCAACAGAAAATTGATCAAAATAAAGGGACAAGAAATAGAACCCTTTTTACAACGCCTGATCACCCAAGACATAAATAAACTTAAAAAAAAGCAGGATTTATATGGAGCTCTTTTAACCCCTCAGGGAAAATCAATCAGTGATTTCTTCATACGCTTGCCAAAATCAGAAAAAACTTGCTTACAGAAAGCAAATTCTGATTATACAATAAAGGATAAACAGAGTTCAAAAACAAATACGAATGAATTAAAAGCCATCTTTATTGATGTTGCAGATTCAACTTGCCCAGAATTGATTCAAAAATTGAGATTTTATCGTTTAAGACTTGAACTTGATATTAAAAAAACAGATTTATATTGCACAGCTCTTTTATTAAATAAAAAAAATGCTTCTATGAAAAAGGAAATTCTTAAAAAGCTTAACCAGTCAGATTCAATCATAGCATTTGAAGATCCAAGACCAAACAGCCTTATTTTACAGTGCTTTATAACTCAAGACCTCCTCACCTATATCTCAAATCAAACCAGAAATACCTTATCCTATAAAAGCTATTGTCATCGGAATGGTTTTTTTGAACTTAAAGAAGCGCTTCCTTCTGACAAATCATTTTATCCAATCGAACTGAATCTTGATTTGTTAGGCGCAATTTCTTTTCAAAAAGGCTGTTTTATCGGTCAGGAGGTTATCAGTCGAATTCATAGAAAAAGCAATGTTCGAAAACGCATTCTACCTTTCATACTTTCAAAAGAAAACAATCCAAACTATTCAGAATTTTTAGATCACAGAGATAAAAAGCAAGCGCTTCAAACTTTGGAAGTTACGTTTCAAAATAAAAAAGCTGGAAAAGGCTATTACATATTTCCATGTAATACAAAACAAGATTTTATAACTGGATTTGCATTAATAAGACTGGATATCCTATCTGATTTTAAAATAGAAAATTCATCTATATTTTCCCAATTAATGCAGGTTAAACATTTTGATGACCCAAAAAAACAAAGTTGTCAAATAGAAATCATAAAGCCAGATTGGTGGCAAGAAAAAAAGCAATCTGTTCATCCGTCTCAGGATTTATAACACCCAAAATGTCATTTTTATACGTTATGTTTAAAACGGACACACAATAAAAGGAGTTAAATATGATTAAACGGTGTCAATGGGTTGATAAAAACGATGAAACATACTGTCTTTATCATGATACAGAATGGGGTGTTCCTGTCAAAGAAGACATGGCATTATTTGAAAAACTAATGTTAGATGGATTTCAAGCTGGATTATCATGGATTACAGTTTTAAAAAAAAGAAAAGCACTTCAATTGGCATTTGACGGTTTTAATCCAGAAAAAATCATACATTATGACCAAAAAAAATATGAAGAATTATTAAATAATTCAGCAATTATTCGCTCAAGAACAAAAATCAAAGCTATGATTTCAAATGCGCATGCTTATATAAAAATGCAAGAAGAAGGTATTTCATTTTCCAAATGGATTTGGGAGTTTGTTAATGGAGAAACTCGACAAAACCATTGGAAAACAACAGATATGGTTCCAACACAAACAATAGAATCACAAGCATTATCAACAGCATTACGTCAGAGGGGATTTAAATTTTGCGGACCTGTCATTGTATATGCTTTCATGCAGGCTGTTGGCATGGTGAATGATCATACAATAGATTGTTTTCGTTACCAGGATATAATAAAATACAAGACACCTACATACTGAGATTTACAAAACTATACTTTTTCAGAGCTGACTTGATGAGTACAAAAATAAAATTTGATATTAACATAAAACGTACCAACAGAAAAAAAACTATCGCATTAAGTATCAAAAAAGATTCGATAGACCTTTTAGTACCAAAAACATTTACAAATCAACAAATCAACCATTTTCTAGAAAAAAAAGCCGCATGGATTAGAAAAAAGCTTGAAACTCAAAATCAATTGCCAAATTATATTGCAAAACAATTCATAACAGGAGAATCCTTTTTATATTTAGGACAGTATTATCAATTGAATATAGAATATGAACCACACAATAACATCCATCTTACAGAAAACACACTGGAAATTAAAATCAAACTATCCGTTCAAAACCAACCACACTTAATTCAAGCATTGTTGAAAGACTGGTATAAACAAAAAGCAGGCATGCTTTTAAAACAAAGAACAATCTCATTCGCAAAAAAAATGCAACTATCTCCTAAAAAAATTTCTATTAAAACCTATACCGCTTGTTGGGGATGTTGTAATTCTAAAAATGAAATCTTTTATAATTGGAAAATTATCATGGCTCCTTTGAGGGTTATCGATTATATTATTGTCCATGAACTTTGCCATTTGATTGAATTTAATCATTCTCCCAAATATTGGCAACAGGTCAGATTTTATCTCCCTGATTATCAATATTCAAAAAATTGGTTAAAAGAAAATGCTTCTCTGTTAGAATGGTAACTTCTAAAAAAGAATACCGTTAAACTTTCCCCTTATTAAGCGTAAATCAATATCCTTCCTGTATTTAAGTTATAATTTTCCTTGTTTAATTTGAATTTAAATCTATATTTGTGAAAATAGTCTACAAAAATTATCTGATTTTGGAGCGTTTTATGCTTAAAAACAAATCAAAGCCGATGATTAAACATCCAGCCTGGTTTTTTATCCTTGCAATATCGGTTGTTTTCTTTGCGGGATTAACTTCCCTGATCTTACTGCCTCAAATTCCTATTCAAGGTAAACGATTGCCAAAAACACCTCAAAAACTTGATTTTGAAACTGGGAAAAAAATTATATCTTGTTGGATTTCGTTCTTGCCCTGATTGTATTGCATATCAGAAATCCGAGTTTGATTTTTTACACAAAAATCAAATTGATACTCGCGTCATTACATATGTTAGAAGAAACAGATCTTGCTTATCTGAAAAATATATCGCAGCCGATCTTTCCCAAAACAAAAACTGGACTTCTATTCCCTATAAATTACACTGTGAAAAATTTAAACCCCAACACATCAAATCAATTGAAAATATAGATCATTATTTAGAAAAAAACAGAAAACTAAGAGAGAATCTTACAGAAATTCTTGCTCAAAAAGATTGGAATATTGAAGTTCCTGCTCTTTTCTGGGAAAATGGAAAATATTGGTATTTTTATCTTGGAAACAACCCAAAAGCCCCTGTTCAGATCCAAAAAAACCTGTTAAAAACATCACGATAGCATAGTTATTATATGGATCATTTCATTCTTTTCCAATAAAGCATAGACTTTCAGAATAAAAGAATTTATATCAAATAATAAAACTCAGAAATAGGAATTTGATAAACTTCCAGATCCAAAAATTAAATAGGAAAACAGGATTTTATCTTTTAAAAACAGATAGATTTAACATGAAAACCCCTGCTCGATCTAAAGACCATACTCTGTTTTTGGAACATTATTTAAACCTTGTTAAACAGAAAAAAATAAAATCAGATCCAGAACAGTTTAAAATTGCAAAATCATTAGAGTCATTTATTAAAACCTATCAACAAACCTATTCTTTTTCCAATCTAATTTCTTTTTTTTCATTTAAAAAAAAGAAACCAGGTCATTTTCAAGGCGTGTATCTATGGGGCTCTGTTGGAAGAGGAAAATCCATGTTATCGAGCCTTGCTTTTGAAACCATTAATGAAAAACTCAAAGCAGCCTATCATTTTCATGATTTTATGGAAAAAATTCATAAACAAATTGCCTATTGGCGTCATCTTCCAAAAAAAGAACGGCTTAAACAACCAGAATATCGCAAAAAATTTAAAGATGATCCGATTCCCCCAATCGCAAAATATATTGCACGTAATCACCAATTAATCTATCTCGATGAATTTGAGGTCATTGATATCACAGATGCAATGATTTTATCAAGATTATTTACCTATTTGATCAAGGAAGGTGTGTCTTTCATCATTACATCAAATACAGTTCCAGAAAACCTGTATAAAAATGGACTTAATAGAAGTCTTTTTCTGCCATTTATTTCTTTTCTCCGGAATAAATTACATGTTTTACATATGAAGGGGTGTAATGATTTTCGTGAAAGATTCTCAGATATAAATACTGTTTATTTCTCACCCTTAAATTCTGAAAATCGAAAAAAATTTGAAACCTTATGGAAAACCCTAACCCGTTATTTTAAACCCAGATCTAAAACACTTAATGTTTTTGGAAGATCTTGGAAACTTGAAAGTGTGAAGGGAAATTGTGTTCGTTTGACATTTGATCAGCTCTTTCGAGAATATAGATCTAGTGCAGATTATCATGCACTTAGTGAATCATTCGATACTATTTTTTTAGAAAACCTTCCTGTTTTAAACCCAGAAGAACGCGATACACTAAGACGGTTTACCCTATTCATTGATATTCTCTATGATCGTAAGAAAAAAATAATCATATTCGCAGAAATTCCTCTTTCACTTCTTTTTCCAAAAAAAACAAACACAAAGCCTTTTGAACGAACAATCTCCAGATTAAAAGAAATGCAATCAGAAGCTTATTATAAAAACGAATAATAGATTAATATCTGAAATCTCATTTCATTATTGATTTTCCAAGAGTGTTTTTTTAAAAAACAAACTTTATTTATTAATTTGATACTTAATCTTTGCAAATTGGAAAGCTTCTTTTTATAAGCCTGAAATTGTTCATCTATTAAGAAAAAAGAAAAGCCTATATTTCTTTAAAAATCATCTTTTTCTTTCAAGGAAATTATTTTCTATTGTTTATAACATCAAAAACACATTAAATAAGAAGAAGGCTCGCAGTATAGGAGAGTGTCAATCGTGACGACAGAACTTGTTATTCGTTCAACAGGTGTTTACACACCTTCATATTCCATTTCCAATCAGGAATTGGTAACTTCTTTTAATTATTATGTTGATCGCTATAATCAATTACATGCTTCTTGTATTAAACAAGGAAAGAAAAAGGCACTTGAATATTCTTCTCTTGAATTTATTGAAAAAGTATCTGGCATTAAATCAAGATATGCAATTGCTAAAGAGTCAATTCTTGATGTTAATATTATGGCAACCAGGATACGAGAAAGAAGAAATGATGAGCTTTCTGTAATGGCAGAAATGGCTGTACTTGCTTCACAAAACGCCTTAAAAAAACTGGATAGAAAAGGAAAAGATATTGATGTCCTCATTATGGCTTCTTCAAATATGCAAAGAGCCTATCCTTCTCTTGGAATAGAAGTACAACACGCACTTGGTATTAATGGATTTGCATTTGATATGAGTGCTGCTTGCTCAACAGCTGTCTATGGAATAAAAATGGCAGAAGCACTTATCCATCAGCAAGAAGTAAATTCTATTCTATTATGTAATGTAGAATTATGCACTGCACACTCCAACTTTCGTGATCGAGACAGTCATTTTATTTTTGGAGATGCCGCAAGTGCTATTTTAATTGAGCGCTCTGATTATCTCGACCAGGGATATGGACAGGACTGGAAAATATTAAGTGCACGTCTCCACTCAAAATTTTCTAACAATATTCGGAATAATTTTGGTTTTTTAAATAATGCTTCTCCAGAAGGAATTGGAAAGCTGGACAAATTATTTATGCAAAACGGTCGCAAAGTCTTTCGTGAAGTAACACCTATGGTCTCAGACTTTGTCATTAATTACTTAAAAGAACAGCATATTTCAAGAGATGAAATTAAAAGAATATGGTTACATCAAGCAAATATCCATATGAATGAATTTATAGCAAAAAAAATCCTGGGACGCCCTGCCAACAGAACCGAAGCGCCAATCGTTTTAGATGAATATGGAAATACTTCTTCAGCAGGCGCAATCATTGCATTTAATCGTTATTCAAACGATTTAAACCCAGGAGATATTGGAATTTTATGCGCCTTTGGAGCAGGCTATACAATGGGCAGTATTTTTCTGCAAAAGAAAACATAAACACTCTGCGAGATCTATCAAAACATGGAAAAACAAACTCTCTATTTAAAGTCATTTTTCAATCCTTAAACAGCTAATGCTCTCCAATTGCATCAAGATAAAGTTCCAATAATGCTTCTTGCTCTTGGCGATCAGCACGATCTATTTTACGTAATCTGATAACCTGTTTTAAAATCTTGACATCATACCCATTTGCCTTGGCTTCTGCATATACTTCCTTCATATCTTCCATAATGGTTAGCTTATCTTCCTCTAATCGCTCTATACGCTGCACGAAAGCTCTTAACTGAGATCGGGTTGCATCTGTAATACTCGTATTTAAATCCGTTTTCTGATCTGGCATATATGGCTCCTGATTTACAAAAAAAATAAAATCAGTCTCATACCTAAAAGGCTTGTTCCTTCATGACAAGAAAAAAATAAAAATAGAATAGAAATATTGATTAATTGCCAATTCTGCTTTTTACATCTAAACGTTTAAACGTTAATGATCAATTTCATTAAAATTGATCATTGAACCTGTACCTAAAATAGAGTAAGGCATAAACGTTTGTTTTCAGGAATAATCTGTCATATTCATTGGGTTGACATAAAGGAGTAATGCAATGCACAATTATTTTAACACACTATCATTAAGAGAGAAACTAAAGCAATTGGGACAATGCCGATTAATGGATTCCTCTGAATTCAATAAAGGATGTCAGTTTATTAAAGATTGGAATATTGTTATTCTCGGATGTGGTGCACAAGGTCTAAACCAGGGGCTTAATATGAGAGATTCAGGCTGTCAAATTTCCTATGCGTTAAGAGAAGAGGCAATAAAAGAAAAACGAGCATCCTATCAAAATGCAATCCAACATGGATTTAAAACAGATCTGTTTGAAGCACTGATTCCAAAAGCAGATTTAATTCTTAATTTAACGCCCGACAAACAACATAGCTCTGTGATTAATAAAATTATGCCGATGATGAAAAAAAATGCTGTTCTCTCTTACTCTCATGGATTTAACATTGTCGAAGAAGGAATTCAAATCCGTAAAGACATTACCGTAATTATGGTCGCACCTAAATGTCCTGGCACAGAAGTAAGAGCCGAATATCAAAGAGGATTTGGAGTCCCAAGCCTGATTGCCATCCATCCTGAAAACGATCTCCAAAAGAAAGGATTAGAAACAGCAAAAGCATATGCTTCTGCAATTGGCAGTGACCGCGCTGGTGTCTTGCATTCCTCTTTCATTGCAGAAGTAAAATCTGATTTAATGGGAGAGCAAACCATCCTATGCGGTCTCTTACAAGCCAGTACGATTTTGGCACATGAGAAAATGATTTCGAACGGTATTGGATCTGGTTTTGCAGCAGCACTAATCCAAAATGGCTGGGAAGTTATTACAGAAGCGTTAAAACTAGGTGGCATTACCCTTATGATGGATAGACTTTCTAATCCAGAAAAACTCAAAGCCTATCATATCTCTGAAACCCTTAAACAAATCCTTCGTCCATTATATGAAAAACATATGGATAATATTATGAATGGACAATTTTCCAATGTTATGATGCAAGATTGGAAAAATAATGACCAAGATCTTCTAGCCTGGCGTGAACAAACATCAAAAACAAGCTTTGAAAACGCACCTCAATCAAATGAGCATATTGAAGAACAATACTATTTTGATAAAAATATCTTGCTGGTTGCAATTATAAAATCAGGCGTTGAACTTGCATTTGAAACGATGGTAAGCTCTGGTATTATTGAAGAATCTGCCTATTATGAATCCTTGCACGAAACACCTTTAATTGCGAATTTGATCGCTCGAAAAAGACTCTATGAAATGAACAGGATTATCTCAGATACTGCTGAATATGGCTGTTATCTTTTTTCCAATGCTGCAATCCCTCTACTAAGAGAATATGTCAATACACTTTCTGGTGAAGTAATCGGAGATGGATTATCTAATGAAAATAAAAAAATTGATAATCTTGAATTATTGGAAATTAATGAAAAAATCCAATCACATCCTATAGAAAAAACAGGTAAAAAACTCCGCCAATATATGAAAAACAAACCTTTAAAACTATAAAAATAAAAATTGACATTTTCTTCATAGAATTTTAGTATGGTAGAATTGGGTTGCTTTTTAATAAACTTAACGGTATTCAGCTAAAATATTGGATTGTTTTAAACTGGATTGTTTTAAACTGGATTCAAAATTTCTGAGGTTAGGTTTTTTTGAACCTAAAAAACCAGAAACTACAAAGAGGTAGGAACTAAAAGAGAAAAAGATTAAGGATCGAATATTAAAGAAATGATGGTTTAAGAGATTAAAAGAAGCTGGATATTTCAGGAATTAAAAGAAATCAAGAGCTGGAAATCTATTTAAGGATTTAAAAAGAGCAAAAAACGTGCTCAGAAGTTAAAAAAAACCAGCGCCCAGAAAAAGTTAGAAGAGATAAATATTAAAGAGCCCAGGGTCCCAAAACAATAGCTGAGATTAAATAAATTAGAAAGAACAAAAATGCATATATTAACTGCTTTGATTATTAGAAACCTCCTTATTATTATAGTGCTAGCAGGCACTATGCGGGTAGATCTTTAGCAGTTTATAAAAGAAATTAAGAAAAACCCGCTTCTAAAATAAAGAAGCGGGTTTTTTTATACAATCATTCATATGGCAAGGATGACGTTAAAACAAAATCTTACAACAAAAACAGTACAGCTTATTTTGCTGCTTTTTAGAGGATAAATAAACACATGTTAAGCGGTGCCCAAACGATTATAAAAAGATTGATCGCCCATAATGTTTCTACTGTATTTGGATATCCAGGTGGTGCAATTATGCCCATTTACGATGCACTTTATGAAAGTGGCGTTCGTCATATTTTATGCCGTCATGAGCAAGGAGCTGCTCTATCCGCTCTTGGCTATGCTCGCGCTTCTGGTAAAATCGGGGTCTGCATGGCAACATCTGGTCCAGGTGCTACAAATTTAATCACAGGTCTCTCAGATGCTCTGTTTGATTCAATTCCAATAATTGCAATCACAGGACAAGTCTCTTTATCTGCAATTGGCACAGATGCATTCCAGGAAATAGATATTCTTGGCATGTCCCTTGCCTGCACAAAACATAGTTTTATCGTAGAAAAAAGAGAATGTCTGGCAGAAATTATAGATCAAGCATTTCAAATTGCCCTATCAGACCGCCCAGGTCCTGTTTTAATAGATATTCCAAAAAATATACAACAAGAGAAAACAAACTATTTTCCTTCTCTGAATACAATTCCTGAGTTTAAATCAGAAAATACGAATAATGATTATCCAGCTGCACGCCAATTAATTGAAGCGTCCCAAAAACCCATTTTATATATTGGTGGAGGTGTTGCTTGTGCAAATGCCGTCAATGAAGTTAGAAAACTGATTAAAATAACAAATATTCCATCTGTTACAACGCTTAAAGGTATTGGTAGCATACCACCAGAAACACCCCATTTCTTAGGCATGCTCGGCATGCATGGAACCAAATCTGCTAATCTGGCTGTCCAGGAATCAGATCTTTTAATTGCTATCGGAGCACGTTTTGATGATCGCGTTACTGGCAAGATAAACAGTTTTGCTCCGAATGCAAAAATCCTGCACTTGGATATTGATCCCGCAGAAATCAATAAAGTTCGAAAAGCCAATATTAGCCTTCAAGGTGATTTAAAAACTCTGATTCCCAATATTCATACCAATAGCAATATTCAACCATGGCGCCAATCTTGCCTTAAACTCAAGCAAAAGCATCAATGGCAGTACGATCATCCAGGTCAAAAGATTTATGCCCCAAGCTTTTTAAAAAAATTATCAGAAAAACTTCCAAAAGAGAGTGTTTTATCCTGTGATGTTGGTCAACATCAAATGTGGGTTGCACAACATATGTCATTCTCTCATCCAAGAAATCATTTATCCAGTTCTGGACTTGGAACAATGGGGTTTGGTCTTCCTGCTGCCATAGGTGCACAAATTTCAAGACCAAATGATCTTTCTATTCTGGTTTCAGGAGATGGTTCTTTCATGATGAATGTTCAAGAACTGGCAACCATTAAGCGATATCAACTAGCTGTTAAAATTATTATTTTAGATAATCAAAGGTTAGGTCTAGTTCGGCAATGGCAGGAAATTTTCTTTGAAAAACGTTTTTCTGAAACTGATTTATCTGACAACCCAAATTTTGTCTTAATGGCAAACTCCTTTGATATTCAAGGACAAAAAATTACCCGTAAAGATCAGATTAACACAGCCCTTGATCAAATGCTCAATTATAAAGGTGCCTATTTACTCCATGTTTCCATTTCAGAAACAGATAATGTCTGGCCCCTTGTTCCACCTGGTGCGTCAAATAGTGATATGATGGAGGTAGAAAAATGCACACACAGACCATAAATTTAATGCTTAATCAAGCCCCAGAAAGTCTAGAGCGCGTCCTTAGAGTTGTGCGCCATCGCGGATTTAAAATTCAGACCATGAATGTTGAACAAAAAAACGCAGAGCAATTTTCTATTCAACTCCACCTTCATGGTCATCGCCCCATCACACAACTAAATAATCAGTTAACAAAATTAATTGATGTGATAGATTGTCAAACTATTTCAAAACCTGACAAGCATTATTCAGCACAAGCTTGAAAAAGAAGTATGCTTTTATTAGTTTCATAAATATTCAATGTCTGAATTATTAAAGAGTAAATTTCATGAAAAAATCAACGAATCAACAAAATGTAATCTGGTTTAATGGTAAGTTTCTTGCATGGCAAGACGCTAACGTACATGTCTTAACGCATGCACTACATTATGGATCTTCATTCTTTGAGGGAATAAGAGCCTATGAAACACCTAATGGTCCTGCTATTTTTAGATTGGAGGACCATATTGAAAGACTTTTTAATTCAATGAAAATTTATGATTTATACACTCGTTTTAAAAAAAATGAATTAATGGAAGCTTGTCGTAAAGCCATTCGTAAAAATAATCTTAAATCTGCCTATATCAGACCTCTTGCATTTATTGGAAATATCGGGCTTGGGCTATGTCCTCCAAAAGATCTCTTTTTGGAAGTTATGATTGCAGCTTTTCCCTGGGAATCCTATTTAGGAAAAGATAGTATGGAAAATGGAATTAATGCATGTATCTCTTCATGGTCTCGCCTTGCTCCCAATACCATGCCTGCTCTTTCAAAAGCAGGAGGGAATTATCTTTCATCACAATTAATTTCTCGAGAAGCCAAAAGACATCATTATCAAGAAGGAATTGCCCTTAATATTCACGGTCTTCTTTCTGAAGGCGCTGGTGAGAACCTGTTTATTGTAAAGAATAACAAACTGATAACCTCTCCAGCACATGCCTCCATTCTACCAGGAATTACGCGTGATACAGTCATAACTTTTGCACATAAACTTGGCTATCCCGTCATAGAGCAAGATCTTCCAAGAGAAACATTATATTTAGCAGATGAAATTTTTATGACAGGAACCGCTGCAGAAATCGTTCCTGTTATTAGCATTGATCAAATCTCCATTGGCTCTAGAAAACCAGGCTCCATTACCCGAAGCATACAAAACGCTTTCCTGGGTCTTTTTTCACATAAAACCAAAGATGAATGGGGTTGGTTGGATTATGTTGAGAAATAAATAGAAAATTCTCCAGACAGGAAAGAAATCAATATGCCTAAATTACGCTCCGCAACAACAATTGAAGGAAGACATATGGCAGGAGCACGTGCTTTATGGCGTGCAACTGGCGTTAAAGAACAGGATTTTGGAAAGCCAATAATTGCAATTGTTAATTCCTATACACAATTCGTTCCAGGTCATGTTCATTTAAAAAACATCGGAGATCTGGTTGCCTCAGAAATTAAAAAATCTGGTGGCATTGCACGAGAATTTAATACAATTGCAGTTGATGATGGTATTGCGATGGGACATGATGGCATGTTATATAGCCTGCCTTCCAGAGATTTAATTGCAGATTCTGTTGAATACATGGTCAATGCACATTGTGCAGATGCAATGATTTGTATTTCTAATTGTGATAAAATCACGCCTGGCATGCTTATGGCATGTTTACGACTGAATATTCCAACAATTTTTGTATCAGGTGGACCAATGGAGGCTGGAAAAATCCACATTGATAAAGCTTCCAGTTATACGCCTGGCAAACAAAAACTTGATTTGGTTGATGCGATGATTGCAGGTGCAGATCCAGATGTTTCAGATCAGTTAAGTCAGATGATTGAACAAAATGCCTGTCCCACATGTGGCTCTTGTTCTGGCATGTTTACAGCAAACTCAATGAATTGTTTAACAGAAGCGCTTGGTCTTGCATTCCCTGGCAATGGTTCCTTATTGGCAACGCATCAAAAACGTAAAGAGCTTTTTTTACGAGCAGGACAACACATTATCACCTTGTGCAAACAATATTATAACCATAATGATATCAGAGCATTACCACGCCATATTGCTAATTTCAAAGCATTTGAAAATGCAATGACACTGGATATTGCAATGGGGGGTTCTACAAATACAATTTTGCATCTGTTAGCAGCAGCTCAAGAAGCCAAAATAGAGTTTACTTTAAAAGATATTGATCGTTTATCTAGAAAAACACCAAATTTATGTAAACTTGCACCATCACATCCAGACTATCATATGGAAGATGTGCATCGTGCTGGTGGCGTTATAGCGATTCTTGGAGAATTACAAAGAGCAGATCTGATTCACACAGAAGTCACACATATTGCAGGAGAAAATCTTAAAGCAGTTCTTAAAGAGTATGATATTTTACAAACCCATTCTCAAAAAACAAAACACTTCTACCAGGCAGCTCCTGCAGGAATTATAACCAATCAAGCTTTTAGTCAAGATTGCTATTGGGATCATTTGGATACAAATCGTGAAACAGGATGTATTCGTGATCTTCATCATGCCTATAGTAAAGAAGGAGGACTTGCTGTTTTAACAGGCAATTTAGCAAAAAATGGCTGTATTGTTAAAACTGCTGGAGTTCCTCCAGAAAACTGGGTTTTTAAAGGAAAAGCAATTGTATTTGAAAGCCAAGAAGATGCAGTTAACGGAATTCTAACAGGAGAAGTAAAAAAAGGGCACGTGATCGTAATCCGTTATGAAGGTCCAAAAGGAGGACCTGGCATGCAGGAAATGCTATACCCAACCAGTTATTTGAAATCCATGAAACTGGATAAAGAATGCGCCCTTATTACAGATGGTCGTTTTTCAGGAGGAAGCTCTGGATTATCAATTGGTCATATTTCTCCAGAAGCTGCAAATCAAGGAAACATCGCTCTTATTGAAAATGGCGATATAATCAAAATTAACATACCAGAAAGATCTATTATATTAGATATTCCCAATCATATCCTCCAACAGCGCTTTACAAACATGAAAAACAAACAAAAACAAGCCTGGAAACCTGAAAAACAGCGTGACCGTAAAGTCTCATCAGCTTTAAAAGCTTATGCACACTTGGCAACAAGCGCTGATAAAGGAGCGGTCCGTGACCTAAATTTATTAGATAAGACAATCTCATAATGCTCTAACTTAAGGAAGTTTTATGTCTGTAAAAACAATCATACAGAATCACAAGAATCTATCTGCCCATGATTATCTACAAAAAACACTATTAGCCCCTATTTATAATATTGTTAAACAAACCCCTCTTGATCATTTAACCGTTTTATCCAAAAAACTTGGGTGTCATGTATTTCTAAAACGTGAGGATTTACAAATCGTCCATTCTTTTAAAATAAGAGGGGCTCATAATTGTATGATTCACTTGCGTTCTGACCAAAAACAAAAAGGAGTTATTGCAGCTTCTGCTGGAAACCATGCGCAAGGAGTTGCGCTTTCAGCCAAAACATTAGAACTAAATGCCCAAATCATTATGCCTAAAACATCTCCAGAGATTAAAATCAATGCTGTCAAACAATTAGGAGCCGAAATCATACTATATGGAGATCGTTTTGATCAGGCTAATCAAAAAGCTCTGGAAATTGCAGAAAAAACGGGAAAATGTTTTATTCCTCCATTTGAGCATCCAGATATTATTGCAGGACAAGGAACCATTGCACTTGAGATGTCACAACAACAAAATGACCTTAACCTCATCTTTGTTCCTGTCGGAGGTGGGGGATTAATTTCAGGCATTGCCAGTTATTATAAATCACTTTTACCTCATGTAAAAATCATAGGAGTTGAACCTGAACATGCCGCAAGCATGACAAAAGCCTTTAAAGCTGGGGCTCCAATTATTTTAGACCAAATTGGTCTGTTTGCAGATGGCGTTGCTGTTAAATGCGTTGGAGAAGAAACATTTCGTCTCGCACATCATTATGTAGATGATATGATCACAGTTAGCAATGATGAAATATGTGCTGCCATTAAAGATATTTTTGAAGATACACGAGCGATTTCAGAGCCATCTGGAGCGTTATCAATTGCAGGCATGAAAGCTTTTTTAAGCCAGAATAAAAAACCAGATTGGTTTGAAAACATGGATCTGAAACATCTTAAAATCGCAGGCATTCTAAGTGGTGCCAATGTTAATTTCCACAGTTTAAGATATATTTCAGAACGGTGTTCATTAGGAGAACAAAGAGAAGCCGTAATCGCCGTTAAAATCCCTGAAAAAACAGATAGCTTCAAGCATTTCGTTCATTCATTGGGAGGCTATGCTGTGACAGAGTTTAACTATCGCTATGCAGATCCAGACCAGGCTCTGGTTTTAGTAGGCATTCAACTCTCTGATGGACAAAACATTAATGGAGCGTTAACCAGCTTGCAAGCATCTGGATACCAAGCCTGGGATTTATCAAATGATGAAACTGCAAAAATGCATGTTCGTTATATGGTTGGTGGGCAGCCCAATCATTCTTTTTCTGAATACATATATAGCTTTCAATTCCCAGAACATAAAGGCGCTTTATCGAAATTTTTAACTTTACTAAATGGACGCTGGAATATTAGTTTGTTTCATTATCGTCATCATGGATTATTATTCGGTCGTGTCCTGATTGGGTTTCAAATCAAAAATCCAAATGAAAAAACCTTTCAGAATTTCCTAAAAGAATGTGGTATGGTTTATAAACGAGAAACACATAGTATTGCTTATAAACTTTTTTTAAAAAAATAAACAATTTGCCGTTTATGAATTTTAATAATCATTCGTTTTTTATAATAGTAACTTAGGTCACAATGCTAAATTAGATCAAAACGCTTTCTAGGAAGGATGATTCTTGACTTGTTTTATAATCATCAACAAGCCTTATCATTAAAACAATAAAAGAATACATTCCTATGCCAAACTATTAAAATTTGATTATTCATGACTTGAAGAATATTATAAAAAATGCTGTACTAAAATTATACAAACATACCATGCTAAAACTGCCTTGAGGTAATTATAATGAAATCAAGCTTACCAAAATCAAATTTCGGAATTGTTTTATGTTCTCTGTTATTCCTCATTTCTCTCTTTTACATACCCACAAGCCTTTCATGGTATAATACACAAACCCATACATCAAATGATAGCTATGATTATAGAGCGTTGATGAAACGTGCTAAAAAAAATGATGCTGAAGCAAATTATTATCTTGGAGTTATGTATTTTGAAGGAATTAATGTTCAACAAGATTATAAAAAAGCCATCAAATATTTTAAAAAAGCAGCTCAAAAAAAATACGTGGATGCCCAATATAATTTAGGAATTATGTATGCTAGAGAGTTAGGTGTTAAAAAAAATATAAATCAGATGATTTCCTGGTTTAAACAAGCAGCCAACCAAAACCATGCAGACGCCCAATTCCAGCTTGGAGTATTATATACACTTGGTAAAGATATCCCTAAAAATTATCCAGAAGCCTATAAATATTATAAATTAGCAGCAGATCAAAACCAGGCAGATGCACAATATAATTTAGGAATTATGTATGCAAAAGGAGAATATGTTCCAAAAGATTTTGCCTCTTCCTATTACTGGATCAGTAGATCTTTAAAAAATAAACAAAAAAATCAAGACAGTGTAATAGATCAGAAAATAAAACAGGATTTAACCGTTTTGGCGTCTAAACTAAGCAAGAGTCAAAAACAGGAAATTGATCAAAAACTTGAAAAAGATCATTGAATAAACAGAATGTAAATGCTGTTTTATAAGAGATCTTCTTATAATTATTTCTGTTTTATAAAACGCTTAAAAAATATAAGCTTGTATTAATAACTTATGATTAACAATCATGATTTATTAATGCATGAGAATGCCTAATTATAGATAGAAAACATAGGGCTATAAAAAGAAACTTTATACTATATCACCCAAGTTTGGATTTAATATTCGAACAGGAAAAAACTTGGTATTATAAAAAATACGCGTAAAATTTACGGTATAAAGTGAATTTATCTGGTTTTCTATAAATGACAGAAATTGAAACTTTTAGGCATTAAAAAAATATTAAGAGCCAGTATCAACAAAGGCATATAAGAAAAATTTCCTTCAAAATTAATTTGCTGTTTTTTAAAATTAAAAATTAAAACCATTGAATAACAAGATCAACTAAAAAACATAATTTTCTATCAGGCGTCAACCTTGTTTATGATACATAAAAGATCAGAATCATTTTTGATAAGAAACATATATTTTAAGATAGAGGTTCGAGCTATATGATAGATGGTATTACGATTGATTGGATTATCTTACTCTTTTTCATTAGTATTTTTGCAAGCATCGTCGATTCCATTGCTGGAGGAGGAGCCCTTATTGTTATCCCTACCCTTTCCCTGATTGGAATTAACCCTATTGCAACCCTTGCAACCTCAAAATTACAAGCAAGCTTTGGTGTTGCCAGTGCAAGTTTTACATATTATCGTAATGGATTAATTGATTTATCCTGGATAAAATATGCAGCTCTATTGTGTTTTATAGCTAGTATTATAGGTTCCTTATCCGTCCTAAAACTGAATGCAGAATTCCTTACATTGATTATTCCTTTTCTTTTAATTATTATCTCCTTATATTTTTTATTCTCTCCTTCTCTTGACCAACCTCTTCAAAAATCAAAGCTTTCTATAAAAACATATACATATTTTCTGTGCCCTTTAATTGGATGGTATGATGGCTTTTTTGGTCCTGGAACGGGATCTTTCCTTACAATTGCTCATAGAGCAGGTCTTGGCATGATGATCAAACAGGCAATCGCACACGCAAAACCTCTTAATTTTATTACGAATTTAGCTTCATTAATTGTTTTTCTTTTTAGTGGAAAAACGTTGATTATGATTGGTTTGATTATGGGATGTGGACAGATTATTGGTGGATATATAGGGGCACAACTTGCAAGTCATTTTGGTGGGAAACTAATTAAACCGATCATGATTATTATCAGCCTAAGTCTGGCTGGGAAATTACTTTTAAATCAATTTAGTTAATTTAAATATCTTACCACGCTCAAAATAACTAATCATACTTGATTTTGATTAAAAGAAAACACGCATTTTTGTTAATTGCCCAAACTTTCAAACAGAACCATTAATATTAATGGTTCTGCTTAAAAAACACTTTATTTATAAAGTGTTTGTTTCTTTTCACGGTAATATTTTTATTAATCTAAACATATCAATATCAAGCAAGATTTTCAATGATCTTATTACCCATCTCATCAGTTGATAATTTTGTATACCCTTCTGTATAAAGATCAGATGTCCGATACCCTTGGTGCAATGTTTTTTCAATTGACTGGCGTATTTTTTGCGCAAGTTTTATTTGATTACAAGAAAATTCCAATAACATTGCCAAGCTTAATAATAAACCAATTGGATTTGCCTTATCCTGACCTGCTATATCAGGCGCACTACCATGAATAGGCTCATATATCCCTTGTATTTTTTCTGAGTTTGGTGCCCCTAATGAAGCAGAAGCTAACATGCCCAATGAACCTGTGAGTATAGCAGCTTCATCTGAAAGAATATCTCCAAACATATTCGGTGTTAATAACACATCAAACTCAGCAGGTTTATGAATGATCTGCATGGCTGCATGATCTACATACATATGCGATAAGTCAACATCCTGATAAAATTTATGGTGAATTTCTTCAACAATTTCTCTCCATAATCTCATACATTCCAATACATTTGCCTTATCAATTGAGCAAAGTTTTTTACGCCTTTTTCTTGCCAGTTTAAAAGCAGTATGAGCAATTCGCGCAATCTCTGTTTCATGATAAATCATTGTGTTCCATGCTTTACGATTGCCAGATTTGCCCTCTCCTTGTGTTTGATCTCCTTTATTTCCCCTTGGACGTCCAAAATATATCCCTCCTGTTAGCTCACGTACAATGACAAAATCAACATTTTGCAGGCGATTCTCTTTCAATGGGGACAAAGACATTAAGGCAGGAAAAATCTCTAATGGTCTGATGTTTGCGTAAAGACCCAATTCTTTTCTAAGTTTAAGCAATCCTTTTTCTGGTCTTTGATCCAAAGGAAGAGCATTCCATTTATCTCCTCCAACAGCCCCTAATAAAACAGCATTAAATACTTTAGCTAATTTCAAGGTTTGCTCTGATATAGGCTCTCCTTCCTGATCAATTGCACTTCCTCCAATCAATGCTTTTTGATACGTTAGAATAGAACGAAATTGATAGATTACTTTTTCTGCCTGCTCCAAAATTTCAGGACCTATGCCATCTCCTGCCAATAATAATATTGTATACACCTTTCCTCCTATTTTTACCCAGATTATAAAATTAAAAATCTTTTTTAATGATCATCCTATTCTCTATTTCTTCTTAACTTCCCTATCCCTCAGATCCAATTTATTATGGAGCCAACCAGGGAAATTTTTTAAAATAGACAGATTCAAACCGATTAATCTTATCTTTATGCTGTAGCGCTCTTTTGATATCATCAACGCCTTTGAGCAACCCCTCTTTACGATAAGAATCAATTTTAAAATAAACACGGTGTTTTTTACAAAGCAATTGTTGATTTTCAAGATCAACAGTCATGATCAAACTGTTTAAATTAATGATCTCTTGAATGTTTTCTTTAGAAAGCTTAATTGGTAAAATTCCATTTTTAAAACAATTATTATAGAAAATATCTGCAAACCCTGATGCAATAATAACTCGAATACCAAAATCTAATAATGCCCATGGTGCATGTTCACGGCTAGAACCACATCCAAAATTATCCCCTGCAATTAATATTTTTATATCTGGATGTTGATTAAGAATAAAATCTTTGATTTTATTTCCCTGAGAATCATAACGTAAATCTGAAAACAAATACTTTCCTAAACCAGAGCGTCTGATCGTTTTTAAATATTGTTTTGGAATAATCATATCTGTATCAATATTATTCAAACGTAAAAGACCAGATTTTGCTGTTAAACTTAAAAATTTTTCCATATTTTTCTCTATCCAATCATCAGCTCTATTATATTTTATAAGGACTCTCTAACATCTGCTATATATCCTTTAATTGCTGCATAAGCTGCCATTGAAGGGCTCATTAAATGCGTTCGCCCTCCTTTTCCCTGTCTTCCTTCAAAGTTTCTATTGGAAGTGGAAGCACACCGTTCTCCTGGCTGTAATCGGTCAGCATTCATGCCAAGACACATAGAGCATCCAGGATCACGCCATTCAAAGCCAGATTCTTTAAAAATACGATCAATTCCTTCTTTCTCTGCCTGCTGTTTTACCAATCCAGAACCTGGTACAATCATTGCCCTCTTAATACCAGATGCCAATTGATGACCTTTTACGATATTGGCAACTTCTCTTAAATCTTCTATGCGTGCATTTGTACAAGAGCCTATAAAAACCTGATCTAGTTTTATCCCTTCTATTTGCATCCCAGGTGTCAATCCCATATATTCAAGAGCACGTTTGAAAGATATTTGTTTAATATTATTGCCTGTTTTATTTGTATCAAATACATAATCTGGGATTTTATCTGTAATTGCACATGTCATTTCTGGGTTTGTTCCCCAACTAACCTGAGGAGAAATATTTTTTGCATCAAAACAAACCTTTCGATCAAATTTGCTAGCTTCATCTGTATAAAGAGTTTGCCAAACATTCACAGCCTTTGTCCAGCAAGCATTGTTTTTTGAAAAACGCTGTAATTTCAATCTTTCAAGATAATCAAAAATACATTGATCAGGTGCAATTAATCCCGCTCTTGCTCCTGCTTCTACAGACATGTTACAAATCGTCATACGACCTTCAGAAGAAAGCGATTTTATCGTTGAACCACAATATTCAATTACATGACCTGTTCCGCCTGCAATTCCGATTTTAGAAATAATATAAAGAATAATATCTTTTGCACTTATTCCTGAATTGAGGAATCCATTAACTTCAACAAGCATGTTTTTTGACTTTTTCATAATCAGGGTTTGACTTGCAAGAACCTGTTCAATTTCACTGGTACCAATTCCGAAAGCCAAGGCTCCAAAAGCTCCATGCGTTGATGTATGACTATCGCCACATACCAGTGTAATACCAGGAAGAGTAAATCCCTGCTCAGGTCCAATAATATGTACGATTCCCTGTCTTGGATCATCCAAATCAAAATACATCACATTATATTTTTTACAATTTTCTCTTAATGCTTCGATTTGCTGTTTTGAATCTGCCTCTTCTATTCCTAAATGACGATTAATGGTTGGTACATTATGATCCAGTGTCGCCAAAACACTCTTTGGATTATAAAGAGATCTATTTTCTCTTTGAAGACCTTCAAATGCCTGAGGACTTGTTACCTCATGAAGAATATGTCGGTCAATATAAACGAGACTCGTACCATTTTCAAAATCATGGATAACATGCTGTTTCCAAATCTTGTCATATAATGTAGCCATAGTAATACCCTATCTAGAAAACTTAACCTAGATTTTTATAAAATAGTCATTTTATCTTCTGTTTCAGACGATATAGGATCAGAATTCTGATTCTTTTTTATTGATATTTGCTGTTTTGACAAACTGGTCTCATATGCAATTAGTTTATTAATTGCAGAAATATAGGCCAATGCAGAAGCTATCATAACATCTGTATGAAGGGCATGTCCATTATATATAATTGTTTTATAAGCAAGTTCAATACTTGCCTCTGCCTGAGCATCACATCCTTGAGAAATACTATGCACTTCAAAATTGGTTAATTTTAGCAGATTAATTTGATTTTTTAGATTAGATTTTTCTTTCCAATCCAAAGCATCTTTAACTCCCTCATTAATTGCTTTAAAAATAGCATCCAGACTACCATCTCCAACTGCCTGGTATTTTTTTTCAGCATGATCAATACTCAATGTTAAATATGCAATATTCTGTTCCTTATTTTGATCTTTTGTATTTAATTCCTGTTTTTCTGTTTTAAAAGAAACCAAACAAATAAAACAGGGAGTAAAAAATCCTGCTTTTTGATTCCGAATTAATGCCAAAAGATCTTCTTCTGTTGTATGCTTCTTACGATCACACAATGCTTTAAACTCTTTAAACAGGTTATTAACTTCATCATCCTTAAGATTGATTTTCCATGCATTTAATTTATTTTTAAGAGCAGCACGACCCGAATGCTTACCCAAAACAATTCTAGAATGCATCATGCCTATGCTTTCAGGGCGTATAATTTCATAGGTTTCCCGATTTTTTAACATACCATCTTGATGAATACCTGATTCATGAGAAAAGGCATTTGCACCAATAATTGCCTTATTTTTCTGGATTGCAAACCCTGTAACTGTCGAAACAAATCTTGCTGTATTATAAATTTGTCTGGTGTCGATATTTGTATCACAATGAAATGCATCTTTCCGTGTTTTAAGTGCCATCACAATTTCTTCCATCGCAGCATTTCCGGCCCTCTCTCCAATTCCATTAATCGTACATTCAACCTGACGTGCACCCGCCTTAATTCCTGCCAGAGAATTTGCTGTTGCCAATCCTAAATCATCATGACAATGTACTGAAAGGATCGTATCTGGAAATCGTTTGCATAAGGTGGAAATTATTTCTGTATAGTTTTCTGGTAATGTATATCCAACCGTATCAGGAATATTAATTGTTTTTGCCCCTGCATTTATTGCCATGCCCACAGCCTGAATTAAAAAAGGCATATCACTTCTTGTTGCATCCATGGCAGACCATTCCACATCATCACAAAAAGAACAAGCATAGCGTACCGTTTTATCAATCCTTTCCAGAACTTGTTCATTTGTCATTTTAAATTGGCATTCTATATGCAGCTTGCTTGTTGATATAAATGTATGAATTCTAGGCTTTTTAGCATATCTTAACGACTGTGCAGCAGCTTCAATATCAGATTTAACAGCACGAGCTAAACTACACACACTTGCATATTGAGCCTGTTTGCATACCGCTTCGATACATGCAACATCCCCTGCTGATGCCGCAGCAAACCCCGCTTCAATTACATTAACACCCATACGATCAAGGAGTTCTGCGATACCAAGCTTTTCTTTTAATGTCATGGTTGCTCCTGGTGACTGCTCACCATCTCGCAAGGTTGTATCAAAAATAATTAAATTCTCTGAAGTTTTATATTTTGGTTTCATACCATAACTCCTATAAACAAGATCTTATTGAGTAAACAAGCATAAAATCATAAAAAAAAACCAGCGCTCAAACTATTCAAGATATGCCTGTTTTGAAAGCCTGCTTTATTTAAATATCAGAAGATATCAAAATCAAAAGCTGCCTTTTATATAAATTTTATATAAAGACATGCTTTATGATTTATATGCTATTTTATAGATGGAAATAATAAAGATAAGAACTATATATCCGCCTACAGGCGGAGAAGAAGAGAAAAAATAAAAACCCTGTTTATTGTTTTATATATCATACCTAATCACTTTACTTATATTTGTGATATACTTTCTCTTAACACTCCGCCTTGTATACGCTTTTATCAAGGTACGCTTTTATCAAGGTACGCTTTTATCAAGGTACGCTTTTATCAAGGTACGCTTTTATCAAGGTACGCTTTATTAAGATACGCTTTTTTATCAATCTTTTTGGATTTAGATAACATTGCACAAAATAAAATAAAACTCAAGAACATTTTCATTAAAAAACACACAGATTTTCAAATAGTCATAAATATTAAATATTGATTTCTATTTTTATGAGAAACAATATAATGCCTACTTTAAAAGATAATATTTTATATTCTATTGTTTTTCTTATAAAATAAGATCTTTTGAAGATAAAAATGCATATTCAGAATCTGCTGCAATTGCTGAATTAATACTGAATTCTTGCTGGGCTTCATCTTCCGCTGAACTCTGAGCACACACATCAAAATATTTACGCCATAAATCAAAGCGACTTTTATAAAGATCATGCTTATCCAGTAATTGGCATAAGAGAGTTTGGTCATCCAATGATCGCCCAACAAATCCATGGCTCATCAAACTATAAGCTCCTAATTCCCTTAATGGTAATTCCTGAAAATTTGTTGCCTTATTTCTTATATAATCTCCTGTATCAAATACAAATACTGAATTTTGTGCTCTATATTCTGTTAATAACTCATGACGAGCAGCCTGGATTCTTGCCTGTTCATCAAGTGTTACAATACAATTGACTGCAATTTTATATTGCGAAGAAAAAATCCGTCTAAAATAATTTAGACTTCTTGATGCATGAAATTTAGATGTCACAATAAGTATTTTTAACCCAGTTTTTAATAAATGACGTTTTTTAAGCGTAAGTTTTGTAAAAAAAGCGTTTCCAATCGTATCCATGGAATCTGCTTCCATAATAATTTGATCTGAATGAATGCCTTTAGATATAAGCGTGTCATGCATACGTTTTGCTTCTGTTTCTTCTACATTATACCCCCCTCCAGAAACAATAATTGAACCGTTTTTATACCTTTTTGCTAATGTGCTTGCATGTTCGGATCTTTGATTGGCTATATCAGGATTGGCAGATCCCAAAACAACAAAAATATCGGGTGTTTCTTGATCTGTAAAATCTCCAATCGTTTTACCATCAGGAAAAAAATCTTCGTAAAATTTTAATATTTTTTCTTGTTGTTTTTGTAAATTTTGCTTTGCCATTTGCAATAAAGGACACCAGTCTGATTTACTAGCTTCAAATGTGATTGATAATCGCTCTACCATATCAAGTAAATTAGCGAAAAAAACGAACTGGTCGTCTAATACATCTCTTTTTTGTAAATCTGTTAATTGATCATATTCTAAATCAACCTGAGCTGCATGTGTTATTGTATGTTTAATAAGGCTCATCATATTCATCCTTGTCTAAAATTAATAGGATATAAATAAGTATGATAAACCAAAAAAAAATTAAATACTTCACTAAAACAAGAGAAATTATTATATAAATATATACTAAAAATAGTTTTTGAGAGCTGCTTAAATTTCTAAGAATGAGATCCTTATCCTGAATATCTGGAATCAACCTTATATAATTTTGCTCTTTTAAAAGAAAAATATAATTGTTAAAAGGTATAAAATGGATAATATAAAATATTATGGTGTTGATCAAATCAGAAAAGTCTTATCCTATCAAGATCTTATCTTGGAACTTGAACAGGATTTTTTAAAACAATCTGTTTGTGTCCCTTTAAGGACACATGAACATATTGCTCCTCACAAAGAGTTATTAATCATGCCAGCCTGGAATGATCAATTACTTGGAATTAAACTCGTAAGCATATTTTCTGAGAATAGAAAAATAAATAAGGAAACAATTAATGGGCTATACTGCCTTTTCAATCAGCAAGATGGAACCCTTCTGGCTACTTTAGATCACAGGGAAATTACAGCTAGAAGAACAGCAGCAACTTCCGCACTTGCTTCTTCAAAGCTATCTAGAAAAGATTCAGAAACATTATTAGTGCTAGGGTATGGTCGATTAGCTCCCTGTCTGATTGAAGCACATTTACTAATGAGACCCATTAAACAAATTTTGTTGTGGGGACGAGATCCAAACAAAGCAAAACAGCTAGCTGATCGTCTTCCCTATGATATTTCCATTGTCCATAATCTAGATCAGGCTATTCCAAAAGCAGATATTATTACCGCAGCAACACGATCTCAAATTCCCTTAATAAAAGGAAAACTTGTTTGTGAGGGCACCCATATAGACCTCGTTGGAGCTTATCGAAGTGATATGAGAGAAACAGACCATGAAATTATTCTTCGTTCAAGGCTATTTACAGATACACTTCAAGGTGTTTTTAAAGAAGGTGGCGATTTTATCATCCCCTTAAAAGCCAAACTGATTAAAAAAGAAGCGGTTAAAAGCTTATCAGAACTCTTAGAAACACCTTCCTTGGGTAGAAACAAGCCAACAGATATTACTCTGTTTAAATCCGTAGGAACCGCTCTTGCAGATCTGAGCGCTGTTAAATTAATCTATCATGCGTTAATTCAAAAAAACAATTAAAAGAAAATCCCACAAAAAACATCCTGTATTGGTCTATATTATATCATATGATGAATAGGCATTTCTAAAAAATAATAAGGTTTAAAAATCCAATTCAATCGTTACAATTAAGAATTGTTTTTTTGCCATTTCAAGACGGGATTTCGGGCAGCACGTGTTTCATCCAGCCGTCTAGTTGGTGCATAATAAGGAGCATTCGTAAATTTCTGCTTTTTGCCATTAATTGCCTGTTCTGCCACGCTCTGTAATGTTTGTATAAAGCGATCCAGTTCTGCTTTGGATTCTGTTTCTGTTGGTTCAATCAGCATTGCACCTTTAACGATTAATGGGAAATACATGGTCATCGGATGATATCCTTCATCAATCATAGCTTTTGCAAAATCTAACGTTGTAATTCCTGTGTTTTTTAAGAATGTATCATCAAAAAGTGATTCATGCATACAATATCCTGAAAAAGCAGGAGACATGGCTTCCTTCAAACCAGAGAGAATATAATTTGCATTTAAAACAGCATCTTCTGATACTTGTTTTAACCCATCAGAACCATGACTCATCATATAGGCTAACGCACGGGTAAACATTCCCATCTGACCATGGAAGGCAGATAATCGTCCAAAAGATTGATTTTTATCATCTTCTTTATGTTCTATTAAGTTAAATTGATTATTCTCATTAATACACACATATGGTAAAGGTGCATATGCTTTCAAACTATCTGATAAAACAGTAGGACCTGCCCCTGGACCACCCCCACCATGAGGTGTTGAAAAGGTTTTGTGAAGATTAATATGCATGGCATCAACCCCAAGATCTGCAATTTTAACCTTTCCCATCAGAGCATTAAAATTAGCACCATCACAATAAACATACCCACCAATATCATGTATGGATTGTGCGATCTCAACAATATCACGCTCAAAAACACCACAGGTATTTGGATTTGTAATCATCACGGCGGCCACTTCTTTACTAAGGTGTTGTTTAAATGTTTCTAAAGATGTCCGTCCTTTTTGATCCACTTCTATTTGAACAACCTTAAAGCCACATTGATGTGCCGTTGAAGGATTCGTACCATGAGCAGCTGCTGGTACTAATACTTTATTTCGAGATTCAAGTTCACCCCTTACTTTTAACGCCTCTTGAATCGTTTTCATACCACATAACTCACCCTGCGCTCCAGCTTTAGGACTTAAAGCAATTGCAGGCATGCCTGTTAATTCCTTAAGCCAAAATGCCAGTTCATTCATGAGCTCTAATGCTCCTTGAACAGTTTTAACAGGCTGCAAAGGATGGATATCTGAAAACCCTTCAAGACGTGCTATTTTCTCATTCAAGCGAGGATTATGTTTCATTGTACATGACCCTAACGGGTAGACTCCTAAATCAATTGCATAGTTTTTTTGGCTCAATCGGACATAATGACGGAGTGTTTCCGGTTCTGATAGACCAACCAGACCGATAGAATCTGTTTTCTCATGTTTTCCAAGACGAGAAGAAGGATGGTTTTTTACGGGTTCAAAATCGACACCCGATACATCAGATCGACCTATTTCAAATAATAAAGGCTCATATTGAGCAAGCCCTTTAGAACCAGAAGATGTCAATGGAGGACTCTGACCTTCTTGATCCATAATCATTGATTGAGTTTTGTGTTCTGCCGAATATGGGCGAGTTGGACGCCCTTTATTATTTAAGTTCGATTGTGTACTCATAATCATAACACCTTTTTTAGCGCATTTGCCAAATTCTGAATATCTTCTGTCGTATTCGTCTCTGTAACCGCAATCAGGAGATCTTTTTCAAATCCAGAATCTCGCCATAAACGATTACATGGAATTCCAGCTAAAACATCCTGTTCAGCTAGTAATTCTACAATCTCATGAGCCATTTTAGGCAATCTCAAGATAAATTCATTGAAAAAGACATTTGTTCTTAATTCAACGCCTTCAATAGAGGATAAAATCTTAGCTGCTTCACATGCTTTTTGGTGATTAATCATGGCCATTTGTTTAAGACCTTTTTCACCTAATAGTGCCAAATGGATAGAAAAAGCCAAACAACATAACCCCGAATTAGTACAAATATTACTTGTTGCTTTTTCTCGGCGAATATGTTGCTCACGGGTGGAAAGTGTTAATGTATAGCCTCGCCTTCCCTGTTCATCAATTGTTTCACCAACAACTCTTCCTGGCATTTGTCGAACCAAGTGTGATTTACAAGCAAAGAAACCAATATATGGTCCTCCAAAATTTAATCCCACACCTAAAGATTGACCTTCACCAACAACAATATCAGCACCCATTTCTCCTGGATTTTTAACAGCGCCAAGAGAAATAATTTCAGTTACAACCATGATGAGCAAAGCTCCTTTTTCATGAATTGTTTTTGCTAGATCTGATACATCGACCAAGGCACCAAATGCATTCGGATTTTGAATAATCACACAAGCCGTTTCTTCATTAATATGTTTAACGATCTGATCAATTTGATCAATCTGATCTGCCTTATGTGTTTTCTCTGGATGTAAATATACACACTCAACACCCTGAGATTCCATCATTGTTCTACTAACTTGTAGATAATGTGGATGTAATCCAGAAGCTAAAATTACTTTTTTACGTCGTGTAATTCGTGTTGCCATTAACGCAGCCTCTGCACACGCTGTTGACCCATCATACATGGAAGCATTGGCAACTTCCATACCCGTTAATAAACAGATCTGAGTTTGAAATTCAAACAAGGATTGCAATGTTCCTTGAGATATTTCAGGCTGGTAGGGAGTATATGCAGTTAAAAATTCAGATCGTTGAATAATATGGTCAACACTTGCGGGAATATGATGGCGGTATGCACCACCTCCAATAAAAAAAGCGGTTTGACCTGCGGATTTATTTTTTGAAGCAAGCCTTTTTAAATTCCTTTCCACCTGCATTTCACTTTGAGCTTTCGGGAGAGTTAAATCTTGTTTTAGCCGAACGGTTTCAGGAATAGTTTCAAATAATTCATTTATTGATCGAACGCCGATTTTTTTAAGCATTTCCTTACGATCAGAAGCGGTTAATGGTAAATAACGCACAAATATTACTCCTGTGTTTTAAGATAATCCTGATAGGATTTCGTATCCATTAAGGATTCCAACTCTTTTTTATTTTCTATTTTAATTTTGTAAAACCACCCCTGTTCTTCAGCCGATTCATTTACCAAAGCAGAATTATTTTCAAGTTCCTTATTTACTTCAACAATCTCACCAGACAAAGGTGTATATACCTCACTTGCTGCCTTAACAGATTCAACAACAGCAACTTCATCTCCTAGCTGAACGGTTTTCCCAATTTCAGGAAGCTCTATATAAACAATATCTCCTAATTGTTCAGCTGCATAAACTGAAATGCCAATAATATATAAATCTTCCTCTGATTTAACCCATTCATGTTTTTCAGAATATCTCATAGTATCACCCTTGATTTATGTTAAATTTGATCTGTCAGAATTAATGTAAAATATGTGTTTTTTATTTACCAAAATAAATGATTAATTTCCTCTATAATACCGATGCGATAGAAAAGGCATTTTAACAATTTTGGCTTCTCGAAGTTGGTTTCTAATTAAAAGATGGATGGTCGTTCCAATTTTTGCATAGGTTTTATCAATGTATCCCATTGCAATTGAGGCTTCTATGGAAGGACCATAACTCCCACTTGTTACACGCCCGATCTTTGTACCATTTTCTGCAAGAATAATCGTATTCTCTCTTGCTGGCATTCTCTCTTTCAGTTTAATTCCAACCCGTTTTTGTTTAACATCACCTGCTAATTGAGAAAGAATTTTCTCTGCTCCTGGAAAATCCGCACGCTCTCTTCTGGTTTTGGGAAGTGCCCAGTTTAAAGAAGCCTCAACAAGCGTTCTGTTTTCATCTATATCATGCCCATAAAGACACAGTCCTGCTTCCAGTCTAAGTGAATCTCTTGCTCCCAAACCAATGGGGCTGACATATTCTGATTCTAATAATAAATTAGCAATTTGTTCTGCTTTTAATGCAGGAACAGAAAGCTCAAATCCATCTTCTCCAGTATAACCCGAGCGAGAAATTCCAATTTGAACTCCTTTTATTTCTGCAATCCAGCTCTCCATAAATATTTTTTGATGAATATCTGGAATAAAAGAAGCCAAAACACAAGATGCTTTGGGACCTTGTAAGGCCAATAAAGCTCTATCATCAAGCGGTTCAAGAGAAACAGAATCTTTTAAATATGTTTTAATATAGGTGAAATCTTTTGTTTTTGTCGCAGCATTAACAATCAAATATAAACAATCTTGCTCAGGACGAGAAATCATTAAATCATCCATGATTCCTCCTTGATCATTTAACAATAGAGCATATTTCTGCTCTCCCTGTTTTAACTGTCGCAAATCTGCACAAACAAGTTGTTCAAGTTTTAAACAATCTCCTGTGAGTTTGGCTTGCCCCATATGAGAGACATCAAACAGTCCAGCATTCTCACGAGTCCATTTATGCTCAAACAATACTCCTTTTTCATATTGAACAGGCATTTGATATCCTGCGAATTCAACCAGTTTCGCATTTTGTTGAAGGTGCCAATTATAAAGAGGGGTTTTTAAAGAAGATGTCAGTGGAGATTTTTTTTCATGATTAGTCATTTTATTACCTCAAATTTGCAAAAACAGCATGATAGAATCAATAATAGACCAAAGATTCTAACTTTTTATAGCCCCAGCTGTCCTTGAAACCTGAGAGATTTAGATAAATAAATATGGCATTTTAAACTTTCTTTCAGATCCGAAATAAACAGAATACCTGGTTCTATCTGAAATATCACATTTATCTATGTTTACTCCATCGGTAGGTTAATCTCCTCATAAACTGGGTTTGCTCTCAATTCAAAACCAATTTTAAGTATATTATCCACTTTCCAGCATTTTGGTTTATACGGTCCTTTAGCCTGAGAGTTTCCGAGGTCGTTGCTCCTTCGGCGACAAATAAATTCTTTGTGCTCTCCCGTATAAACGTGTTCATTTATATAATAGATTATATGATTTCGGCAAGTCCATATTTTATAAAATACATAATAATCTTGAAAAAAGACTTCTAAAAAATCACATAATTCATTAAAAACAATTAGAAATCTCTCTTAAAATATTTAGAATTCTTGTTTTATAGATTAATACATCTTTAAACAGAAAATTATGTTTATGAAACACCTCTTTAAAACCTACATTCTCTCAACTATCTCAATTCCTAATAACTCAAGACAAATTCGTAATTGCTTTAAGGTTAAATAACTCAATACCAATCTGGTTTGTTTTACAGGAGCAGAAATATTCCCTGCTAAAATCGTGCAAGCAGCATAAAAGCTTGAAAAAGATTGTGATAATAGATAAGCATAATCACAAATAAGATTAGGCATTCTTTTTTGATAGGCTTGTATGAGTACATCATAAAATCGATCTAGCATATAAACCAATTGTTTTTCCTGCTCTTCCTTAATTAAAAAACAATCAGATATGTTCATTTTCTTTTGTGATAGATCAAAAGTGAAAGAATCAATCTGAAAATCTGCTTTATCCAATAGTGATTTTATCCTAACAACAGCATATAAAAGATATGGTCCCGTTTTTCCTTCAAAAGATGTAAAACGTTCAAGGTCAAAAATATAGCTTGTTGTTCTATTATTGGACAAATCAGCAAATTTTAGAGCTGAAATTCCAATTTTTTTAGCAATTTCCTGTTTTTCTTGATCTGTTATATCCTGACTAATACCTGCATCATCCAGTCGTTCTTTGGCTTTTTTAACTGTCATATCAATTAATTCTTTTAGCCTTAGCACACCTCCTTCACGTGTTTTATAAGGACGACCATCCGCTCCATTCATGGTTCCCAAGCCAATAAATTCTAATTGCATTTTTTCCATATAGCCAATCAGTTTAGCTACTTTAAATACTTTTTTAAAGTGCAATTCCTGTCTAAGGTCTACAACATAAAGAATAAAATCTGGATTATAGGCATGCCTTCGATCCAAAATCGTTGCTAAATCTGTTGTTTCATAAAGCACAGATCCATCACTTTTTAATAACATTAAAGGAGGATTCCTTTTTTTATTGGTATCGATTGAGTCAGAGCTTAACTCGATCTCTTTTTTGCTTTCAGATTGAGCCTTTTCGCTTTCATGATCTGCTAATTGGTTCTGATCAAATGGAACAATCAAAGCGCCTTGATCATAGTGTGCTATTTTCTTTTGTTTAAAGTCTTCAATCATATCGTCAATAATAGGTGCAATATCAGACTCCCCTTTCCATAAATCAAAACGGATATCCAATAATTCAAAATCATGCTGTAATGCATTAACAGAGACAGTATAAAAATGTTGCCACAAAGCACGATATCCTGGTCTCCCTTTTTGGAGCTCATAAATTGCCTTCCTTGCTTTTTCCATCTCATCAGGATCTGTTTTACAAGCAAGAGATGCTAAAGGATAGCTATATTGTAAGTCTTCCAGACTAACAGGGCTCTCTTTTGGATACTCTCCTTTATAATGAGGATCAAAATATACCCATTCTGGATATTTTTTTTGAAAAAAAGAGAGTAATTGTCCCATTTGTAGCCCCCAATCTCCAAGATGAATATCACTAATAACATGATCTCCAAGAAATCGAAATAAACGCTGAAGACAATCTCCATTAATCGACGATCTTAAATGACCAACATGCATTGGTTTTGCAACATTTGGTCCTCCGAAATCTATAATAACACAATTAGGCTGCTTTTTAATTGGAATGCCTGCTCTTTGGTCAAAAAGGATTGCTTCCAATTGCTTAGAATATAATTGCTTGGCAGGTGTAATATTAAGAAAACCTGGATCTGCAATTTCAATTCTGGAAATGTCTTCTACCTTGCTTAAAAGCTGAACAATTTTATTGGCAATTTCTCGTGGAGATTGTTTGAGTAGCTTTGCAGCGGGCAAAGCTCCATTACATTGAAAGGGAGCAAGATCAGGACGGTCTGATATAACGACTTCTCCATATGTTCTATTTAATCCTAATTGGGTAAATGCATTTGCAAAATATACCGATAATTGACTTCTAATATTTGTCATTTCTCTACTCACTAAAAATAGATCTGTTTAACTTCCAAAACGCATTTATTTGATAATAAAACGTTTTCCCAATCGGTTAAACTCTTCCTGTTCTGGTGTTACAACAAATCCAACAATGATTTCAAAATTCTCACCTGAAGTTTTTTTTGAAGCTCTTGGAATAATAATTTCTTTAATATGTTCTTTTAAATTTACAATATTTTCTTCTGGAGAAAATCTAACATGAATCGGATATATTTGTTTAAAAAGAAGTGTTTTGTTTTTACGCGTTACGGCAATAAAATAATGATAAGTGTGTTCAAAATGCTCGGCAGCATCTCCTCTTCCAAATCCAAATTCAAGTTCTAAAGAGGCACGAATAGGTCGATTTTCAAAATATCTGCAAAATGTTTTTATACTGGCAATCTCACCAGAAAAGCGAATATTTTTTAGTTTCTCCTCTCCATTGAAGTCAATAAGGCGCGCGGCTTCCCTTAATATAATGGCAGAAGGACAAGGAGCTGGATTAGCTTTGCTCGCTGCCCCCACCCCAAGCGTATCTCTAACACTTTGACAAGCAGAAATTCCGATAAGAAAACCAGATAACATAATAATAGAAAACAGTTTCATGATATTTTACCTCGCATTTATTTATTTAAATAATATCCATCTATTCATAACGCACATGTTATCTAACCAGTTTTCCTAGCCATACAGATGATTTTTTGTTACAGTTTTTAAATCAAAAAGACAAAGCCTGCAATATAAGACTTTAAACATAAAATTATTTTTAAGGATAAAATTTGCTATATGATTTTTAAAACAGTCCAAAATAAAGCTGAAATTACTGTTTATATGGCAAATCCCCGTGGATTTTGTGCTGGAGTTGAGCGCGCCATACAAATCGTTGAACAGGCATTAAACTTATATGGAAAACCCGTTTATGTCCGTCACGAAATTGTTCATAATGCCTATGTTGTTGAAAACCTAAAGAAAAAAGGAGCTATTTTTGTAAAAAGCCTTTCAGAATGTGATCTATCAAAACCTGTTATTTTTTCAGCTCATGGCGTTCCCAAAATAATCTCAAAACAGGCAGAAGCCTTAAATATGAATTATATTGATGCAACCTGTCCCCTTGTTTCCAAAGTTCATTATGAAGCACAACGTCTTTATAAAAAAGGATGCCATATTATCTTAATTGGTCACGCAGGACATCCTGAAGTCATTGGTACAATGGGGCAATTACCAGAACAAAGCATGACACTTATTGAAACACTGAAAGATGCAAAAACTTATTCACTCGAGAATTTAGACAAACAACTTGCATATATTACACAAACCACTTTATCTATAGAAGATACAAAAGCAATTATTGAATGTTTAAAATCCCGTTTTCCTGATATAATAGCTCCTCATAAAGAAGATATTTGTTATGCAACAACAAACCGACAGGCAGCTGTTAAGTCTCTCGCACAAAAATGCAATCTGATTTATATTATCGGGGCTTCAAACTCATCAAACTCAAAACGACTCGTTGAAGTTGCTTTAAAAACGGGAGCAAACGAAGCTTTCTTAATTAGGGATTATACTGATATTGAATGGGAAAAAATAAAGCAATATACTGTTTTTGGATTATCAGCAAGCGCGTCTGCTCCTGAGGTTCTAGTTGAAGATGTCTTAAATCAAGTTAAAAAACGTTTTTCATTGACAATTAAAACAATTTCTGTAATTGAAGAAAATATTGCATTCAAACTACCAAAATTTGCATCTGTATAACTATCCTTAACTATTCAATTTAAAATCTAAAAACACGAACAATTTGCCATGGACACCAATTCCACCAATCAATATTCCTCTCAAAAACAAGTCATCATTTATACAGATGGAGCCTGTTCTAATAATCCAGGACCTGGAGGCTGGGGGGTCGTCTTAAAATCAGATTCTTATCAAAAAATGCTTAAAGGAGGAGCACTTGAAACAACCAATAATCAAATGGAACTCATCGCAGCAATAAAAGCTCTAAAAGCATTAAAATATCCTTGTAAGGTTATACTTTATACAGATTCTGTTTATGTTCAAAATGGCATCACAAAATGGCTTGAAAACTGGAAAAAAAAGAATTGGAGAACCGCTTCAAAAAAAGCCGTCAAGAACAAGAAATTATGGCAAACACTTGATCAGCTCAATCAAAAACATACTGTGATTTGGAAATGGGTTAAAGGGCATTCTGGTAATGAAGGAAATGAATTAGCAGATCAATTGGCACGTGAAGGCATGAAATATATTGTTGAGCAACAAAAATAAATTAATCCAGGCTCTCCAAAAAGAAGAATTAACGCAAGATCCAAAGATATTACAGCCCTCTCACTCATCCTAACCAAAACTGTTTTATCTCCATTCTAATATGGTTAGAAAATTCTATAGACTTAATCTTTATGAGAAGTTTATAAGCTTTCTAAAATTGTTTCAGCAGAAGATATTGTAACATCAATTCCATCTTCCAGATTCAGCTTTTCAATGCGACCATTATTGATTAACATCGCATAACGCTGGCTTCTTATTCCCATATTAAACCCAGAAGCATCCAATTCTAGTCCAATCGCTTTTGTCCAGAGCCCATTTCCATCTGACAACATCACAATATCGTTAACATTTTGTGATTTTGCCCAAGCATCTAACACAAAAGAGTCATTTGTACTTAAGCAAGCTATAAAGTCTATACCTTTTTTTTTAAATTTATACCCCGCATTTGAAAAACCTGGCAAATGTTTATCTGAGCAAGCTGGAGTATATGCTCCTGGAACAGCAAATAAAATTACTTTTTTCCCTTCAAACAATTCCTCTGTTTGTATCCTATTAAGTCCATTTTCATTTAATATTGTTAATTCAATATTTGGTATTTGATCACCTTCTTGAATACTCATATTCAGTCTCCATTAAATGGTTAGCATTTTATCAAATTATTAAATAAACTGAATTATTTGCATAATCCAGTTTAAAAGTCCATAACTAGATTATGATGAACTTAACAAGAAATTCAAATGACACCATTCATGACTTTGCAGGAAAAATGCTTATTGCGATGCCAGGTCAGTTTGAAACACGTTTTTCTAGAGCCGTTATATATTTATGTATACACAATGAAGATCAAACAATGGGCTTTATTGTAAATCGACCAAGCGGTATACGCTTGCCTGCTCTTTTTAAGCAATTGGATGTTGACTGCGAACATGCAACCCCTGATTATCTTGTCTTGGATGGTGGTCCCATTGAGCGTGATAGAGGATTTGTCATACATTCTAATGACTATTTTTTTAATGATGCTTCCTTTTCTCTTGAAAATGGATTGGCTCTTACAGCAACACATGATATTCTTAAAGCACTCTCATCAAAAAAACCTCCGAAGAAATCCTTGATGGCATTAGGCTATACAAGCTGGGAACCCGAACAATTAAAAGAAGAAATCTATTCCAATTCCTGGCTGGTTTGCGAACCAAATGAACGCCTGATTTTCGGAGAAAATTATGATCAAAAATGGAATACTGCATTAGAATCAATCGGGGTAGATCCCAAAAAGCTCTTGCATTATTCAGGAAAAGCATGATTTTCCATTAATATTATAAACTTTATTTTCACAAGTAAAAAACGCTTGTTAAATCCAGTTTAAACCTGATATTATCATTTCAGGTTTTTAAAAAAACAGACTTATTTCTAACGTAAACTTTGTTTTTATTCTTTTGAAGGATAAGCATGCTTATTTCAAAGTAAAATTGTTTCGATTTGACCTTATTTTTAATAAATCATTCAGCCTTCTTTTCGTTCTTGTTTGAATGTTAACCAAAATCGTTTTTTGGATATATGATATAAAATATAAAATACGACTAATAAAATAGCAAAACCAAACCATGTTATCGCATATCCTAAATGCCTGTTATGAAATTTTGGCAATGCATTATAATGGCTGTTTTGTACATGGCTGTTTTGTACATTGATGGGCTCTCTTCTCATAGCATTATTATGCTGTTTCATCCATGTTAAAAAATGATCTTGATCAAGTCTAATATAATAAGGCGCAATTCTCTTGATCGACACTGGAAAAGAATAATTATTTAAGGAAAAATAGGATAAGTTAACACGATACCATAGATTTTTTTTACCATCACCCTTTGGGGTAAACCAATCATAAGAGTGATAAGGCCATATTCTTCCTTTCAAAATACCACACATATGATGTATATTTGATACAATATCTGGTATTTCTTGATCAGAAAGGAAATATTTTTTTGATCCTTCTTCTTCTTTTTTTTGGATTAAAGGGGCATACGTATTTTCCTGACTAGAATCAGATTTTTTTTTGCCTTTTAAGAATGAATCCTTTTTTATTTTATTTAAATGCTGCACATATGCTTTTCGATATGTTTCTGAAACCAAGCCATAATCAATTAAAAAAGCTTGATTTTCAGATATGGAAGACTTCTGGCTTAATTCTTCATTTAAAAATGCTTTATTATACTTCTTTTCTGTTTGATTAATATACCAGTCAAGCACACGCCAACTAATTCCGTTTTTTGCCTGATAAACAAACATAGGGTCGAAATTCATATTATTCGTCTTACATTTTTTATCAATCAAAACAGGAAAATAATCAATATTCTCTCCTTTTTTATACCTCTTTTCAAGTTCAGAAAGCGTATGATATTCTTCCAGCTCTGCCTTTTTTAACTGATAAAATAGCTTCTGTTTCCATTCATGGCGTTTTAATTGCCAGTCTCCAAGCCATAATAATCCAAACAATAAAGGAAGACTAATAATTGTTAAAACGGGATAGGGTTTAAAAATAAAATTCATACCTTCCTCTAAATAAGATTATTTCTGAATCTAATCAAAACGGCTCTCTTCTGCATTATATCTATATTGTAGGGCTAATAATATTCCTTTCACAGGTCTTAATAAAAAAATACAAGAGAGTGTTAATAACGGCGCCCAAATAAAAATATGAAGCCAAAATGGAGGATTGAAGCTTACCTGAAATAAAATTGCAATTGGTACAAGCAAAATACCTACAGCAAACATAACAAAAATAGATGCACCATCACCAATATCTTGAAAATCATAATTTAAAGAGCAAATTGAGCATTGCTTTGAAAATTTAAGTAAGCCTTCAAAAAGTTTTCCTTTTCCACAACGGGGACAACGGCATTTTACCCCTGTCATTAACGAATAAAGTAAAGGGCGTGGAACCTCTTCAGGGCAATTCCTCTTCATTTCACAATCACTTTCCATATCTGTAAAATGTACTCATGACTTTACAAATCATGAATGTTTTCCTTATTTTCTATCGTCTGACCATGCACTCTTTTACTAAGATAAAAAGGGATACTTAACAGGAAAAAACATCTCATACCAACTCATTAAATAATAAAGCATTATCCAATTGTTCCGATATTTATTTAACTATTTCAGGTATGAAAGAGCAATACTCTTTGTTGAATAAAATCAGTCGATCCATTATTGATACGCAACATAAACAAAGGCAAAAAGAAATAACCAAACGACATCTACAAAATGCCAATACCATGCAGCAGCCTCAAACCCAAAATGTTTCTCTGGTGTAAAATCACCTGCAAAGAGTCTAAGCAAACATACAAACAAGAATATGGTTCCAATCACAACATGCAATCCATGAAACCCAGTAGCCAAAAAGAATACAGAGCTATAGATATTCTCTGTTATCAAAAATGGACTGTGAATGTATTCATAAACTTGCAGGCTGGTAAAACAAATACCAAGTATAATTGTCAAAGCAAGCCCTATTTTTGCACTCTTCCGATCATTTTCTATTAGAGCATGATGCGCCCAAGTAACTGTTGTACCAGATAGTAAAAGAAGTATTGTATTTAACAGAGGAATATCAAAAGGATTAATTGTTTCAATATTCGGAAGAGGCCAGCTTGTCCAGGCTTGTTCCAACACACCTCCCAAAGACTCTGCTCTGAATTGATGAAAAAAAGCTAATTCAAAAAATATCCAAAACCAGGCAACAAAAAACATTACTTCTTGAAGAATAAATAAAATCATGCCATAACGCAGAGATAATTGAACAACAGGCGTATGATCTCCACTCTTTGATTCTTTAACGACTTCCCACCACCAGCCAATCATGGAATAAACAATACCTAAAAGACCTAACCCCAAAATCCATAAAGACCCTTTACCTAAAAGGGCTTTCACAAGACCAGCTTCACTTTGACTAAGGCCTTTGAAAAAAATAACAAATCCCAATCCAAATAAAATTGTTGCAAGAGAAGAAACCAAAGGCCATGGACTTGGGTTAACAAGATGATAATCATGCCTTACTTCTTGATGACCTGCCATGTTTATACTCCTTAAATTAGGGTTTTCTTTTAGGCATATTATCTGATTGCATGCCTAAATCTATATATTGTTGACTTTAAAAAACTTTTCTAGAATAAATTTGTCCTTACTGAAGTTATGATTTGAGCTTCATTGATAACAGAAATCTTAAATTCAGCATTTTTATGTTCACTCTATTCTTTTTAATTTCTCATTTTAATCTTTCAATTTCGAAACTTTTTTTATTAATGTATATTTCTTTTTTAAAAAGCAAGTTCAAATTATTTAATTTCTGTAAAACTCAAAAAACAGAAGCTTAATCCAATCTTCTTATCTGGATATTTAGGCTTATCATCATTTTAAATATCATCAAATATACTCCTTATTTTTCAATTGGAAAGAAAGTATAAGACAATGTAATTTCATTTATTTTTTTTACGCGATCATCCGTTTGATAAGATGAATCAATATAAAATAAAACGGGCATATTCATGCTTTCTTTTGGGGCTAATTTTTGCTCTTGAAAGCAAAAACATTCCAGTTTTATAAAATAGGGAGCTACCTTATATGGCGTAACATTATATGTTGCCGTTCCATAAATAGTCTGATCAGAAGTATTTGTTACAGTATAATAAATCAGCTTTTCTTCTCCAATTTTAACCTTAACTGTATTTTGCAAAGGTTTAAAAATCCATGGTAGCTTTTTAGAATGATTTGCATCAAATCGAACCAATACTTCCTGATCGAATGTTTTATTTGAAATTTGATCTGATTTTTTAGGCTTTCCTGCAAACCCCGTCACTCTACAGAATGTATCATAAAGCGGAACAGATAAAAAAGCAGCAATGATCATAAAACCTGCACAAGATGAAAGCAAAATTAATAGGTTAGTATTCTTATTTTTTCTGATATTATTCTTACCTGTTTTATTCTGACATGTATCTGTTTTTTTAGTCTTTTCCTGCATGATTACAACCTGATAGTTAACAGCTGACGTTCTATTATATTTCCTATTTTTAGACAATTTTTCTTTTTAATACCTTAACTCCTTTTCTATCATAAATCACGCATGAACACACCTGATTTCACTTTTAAAATCGTAATTAAGAATACAATTATAATCCATGAAATCAGAGCAATAGCAATGGCTATATTTCGTTTTTTCCGTGCAGATTTTTGTTCTGGTGTCAATTTAACAAATTCCAGGGTTTGTTGCTGATTTGTTTTTATATCTTCATGCGTCATTTTATTCTTTTTTTTCTGCTCTTCTTTAGAAATATGATTTTGAGATACATCCGTATCATTCAAAGAATCATAACTTGTTTTTTTAGATATATCATCTATCATTTATGTTCTCCATAGCAGAAAATATTATCCATTCCAAATGACCAAATGTTCAAACAAAAGTACTAAAAATAAAACAAATAGATATAAAATAGAAAAAGAAAACACCTGCCTGGCAGATCCGTAAAGCTTTTGAAGTAAAATTGAGTCCTTCTCCGTCACGCCAGCCTTTTCAGGCACAATGTTCTGTCCTTTCTTCCACAAACGGAATGTTAATATTAAAAATACAATCCCCATCAATCCTGTTATAAAAGCATAAAGCTTTCCTGCAAACCCAATAATAGCAGGAAACATCCCTAATGGAGCCAACACGATTGTATATATGAATATTTGCAAACAAGTAGCGCGAATGCCTGCTGTCAATGGCAACATAGGGATTCCTGCTTTTTTATAATCTTCTGATTTATAAAGTGCTAATGCCCAAAAATGAGGTGGCGTCCATATAAAAATGATTAGAAATAAAAGCAAAGGCTCAATAGAAAAAGAATTTGTAACCGCAACCCACCCAATCACAGGAGGCAATGCTCCCGCTGCACCTCCAATAACAATATTCTGATCCGTATGCTTTTTAAGTAAAATCGTATAAACAACGATATAAAAAAAGATTGAAAACGCCAATAAGCTCGCAGCTTTTAAATTACTGGCAAGCATTAATCCTGAAATGGATAGCAAAGATAACACCCCTCCTAAAGACCATGCCGCATCTTGAGATACTACACCTCTTGGAATAGGTCTTGTTCGTGTTCTTTTCATCAAAGCATCTGTCTTAGCCTCATAAGCCATATTCATAGCCCCTGCTGCACCTGCACCTAAAGCAATACACAAGACAGAAAATAAATGCAGTCCCAAATTCATCTGAACCCCAGGAGCAATGACCATGCCTACAAAAGCTGTAAAAATAGACAAAGACATCACTCTTGGCTTAAGCAATGAAATATAATCTTTAATTCTCGCTTCTTTTTGAAAGATATATTCAGAAGATCCTGGTTTCATTTCTTTAAACTTTCACTCTCAAATTCCTAATCATTTGCTTCCAAAACATAGTTTCATTATCTATATAATTCCGCTTTTATAATATGATGATCTTTAAATCATTTATATTTTATAAATCCATAAACAAATCATAACTATCAAATTTGGAATCAAGCCAGCCATTTTCTGAGTGTTCTTTTCAGTATTTTTTGTATGGTCATATAAAACAATTAACTTTATTCAATTCATATCTCTTCAACAATCAATCTAGTTGACTTTTGGTAGTTCATTAAATTGATGAAACGGAGGTGGGGAAGATAACGTCCATTCAAGTGTTGTTGCTCCTTCACCCCATGGATTTGCTCTTGCTTTTCTTCTGCGAATTAATGCTTCCAGTATCACAACAAATAAAATAGCAAATGCAGCGAGTGAAATAAAGAGTCCAATGGTTGAGATTTGATTCCAGAATATATACACATCTGGATATTCAACAATCCGTCTTGGCATGCCCGCCGCACCTAAAAAATGCATTGGGAAAAAAACCATATTCACACCAATAAACTTCAAGGTAAAATGAATTTTCCCAAGTATTTCATTATATTGGATTCCAAACATCTTCTCGAACCAGTAATAAAAACCTGCCAAAATTCCAAAAACAGCTCCAAGACTTAACACATAATGGAAATGCCCAACAACAAAATATGTATCATGAAAAGCTTGATCAATTCCTGCATTTGCAAGCATCACACCTGTAACACCTCCCGCAACAAACAAAAAGATAAAGCCAATTGCCCATAACATAGGCACTTTAAAACTAATAGAGCCTCCCCACATGGTTGCAATCCAGGAAAAAATTTTAATCCCTGTTGGAACAGCAATAATCATGGTCGCGGTCGTAAAATAAACTTTAAGATTTTCATTCATTCCAACAGTATACATATGGTGTGCCCAGACAACAAAACCAACAAACCCAATAGAGACCATCGCATATACCATTCCTAAATAACCAAAAATAGGCTTTTTGGAGAATGTTGATATAATATGGGAAATGATACCAAAAGCAGGTAAAATCATGATATACACTTCAGGATGACCAAAAAACCAAAATAAATGTTGATACATGACAGGATCTCCACCTCCCATTGCATCAAAAAAATACGTCCCAAAATTTCGGTCTGATAACAACATAATCAAAGCACCTGCCAAAACAGGTAAAGAAATTAAAAGCAACCATGCTGTTACAAAAATGGACCAGGCAAACAAAGGTAATTTATGCATGCTCATTCCAGGAGCTCTCATATTTAAAATGGTTGTAATAAAATTAATTGCTCCAAAAATGGATGAAAATCCTGCGGATAATAATGCCAATAATGCCAAATCTGTTGCAGGACCATTATGTCCTATGGTCGATAAGGGAGGATAAATCGTCCAGCCTCCTCCAAATCCCAATTCGGCACCAGTTCCTGGAACATGAAGGGAAATTGCAATCAGAATCAAGGCTGCAAATAAGAGCCAAAAGGAAATATTATTTAATCGTGGAAACGCCATATCTGGAGCTCCAATCATAATTGGAACAAACCAGTTACCAAAGGCACCAATGAGTGCTGGCATAACAACAAAGAACACCATAATCACACCATGTGCTGTCACTGCAACATTATAGGCATGACCTGATTTAAAAAACTGAAACCCAGGGTCATAAAGCTCCAAGCGTACCATTAATGAGAAATAAGCGCCAAGAATCGCACACACAATAGAAAGGATTAAATAAAGCGTTCCAATATCCTTATGATTGGTTGACCAAAACCAGCGTTTAAAAAAAGAGGGAACTTCTTCTTTATGAGGATGGTTTTGAATATCTTCTGATAAAGTGTTTTGTGACATACTTAAAAATCTCCTAGCGTAAAGCTGCAAATTTGTCAGATGGGTTTCCCTGGGTAAGTTCTGTATTCATTTTATACGCCATCCAGGCATCAAAAACTTCCTGTTTTAGGACATAAATCTCTATCGGCATAAAAGCGTGATCTGTTCCACAAAGCTCGGAACATTGACCATAATAAATCCCTGGCTGATCAACACGAAACCAGGTTTCATTCACTCTTCCCGGAATCGCATCCATTTTAATTCCAAAAGAAGGAACCGTCCAGGAATGAATAACATCTTCTGCGGTCACCAGCACACGAACAACTGCCCCAGCAGGGACAACCAGCGCATTATCTGTTGCCAATAATAATGGTCTTCCTGATTTTTTTGCTTCATCTCCTTTTAGCATAACAGAAGAATAGGTCAGATCATTATAATCTGGATACGCATAATCCCAATACCATTGATATCCAGTCGCCTTTACAGTCAAATCTGCTTTTGGAATACGTTCTTGTTTAAACAAAAGTTGCATGGAGGGAAAGACAATCACAAGCAAAATTACAACTGGAATTACTGTCCAGATAATTTCAATTAATGTATTATGTGAAAACCGTGCAGGCTCTGGATTTGCTTTTTTATTAAAGCGCAGGATAACCCATATCAACAAAATAAGTACCAAAACAACAATACCAAGCGCAATTGGCATGAGCCAATAATAAAAAAACTGTCGTAAATCTTTCATAACAGCCGTTGCTGGCTTTTGTAATCCAACTTGCTTTTCAGACGCAATACCGATCACATCTAATTCTATGCTTTTTCCTGATGAGGAAGAGCCAATATTAACTTCAATATGCTTATAATTAGAATGCTGATTTTTAGGTGTTATTTCCTTACTGGAATCAAACATAGCTTTGGAATCGACGTTTGGTTCCGAACTGAAAGAACAAGGCTGAAACGCAAATACACCCCATATTAATAGAATTGAAAATACCCATTTTTCAACCAAATTTGTATTTTTTATTTTATCTCCGAACATACTTATATACCTTGCTTTATGGATCTGTTCTGTTTTTCAAACATACTATAAAATAATCTTTTGTTAAATAGACCAAGCTATATCAATTTCATATGGCGTTTTCTTAAACAAGCTTTGTCTAAAAAAACTGCTCATAATATGACTTATTTTTTATGTATATCAAGCTTTTCTTGCGCTTTTTATCTTGTTTTCTCAATACCTTTTTGTTTTTATTTTTTTTTATCTGGCATTTCTGTCGATATCAATTATACTCTTTTCTCATCATTATTATATAGCCTCTCCTATTTTTTGACCATAGAATATATACAGAACATAATGTCGCAAGTCTGCTGTTTTAATATAAATTTAAACCCATTTATATTGATATTTTTTAAGAGAGCAAATAGAAATATAACCTTAAAAATTATTTAAACGAAAATCAGGAGCTATCATGAACCAGAAATCCAGTTCTGAGAAAGAGATCAACCTTTCTTCCATTTCTGATCCAATCCACACTGAACCAGAATTTGATTTGCAATATATTCAACCTCTGATTTCAGAAACATTAATGCATTCAGACGATGGTGAATTATTTATTGAACATTCCGTGTCAGAAAATTTTGTTTTTGATGATGGTCGATTAAAATCAGCATCTTATGATTCAGGACATGGATTTGGATTACGATTTGTTTCTGGAGAAACCATTGGCTATGCACATGCATCTGAATTAACACTTAATGCGTTAAAACGAGCTTGCCAAACGGTTCAAACAGCAAAAAATACTTCGAAAAGTTTTAAAGCAACTCCCCCCCAAAGAACAAACAGAAAGCTCTACCCAGATATAAATCCAGTCACATCGCCTGATTTTAAAACAAAAATTCAACTTTTACATGATATTGATCAGTATATTCGATCCAAATACCAACATATTGCTCAAGTTTCTGTCTCTTTATCAGGCATGTTCAATGAAATAGAAATATTACGTGCAGATGGTCATTATATAAAAGATATCCGCCCACTTGTACGATTAAATATTCAAGCAAGCATAGAAAAAAATGGTCAAAGAGAAACAGGATTTTCAGGTGCAGGGGGAAGAAACCAATACCATCAATGGATTCAAACTGAAAACTGGCAAAAAATGGCAGATGAGGCAATTAAACTGGCAGAAATTAATTTAGAAGCCACGCATGCACCCGCAGGAGAAATGGATGTCGTGCTTGGCTCTGGATGGCCTGGTATTTTATTACATGAAGCAATAGGACATGGTCTGGAAGGTGATTTTAACCGAAAAGGTTCTTCTGCATTTTCAAACCGTATGGGCGAGCAAATTGCATCAAAAGGAGTAACCATTATTGATGATGGAACGATCGAGAAAAAAAGAGGTTCTCTTACAATTGATGATGAAGGAGAACCCAGTCAAAAAACGGTTTTGGTCGAAGATGGAATTTTAAAATCCTATATGCAAGATAGAATGAATGCACGTTTAATGGGCGTAAAATCAACTGGGAATGGCAGACGAGAATCTTTTGCTCATATTCCGATACCAAGAATGACAAACACCTTCATGCTAGGAGGACAAATAGATCCTGGTGAAATTCTGGAATCCTTGAAAGACGGCATTTATGCGGTTAATTTTGGCGGAGGGCAGGTTGATATTACTTCTGGAAAGTTTGTTTTTCAGTGTACTGAAGCCTATCGTGTTCGAAATGGAAAAATTTGTGAACCTGTTAAAGGAGCAAGTTTAATTGGAGATGGTCCTTCCGTACTCCATAAGATCTCAATGGTTGGAAATGATTTTAATCTTGATCCAGGGGTTGGAACGTGCGGTAAGGCAGGTCAAGGGGTTCCTGTTGGAGTTGGTCAGCCAAGTTTGAAAATATCTGGTTTAACCATCGGTGGACAAAATATTTAGTCTTTCCAGTATAATTAGGTAACATCAACTCAACCTAATATTGTTTTGAATACATTCTGTAAGAAAATAAAAGAATTATATCTGCTATCATTACTTTTTAAATATGTTGAAACGTCCATATCTTGAAAAAAGACTTAATCTTTTAAGAGTGGATCTTTTTATAATTTTCAACAAAATCTTAAAAACATGATTCTACATTTTCCAGAAACTATTTTTATAAAACTCTGACTGTAGAAAGCTTACATCAAAATAATAAATATTAAGAAACTCATTTATTTCATAAGAAAAAGATCATAGAAAGTGATTTAGTTTCTTAAACCACTTTCATCTTATGATCCTTAAATCATAGGGATCTAATTAGCATTCTTGCCAATGGTTTTATTAATCAAGGGTGTGATCACTAACAAGATAATACCCAAAATAACTGCAACCAAACCCAATGTATAATAAACTTCATTATATTTCATAAGCCCTTCCATCGGAGAAGTTCCTTCTGGAACAATTGTCATTTTTGCGACTTGTTCTGCTGTAATCTGTGCAAAAGCGGTGCCTAAAAACCAAACGCCCATCATAAACCCAGCCAAGTTAGGAATAGAAAGCTTGGTTACAGAAGATAGCCCAATCGGAGAAAGGCATAACTCTCCTAAAGTATGAAATAAATACATAAAGAAAATCCAAGAAATTGCAATTTTTAATGGATTCCCTTCCAGATCCACTCCTGTTGTCTTAATTCCAAAATTCAATATCCAATACCCCAATCCAATTAGAATCATGGCTATTCCAAATTTAAAAATAGTCGTAGGTTCTTTTCCAATTTTTGCCAGATATGTCCATAAAAAGGTCATAACAGATGCCATTGCAACAATAATTAAAGGATTAAATGCCTGTAATTGGGGTGGCGTCATTTTAAAAAACAAGAAATTATCCCCTACAAATTTTGCTGAAAATAAATTTAATGAAATTGGAGCCTGTTCAAACAGAGTCCAGAAAAACACCGATATAATAACAATTAATAGTAAGAGCATCATATGCCCTCTTTCTTCACCATTTAATTTAAGCAAATTATAAATGAATAGACCAACAATAATAACCGTTGAAATAACCAATAGCATGCTAGCCACCAATCCATAATTTTTCCCAAGAAATCCGAGCTGGAAAATCTCTTTTACATCCATCTGGAACAAAAAATAAATTATAGCAACCAGTAGAAACCCAAAACCATAAATAAGCGTTTCTTTTGAAACCAGATTAAAGACTTTCTCACGGAGAATTTCAGGATTTCTAGGATCCGCACGTCCTTCCAACCAGCTCTGCCCTGCTAGAAAAATGAAAAGACCAAATAACATACCAATTGCCGCAAGACCAAATCCATAAGCCCACCCATATTTTAATCCAATCCAACCGACAAGCAAAGAAGATAAAGCAGCACCAATATTGATCCCCATATAATAAATGGTAAATCCAGCATCTCGTCTTTTATCCCCTGCAGCATAAAGGGTTCCAACACATGTTGAGATATTGGGTTTTAAAAAACCAACTCCTGCAACAATAAAAGCAAGGGCAAGCAAAAGAATATTCTTATATTTTTTACTTGTTCCCTTAATATAACTTCCTGTTACTTTCTGTTCGTTTCCTTCACTATCTTGATAGGTTATTGTTCGCTCTTTACTTTTCAAATCCGTTTGTATATTGGAAATAATTTCATATTTTTTATTATCCATAACAAGTATTTTTTTTGCATCTTTCTTATAAAGTTCTGGACGTTCCATTTCATAATTTTGACCATCTATCTGAATAAATTCCTGTGCTTTATTGCCATGAAATCCCATTAATCCGTGCCCAACAACTAGTAAAATAGCACCAAAAGTGACTGCTTTCCTAAACCCTAAATATTTATCAGCAATATATCCTCCGATTAATGGCGCAAGATATACAAGGGCTGCATTAGCTCCATAAAGTGCATAAGCTTTTTCTTCAGAAATTAGAAAATGCCACGTAATATAAAATATTAAAAGCGCACGCATCCCATAAAAGGAAAAACGTTCCCACATTTCAGCCCAGAATAATACAAAAAGCCCTCTTGGGTGCCCTAAGATTGTTTTTTCCTGCCCTGTGTCTTTATTGATCGTTTTATCTGAATTCACTTTATACCTCTTGATTAAATCTTAAAAATTCTTTGTTTTTTGAGCCTTTACAAGTATAATATACAGACACAAAAACAATTAAACTTATAGGTTTATTATAAAAAATGTTTATTATTATATATATATAATAATCTTTAAAAGATCCACCTTAGTCTTAGAAATGAAAAGTTAAAATAAATGAGTGATGAAAAATCTGTTAAACATTATGAAGTCACAGCTAAAATTGAAGACCATGGGAAACGGCTTGATCGTTATTTATCTGATGTCTTCTCTGACATCTCACGTTCGCAAATCAAAGCTTTAATTCTCAGTGGAAAATTAACAAAAAATTCGAAAATAATAGGTACACCCAATGCAAAAGTTATCGAAAATGCACATTATCATCTTTGTATTCCTGCACCTGTTGAGCTCATTTTAACCCCTCAAAATATTCCGCTAGATGTTTTATATGAAGATCAAGATATTATTGTTGTTAATAAATCAGCAGGCATGCCCGTTCATCCAGGAGCAGGTCACTGGAAAGGAGGCACGCTTGTACACGCCCTTTTATATCATTGCGCAACCAGCCTATCTGGAATTGGGGGCGTAGAAAGACCTGGGATTGTACACAGGCTCGATAAAGATACATCAGGCGTTTTGGTTGTCGCAAAACACGACCAGGCACATCTTGGGCTTTCAAAACAATTTTCAGATCATAGCGTTAAACGCAATTATATTGCTTTTTCAAGAAACGCACCTGATCCTGAAAATGGCGAACTCATTACCCATCTAGTACGATCTGGCACAAACAGACAAAAAATGGCAGTTCTAACGATCACAGATAAACAAGAACAAATTAAAGGTAAAAAAGCAACTACATTCTATCAAACGCTTCAAACCTATGGACAAAAAAGTAAATCTTCTATTGGTCGTGCCAAAGCAGCAAAGCTTGTTTGTCAATTAAAAACGGGAAGAACACATCAAATTCGTGTTCATATGGCACATCTTGGCTGTCCTTTATTAGGAGATCAGCTTTACGGACGAAAAGTAAATGTTGAGAGAATCCTTAACCAAACAAACTTTAAAGATAATACAGCATCTTTTTCAAACTCTCCTATAACAGATCAATCCATCTCTATTCAATCTATCCATGATAGCGAAGAGAAAATCATTAAACCTTTTCGAAGACAAGCCCTTCATGCTGCCATATTGGGCTTTGTTCACCCGATCAATCACCAATATCTTGAATTTGAAACCAAGCTTCCAAAAGATATGCAACGTCTTGAGAAATTCCTGCAAAGACTATAATTAAAAAAATTATTTGCAGATATAAAGATTTGAATTTGAAAATCATAACATAGCTATTTAACTCTTTTAAAAAATACATACATAAATAAACTAAACACACACCACTAATTTGCAACTCTGAAAATGACAATAGATTAACTTTATTTGTAATCTGGTTTGTGTATAATGAAGCAATTCGTATAGAATTATTAAGAAAGTTTATCCAAATGAGTAATTTGCCTTCCTTACCTTCAGCCTCAGAATCGGGTTTGTCACAATATTTGTCAGAAATACGTAAACTGCCTATGTTAGAAAAAGAAGAAGAGTTTCAGCTTGCAAAAGATTGGCAGGAAAAAAATGATCGTGAAGCAGCACATCGCTTAATTTTATCCCATCTACGTTTGGTTGCAAAAATCGCTATGGGATACCGTAATTATGGACTACCAATGGCGGAGGTGATTTCAGAAGGCAATCTTGGTTTAATGCAAGCCGTCAAAAAATTCGATCCAGATAAAGGATTTAGATTGACAACTTATGCCATGTGGTGGATTAGAGCTGCAATCCAGGAATATGTTCTAAGATCCTGGTCTCTGGTTAAAATGGGAACGACAGCAGCACAAAAAAAACTGTTTTTCAATCTAAGACGGATTAAAGGAGAAATCCACGCAATTGAAGAAGGAGATTTACATCCAGATCAAGTTACACAAATTGCAAACAAGCTTGATGTGAGTGAAAAGGAAGTCATTGAGATGAATCGCAGAATGTCTCATTCTGATGCTTCCTTAAATACCCCCGTTCATGCCGATCAAAAATCAGACTGGCAAGACTGGATCGAAGATGATCAGGAAAGTCAGGAAAGCAGGCTGGCTCGTACAGATGAATATAAAATTCAAATGTCTCTTCTTGAAAGCTCCATGAAAACACTTAATCAAAGAGAACAGGATATTCTTAAAGAAAGACGCCTTTCTGATCATCCAAAAACACTCGAAGATCTTGCTGAAGTTTATAAAGTAAGTAGAGAACGAATTCGTCAAATTGAAGCAAGAGCATTTGAAAAATTACAAAAAGTCATGCAGGAAAAAGCGCAAAAAAAAGGTCTCATTGAATATAAGGATGAACCTGATCAACATTCATAACGACTATCTGTCAAGATATGTTTTTCTTACTATCAAAAACACATCCCTCATACATAAAATTCTGACCTGCCTGAAATGAGCATTAAACACAACCCTTTTCTTTAAAAAAGGAGTAAGGATAACACTTAAAATTCCAGACAGATCAGAATCTATTTCAATGGTTTAGCGTCTTATCATAAGGACAAAAGAATCATCCTTATATGATAAATTAAGAAATAAAATTCTTCCATATATTCAGCTCTTAATCTGTAACAGATATTCCTGAATTTGGGAAGTTGTTTACTCTTAAAAGAAAGTCAATTTTAATTGGATTATTCTGCCGTGTAAAACCAAACTTAAACTCTTTCCCAAACGTCTTGTTAATCTGATTAAGATCAAAGACAAAATAAGATGGATCACGACCTTCTGATAGAAGATTAGAGTTTTCTATAGAATGTGAGCCTTTTTGATAAATATTAACGCTATTTTCAACAAATTCCAACCCTTGAAGAACAGGAAATTTTACATTAATATTTTCTGGGAAATATCTATGCTCTCCTTGATTGGCAATCTGAATTTTAACCTTGAGACAATCTCCTTCCTTAAATGCATTTCCAGAAATCAGTTTAATACCTTGATACGGATCATTGGCATTCTGACACTTTTCATATTTATAAACCTCTTTTTCAACCTTGATTTCAGGTTTTACAACATTAAAATTATTCTGTTGATCTGCCTGTTTCCAATCATCAGATTCTGGGTTTAAAATGCTGTCCAAATAGGAGACTCTGAAATTGCTTTTATAGCGAACAGGCTCATAACCTGATTCAGAATATTGTGGCGGAGCCTTAAAAGAAACTTTCCATCTAAACTGGCGTTTTTCTCCAGGATTAAGACTGGTTTGACAATCTTCAGAAGTTTTACAATCACTAATGATTGCTCCATCCTTGCCAGAAAAAGACAATTCATCAAGGTTTAACATTTCTATTCCTTCCATGATTGAACGATCAATTTTTAGATTCATACGAACATTACCAAGATTAAACACATTATAAATCAATTCTTGCTCTGAATTCGCAAGAACATCCCTATTTTTATCTCCTTCTGAACTTGCTTGTAAAAGAGTATACCTGTTTCCTGACTGGAAATAAACGGCAAGCTGATCAGTGCCACCTTCACTTGATCTTACCTTAAACAATATTGGTTGTTCATAAATTCCATTTTGATCATTATCAATAGGTAAAAAGCTCAAATCATTAAGACTATTTTGGTAATTCCATACATAACTGCCCTCACTTCCTAAAACTGGGGGAATGACAGTAACCTTAAATACAGTATAATTATCATACCTGCCCTCAAGTGGAATTCCTTTAATCTTTATTTTCTGAACGTGATTCCGATCTCCTCTTTCGAATATGGTTTCTGATGTAGAGATATCTATTACTTTAAGCTTCCAATCTTCTGGAAAACTCTCTTTTGAATACAATCCTGCATCAAACTCATATTCTTTTTCTCTAATACTATCATTCTCTACTCTCAAATAAAAAACAAGCTCTTCTCCTGGAGTAAAATCTAAAACAATATTTTCTGATGTTACTTCTCTTGCATTATAAGGATGTGCATTCTGATTTGGAATATCAAAAAGAGCCTGATTAGTTGAACTATCAGCCTGATTACCAATATAAATTAGATCAACACCATCGGAAATACGATTTACAGTTAACGCATCAATAATCTCAGTTTTTCTATCTTCCGTTCTAACAGGACTTGCTTTACCTGAGAGACTATTGCCAGTTCCAGACAATTTAAATTGATAATTCTGATCTTCCTGTAAAGACTCATTGGTTATGATTTCCAGAATAACTTCTTGTTCATCTCCTGCATTCAAAGTTAATATTCTTTTATTCTTCATATGATCATATAGAGTATTTTCCTGATCATCACTAACATTATATAGTCTATAAGATAATAGACTATCTGAATTTGGAACTAAAACATTAAAATCTAGATCGACATCAACATTACCTCGATTGGTAATATTATGTTTAAAAATAGCGGTCTGACCTGAATAAATACTCTGCTGATAGCCATCAGAAATTATAATCTGAATAATTGAATTCAGAGTCAATACGAACGGTTCGGTCTCTTCCAAAAATACATTTCCTACAGAATCTTTATATTCAATCGAAGCTTTAAGAGTAACCTGATGGTTTTCCTGAGCATTTGTGTTTATTATAAAAATACTAAATATTAAACACATGATTAAAAAAAATGATTTTTTATAAAAAGATACATACATACTAAAACACCTAAATAAAATAAAAATTAAACTTTATAATCCAGTATACTAATTGTTATTTAGTTAATTTAATACCAAGCAATTTGTAAATTTAGTTAAAATAATATGAAATACAATACTTGTTTTTACTATAAATACAGAATTTTTTAATCTATTTATTGATTATTGCGTATAAAATAAACGATCCTAAAACTCAATTTGAGATTAGGACTTGAAAAATAGAAGTAAACAGGTGATATTAGACTTCTCTTTCTAATTATTTATAAATGTTTATAGGATAAAGACTGTATATGACAATAAAGATAGAAGGATTTGCACTTCCTCCTTTTGAAAACGTATTGAATGTATTTCAAACTCATTTTGATCAAGAACTAGAAACAGGAGCCTCCTATTCTATATATTATCAAGGAAAGTGCGTCGTTAATCTTTGGGGAGGATATAGAGATCGTAAACAGGAAAATAAATGGGAAGAACAAACGCTTACACCTATCTTTTCTGTTACAAAAGCAATTTCTGCACTTGCATTTGCAATTCTTGTTGATCAAAAGATCGTAAAATACCAACAAAAAGTAACAGATATATGGTCAGAGTTTGGACAAAATGGTAAGCAAGACACATCTGTTAGCCATATTCTCTCACATCAAGCAGGATTGTCTGGAATAAGAGAGCCAATCAATGCATCTGACTGGCTGAATCATGAACTGATTTGTAAAAAACTGGAAAAAATGACTCCATTTTGGAAACCAGGAAGCATGAGTGGCTATCACCCTGTTGTATGGGGGTTTTTGGTAGATGAATTAACCCGTAGAACAACAGGTCTAACCTTAAGCAAACTCGTTAAAGAGCAATTCAATACCGCATTAAACCTTAATATCCATATAGGACTTGATGAAACAAAACATCATCATTGCGCAAAACTTGTTAAACCAACACAAGCCCCAGATCTTTCTCCCATTAATCCCGAAACTAAAGCCGCTTTTCTTGAACCCTGGTCAACACCTAAAGCAAATGGATATACCCAATGGCTTAAAGCTAAACTTCCCGCTGTAAATGGCTGTACAATAGCAAAAGATCTTGCAAAATTATTGCAATTAATTGCATGTAATGGAGAACTGGATAAAAAGAAATATCTTAAGCCTGATACGCTCAAACAATTGCTTTCAATACAATATCATGGACAAGATCGTGTGCTCCCATACAAACTGGCTTGGTGCAATGGCGTGTTTATGAACCCAGAAGCTTAATCATATTTGATTTCATGGACTTGTAACGATCTTTGTTATCAAAGTAAAATAATACTGAAAAAATCCCAAAGTAAATTATGTATCCTATAACTATTGTGATTGTTGTGTTGAGATAATTCTCATACTCTACCAATAATTGTGCAGTTACTGCAGATAAGGATGCTGAAATAACAAAACATATCAGAAAATTCCTATTGATTTGTAGTAGCTGTGGATTTAATTTCATGATTTATCTTTAGTAAACAATATTTTATATCGCCTGATAAACCAAACTGTGAAAAATAGATGTCAGTGGGCAAAAGATGAGCCAAATATTACATATCATGATGAAGAATGGGGACAACCACAACATGATGACCGAAAATTATTTGAATTTTTAATATTGGAAGGTGCACAAGCTGGTTTATCTTGGACTACTATTCTTAAACGTAGGGAGGGTTACAGATTGGCTTTTTCTGATTTTGATGTCGTGAAGGTTTCAAAATACACAAAAAAACATGTGGATAGATTACTACAAGATGAATCTATTATACGCAATAGTCTCAAAGTGAATTCTGCAGTCAATAATGCAAAACAGTTTATCAAGATACAGGAAGAATTTGGTTCTTTTGACAACTATTTGTGGGGATTTGTTAATCACAAACAAATCAAAAATAAATTCAAAAAATTGTCTGAAATACCTGCATTAACGGAAACTTCCAGAAAATTGAGTAAAGATCTTAAAAAACGTGGATTTAATTTTGTTGGTCCTATAATTTGCTATGCATTAATGCAGGCTATAGGTATGGTGGATGATCATACCTTAGATTGTTTTTTGTATGGAACATAATTTTTAAGGCAGTCTGTTTTTAGCTAACCATGGCTGAAGGAAAATTTGCAACGTCTGTGTCTTGCATGGATGGACGAATTCAGATACCTTTGGCAAAATGGATCAAAGAAAACTATTCCGTTGATTTTGTTGATGCCATTACTGAGCCTGGAGTTGATCATAAGGTAGCAGAAAATCTAGATCTTGCATCAATTAAATCCAAAATTAGCATTTCAATCAATGCCCACAAATCTGAGATGGTTGTGGTGTCAGGTCATTATGATTGTGCCGGAAATCCTGTGTCTGATGAAGAACATATCTCACAAATTAAGAAAGGAGTGAAAGTTATCTCTTCTTGGGGTTTGGGTGTCAAAGTAATAGGTGTCTGGGTTGATGGTTCTTGGAATGTGAATGTCCTTTGACATACTAAACTGTGAAACTATAATCATCATTTAAAATTCAATTAATTTCTTTACTGATTCATTGAAATATTTTTAGCTTAAATTATCAATATTTTTAGAATTATGTTTGTAATGCATGCTTTATTTTATACTCTAAAAATTTTTAGATTATATGCATGATCTTCACACGTTTTTTTAATATCATGAGTGTAAAATTGTCTAGGTTTTCTAAGACGGCTGGACCTGGTATATTGTTTGCATGCACTGCAATCGGAGTGTCTCATTTAGTTCAATCTACTCGTGCAGGAGCTGATTTTGGTTTGATGATTTTAGGATTTGTGGTACTGGTAACCTTGTTAAAATATCCTTTTTTTGAGTATGGCTCTCGTTATGCAAATTCCACTCAAACAAGTATTATTGATGGTTACAATAAACTAGGAAAACCTGCTTTGTGGTTGTATTTTTTGTTAACCATTTTATCCATGTTCTTTGTTACAGGGGCTGTAGGATTTGTAACTGCAGGGTTTTTTGAAAATCTATTTGGAATTAATTTTCTTGGAGAGTGGACTGTAGTGATTTTGTTTGTGGTATGTGTAGGTATATTGGCAGTTGGAAAATACAATGTTCTTGATAGTCTGATCAAAATAATTGCTATTGTTTTATTGGTTTCCACTGTCTCTGCATTTTTGCTTACTGTGTATAATGGCCCTATAGAACATGTATCTAAATTCGAACCAAAAGATCTTTTGGACGTGTCTGGAATTTTTTTCTTATTGGCATTAATGGGGTGGATGCCAACTGCTGTTGATCTTTCCAGCTGGAATAGCTTGTGGACTCTAGAACGGATGAAGCAAACAAACTACAAGCCAAAATTAAAAGAAACTTTGTTTGAATTTAGATTGGGGTATCTGATTACAGGAATTCTTGCTGTAATGTTTGTCACTCTTGGTTCTTACATTTTTTATGGGTCTGGTAATACCCTGCCCAACAACAATTCTCTTTTTGCACATGAAATAGTGACATTGTACACTAAGACTATTGGAGATTGGAGTTACATAATAATCGCAGCGTCTGCATTCACTGTAATGTTTGGAACCATTATTGCTGTATTTGATGGATATTCAAGATCATTACAAAGAACAATAGAATTAATTTTTCCTAGAAACAATAAAAAGATAAACTCCAAATTCCGTATCTTTTACATAATTTTCTTAATCATTATTTCAAGTGGATCATTGGTGGTGATTTTTCAATTTGGAAATAATCTCAAAGAACTGGTTGATTTTGCAACTGTTTTGTCATTTGTAATTGCACCTATAATTGCAATTTTTAATTTTAGACTGGTTACGGGTAAATTTCTTGCTAAAACACATCAACCATCCTTTGGCTTGAAACTTCTCAGCATATCTGGAATCCTTTTTCTTATTGGATTTGCCATTGTATTTGTGGTGTTGAGATTTGGTCCTGATTTCAGCAAGTTTTTTTAATATGGTTAATTACCTAATACTATGAAAATTTCCACTAAAATGAGAAAGGCTCTCAATGATCAAGTGACGTTAGAATCGTCTGCATCAAGTAGTTATCTTGCAATGGCCTCTTGGTGTGAAGTTACGGGATATCAAGGATCTGCCGATTACTTTTACCTCCAATCTGATGAGGAACGAACACATATGCTAAAAATTGTTCATTATCTAAATGATATGGGGGCAGTTGCAAGCATTTCTGCAACCAAGGCACCGTTAAGCTCGTACAAATCTCTTGAAGGTTTGATAAAAACCGCATTGAAAAATGAACAGGTCGTAACAAAAGCAATTCATGCAATGGTGGATATTGCCCAAAAAGAAAAAGATCATTCTACGTATGTATTTCTGGAATGGTTTGTTAATGAACAAGTTCAAGAAGAAACAAAGTTTGAAACTGTCTTGCAAAAATTTGATCTGATTGGAAGGGACAAGTTGGCAATTAATGAGATTGATAAAATCTTAGCAACTGATGCTGCAGCACCACCTGATGTTGCTGCCTAGAAATTCTTTTTTCTAAAATAATTAATACCTGATTATTTCCAGTTCAATTCATGACCGTTACTGTAACTCGAAAACCTGGAGGCATCACTCAGTTATTTAACACTGAAACTGGAAGGGTGACTTACAAATGTAAATCCGAATCTGCATATATGCAAATTGAAGCATTTGGTGGAATTGTACAATTTAATCAAAAAGGTGCGATTGCAACTGTTACTGGCCATATTACATCTCTTGAATCCTGTGATGTGATTAAGAAAGGCCATCCAAAATACAAAGAGGCGTTATCTGCAATTATCTTGGCGCACAAAGAATTTGCACAAAATGTTTCTAATACATATCAAAATAAAATCAAAGAATTAGAAAACAAATTATCTGGACTCTAACTTTCAAATTTCACACATTTACATCCACGAACTAAGCATTTTCCTACTCCCATCCATATGTATTGAACTGTCATGATAACATCCAATTTTTTTATTATTACATTGCATATCGAAACGTTTTTTCCTTGATTAGAGTCTATTATGTTCTTTTAATTTAACCGTAAATCATACACTGTTCACATTCACAAATCTCTTGTTCTTTTGATTTCTTTAGGC
>CBCYMI010000015.1:0-4794 GCA_965183855.1 Maricaulaceae bacterium | reverse complement strand
ATTAGCTTTGGAAACCAAAAACACCAAATTCATTGGATGAGCAAACCTCTTCACGTTATATTACTTTCATGGAGAGAGGGTTGGTAACAGATAGTTTTAATCTGGATCGTCGAATTGGTCTTGCTGCATCCTATTCAGGTTCAAACTATACATTAAAAGCAGGTATTTATGGGGGAAATGCAGGAGATGAACCAGAACATGCGTTTGAACACGAAGATATAGCTCTTGCAGGTCGAATAACTTATGCTCCAATTAACCAAAAGCATAAAAAAATTCATCTTGGAATTCATGCTCGCTATCTCGAACCAGAAGATAATACAATCGCTCGCTGGCGTTCAAGGGCAAGCGCTCATAATATGGGACGAGTTATTGATACAAAAGGAAGCGCACCTTATAATCTTGACAATAGCACGCTTTATGGATTTGAATTTGCGGGTATTTATAAAAGCTTTCATGCAACCGCAGAATACATGATTGAAAAAGCAGAAACCGCAAAAGGTAGTGTTGAGCCAAAAGGATATTTTGCCCAAATCGGCTATTTTCTAACTGGAGAGACACGTAGTTATAAGGCAAACAAAGGCAGTTTTGGTAGAACAAAGCCACACACACCTCTTTCCAAAGGAGGATATGGAGCATTTGAAATCGCAACCCGATATGATTATTTAGATTTATCAGACGCAAACAAGCTTGATTTACAAAACACACTTTTCAATGAAGGATATGGAGGAAAGCTTGAAACTTATACACTTGGATTTAATTGGTATCCAGAAAATCACCTAAAACTAGCACTTAATTATATCCATGGAAAGGTGAAAGGAAAAAAATGCAAAATATGGGAATGGAGACCTTGATGCCGTGCAATTCAGGGTTCAATTTGACTGGTAACATATGGCTCTTTTAATTCATATCCCAAGTTTTCAATACCGTCATATGTAAATTTGCACCTTAAAGAATAACCACACTGAATTAAATAAGAAAGGTATTAAAATGAAAATATTTCTTCCTGAAATTGCTTTTAAATACACAAATACAATCTTTAAAAGCATTACAATTCTGGCTATTTTAACTAGCTTTGTCAGTCTTGCATATACAAGAGAAACCATTAATATCGTTGGATCTTCTACTGTTTTTCCATTTTCAACCTCTGTTGCAGAACAATTTGGTTCCAAAACAACCGCTTTAACACCTATTGTTGAATCAACGGGATCTGGAGGAGGAATGAAACTATTCTGTAAAGGAATAGGAACAAATACACCAGACATCACAAATGCCTCCAGACGAATGAAGAAATCCGAATGGAAATTATGTCAAAAAAACGGTGTTAAAGACATTATTGAAGTACAAATTGGATTTGATGGTATTGTCCTTGCAAATTCGCTAAAATCACCTTCGCTGAAATTATCTCAAAAACAAATCTTTCAAGCATTGGCAGCACAATTGCCAAAATCAGAAAAAGATTGTACTCTAATTCCAAATCCAAATAAAAAATGGTCTGATATAGACCCATCTTTGCCAGATTATAAAATAGAGGCTTTTGGTCCTCCTCCTACTTCTGGAACAAGAGATGCTTTTGTTGAAATTGCAATGGAAAATGGTGCCAAAAAATATCAGTGTCTAAAGAAAATCAGAAGTGTAAAACCAAGTGATAAAGAGTATCAGAAAACAATTGCGACCTTACCTACGAAAATGACCATTAATAAAAATGGAAAAGCTTTAAAAGGAAAAAAAATATTCGTAGCCATTGCTCATCATATCAGAGAGGATGGAGCTTGGATTGACGCAGGAGAAAATGATAATGCAATCGTTCAAACCTTAGTTAAAACACCTTCTGCCATTGGAATATTTGGATATTCTTTTCTAAATCAAAACTCTGATCGTATTAAGGGCTCAGAAGTCAATGGAGCCTTGCCTCTTTTTGAAAATATTGCAGATGGTATATATCCAATTTCACGCTCTCTTTATTTTTACGTAAAAAAAGCACACATTAATATCCTTCCAGACATTCAGGGATATATCAATGAGTTTACAGCAGAAGATAGTTGGGGAGATTTTGGATATCTAACAGATAAAGGATTAATTCCTCTACCAGAGGAAAAACGAAAAGAAGCACAAAAAAATGCAAGAAGCCTGAAGGTTATAACCGAAGAAATAGCAGAAGAATTACATTAATACTCCAGATTTAAAGATAATTCTTTATAAAAAATAAATGAAAATAAACCTTTTAAAAAAAAGAGTCATATGAAAATTATGACTCTTTTTTATATCCAGCAAATATATTTCTCTTCTTCTAGAATTAGACCATTAGAAATCTTTTCTACATAAATATAAAGGTTTGATTTTCTAGAAAGCTTTCTATAAGATTTAAAAAATATTGAGTTTATCAAGGAGGTTATCATGGAATTCGCTCTCGTTTTTCTGATATTTGTCGTTGCATTCATCTTTTTTTCAGTAAAAATTGTTCCTCAGGGGCACAACTATACTGTTGAACGTTTTGGTCGATTTATCAAAACACTTTCTCCAGGTCTTAGTTTTATCTTTCCAATCGTTGATGCAATCGGAAGAAAAATTAATATGATGGAACAAGTGCTTGATATTGACACACAAGAAATCATCACAAAAGATAATGCAATGGTTTCTGTAGATGGTGTTGTCTTTTTTCAAGTCCTCGATGCTTCAAAAGCTTCTTATGCTGTTAGAAACCTCCAATATGCAATCGTTAACCTTACAATGACCAATATCCGAACCGTAATGGGCTCAATGGAACTTGATGAATTGCTCAGTCAAAGAGATCAAATTAATGCACGTTTATTGGAAATTGTTGACCTTGCAACAAACCCTTGGGGCGTTAAAGTAACAAGAATAGAAATCAAGGATATTGAACCTCCAAGAGATCTTGTTGAATCCATGGCAAGACAAATGAAAGCAGAACGTGATAAACGTGCTGCTGTTCTTGAAGCGGAAGGTCTGAAAAATGCAGAGATCTTAAAAGCAGAAGGCGAAAGACAATCTGCTATTTTAAATGCAGAAGGAAATAAAAAAGCAGTTATTCTTGCTGCAGAAGCAAGAAGAGAAGCAGCCTATAAAGATGCTGAAGCACGAGAAAGAGAAGCAAAAGCAGAAGCAGAAGCAACAAAATCTGTATCGGATGCTATTAATACTGGTAATGTAAATGCAATTAATTATTTCATAGCACAGAATTATGTAGACGCATTAAAACAAATTGGAAGCGCTGAAAACCAGAAATTAATTCTAATGCCATTAGAAGCATCCAATGTTATTGGGTCTGTTGCAGGTATAACAGAAATGCTAAAAGAAGGTCTTAAAGAAAATAAGAAATAAATACTCCTTAAATCAAAATTATTGCCATTATTAATGAAGAGAACTGAAAGTCATAAATTTTGTTTCATATCTGATTTAAAGAAAACTAGATCTGTTTTTCACTTAAAGCAATAAACAAAGCAAATAAGAAAGGAGATTGTATGCAATCCTATTTCAACAATCGAATTATGGATTATCTGGTTTTGTGTTTCTTTACTTCTTGGAATAGCAGAAATATTACTCCCTAGCTTTGTTCTAATTTGGTTTAGTGTAGGAGCTTTAATAACAGGAATCCTGCTTCTTGTTTTTCCAAACATGCCTGAATGGCTACAAATTCTGTTTTTCTCAGCTCTTTCACTTACATTTTTAATTGTCTTTAGAAAGTATTTCTATCCAAAATACAGAAAAAAAGAAAAAAAATAGTATTGAACCTCACCAACGAGCCAAGCAATATATTGGAAGAGTTTATCATATTGAAAAAGACTTTGAAGACAGTGTTGGACGAATTAAAATTGATGACAGTTTTTGGAGAAGCGAAGGAAAAAATATTAAAGCTGGCATGAAAGTTAAAATTATAAAATCAGAAGGAAACACCTTATATGTCGAGCCACACCAAGAAAAATAGGAAATCTATAAGATGATCCCTAATCAAACAATCTATTTTTATTAAAGACACATAAAAGATTCATCTTCAAAACGAGAAAATAAGGCTAGAATTATACTATATCTTCCCCTATATGATTATTCAAAAAAGAAAGATAACTATGAAAAAAATTCGTATTGGACTTATTGGACTTAATGGGAAAATGAATCGTTCCTTAACACATTGCCTGGCATTATCTGATAAAATGATCCTCTCTGCTGCACTTATTCAAGATCTAAATTCACTTGAAACTATTAAACATCAGACTCCTGATTTAAACCTAGATCATATCAAATATTCAACATGTATAGATGATCTTTTATCAGATATGGATGTTCTTATTGATTTCTCATTACCAATAGCGACTGAAAAATGTTTAGAAATATTCCTGCAAAAACAACTAGGAATTCCCTATGTTTGTGGCGTTACAGGATTATCTGAACATCAAAATAATCTCATTTTTGAATTAGCTAAATCCTACCCAGTTCTTAAAGCATCCAATTTTTCTATAGGTGCAAACCTTTTATTCCAATTAACCCAAAAAACAGCAGAAATTCTTGATACAAACTGGGATATAGAAATTCTGGAAATGCATCATCGATATAAAATTGACGCACCTTCTGGAACCGCTCTGGCAATAGGTCAGTCTGCGTTAAAGGGAAGAGAAAAGTCTGGGAAAGCTAGACAACAAGAAAATGAAGATAAGAAATCACAACAAACCATTTTGACCAATCGTTCTAAAGACAGACAAATAGGGGATATCGGTTATGCTGCTCTAAGAGGAGGGAGCGTCATTGGGGATCATCAAGTTATTTTTGCCAGTGAAGATGAAA
>CBCYMI010000014.1:0-27469 GCA_965183855.1 Maricaulaceae bacterium | reverse complement strand
TCAGTTGGTCTCCATGGCGTTTTAAACGAGCGTGTGTCGAGCAAGATAATCTGTATCCGTTTGCCTTTATCTCCGAATATCCAGGACTGATATAGTCCTTCTCTTTTGTGCCTTGGATCATGTTCTGGAATATTCCAAAAATCTAGAAAAAGAGATTTTGATCGTTGTTTGATGAGTGAATTAGCACCACCATCTGTTATGCCATAATCTCCATCATCCCAGATTGAGATAATCGGAATTTTTTGTTGTGCGACTTTAAACTCAGGGCGTTTAGATAAAGTATAATAGGCTTTTTTAAGCCTAGAGACAGAATTTTTATTAATCAAACTATTCCCATAGACATTGTCTCCAATTAAAGCCATTATATCTGGTTTTTCTGCAATAATTGGTCCCCAAATATTCATCGGCATATTTTGATCATTGCAGGATCCAAATACTATTTTATGTAAGATGTTCTCGTTTGAAGGAAGAGGTTTTCCTATCGGAGCTTGTATATTTTTTGGCAGGAAGATTGAAAGAGGAGAAAGGTCTGTCAGATATAGCCAGACGGTTATAAAACTTGTAAAAAGCAAGATTAAGAAAAATAGTGTTTTTTTGAGTAGCACAAATATATCCTTTTGGAATAAACCAGGATAGTTATAGGCTTTTAGTGTTTTACAAATTGTAAATTTTATATATAAGATCTAGATCAGTTTTTATAGTTTTCCTTAGTTATAAATTCAAGGGTGTTAGTGAAAAAAATATTTGGAATCAATCCATATAAAGGGTTATGGTCTGTTTATTATCATATCAATAGGTCGACCTGATTAAAAGGAGATTGATATGAAAAGAATGTTTCCATGGTTAAAGCCAGCTATTCCACAGGGAGAAGATATTGGGCACCGTCAGGCAAGCTGGCTTGAGCTTTTTTTGATTTGTCTTAGCGATTTTAAGGCTATCTCATAATCTTATGGACGAGCCTCACCTAAAAGATATTTTGATCTATTGCCTTGTTTTTCCCCCAGTTTTCTGGGTTTGGATGGCGTGTGCCTGGCATGCTTCTTTTTTTGACAATGATGATCTTTTTTTTAGAGTTGGTTTTTTACAATTAATTTTCTTGTCTTTAATGTTAAGTATTGAGATTCCAAAATTAGAATTTGGTAATTATTGGTTTTTCTCATGGGTATTGTCGGGCATGTTTTTTGTTTTGTCTATTATGAGTTTTCGTGTTTTTCTAGAAAAAAAATAACGATTTCTAGAAAAACATCAGAGCATAACCCTGAATGGAAACCAGAAAAAACGTTTAGTTTTTTTAAAGGAATAGGAGAATTGGGAACAAGTTTGGGATTTTTTATATCGGGGTTTATTGGTGCTCCTTTATGCTATTATCTTTGGGTTGGTATTATTGTCTATTCTGCAATTTTAACTATTTTAGCAGATTTTTATTCAAAGGGATGTATGCCTATTCATATTGGTCATATATCAGAACGTTACGGGCTTTTTGTTATTATTCTACTTGGTGAATCCATGGCAGGAATCGCACTTCTTTTAAAAGAGCATACAACAACAGAAATGATTTTTATGGGATGGTTGGCATTTTTAGGAGCCTCCAGTATCTGGTGGTTATATTTTGGGGTGAGATTATTCCAAAGCACTTAAACGCAATCGCAGAATTGCGTTTATATGGGGATATGGACATTATTTGATTTTTACCGCAATTGGTGCAATGGGTTCTGGACTTTATTTAACATTGAAAGCAATTGCAAAAGATGTTCCTATTATGATGGAAATGCACGATCTTGGTGGGCTGTTACTTGCGCTTTCGACGAGTTTTGCTATGTTTGGATTGGCGATATTGCGTTATATTGGGAGCAGAAAATTAAAAGATACTAGTTTTTTAATACGATTATTGGTAGGGTTTAAAATGGGATTTCTTGCGATTATAGGCATGAGAATGGAACCTGTATATTTTATATTATCCTATTTTTTTTATTCTTTTAGGCTTTACTCTTTATGATACATATCATGTTGGAAAAAAGACAGGATTGGAATTTGGAAAGCTTTGATTGTTAAAAAAGAAAGAGACAAAGAGAGTATTGAAGTATATTCTCATCAGAAAATATTAAATCTGGACTGAGATATTTTGAGTTGACATTAACAATCTACATAAAATTAGCCAGAGACTATTTCAAGGATATGAAAGGTATGTTTTTTGCAACGTATTTTTAAATTAATGGTTTCTAATGAATGTGACTTCTCATCATGAGACTCTAAGTGAGATGATTGGAAGGGGGGGCTTTAAAAGAATATTCTTTTGAAAATATAATGCTTGTACCAGATAGGTTATATGTGATTATAAAAATTTTTGCATCTCTGGCTAAAAGGCTTTATAAATTAAGTTAATCAATGCAGGTCTTTTAAATAGATTAACAGAAAAATCATTTGCTGAGTGTTATCAAATTCAGGCATTAAACAATAAAAACACCTTTGATAAAAAGGAAAGGATGGGTATGAACTGGTTTTCGCAATTAACGCCCCCAGGTATTAAAAAAATGTTTTCTAAACGAGATATTCCAGATAATCTCTGGATTAAATGTCCTATTTCTGGTGAAATGATTTTCCATAAAGATCTTGAACAGGCTCAATTTGTAACGCCTGCGGGTTATCATATGAGGATAGGGCCTAAATATCGTTTTGATTATAGTTTTGACGGTCAGTATGAAGAAATTGAATTTCCTGATGTGTTAACGGATCCCTTAAAATTTAAGGATGAAAAACGCTATGTTGATCGATTAAAATCCTCAAGACAGAAAACAGGATATAAAGACGCAATGTGTGCGGCAATAGGATATTTGGAAAGTATTAAAACAACGATACTTGTCCAGAATTTTGCTTTTATGGGAGGCTCTCTTGGTCTTGCTGCTGGTGAAGCATTTGTTAAAACATGTGAGCGTGCCTGTCAGGAGAAAACGCCTTTGATTATCTATACTTCGTCAGGTGGTGCAAGAATGCAGGAAGGAACGTTTTCATTAATGCAATTGCCTCGTACGATTATTGCAATTCAAAAACTTAGGCAGAAAAGATTGCCTTATCTTGTTGTCTTGACAGATCCAACAACAGGAGGGGTTAGTGCGTCTTATGCCATGCTGGGAGATGTTCATATTGCAGAACCTGGTGCTTTAATAGGGTTTGCAGGTCCTCGTGTTATTGAACAAACTATTCGTGAAAAACTACCAGGCGGATTTCAAAGAGCAGAATATTTAAAGAAAAAGGGAATGGTTGATATGGTTGTGCATAGGCAGCATTTAAAAACTGTTTTGGGAAGATTATTACGGATTTTAACAAAAAAAATGCCAATAGCAGATGGAAAGATCGCACTTGATTCTAGCATGTCAGATCAAACCAAATCTGCTGAAAAAAAATAATCAAAGTTTGATTTGTAATCAGGTTTTACAATTATGATGATAATTTTGATTAAAAACATGGTTTTTTTTATAAAGAAACGGATATTTTTATAAAACATGTCATTTTCTCAAACAGAGCTGAGCAGAATTTTTCAGGATATATCGAAACTTTATCCAAAAAAAATTGATCTTGGGCTTAATCGTATTTTGGCTTTATTAAAAAAACTAGGGCATCCAGAACGAAACCTGTCTTCAGTTATTCATGTTGCGGGTACAAATGGCAAAGGATCGATGATTGCTTTTTTAAAATCCATTCTTTTGGCTTATAAACCTGAAAGTGTTCATGTATATACTTCTCCTCATCTTGTCCGTTATAATGAGCGAATCCAGCTTAACGGCAAATATATTTCAGATAAAGCCTTTCTTCAGCTATTAAAGCGTGTTGAATATGTCAATAAAAATGATTCCATTACGTTTTTTGAACTATTAACAGCAACGGCTTTTCTTGCATTTTCAGAACATTTTGCAGAATACACATTGGTAGAGACAGGATTGGGTGGAAGGTTTGATGCAACGAATGTTTTTGATGCCCCTAAAGCATGTATTATTACACCTGTATCTTTTGATCATATGAAGTTTTTGGGTTCCAGCTTACATGAAATTGCTTTTGAAAAAGCAGGAATCTTAAAGCCTAAATGTCAAACCTTTACAGCTCAAAACGATCAGATATGTATTGATGTTATCCAAAAACGAGCAGAAAAGCTTTCTGCTCCGATCGCTATTTTTAACCAGGATTTTCAATGTTATGAACAAAACAATCGATTGGTTTATCAGGATCAATCTTGTTTGCTTGATTTGCCATTACCAAGTCTTTATGGAAGATATCAATATCAGAATTTAGCACTTGCAATTGCGTGTGCACGTTATCTTGGTGTATCCGAATCTGCAATTGAACAAGGCATTAAAAAAGCAGTTTGGCCTGCCAGACTACAATTGATTAACCCTTTACCAAAATATCTTAAAAATACGCTTCCAGATATAGAAATATGGCTTGATGGAAGTCATAATCCAGATGGTGCAAGAGTTATTTCCGAAGCAATGATGGATTTGGAAAAAAAAAGCTCTCGCCCTCTTATGGTTATTTTGGGAATGGGAGATAATAAGGATGCTAAATCTTGGCTTGGTTATTTTCAGAATTTGGTTTCTAAATTAATTGCGATTCCAATAAAAGACCACCTCTCTATTTCTCCTGAAATTCTGGTAAAACTCGCCAGAGAATTGGGAATTGAAAGTGAAACATCATCTGATGTCATGACTGCGATTTCCAGTATTATAGATCCATATCTACCTTCTGAAAAAAGTAACAATCCCTCTCTAAAGAAGATGAAAACAAATCATTTGCTTGCAAGGAATGAGGCGCCAATAAAAAATTCTAACGGAATATTTTTATCTAACAAGAAAATTGCTCCTAGAATTCTAATTACAGGCTCATTATATCTTGCGGGGCATGTTTTAAAAATGTTTGATCTTGAGCCTTGAACCTAACCCTTAAAGCCTGATTCCTCGGTTTAATAATGTTTTTAAGAATATTCACTCGTGAATTGTTGGGGGGATACTATATTTTATGGATCGTTTCATTTAATTAATTGGTATATTGCTTGCCCCATTGTTTTATTGAGTTTAATTGTATTTTTGGTTTTGGGAGGTAGAGTGTCGCTTGCATTTCCTTCAAAAATATCCCAAATGCTCTTTGGCTCCTCTTAAATTTCGTACTTATAGCATTTGATCTAGTTGTAAAATTCCTTCAATTTCATTACTGTAATTTATACTTTTTTGCAAACAGTTTTGAAGAGGTGATACAGCCAGTGCTTAAAATCGCTTAACCCCCCAGCACATGAGATCCAAACAATCCGTATAAACAATTGTTGCCACCGATCCTGAATCATTTTGCGTTTAATAATAGGCATGAATATCACCTGACTGGAAGCATCTCTCATGGATTATTTTCGTATACACTCTGTGCTTGCGCTTTAGCAAACTAAAAACATCTTTCCTGCCACGTCTCTCCTACGTCGAGTTTTGCGAACACGGCTAAAACACTTCTCATCAATTTCAATCTCACCATCGAAACCTTTATAAGGTTTCCGCTTTATTTGAAAGGCAATCATGTCATAAAATCGTTGAAAGGAATAGATGGGTGTTTTGCAATGGTTTGCAATGGACACCAATTCATTCGACCGTACAACGTGCTGTCATGCCCACAAAACAGCCTATTCAGCTTATCTTGTTTCGCTTTGCTAAAAATCTGCTCTTTCTCATCCCATTTCAGATAATAAATCTCAGTTATTTTGGAATCTCTGTTTTATTCTTTTACTAATTTGTCTCCATAAGGATAATAAAGCGATGCATTATGCTTTTTTTGGATCTCTCTGTTGAGATCAATTATTTGACCAATTTGAGGGCTTTCCAGAATTTCAGAGAGTGTTTTTACAGAATAAATTCCTTTTGAGACATTTCCTTTTAAAAGGTTCAGAAAGAGCTCTGTCTCTGAGAGGCGTTCTGGAAATTTCTTTAAAGTGATCGATAAATTTTGATCAATACCTGCAAGTTCTTTTGCAACTTCTATTGCTTTATTCAATCCTCCCAATTCATCAACCAATCCTAATTTTAAGGCTTGTTCTCCTGTCCAGACCCGTCCTTTTGCAATTTCTTCTGTTTGTTCTATTGAAAGATTTCTTCCTTCTGAAACGTGAAGAATAAAATTATCATAAATATTTTTCAAAAAGCTTTTAAAAACCGTTTTTTCTTCAGGTGTGAATTTTTCAAAAGGGCTAAACGTAGATGCAAGTTTGCCACCTACTTGGAGGGTTTCAACATCAATACCTAATTTTTCTGCTGTTTTTCCTATAAAAATTTTTCCTCCTAAGACGCCAATAGAGCCTGTAATAGTTGAAGGAAGTGCAATAATTCTATCTGCTCTTGAAGCAATATAATATCCTCCAGATGCCGTCACAGAACCCATGGAAACAATCACAGGTTTTTTTTGTTTTTGAGCCTGTGAAATTGCATGAAGTATTTCTTCAGAAGGGGTTACTTCTCCTCCAGGGGTATCCAGTCTAAGGATAATGGCCTTTACATCTTTATCAAGCATTGCTTCATTAATTGCATTTGCCATTGCATAGCCATAAATACTCTTATTGTCTTCAAACATACCAAGAGGAGATGTATTATTCATATTTTGACTTGTAATGGGACCTTGTCCGTAAATAAAAGCAATCACAGACCCACTTTGATAAGGTTTTTTTGCTATATTATAGTATTTTTTTAAACTTATAAATTTAGTATTATTCTCATTCGGACTAGAATCTGCATTATTTGTATCATGATCTGAAGATAAGGTTTGAATATTGTTTAGAAATTTTTCTTTTAGATCAATATAAAATCCTAATCCATCAATCAATCCTAATTCTTGTGCTTTTTCTGCTGTATGTGGAACACTTTTTATCAGAGTTTCAGTTTCGCTGTATGGCAGATTGCGCCCTTTTGAAATATCCGCCAGGATTTGTTCCCATAAATTATCCAACAAGCTTAGCATTGCTTCTTTATGGGGTTTTGTTAGGTGGTTTTCCGTAAAGGTGTTTGCTGCATTTTTGTATTCTTTATACTGTTCAAGTTGAGCTTCTGCTCCAATTTTTTCCATCAAACTTGCATAAAAAGGAACAGATTTGGAAATGCCCGTTGTCATAAAAAATGTTCTGTTTTGTGTCCATATTTCATTGGCTTGGCTTGCAAGCCAATAAGGGGTGATTGAGGGGTGTTCAAATAGATTTGCCGTGAAAAAAACAACAGGCTTTCCTGAACTTTTAAAGTTATGAAGTGCAAGTTGTATTGGTTTGACAATACTAAGACTGATATCATTGTCTGCCCGGATTAAAAGCCCTTTAACATAAGGGTCTGTTTTTGCTTTTTCTAAAGCTTGCACGATTTCAATAATTGAAAGAGGAGATTCATTTAGAAACTGGATGCGTGAAGTTGGCTGATCTGTTATTTCTCCATTTAATCTGAGCTCTAATATAACATTTTTATGAAGTTCAGCTTCCTGAGAATGAAAGTTTTGGGTGAGATTGTCTGTAAAAGAGATAATCAGTGCAATAATTGCGATTATTGCAATAACTCCAACAAGAATCATACCAATCAATGCACCTAAAAAACTACCAAAAAAACTTTTCATTTAATCGATCTCCTATATTTGATAAACAAATCTATTTTAGATAGGTATAAACCAAAAAAACAAACCCGTCTGAGCAGAATTTATATTCACTATTATTCTGATACTTTCAGTTAATCCTGTTTTTTTATTAGATACGTTTAAATTTGCTCTATTTTATTTGCTCTATTCTAACAGAGCCAATGGTATGATCTTTTATTCAGATTGTAAAGAATAAAGCCTAATTTTATTTTAGATGGAATTGTTCAGGTGAAAAATTTAAAGAATGGATACACTTTAAATTTATAAGAAGGTGATAAAAAATTTATAAGAAGATGATAAAGTTTTATTGGAAGCAGAGTTTTTTGATTGCAATCCTTTTTATGTTCGGTTATGTACTAGCTGATTAAGGCTGAACCTTTGATCTATTAGGTGAAAATGTTTAGAAGCCTGACTTTAAAACCCTGGAAGATATATCAGGTGTTTTGGGGCGTAGCCAAGCGGTAAGGCAACGGGTTTTGATCCCGTGATTCGTAGGTTCGATCCCTACCGCCCCAGCCATTCTAGCGATGTTTTACCATTTAAACGGTTGAGGTTTAGGTTTTTTAGCCTGTTTTTTCTACCCCCCAGTCATTCTTATTGATATTTTAGCATTGCGTGATTCTAGCATTGAGTGATGAATGTAGACTTGGCTATATGGGAGGTAAGCTGGTGTTAAAATCTTTTTGATTAGGGGTTTGTTCAGAGCAAAAGATGTTGCATTCAAAAACTCTTGCTCTTTAATGGATAAAATTTTTTCTGTTAAGTTATTGCTTCTGAAATGAAATTGGAAGCAATATATTTTTAAATTATTTTTTCTAAACAGATTTTTCAACCCTATAACCTGTTTATTACACTTCGTAAATAATAGGGTATGATTTTTTGCATCTAATTAATCTTTGATAATTTGATTTTTTAATAAATTATGGAAAATATAAGTTTTTATTTCGAAATTTAAGGGTTTCAAAAATAAGTTTAAAGTATATTTTTTTACTTATTTTTTTACTTAATATGCTTATATTTATTTTTAACAAAAACAAGAAAATAAGCATAAAAATCTATAAAAAAGTATAAAAATGCTTTATTTTTGAATAAAAATTTCTTTTAAAAAACAAGGACTTACATTTTTTTTCTAAAAAAATTAAAAAAGTTTTAATTTAGGATATTGATACTTTTGATCACTCAATGTACGATGGGATGACATAAAGGTATTTGCTTAAAGCTTTTTTGTGTGTCCTAAAAGTTTAGGATCATATGCGGATTAGTGCTCAGATTAGTGCCTTGAGTATTTAAGATAGAGTTGTATTTTGGGCAATTAATATGAGATTAAGCTTTTATTTGAGACGCTTTTTGAGAATACTTGATCGTGTGGCGTAGCAAATTGATTTGCGCCATTGAATGCCGTAGATTAGGACTTAATTATAGTCAGAATTGGGTGGCGGGAATTGTATGGAGACGGAAAGTAATGATAGCAAGTACGTTATTTAACAAAACATATGAGAGAGCGATGACAAAATTATTTCCTCCTATAAAACCTTTATCAGGAATTATACAATTGGCTTTTTTAGCGCTTGGTATAGGCTTGATGGCGAGTATTATTTTAGATGCTCGAGCTCAACGATTGGATCGTGCATTAAAAACAGCGCAAAATTCAACGATAAAGAGTGCAGCTGCGCAGCAAAAAATTGATACACTTGATGATGAGCGTGAATCTGCCATGTTGGAATATAGGGCGTTACTCCAGCAGATTGAAGGCTATCGTCTTCAGATTGAGCAACAACAAGTTTTTTTAAAGTCTCAAGAAAGTGAGCTATCCAGTTTGGAGCAGCAATTTTCTCGTGTGGATAATATTGAACGTGAAATGATCCCGATGATCAAGAAAATGATTATCGCATTAGGTGAGTTTATAGAGATTGATCTTCCCTTTAAACTTGAAGAGAGAATGGAACGACTTGCGCGGTTAAAAGAAGCGCAAAATGATCCCAATATCAGTAAGGCAGAGCTTTATAGATTAATCCTTAACGCATATGAGATTGAAATGAGTTATGGTAAAGGATTGGAAGCTTGGGAAGGTACAAATTCTTCAGGAGAAAAAGTAGAATTTTTACGGATTGGGCGTGTTGCTTATATTTATAAGAATGAAGATAGAAAATATTTTATCTGGGATAAGAATTCTAAATCCTGGAATAAATTACCTTCAAAATATTCTTTAAATATCAACAAAACATATAGGATGGCAAAAGAAGTTGCTGCTCCTGAATTGATTTTGGTACCTGTTAATGGTGCAAAATCTGCACAATAATTGCGGTGAGGATATAGAAATGAGTGCTTGTAAAACAGTTAAAAATAGCATAATCGCCTTGCTAATGGGAATAGCAGCTAGTATTGGCTTTATGGTTCAATCTTCTCAGGCAGAGCCACAGTCTCGGTCAGGCTCTTTAAATGAATTAATGCAGCGTGTTAATAGAGATACGGCAAAAGCAAATTCAGAAAATCAAAAGCGTATTCAAAAATTTCAATCATCTCGAAATGAGCAAGTAAGTATTTTGAACAAAACAAAATCGGAATTAAATGCTTTATCTCAAAGGTCAATAGCGCTTGATAAACAATTTCAGGATAATGAACAAAAAGTGAAGGATCTTGAAAGTGAATTAAAGGCACGTTCTGGAGAATTTGGTGAATTGTTTGGAGTTGCCAGACAAAAAGCAGCAGAAATGTCTTCAGTCTATAACAAGTCTATTATTTCAACAGAGTATACAGGAAGAGCAGATGCTTTAAAGGAGCTTTCTGAAAGTCGTACATTGCCAACAAAAACTGAGCTTGATCAGATTTGGGAATTTGCACTGCAAGAAATGATAGCGCAAGGAGAAGTTAAAACGTTTCAAAAATCTGTTATCAACCGCAATGAAGGCAATCCTATAGATATTACGAGAATTGGCGCTTTTCTTGCCTTTATTTCTGATAATCAGATTGAATTTCTAAAATGGATTGAAGATAAGGAAAAGAATGGAACCAATATACTGGTGCCGTTGGACCGTCAACCTTCATCTGAATATATTAAAGCTGCAAAATCTGTTGCAAAAACATCATCGGATAAATTGGTTGCAGGACCTGTTGATCCATCCAGAGGGCAATTGCTTGAAGTGCTAAAGGATGTGCCTAATCGTTATGAACGCATACAACAAGGTGGTGTTATTGGAAATATTATCATTATATTGGCAATTATCGGTATTCTGTTAGGAATTTGGAGATTGCTTGTTCTGTTTTTTGTTCAATCTTCTGTTAATCGACAAAAACGGACAAGTCAGATTAGTAAATCGAATCCTCTAGGACGTGTTATGTCTGTATATGAAGATAGTAAAAATGCAGATGAGGCAACAATAGAGCTTAAACTGGATGAATCTATTCTACAAGAAACGCCGAAACTTGAGCGTGGACTAAACCTATTAAAACTTCTGGCTGGCGTTGCTCCACTTTTGGGATTATTGGGAACGGTTACAGGTATGATTTTGACATTTGATATGATTACCTTGTTTGGAACAGGAGACCCAAAATTAATGGCGGGTGGTATTTCTCAGGCATTAATTACAACTGTTTTAGGTCTTGTTGCAGCGATTCCACTTTTATTCTTGCATAGTTTCTGCTCTGGATTTTCAAGAAATGTTCAAGCCGTTCTTGAAGAACAGGCAGCAGGTTTAGTTGCACGCCATTCGGAAGGGGCTAAATAAGAAAATCATATCTGTGTTTATGTGATATTGAGTGCTCATAAGAATAAGTTGTCATGATATATAAATTGAAATGGTTATATCTTATGTTTTGGAAAATAGGATTTCAGCAAAATAGGGGAGTGCTATGGTATTCATAGCATTCGATATACTAATTTTTTTGAAATACATATATAAAAGCACAGCATATAAAACTGCATAAACAGAAAATGGTTAAGAGAAAGGCTGTTTTATTATGATGGATTCTGGTTTGAGAGTATTTTTTGATCCTCGTCTGGCAGTGGTTGGTTTGCGAGATTTTTTATCTGATGGCGGTCCTATTATGGTTGTGATTATGATTGCAACTTTTGTGATGTGGGCACTGATTTTTGAGCGCTGGGCATATTATGCATTTGGTCATAAGCGTATTGTTCAAAATGCCGTTCGAGATTGGAATTCTAGAGAGGATCATAAATCAAACCGTGCACATTGGATTAAAAATCAGATTGTTTCAGAAGTTCGTGTCCGTTCTGGAAAGAATGTCAATTTAATTAAAACCTTGGTTGCGGTAGCGCCATTATTGGGGTTGTTGGGAACAGTGACTGGCATGGTCGAAGTCTTTGATGTTTTAGCAAATACAGGGGCATCTGATATTCGATCAATGGCATCTGGGGTATCAAAGGCAACAATTACAACCATGGCTGGTATGGTGGCAGCTCTTTCTGGAATCGTTTTTTCAGATCAGTTAGAAAAAAAATCCAAAAGAGAATCTGCAAAACTCTCAGATCAGCTAGAGTTATAAGTTAAGGAGAAAGATTATGCGTAGACGTTTACGCAGATCAGGGGATGAGGCATCTGTCAATATGACACCCATGCTTGATATTGTTTTCATTTTACTCATCTTTTTTATTGTTACGGCTGTTTTTCTAAGAGAAAAAGGATTGGATCTTCGCCAACCTCCTCCAAATGAAAATATGCCTCAAACAACCAAACCTGTTATTCAGATTGCAATTGATTCAGAAGGCTTTGTCTTTGTTAATAAAAAGCAGACAGATCTTCAAAGAGTAACCGCAGCTGTTGAAAGGGTTCGTGCGGATCAACCAGGTGCTGCGGTTATCTTAATTCCAGAAGAGGAGTCTCATCATGGAATTACGGTTAGAATTATAGATGAGCTAAGATCATTAGGTGTTTCGGTAAATATACAAAGAAAAAAGCAATAATTTTAAAGTAAGCAAACCATATAAAGGAATGATCCAAGAAGTACAATGATATTTGGTTTTATTATTTTAACTGTTTGAAGAAAGGGTTAGTACTGGGTTTTTTATAAAAGATTATTCTGATTGATTAGAATTGAATAGATGCAATTAATAATTCAGGAAAATATATAAAACTCCATACTATTCTTGAGTATAAGGAGACAATGTGGCAAGACGAAGTCAAGTCAATTATGTCGATGAAGAGGTCGAATTAAATATGACACCAATGTTGGATGTTGTGTTTATACTATTGATTTTCTTTATTGTAACTGCTGTTTTTGTTCGAGAACCTGGTGTCGAAATTATTCGACCAGAAACGAGAACTCTGGAATTGCGTAATCCTTCCATATTGGTCGCTGTTACAAAAAATGATGAAGTGTGGATCAGCAAGAAACTCTATCGGATTAATGAGGTTGCCAGTGTTATCGAAGATATGAGGGATGAGAATCCAAAGGCTGAAGTCGTGATACAAGGGGATCAAAAAGCAAAAGTGGGAACCGTATTGGATATTCAAGAGATTTGCCAGAATTTGGATATTCCAGTTTATATTTCATCTGATGAAAAACGATAAGAGGGTGTGAGCAATGGAAACAGTAAAACGTTGGATATTGAGTATTCCAGGCGCTGTATTGGTTACAATCTTGCTTTTTCTTCTGATGATTGTTTTAATTAAAACAGCAAATGTAAGGCTTGGAAAAAAAGAGGATTATGTTCAGATACAGATTAATCCTGCTGTAGAAGAATATAAGCCAACAGGTAGAGAAACTAAAATTGATAAAGTTAAAAAAGTAAAACCTCCACCCCCACCGCCTAAAATACAGAAGCCAAAAGCAGACAAGCCAACAGAGGATTTGGGACAGGCTCTTGCAGGGGATATTCCACCAATGGAAAAACCAGAAATAAAACCTACAGAGATTGGTACAATTGTCATTGATGAACAAGAAGAAGCGCCATTGGTACGGATTCCTCCAATTTATCCAATTCGAGCGGCTGAACGAGGGATTGAAGGAGAGTGTGATGTTCTCTTTGATATTAATGAAAATGGTGTGCCATTCAATATTCGCCCTACATGTACAAATTCGATTTTTATTTATGCTGTAAAAAAAGCAGTTCAAAAATGGAAATATCAACCGAGAATCCGAGGTGGAAAGAAAGTTGTACGAACAAACTGGAAAACACATATTCCATTTCGACTGGAGGAATGATATTTGACCAGTTGGATGATTGATCAGAGAATAAATCAGACTTAAATTTGCTGAAATAGCAGATCAGGATTGGAAATTGTTTTGCAAAATATCATGAAAATAATGATAGCTTTGAGTTTAGGATTCACTTTACAAGCAGGATTATATTAGAAGTTCAAAAATATTTTTAAATAAATTTCATTCATGTTGTTTGTCTCCATGGGAGGCTTTTTAATCAAATTTTTGTGAATATGGTTTTGTAAATGAAGTGGGAAGAGCTCTCGATTACATACTGAATACAAGGCTTAAATACAAAAATTAATGTATTCAAATGCTTATTTGAATTTTTAACTTGAAATATAATAATTTGATTTAGATTTAAAATAAGGTATACTGTAATGGTATTTCTTTGTGAGCCGAGTATCAGTTAATATTTTTGATTTGAACTAAATACAGATAAAAAGTTAAAAACATGGATGTATGTTTCAAATCAATTTAAAGCCAAACATGAAATGCGTTAAGACCAGATGTGATATAATTTGACAGGCGGTTTTATTGTAGTTTTATTAACTTATGGGGTTTTGGTATCATGATCAGAAAGTATGTTATGTTTCAAAATAAAGTTCATTATCCAGATGTTTTGGGTTCTGAAAGTGAAAATAAAAAGAACAGAGTGTTTTTCTCTTTGGTATTTTTTTCTATTCTTATTATGTTGGCAATGATTGTTTTTATTAATGCTCCAAAAAGCTATGCGGCAAAAAAAGAGAAATCAGAAAAAGAAGAAAAAAATGTATTTTCTCCTGAAATAGGAAAAATTGTGCTTGAAGCACAAAATGCAGGTGAGAAGGAGCAATGGTCAAAACTAATTTCATTGTTAGATAAGGCTGAAAAAAAAGGGCTAAGCAATTATGAAGCATCTGTCGTTTATCGTCTTAAAGGTCAAGGATATTATGAGTTAGAACGCTATCATGATGCAATTCGTAACTGGAAAAAAGCCATTGATACAGGAAAATTGAAACATAAGGAAATTCTTGGATTACGTCTTAATATTGGTAGACTATATTTGGCAAATGAGGAATACAGAAAAGGAACTGCGGAGTTAGAAGGTTGGATCAGAGCAGGCGGAAAACCAACAGAAAACATGAATATGATGTTGGCACAATCCTATGCTCAAATTAAAGAGTTTAGAAAATCCAGAATTTATGCAGAGAAAGCATATAGACAGGCAAATCCTGTCAAGCGTAAACATTTTGACCTTCTTAATTATATTTATAATCAGTTAGGGCTAAAGGCAGAACAAGCAAAATTAATTGAACAAATGATTGCTAGATATCCAAAAGACAAAAAACTATGGGATATTTGGGTTTCACTATTGGCGCAGGCTAATAAGGATAGGGAAGTTTTTGAAGCAAACAAAATTATGTATCTCAATGGTTTTTTTACCAGTGAGAAAGATATTATGAAACTGGCGAGCTATTATAGCTATTTTGATGTTCCTTATCAGGCAGCTCAGCTTATTAAAAGAGAAATGGGTGCTAGAAGAGTTGCAAAGAATATCAAAAACTTAAAAAAATTAATGAATTATCTATCAGCAGCTCGAGAATATAAAGAATCAATTCCAGTGATTCAAGAATTAATCAGGCAAAAACCAACAGGAAAACTCTACAGACAGTTAGGGGAAGCCTATATGCAGCTTTTACAGTATAAAAAAGCAGAGAATGCACTAAAACAGGCAATTAATGTTGGTGGAGAAAACAAAAATCAGCTATGGTTTATGATTGGAACTTCAGCCTATCAAAGATCGGATCGTAAGGCTGCTCTTGATGCATTTTCAAAATGTATATCAAATAGATCCTGTAAAGGCTGGACAAAGTTCATAAATGCTGAATATGAAGCTGAAAAAGCAAAGCAGAAATGGAAATTAAAGCTTGCAAAAGAAGAATGTTATCAAACAGTTAGACGTTTGAAAGATCAGGCTGCGTTACAAGGTGTTGTTGACGATACAGGACGTGTTGTTGTAGAAATTCCAAATCATTGTACGATTTATTATGATCAATATGGAAATCCAATTTCGTCTCAGCAAAAAAACAAACAAACAGCCGAGCAAGCTGAAGAAAAGAAAAAAAGTTAACCATATTCGTATTAGTTAAATTAGATAATAGAGTATTAATCTTTAAAAAATCATGTTTATAAATGATCGGAGGATGGATCTGGATGGACATATTCTCTGATCATTATGGTCTATTGAGCACATCTATAAATCTGATTTAATCTTGCTTTTAAATCCTTTATGAGTTTTAACCCTCCTGAAATTTCTGGTTTTTAATTCTTATATCAGAAAGAGTTAGATAAGAAATGAATTAATATTCAAAATAAAGATAGATTATTTAAGAAAAATAATTCAGAAAAATTAGAATTAAATAGAGTTTAAAAATCTGGAGCTATCCCAAACAACCGATATTTGTTATCTGAAATGGAATGAGAAAGAGCAGATTTTTAAGCAAAGCAAAATAAGATAAGCTGATAGAATAATAGGCTGTTGTGGGTATGATAGCGCATTATGCCGTCGAGCAAAAGGGGGTTATATATCGCAAGATGCCCGTCTTTCCTTTCAACGATTTTATGACATGATTACCTTTCAAATAGAGCGGAAATCTCTTAAAGCTTTCAATGGTGAGATTGAAGTTGAGGGGGAGGTGTTTGACAGTGTTCGCAAAGCTTGACGTAGGAGAGGCGTGGCAGGAAAGATGTTTTTAGTTTGCTAAAGCACAGGTGCAGAATGTATACGAAGAGTATCAACTGGCGTTTGTAAAACTAAATCAGTTTGCTAAAGCACAGATGCAGGATGTATACGAAGATGATCCATGAGAGATGCTTCCAGTCAGGTGATATTAATGCCTATTATTAAACGAAAAATGATCCAGGATCGGCGGGGGGGCACATTTTTTATACGGATTGTTTGGGTTGTATGCGTTGGATATGAGCGATTTTAAGTATTTCTTGTATTAATTCTTCAAAACTGTTTGCAAAAAGCATAAATTACAGTAACGAAATTGAAGGAATTTTGTAACCGAACCAAACGCTATAGGTGAAAAATTTAAGAAGAGTCAAAGAGCATTTGGGATGTTTTGAAGGAATGCGAGTGACACTCTAACCTCCAAAACCAAAAATGCAATTGAACCTAATAAAACAATGGGGCAAACAATATGTCAATTAATTAAATGGAACCGTTCCAAAAATTTTATATGCTAAACATATTTTTTGAGTAAATTTCTGGTATATAAAATTATATTATTTTTTATAAATTTCTGCCCTCTATATGAAGGTATGGAATTTATTTCTTTGCAATAAATATAAGGCTATACATTATTCTTTATAGATTGGTAAAGTTTGCTGATGAGCGTACCAAAGTACTTAAAGTACAAAGGTTAAATATCTGACAAGAGAATAACGCTTAGATGGGCTGTGCTTTCTATTCTGGTTTTTACGGTAGAAAGCTAGGATTAGTATTTTTTTAACGTATATCTTACCATATATCTTTATCTGGTATCAGATTAACTATCCGCATTTTTCAAATGGTCGGTTTTATTTCCACTGACTTCAAATCTCCTTCGCTTTCGATACCGCATCTCGTCATATTTTGTTTTCTAATTGCAAATTCTTGCGTGTGAGATCAATCATGAAGTATTCATTTTTTCTTTAAACGCATATTAATAGTATTTTTTATAAAACGCCCCTAATGGTACATCTCATTCCTTTTTTTTCAGCTCCTTGTTTATACATTGTTTATACACTATTTTGACAATCTGTGTTTCATTAAAATATTTCTTCATTTCGTTTATTCTTTCAAAACTAAAACCGTGGATTGTAATTATAAATAGATCAAATTACAAGAAAGAGGTCACAATCAATACCTTATTTATAGGTATTTTTATTTGTTATTTGATGGTTTAGAAGATTCAAACTGTTTTAGAATAAAGGCATATTCCAAAGCAATTTCTTCTAAATATTTAAAGCGACCCGATGCACCTCCATGACCTGCTCCCATATTTATTTTTAAATAGATGGGGTTAGAGCTTTGATTGTGCGTTCTAATCTTGGCTGTCCATTTTGCAGGCTCCCAATAGGTTACACGAGGATCTGTAAGTCCTCCTGTAATGAACATGGCAGGATAATTTTGTTTTTGAATATTATCATAAGGACTATATTCCATAATGGTATCATAACCCTGTTTACTTTTAATAGGATTTCCCCATTCTGACCATTCTGTAGGGGTTAGAGGCAGCTCTGCATCTGAAATGGTATTTATCACATCAACGAAAGGAACGCCTGCAATTATGGCACCAAACAAATCTGGACGCATATTCGCAACGGCTCCCATTAATAGTCCGCCTGCGGAATGACCAACAGCAATTATTCTGCCTTTTTGCGTGTAATTATTCTGGATTAGCATTTCAGCAACTGAAATAAAATCTTTAAATGTATTTGTTTTTTTATCGAGCTTGCCATTTTTATACCAATTATATCCTTTTGCTTGTCCCCCTCTGATATGTGCGATTGCAAAAATATAACCTCTGTCAATTAAGGAAAAAATAGTTGTCCTGAAATTTGGTGTGATCGTTACACCATAGGAGCCATATCCATGTAAATATAAGGGAGCACTTCCATTTAGGGCTGTTGTTTTTTTATACAGTAAAGTCACAGGAATGCTTTCCCCATCATGTGCTTTTGCAGATAGACGTTTTGTAATATATTCAGATGGAATATGTCCAGAAGGGATTTCTTTTGTTTTGAGCAGGCTACGTTTGTCAGTATTGACATTATATTCATATAATTGTTGTGGCGTTGTAAGAGATGAATAGGAAAAACGTAAATAGGGTGTGTCATATTCATATGAGCTTTGTGGATATAAGGCATAAGCTTCTTCTGAAAAATCAATTTCAGTTTGTTTTCCAGTTTTGAAAAAGTGAATAATAATACGAGGAAGTGCGTTTTCACGCTCATAGCGAATTAGAAAATCTTTATATACAGTAACATCTAGAATCATTCTTCCAGCCTGATAGGGAATAAAATCCTTCCAGTTTTCTTTTTTAGGGTCTGACACGGGAGCTGTCATTACCTTAAAATCTTCAGCATGATCAATATTGGTTCTGATATAGAATTGATCTCCATGATGTATAACATCATATTCGATATTTTTTGTTCTTTTTGCGATCAGTTTTGGTTTTTGCTCTAATTGATTCATGGGTAGGAAATAGACTTCTGATGTTGTATGACTTTCTGTGCTTATCATAAAATATTGATTAGATTTCGTTTTATAAATGTGAAGGGAAAAAACAGGATCTTTTTCTTCGTATAATAATGCATCTTTTTCGACGGGTTCTCCGAGCTTATGTGCAAAGACTTTTAGACCTCTATTGTGATCATCCTGCCAAACCCATAAAAGTGTTTTTGAATCATTGGACCAAACCATTTCAGGTTTGGCATTTTGGATAATATCAGAAGTTTCCTTTCCTGTAATGAGGTCAACAATCCTAATCTGATAATATTCAGAGCCTTGTTCATCTACAGCATATGCAAAATATTGATGGTTTGGGCTGTGTGCTGTTGCAGAAACTCGATAATAATCTTTACCTTTAGCAGATTTGTTTACATCAAGTAGAATCGTTTCCTCTCCGTATGTTTTTCTTGTTTCCTTATTCCATGATTTGCGGACATAAACAGGATATTCCCCTCCTTTAATATAACGGACATAATAGCTATATTCCCCATCTGGCTGTGGATAGCTGTTATCATCTTCTTTAATTCTGGATTTCATTTCTTTATATAACTGTTTTTGCAGTTTTTGTGTTGGCTCTTCCAATAAAGCATTGGTGTATGCATTTTCTGCTTCAAGATATTTGCGGATGTTTTGTTTTAAAATCTCTGGTTTTTTCAAGACGGCTTGCCAGTTTTTATCTTTTAGCCATGCATAATTATCTATACGTGTTCGACCAAGTTGTTGAATTTCCTTAGGCTCTTTTTTAGCAATTGGAGCTTTGATCATTTGCATTTTATCCGTTTTATCCATTGATATATTTGATTTTGTTTGATCTGAGTCTTTTTGTTTAGCATTGTATGTATTTTTACAAGCTGAAAATAAAGCGATCATTATAATAGTTAATAAATAAAACCGATACATATATAAATCCTTTTCGTCAAACACTCTTTTTAAATTAATTCTTGAGCTTCTATTTTATGATTAGAGGACAATTGTGTTTGTTAATAAATGCCAAATTATAATATTTGTAAGGGGCAATCAGAAGATAGTTTTGTTTTTGTATTGTACTCCATCATCTAAGGACCATAAAGGGGTTAACAGAAAAATAATAAGCATGGTTAGACTATAGCAAAGGCTTGCGATTAGAATTGTTGTATGAATGCTGAAATTGTTCAGAACAAATCCAAAGATCAGAGCTCCAATCGGAGTCCCTCCAACAAATCCCAATTGATAAAGAGACATAATTCTTCCAAGTTTGTTTTTTGGAATTCTGTGTTGAAGAATATAGCGTCCCATAGACATAACAACGCCTCCTGTAATTCCCCAGCTTGCTATGATTAGCAAAAAGATAGCTGGATGATTTACTTTTGTCAAACCCAAATAGGCAATCATGCCTAATGATTGACAGATTAAAAGCAATCGTCCAGGTTTTTTAATATTTTTAAATAGCATTAAACAAACAACAGAGATAAAAGCGCCAATCCAGAAGACTGAGATCGTAATTGAAAGTAATAAATATCCTCCTTGAAAAACATCTCGTACAATAATTGGAATAATGACTAGAAAGCCAGCTCCTACTGCAAACATGCCAACTGAAAACATCATAATAATAAGTCCTAAAACAATAGAGTCGGAAAAAAGGAGTTTATGAGTATTGATTTGGAGTTTTTTTTCTGTGTGATGTTTTAGATCAGGTAGAATATAGGCTGCAATGGAGGCGATTAGAAAGGCAAGGATTTGTAGAAAAAGGCTTAAGCTTATTTTGGCATAAATAGCGGTTCCTATTCCAATAATCTGGCACGCAAATTGGATGGTTTGTGTAATCACAACCGCTTTTTGTAAATTTAAAGGATTGTATTTATTTTTTGTACGAGGGGTGGTTTGATGAATATCAAGTATACTGTTTAAGGCAGCATCTCGGGAGGGCAGGCTTAATGCGCTAATGGTTCCGATTGTAATGGCGTATAAATAAAGGAAGGGTAGGGTAAGCTGGTGTAACTCAAAAATAAGAATTAAGGCAATGCTTGGAACGCATGCGAGTAAATAGAGTCTCCATAATGTTTTGCGCATGTTAAAATGATCGGCAATAAATCCAGCAGGGATAAGTAAAAAGAGCATGGGAGCAGAAAGAGCCGCTTGGGCAATTCCTAAAATATCAGGTCCTTCCTGAAGTTCAAAAATAACAATAGCAGGAAAAACAATTGTTTGAAGACCAAATGCAAAAAACCATGCACCGATTGCAATCATATAGGCATATAAGGGTGAAATTCCATGCTTTTTAATCATATATTCCTGCATATTAATGCTTTTAGAACAAGGTGTGGTGATCTATTTATTGTTTTAAATATTGATTTTCCAAACGGTCTGTTTTCCTAACTTTAAACTCTGAAATATTAATTAGAGCTAACTTTTTTAAAGGTAATGCTATTGCAAAGAGCATAGTTAAATCAGAAAATCAATTGAAATAAAAATATTTAAGATTTATTTTATCAATGCAAATCGTATTTAATCTCAATAATTTCATGTTCTTGTGAGTTGATTTTGATCAACTTCATCTATGTTTGAATAGAATTTAAAAGTTTATTCTTGTCTTAATACAAAGACAATTTCTTTTTAATGAAGCTTTAATAAAAAATGTTTTTTTTAATAAAAAGTGACTCTATTTTAGAAATGTATTAATTTGGTGACATTTACTTAACGTTTTTACAGTTATTCTAATAGCCAGATTAAAGTTAGGGATAAGGCTATGAATACATTGGTAACAAACGCAAGTTTTGGAAAACAAAAAGTACAAAACACACAATCAAGATCCATCTTATTACGTAGCTTGATTGATATAATCAGCTTACCAGAAACACAAATATCAAATTCTGAACGTCAACTGACAGGAGAACTTGTTGAACACTTATTAAGTGAAGCTTCTATACATGAACGAAGAAAAATCGCCGAAAGGCTTTCTCATTTAAAAGAAGTCCCATATCAAATTATTATTTTACTTTCTTGTGATCAAATAGAAGTTGCAAAAGAATTACTTGAAAATGGAAAAGGATTTTCTTATTCCGATTTGATCTCAATTTCTAATAAAATGGGGCATGAATATAGATTAGCGATTAGTCACCGTAAATATCTCCCAACACCGCTTACAGATGCATTGATAGCAAAAGGCGATTATCAGATAATTCGTACTGTATTACAGAATGATGGAAGTAAAATTTCTCAGCATTCTATGGAAAAACTGGTTCAGAGAAGTTCTGAATTTGCTCAAATTATTCCAGATTTATGCAAGCGTCCTGAATTGAGAATTGGTCATGCTTTACAATTATTCTGGCATGCGCAATCCAAGACAAGGCAAGATATTTTACAAAGATTTGCAATTGAAAGGCGATTTCTGCAGGAGAGTTGTTCATATATTTTTTCCATATATGCACAAGAAGAAAAAAAAGATAAAGAAGTCAATACGATTTTGCAGGTGATTGAAAGAAGACAGATTAATAGACAGGCATTGAGTAGAAGTAGCTTTCCTAATCTTGAATCTGTTGTAACAACGGCTGCACGAATGCAAAATAGGGAATTGGCAGATGAAATAGCTTATTTTTCCAATATTGCTCCTATTACCCTAGAGAAAATCTTTAAGGATCATGGAGGAGAAGCATTAGCAGTTTTTTGTAAAGCAACAGGCTTAAAACGGAGTGCAATTTCTGAGCTGACCAAAACATTTATCCTCATATATCATAATACTGAATATTGTGAATCTCTGATCAGGCAAGCTGTAATTAGCTATGACATGCTCTCAACAGAAAAAGCACAAACCGTATTACGGTATTGGAATTGGCTATTGACAGGTAAAACGCCATCAGGAAAACGCCGAAATTTGCAGATAAGCGAACAAAATCCACATCTGGGAGAGGGAATATAGAGGATTAATTTCTTGTATATTATAATAGATTTCAGATCTTGAATAAAGATTAAGAAGGACAAATCATGTTATCTGTTTTGAAAACAAACAGATTGACAGGATCACCTTTAGCATAATTTATACCTTTAACTTCACCAATTTTTTGAATACACTTATTTAGCCGATGAGCTTTATCCATAATCCGATCAAATGTATTTAAACCTGATTTGTCTTTTTCTTTTAAGATATTAACAATAATAATTGCCTTTTCTGTAAATGCTCGTTTAACCGTTAATTCTGGGTTTCCAATGATAATATCAGTACCAAGTAGAAAAACCAGGCTTGGCTCAGAATAATCAGGCGAGAAAATATGTCCTGATGGAATATTTCTTAGATTATGCTGGTTTTTTAACAAGGCATGGATTTGTTGTGAAACAAAAAAACGGTTTAGTTTTGGAGTAAGATAGCTAAAACTAATCGTTTGCCAGATTAAAGCCATGAACAAACTCGTGATAAGTGTTTTAACATACTGTGTTTTTATAAAGGATTTTGCTGTGATATATAATAAACTTATCATAAGGATGGTAAAAAATAGCAAGATTGGATAAACACGATGATGTATGATTTGCTTTCCAAATTCAGCAAATGTATGAATTGAATCATTATAGATTAACAAAGAAACTGGCAATAGAATAAACCCAAGTGAAACACAGGTGAAAATAAAAAGTGCAATAGCTTTAAAAACAAGCCGACTGGAAGCTAGGGTTTGTGTTTTGCAATTTGCTTCATCTCTCAAATGATTAAAGCCTAAAGCTGCCATAATTGCTAAAATAGGATATAAAGGAAGTGGGTAATGAACAAGTTTTGTTGGAAAAAGTTCAAAGATAATCCAGTTTGGAATAAAACAGCTTGTAAAAAAAATAGAGAAAGGAAATGAAAGAGGCATTTTTTTCTGATTTATTTTTGGGATTGAATATGATGGTGCTAAAGGAGAGCTTTCTTGTTTGTTTTGCTTTGTAGTTTTAGATAGATTTGTTTTTTGTAAAAGGATATGTTTACATTTTTTAATCAGATTAATCAATGGATATAAAACCAAATAGCTTCCTTTATACAAGAACAGGCTTCCAGGCCATAATAAAACCCAAAAGGATAGAAAATACAGACCAAAGGGAGCGCCGTGACCTTCATGTCTGGAAATAAGTTTTGGCGCCAGATCTTCAGTAACTGCTTGCGTAAAAAATTGCCAGTTCGTTTCAAATCCAATTGCAATATTCCAAGGTAGAAGAATAGCAAGAAATAAAATGAATCCGACAGGATCAAAAAGGATAAACAATTTTTTTGTTTGTGGGAGAATAGTTTGGTGATTTGCCAGACTGACCAATACTAAAGTGAAAATGCTGACACTTATAATCATTAAAGAAACAGGTCCTTTAATTAAAATAGAGAGTGCTAATGAGATCCAGAATAATTTTGCAATCATATTTCCTGTCAAATATTGATTGTGCTGGATATTCCTTTGTTTCGGTTGATGTTTTTTATCGAGTTTTTCCTTTTTATGTACGGAGTTTGTTTTAAAACGATAGAATAAGTGACAAAGTTTATTTAAAAAAACAGATCTGGATTTTATAGCATATTGATTTGTATATATTCTAAAAATACACATTAGGCTAAGGGTTGTGAACCCTGTCAATAACGCATCTGTTTTGGCAATTCTTGCTTCAACGGATAATAAGATGGAGACCAGCATAAATAAGGCAGAAAGAAATGCTAACTTGCGACCAAAAGATGGGTAAAGTCCAAAATAAAGAGATAAGATTGCAATGAAGCCCCCGAAGAGGGAAGGGATTCTATATGCCCATATTTTATGTAACTTATCAGGTGAAAAGAGCAGAACGGATATGGTTTGAAACCAATAGCTTCCAACAGGTTTCTTATGCCGATTTTGATCTTGAAACTGAATGTTGATATAATCCTTGTTTTCAATCATTTGTAAGCTAGCTTGAGCAAATCGTGCTTCATCTCGATCAAGGACAGGTAATGTAATTAGACCTGGGAAAATGTAGAAAATTCCAAACAAAATAAGCGCCAGGCATGCATGAAAATGTGTTTTTGTGATAAGGTTCATAAAAATCATCTATTCTCTTAATCTTAAATATCTGGATTGATGTTTTAATTCTGATCATTCTGAAAATAATATTATATCGCTTTCCTGGAGATCTTAAATTTCAATCTGGAAGTTTCCTAATATTCTCATAGTCTTTTTTTATTCACTTGATTTATAAATAGTTACATGTTTGTTTTATATTTTACAATATGTCATTATAAGCTGCATACATTATAGCATTTCTTTATCATGGGGTTTGTACGACCCAAACATTATCATGGGGTTTGTACAACCCAAACATAAAGAAGGTTTAAAAGAGAGGTTCGATATATATATATCTTTTGGGGTGTGACTTGTTTTTTGTAAATGGTAATTTCAAGATATTTTATATGACCTTTTTAATGTTTGTCTTTAATATTAGAAAATATAAATGAATTAAAAAGCTAGGATAATATGATTGCTTCATTACAATTAAGTATTGTTGTTCCTGTTTATAATGAATCTGGTAATATTGAACCTCTTGCCAGACAGATCGATCAGGTTTTTTCAAATACTAAGGATATCGGACATTATGAGATTATTTTTATTAATGATCATAGTACAGATACAACGCGTCAGGAATTAAAGGATTTGCAAACATTAATCCCAGCTTTACGGATTATTACGCATGAATATAATGCAGGTCAAAGTAGAGCATTATTAACAGGAGTAATAGAAGCAAATTCACCAATTATTGCCATGTTAGATGGAGATGGGCAAAATGATCCTGCTGATATTCCGCAAGCCTATCGCCAACTTACCAGAAAACAGGCGCCAGAAAATTTACAAATGGTTTCTGGGTATCGAGTAAAACGTCATGATCATTTTACAAAAAAGATTGCATCAAGGTTTGGTAATTCGATTCGTAAATTCCTTTTAAAAGATGGGGCTGATGATACAGGATGTGGGATGAAAGTATTTTATAGAAAAGCTTTTTTAGATCTTCCTTATTTTGATCATATACATCGTTATTTGCCAGCATTTATTAAACGCAATCATGGATTAACAGAATTTATTCCTGTTAATCACAGAGAAAGACAGTTTGGGCGTTCCAAATATAGCAATTTAGGTCGGTTATGGGTATCTTTTATGGATATAATCGGTGTAATGTGGCTGTTAAGGAGGGCAAGAAATCCAGGGAAGTGGACAAAAGAGTAAAACAGATTTCCCGTTTTAATATGCAAACTGCATGATCTTTAAGAGGATAAACAGCGAAGTCAGGAGAGTGTCGAAATGCAGATATTGGGTGTTTTTCCATTGCTGATTATTTCTGTTATTATTTATAATGTCATTGTTTTTAGTAATCATATTTTGGAAATTGGTACAGAAGGTATTGCAACATTAAATGCAGAATTTATACGTCTTAACATGCCCTCTGGTGTTGTTTGGATTATTTCGTATGGTGATCTTTTTATGGCTTTTAGTTTGGCTCTTTTATTTATTGAATTTTTAAGATCTACAAACACAGGAAAAATTGCTGTTATAAACCATTCATTTTCCATGCTGGTATTTATCGTTTGTTTATTAGAGTTTTTACTGATTCCAGAATTTGCAACTTCTATTTTTTTCTTTCTCTGTGTGATGACATTTTTAGATGTTATGGGAGGATTTGTTATTACATTAGCAACAGCAAGAAGAGATATTTTCGTAGGAAAGAACTGAAAAACATACCATCTTGATTTGCTATTATTTTTATTTTCTTAATAGATTTATTGTAATGTTTGTATATATGTATATATTTTTTTATATAATTTTAACCTTTTAGTTATGATTTTCTTGCCTTGAGAATTGAAAAGATTAAAAACTAAACTGATTTAGTCTGTTTTTTAGTTAAATATATGTTTGGAGCGATATGATTTTGACGTTTATAAGAGGTTTGATATTTAAATGACCAAAAACATTTTAAGCTATCCCCTTGAAACATCCTCTATTCATAAATTATTTGAATTAAATGGGCTCATCCCGTATGAGCTTTCTTTAATTTCAGATCGCTATGTCTGGGGAAATATTGATCATTTGCGATCCTTGTTGGAATATAAAGAGCTGGGTTATGCTCCTGTTACGCAAAAAGCGTATTATAAGAATCTGATTTACCCTGAGGTAAGAGAATCTGCATTGTCTATTTTAAAAAAAATAGGAGATCAATTTCAAATATCCTATCCTATTATTACAAAATCAGGAAAAACCTGTTGGCTAGAAGAATATGGTGAATTAATTTCCACATATCAGGGGAAAGCAGATAAAATTATTGGCTATTTACGTTATTTAAAGGATAAAAAAACGGGAAATCTAGCAGCTCAGCCTGTTATTCATGATCGAATGACAGGATTGTTAACCAGAGAATATTTTATTGAATATCTGGATAATTTATGTAAGCAACAAAAGCGTGATGAAAGGC
>CBCYMI010000013.1:0-54504 GCA_965183855.1 Maricaulaceae bacterium | reverse complement strand
GAATAGTTTGCGAACATATAAGATATGTCGGCATTTCACCACGATGAAAATCAATAATGATTTACGGATAAGAAAGATCATAACAGTGTCATATTCAATGGGATTTAGCAGTTGTTGAAACATGCAAAGCGTGATTTACACAAAGATAACGATATTTCAAAAGAACATTCATTTATTCTTGAAAGAGGGTGAGTTTAGGTTCAACCTGGAGAATTTAAATGAGCACGTAAATATGCCCAAAAAATAAAAAAAACCATCTTGATCCAGATCAGCTCCAAAACATGATTATATTGATTGAATTTTCCATATCCTTATTTAGGAAAAGCAATTCTTTATTTTATCTGCGTGTCCAAATAATATTCGCTAGCCATCCTGCAAAAATAGCAATAAAAATTGCAAGAAAAGCATATAAAACAGGCTGTTTATGTGCCATTTGATAAATCATACGTTCCAATCCAACCTTCATAACTTGAAAGTGTGTTTTACGATTTGCAATCTCCTGACCTTTGCGCATAAGATAAATCAAAATTTGATACTCTCCAATCGGTGTCGTAGATGGCAAAGGAATTACAGCTCTAAATAATCCACCCTCAACAATTTCTACCCCAAACGGATTATCAAGATAAAGCTTGCTTCGTTTGTTTTCATGAATAATCGCATTTCTATAATTTATCAGAGATACACCTTTTCCTACTGCCAGAACAGGAACCCCATAGCGTATTTCAAATTTTAATGTTTCAGGAGTTGAAAATTTTATATGCTCTAATCCGAGCTCTAATCTTCTACGTGATGAAAAACTGGAAATCAAATCAAGTGGACGCGTGCTCATAGTATTATAAAATAAAGGTGTTTTATTAAATTCAACTGGATTTATATTAACCCAAACTCCAAAAATTCTTTTTTTTTGCATGACCTGGACTTTTTGCTGTGGCCCTTTGGTAAGAATGATAATATCATCCCCTTCTTCTAATCCTTTTACAAAACCATAAAGTGTTAATTCCATACCAGAAAAATCGGTTGTCACAGCAACTATTTCCTGTGTAAGAGCAGCAATAATACTCGGCCTCCTCTTTTTGTCTTGCAAGACGATCTGTTTTTTGGGTTTCAAAAAAATTATATGCCAACACAGTCTTACTGAATACAAACAGTAATATAAAACACACACATAATTCTAAAAATTTAATTTTGATAAACTGACAAGCCAGGTTTCTAATATTTTTTTTATTCAGATCAGAATTCAAGAAAATAGATTGCATAACATTAATGCCCTCCTTGCTTCATCATTACCGTAAACAAACTGTCTGGTATAGCAAATAACTGCCAGCCCAGCTTAATGCAAACAGCAATAACAATAAAGGCAAGTAACGCTCTTAATTCTTCTGCTTTGACCCTACGTCCCAACCTTGCACCTATTTGTGCGCCAACAACCCCTCCAATAATCAGGCAAACAGCCAAGACAATATCAACTGTATTATTTTGAACTGCTTGTAGAAAGGTTACAAACGCCGTTACAAATAAGATCTGAAAAAGAGATGTGCCAACGACAATATTAGTTGGTATTTTTAAAATATAAATCATTGCTGGAACCATAATAAACCCGCCACCTACCCCCATAATAGCAGCAAGAAATCCAACAAAAAAACCTAGAATAACAGGTGCAACAACACTCATTTTCCACTTAAAAAATTTCTGAAAGAAAGTTCTTTTATCAACCTCTTGATGTATCACTTCTATTGTATTTTCAGATTGAACAGATGGTTTAGAATACGCGGGCGCAATTTCTGTTGAACCAGGCAGTTTCAGGTTTTCTAAATGCTTCTTTTTTCTACGGTTAAAAATGGCAAGAATGCTCTCTATTAACATCAAAAATCCAATAATACCAAGAAAAAAAACATAGGAAAGGGAGATGACAAGATCAATTTGCCCAAGCTTTTTTAAAACACTAAATGTTTGAACCCCAACAAATGAACCAATAATACCCCCAACTAACAATAAAAATCCTATTTTTAAATCAAGCGTTTTACGCCTCCAATGCGCAAGTGCTCCAGAAGCCGAAGAAGCAACAATTTGATTTGCTTCTGTAGAAAACAGCAACAGCTGGAGGGATACCTATAAAAATTAATAAAGGTGTCATTAAGAATCCACCTCCCACACCAAACATGCCAGAGAGGAACCCAACTAAAACACCTAAACTAACCAGTAAAAAGATATTGACTGAAACTTCAGCTATGGGCAGGTATATTTGCACCTTACCAGTTAACTCCTGAATCTTATATTAAAGAGATTATTCTTTAATACTCTATCAATCTTGTAAAGAATTATCAAGTATAACATTTAAGTCAAACCTTAGGTGCGTTTGAATCTGTTACTTGTTCTTAAATATCAAACCTTAAATCATAAGCATGACAATCAATCATGCTTTGCCTCGTCCCATTTATTTTATACAAACAGAAACTATAACTTTATAAAATGCTTTAAAATATTTCTTCTGGAAACATTTGGACTAAAGCATATCCTATGTGTTAAATCTGTTTTTAGAAAACAAATCAACATTTTTACATGCACATAGATAGGACATTTAATTTCTGAAATCATTAAATGTCTCCAGATTATTAAACTTATGATTTTTTACTCAATAAATCTCTGATTTCTTCTAGTAAAACCTCTTGTTTTGGGGGTTTTGCAGGAGCCACTTCCTGTTTTTTTTTCATCTTATTCATTCCTTTAATAAGTATAAAGATACAAAAGGCAATAATAATGAAATCAATGATAGACTGAATAAAAGCACCATAATTAATCATAACCGCTTTTGATGTCGCGCTTGCTTCTTGCAAAACAAAAGAAAGTTCTGAAAAATTACTTCCACCTAATAATAATCCAATCGGAGGCATTAAAATATTATTTACAAGAGAAGTTATAATTTTACCAAAAGCTCCTCCTATAATAATACCGACAGCCACGTCAACAACATTTCCTCTCAGTGCAAACTCTTTAAATTCCTTAAGCATGCTCATAATTCTCTCTCCTAGATACAAATGATATTGAATTAGCTCATAGCATTGTATCTTGTCTATGGCAAATTAGTTCTAAAAACTTCAAAAATTTTGCAGATCTTTAATAAAGCATTCTAAAATGTGAATTATAAAACTGTTTAGACGATATATCAAAACCAATAATTCAACTAAAAACAAACCTTTAAAGACTAAAATCATACCAAATGACTTGCTGTTATATAAATAATAGTGCCAGACTTGCTTTATTATATAAAAAGAGTTTAGAATCGCCTTTATGTTTGTAATTTAAATGCTTAGCCTGAAAAATAGAAAAGAAGTATTTAAAGGAACACACCCTAAACAAACAAAACTGAGGTTTAAAATAATTATGAAGAACAAGCATAAATTCAAGAGTCAAACCAGTCTCTTAACAAAAGGACAGATCGATGACTATGGAGATTTACGGCAACATCCAATTCGTATTATTTTTGTTCTGATTGTTTTTCTGATTGGATTTTTATTTCTGATTGTTATACGAGCGATTCAAGATAAAAAAGATATTTATGAAAATGCTTTAATTAATGAGAGCATAAGAGCTTCTGAAATTATTTCTGTTACAGAAGCAAACCTTGAAAATATAATTGGAACCATGCAATCTGTTTCCAGATTCTCTGGAAATAAACCCAAAAATTTAATAAATATAAAAAATAATTTTATTTCAGCAGCAAGTATTGTTAAAGATCAAACCCTTTATCAAGTGTATCCACTAGAGTTTAAAGAAATCTTTGATCAAGCATGGAAGAATATAAAGGCTACAAAAAAAACAGATGTTAATCTGGTTCCAGAGAATCATAAAACAACCTATCAGAGAAATAAAACTTCCTCATCACCATATCTGGTTGTCCTTCATCCTCTTAAAAATGGACAATATCTCGCAGCTCTGGTCAATCTTGACCTTTTAATTCCTTTTTCAGATAATAAAAAACCTCTTGCAATTGCAACCAAACAAGGAGCACATGTCTGGAAACGCCTTTCTAACGGGAACTGGCGAGCAAATGGAGACTTGCAATCCGCCTACAGACTATCTAAAATACAAATCGATTATTTATTACAATCTGGAAAATACATTAATACGAACACCCAGAACACAAATGCTCAAAAAATTAAAGGAGAATATAATCGTTTTGTATTTGCGTCTGCTAAAAGTAATAAACATAATTTAATCGCAATCAGTACAAAACCATTAGATCCTTTATTGTCTTCTTGGTATTATTCGTTGATTTTCTATGCAATTCTAATCATTATACCATTGATTGTTACCTTTGTTCTTTCAAAAATTATTCTAGACCAGTTTAATAGTATTGCAGATACCCAAACACTGGCACAAGAGTCTGAACACCGATATAAATTATCTCTAGAAGGTGCAGATTGTGGGGCCTGGGAATGGGATACAGAAACAGGAAATGTCTATATTTCGGATTTACTTGCTAAAATGACGGGTCACAAAAAAGCTGGAATTATTAGTGGAGATTTATTTATTTCGGAGTTTCAAAACAATCAACAGGACAGTATTATTCTTGAACTCAGAAATACAAAAACAAATAATATCTTTGATATAAAGCTAAACACGGTAAAGACAAATAACGTTATTCATATGAGGGGCAAACCCTGGATAGACCCCAAAACAGGAAAAAAACATAATACAATTATCGGAGTCGCACTTAACATTACCGCTGAGGTTGCCGCACATCAGAAACTCACAGACACAGAAAACAAACTTAAAATGGCAATTGAATCTATGTCTGAAGCTTTTGCGTTATGGAACCCAAAGCGAAAACTAATTTTATGGAATAGTAAATTTGAAACCTTTTTTAATATTCCCAAAGATCAAATTAATACTGGAGTAGACTATAATCATCTCGATTTACTGGCTCAAAAAGAAATCTTACAGGTTAAAGAAACAGACAATCAACATATTGTTGAGATGGAGTTAAAAAATAGTCGCTGGATTCAATTTAGTGAACATGTGACAAAAAATGGAAATTGGGTAAATGTTGGATCGGATATTACAACCATTAAACAACACGAAAATGCATTAATTTCGAATGAAACAAAACTGAAAAAAAGTATTAGTGAGTTAAGCAGGAGTCAAAAATATATTGCAGAGCTTGCCAAAGAATATGAGCAAGAAAAGCTTAAGGCAGAACAAGCTAGCCGATCAAAAAGTGCTTTTCTGGCAAATATGAGTCATGAATTAAGAACCCCCTTAAATGCAATCAACGGTTTTTCAGAAATAATCTTAAAACAGATGTTTGGACCTGTTGGAGATAGTCGTTATTCAGAATATATTCGTGACATTCATTCTTCTGGACAACATCTTCTTTCCCTCATTAATGATATTCTGGATATGTCAAAAATAGAAGCTGGAAAAATGAATCTAAAAATGGAGATATTAGAGCCTATTGAAATCATAGACCAAGTGATTCGAATTCTAAGAGGAAAAGCAATAGAAGGAAAACTCAAGCTTAAAAGAAGTATTAAGGTTTTACCTGATATAGAAGCAGATTCAAGAGCTTTAAAGCAAATCCTGCTTAATCTTGTTTCTAATGCAATCAAGTTTACCTCCTGAAGGAGGAGAAGTCGTCATTAAAACTAAAATGGAAGAACAATATGTTCAATTTTCTGTCTCTGATACAGGGACAGGAATTTCGGAAGAAGATGTAAAATCTCTTGGGCAATCCTTCTTTCAGGCAGAAAATCATCAATCCAAAAAACATCAAGGAACAGGTTTAGGATTAGCCCTTTCAAAATCGTTAATTGAGCTCCATCATGGTAAATTACAGATAGAAAGTGAGCTTGGCAAAGGAACAATTGTCTCATTTATAATCCCCTATCAACAACCAAAGCAAAATCAAAAAATACATAAAGCTGAACATCGTTCAAAAGATCACATAACCTCTCCAGAAGAAGAAGATAATCAGAGAACACTAGATTCTCATCAAAGAAATAGCACACAAAATGAAACAAAGCCAAACACAATAGACTCTGGGTTAACTGAAAAACCTGTCCCTATAACCAAAAAAAATAATCTTGTAAAACAAAATGAACCGTCTCAAAAAATAGAAAAAAAAGAGACTAAACAAGAAAAGTCCGCTCCTGAAAAAAAAATACATCAGAAGAATGTTAAAACAATGGATGTTGAACAATCTAACCTTGAAATAACGCATGCAATGCTTCATAAAGAAAATATAAAAATTGAGCAGAGCCCTCCTTCAAAAACAAATTCCAATTTTAGTATCTATCATGAAACAGAACAGCATAAATCTAGACAAAAAAAATCAGAAAATCTTATTCGTGATATAAGAAATAAACTCGATCAAATCACTGAAAAAGACAATAAACAACGCACAAAAAAGAAAAAGCGTTCTTTTCCTTAAAAATTAAGAATTTGGTCTGGATCACCAAAAACATTAGGTTTCTTGTATGACAAGAAGGCGTTGTAAAGGAAATGTTTACAAGCAATCTAGCTTAAGTTAAGCTGTTTATTACTCGTGTAACAAGAAACCTGCATGCGCTTAGCTATCAAAACAGGGCGCGCTTGTCTGCCTTGTTTTGCTATAAATAATGCCATACTATTGAGCTGAGCAACCTTGCATACTTGTAAAGAACGCATTTATGACACCAAGTATAAAAAACGCAAGCAGGCAGGAGATCCACATTGCGTCTTTCCAGTCTTCAGATAGGTTAAATGAAAGAAATTTCACAGGGATAATTTCATGGATAAAACCTAACATATAAAATTATCTACTAAATCTCCATAATTTTATTAATTAAATTCAGATTGTTTTGATTGATCTATATGAGAATTTAATACTCGTATTTGTTCTCTTTGTTCTTTAATTGATATGTCAAAGATTAATCCAAATGATCTTTTGGAAGAAAAAACAAGCATTAATATGATGAAAACACTGCTTTTTAGATGATTAATATCGATAATATTCTGGCTTATACGGTCCTTCAACTGGAATATTCAAATATTCGGATTGCTCTTTGTTAAGTTGTGTCAGCTTTACTCCTAATTTTGGCAAATGTAGTCTTGCTACTTTTTCATCGAGTTTTTTAGGTAGTGTATAAACCTTGTTTTCATATTGATTAGAATGTTTCCATAATTCAATCTGCGCAAGAACCTGATTGGTAAATGAAGTTGACATTACAAAACTTGGATGACCTGTTGCACACCCAAGATTCACCAGCCTGCCTTCTGCTAATATGATAAGACGCTTATGATTAGGAAAAATCACTTCATCTAGTTGGGGTTTGATAGACTCCCAGCGATAATTCCTTAATGCGCTAATTTCTATTTCAGAATCAAAATGACCAATATTACACAAAATCGCACGGTCTTTCATATTACGCATATGCTCAATTGTAATGACATCTTTATTCCCCGTTGCTGTAATAAAGATGTCCGCATGAGCCATGATTTCTTCAAGTGTTGTTACCTCATAGCCTTCCATTGCTGCCTGCAATGCACAAATAGGATCAATTTCAGTTATAATCACACGCGCGCCTTGACCTCTTAAAGCTGTGGCAGATCCTTTTCCAACATCTCCATATCCACATACAACAGCTAGTTTTCCTGCAAGCATTAAATCTGTTGCTCTTTTAATACCATCAATGAGAGATTCCCGACAACCATATAAATTATCAAATTTCGATTTTGTAACAGAATCATTCACATTAATCGCTGTACATTTTAATTTTCCTACCTTCTCTAATTCATACAATCTATGTACACCCGTTGTTGTTTCTTCAGAAATACCTTTGATGTTCTCCATTAAATCAGGGCGAGATTCATGGATTAATTTTGTTAAATCACCTCCATCATCAAGAATAAGATTAGGAGTCCAGCCATTTTCTCCTATTAGACTATTTCGAATAGCTTCCCAATACGCTTCCTCAGACATTCCTTTCCAAGCAAAAACCGAGACACCCTTTGCTGCCATAGCCGCGGCTGCATGATCCTGCGTAGAAAAAACGTTACAAGATGACCAGCGTAGATCTGCACCAAGCTCTAGCAAAGTTTCCATTAAAACTGCTGTTTGTATTGTCATATGCAAACAGCCTGAAATGCGAGCACCTTTTAGAGGTAGTTTTGAAGAATATTCTTTACGTAACGCCATTAGCCCTGGCATTTCTGATTCGGCAAGACTAATTTCTTTACGTCCCCAATCTGCAAGATGTAAATCTTTTACCTTAAAATCCTGATTTGATTTACTAGAATGCCCACAATTCTTATTGAGATATTGATTATCAGTCATATAAAACCTATTTATAGTATTTATTATTAACTTTTTTCTGAACTATTTTTGATTCTTCTGGTTAATGTATTTTCTTTCATTTTCTATTCGTTTCTCACTATTGTCAGATTGTTTTCAAAACTTCAATAGCCTGTCAGAGCTAAAGTTGGAAATACTGGATATGATATTAAAAAATAATAATTAGATCGAAAGGTAAATCACTAATTTAAAAACGCTTTATTATTTTGTATCTTTAAAAACAATATCAATCAATATTTAAATATTGCTCTTAAAATAGAAGATAATATCGTTGTTTTTTACAATTTTCATACGATAATTAAGATATTATTTTCTCTTAGGAGACGACCTGCTTATATAAACTGCTGCCAGAATTGTAACGAAAGCAATATAGAGATAAAGAGATAATTTTTCATTTAAAAATAAAATACCTGACAAAATTGCAACTATTGGTGTCAGATAATTTGTCATTGCCACAATACTCGGTCCTAGATTCTGAATCACCCGAATATAAAAAATAGTTCCAATAGCTGTTGAAAAAATACCTAAAAACAGAAGAGAAAAAATAATTTTTAAATTTACAGATGAAAAGTCTGGGATTCCCTTCGTTATACTCGCAATAATACTAATTAATGTCGCACAAATCAAACAACATGTTGCAAACACAGAAGGAGAGCTTTGTTTAGGAGCACGAGACATTATAATTGCTGCGGAAGCATAACTAATCGCAGCAAATAGAGCTAAGAAATGCGCGAGGAAATCTGCGGAATGGAGTTGTTTTATTGCCGTTGGTCCAAATAAAATCAAGACACCAATAAATCCAATTATGAGCGCAAATATTTTACGTATCGTTAAATATTCATTTGCAAAAAAATGTGCGAATAAAATGGTAAATAACGGCATAACGGACATATAAATGGCTGTCAGACTTGAATCAAGTGTCAATTGTGCACTACTCAATAAAAAAAATGGAAAGAAGATTCCAAAAAAACCAACCAAAAGACCAAAGAACCAGATCGGATCTGGCTTTGGAAATATTTTAGGCAATTTTCTTCCTCTTGAATATATGTACACCATCAAAACAATACTTCCAATAACAAGTCTTGATAACACAATCCATAAAGGTGGTAACACCTCGACACTAATACTAATAAACATAAAGGCTATTCCCCAAATGAGTGGTAGTGAGAATAGCATAATAATATTGGTAAATGTAAATTTTGGCCTATGTTCTGACTTCTTAACCTGATCATCAACCAAAAAAGCAGATTGATTGACAGAAACTGGTTTTTGAATCTTGTTTTGTCTGAATTTTTTCTTTGACACTCTGCGCTCTTTTAATATACCTGAAACAGTTTATAGAAATAAATATTATCTTTTGAATGCTTTAAGATATTTCTAATGTTTTTACATAAAGATTATTTTTTGATACCAAATCCACAAATAAATCATTGAATAACACCTATTATTGGGTATAGCATTAAATAAGTCTTAGTAAATAAAAAATTTTGAAACCATACGATAATGAAGCATATTAAATTACCTGATGTAAAACCAAAAGATCCAAGATTTTCCTCTGGTCCTGTTAAAAAGTTTTCAACCTGGACTCTGGAAAGTTTAAAGCAAGCCGCTCTTGGTCGTTCTCATCGATCTTTAACTGGAAAAGAAAAAATCAAAACCATACTGGATCTAACGGTTCAGCTTTTAGAACTGCCAAAAGATTATAAACTTATATTAATTCCAGGATCTGATACGGGTGCTATTGAAACGGCTATATGGAATCTAATCGGTCCTTTAGGAGTGGATATTGCTGCATGGGAGAATTTTGGATATGACTGGATTTATGATATTAAAAAAGAGCTTCTCCTAAAAGATGTCCGTATCTTTAAAGCTGATTATGGCTATTTACCAGATTTATCTCAGATATCAACAAAAAGGGATTTCATTTTTACCTGGAATGGAACAACATCTGGCGTTCGTGTTCCAAACGCTGACTTTATAAACCAAAATCATGAGGGTTTAATTATTTGCGATGCAACTTCTGCTGTTTTTGCTCAATTTCTCGATTGGCAAAAACTCGATGCAATTACTTTTTCATGGCAAAAAGTTTTAGGAGGAGAAGCCGCTCATGGAATGTTAATTTTATCTCCAAAAGCGTTAGAACGATTAAAACAGTATAGTCCTAGCTGGCCTATTCCAAAAATTATGAGAATTAAAAATGAAAATGGAATTATCCCTGAACTTTTTCATGGGCATACATTAAATACTCCTTCATTATTATGTATTGAAGACTTGATACAAATTTTGAACCAGGTAAAAGAAATGGGTGGCTTAACTGCAATGACTCATCGTGCAAACACAAATCAATCTTTATTGGATAACTGGATTCTTAAAACAGGATGGGTTGAGCATTTATGCCCCTATCCAGAGTTTAGGTCGAATACAGGAGTTTGTTTTAAAATCACGGACTCAGAATTAGAACCCAGATTGCACAAAGCATATATCACACATATGACAGAGTTATTATCCCAAAAAAACATCGCTTATGATATTGCAAATCATAGATCTGCACCCGCTAGTTTTAGGATTTGGTGTGGAGGAACAGTTGAAATCAATGATCTTAACTCTTTATTACCTTGGTTAGACTGGGCTTATCAACAAACAATGCAGGATTTAAAGTTATAAAATAAAAGTCATAAGTCTGATTTTAGGAAATATTTTCTATATTAATCTACACTGAAAACAAGATAAAAAACAGATATTATTTTGGGATTTCAATTAAATCATTATAATGTTTGTAAGAAAAAGAATTTAGAACAAACTGAAGATGCGATAATAAAATCATTGACTGATTTTATGAGTATATTATTGCTGTACGTCATCATAAACAAGGAAAATTTATATTCTTGAATTGTAATAAATAAGGAGCAAACAATGGCCAATGTGGTAGTCACAGGAGCCCAATGGGGTGATGAAGGAAAAGGTAAAATTGTCGATTGGCTATCTCATAGAGCTGATTGTGTTGCCAGATTTCAGGGAGGGCATAATGCAGGTCATACTCTGGTTGTTCATGGAAAAACATACAAACTTAGCCTATTACCTTCAGGAGTTGTTAGAGGGAAGCTTTCTGTCATTGGCTCAGGAGTTGTGTTAGACCCATGGGCACTTCTACAGGAAATAGATACATTAAATGCACAAGGAATTAAGATTACACCTGAAAATCTTGTCCTTGATGAGACCTGCCCTCTGATTTTACCCTTACATTCCGAGCTTGATGCCTTGCGTGAGAACCGGGATGATAGTATGAAAATTGGAACAACACGAAGAGGAATAGGACCTGCCTATGAAGATAAGGTTGCAAGAAGAGCTCTACGATTATGTGATCTTAAAGATGAAATGGTCTTTCAGCAAAGAATTGATGACTTAATAGATCACCATAATGCTCTTAGAAGAGGTTATCAACGCCCCATCATCAATAAAGAAAAACTGATTACACATATAAAAGAAATCTCGGATAAAGTCATACCTTTTATAGGTCCTGTCTGGCATGTTCTTAATCAAGCAGAACGTTCAGGAAAAAAAATCCTGTTTGAAGGTGCACAGGGAACACTTTTAGACGTAGATCATGGAACTTATCCCTATGTAACTTCTTCCAATACATTGGCTGGACAAGCTGCAACAGGGTGTGGCATCAGCCCACATATGTTAAATTATATTCTTGGCATTGTTAAAGCATATTCAACGCGTGTTGGAGAAGGACCTTTTCCAACAGAATTAAAAGATAAAACAGGAGAACAGCTTGGCAAGCAAGGGCGTGAATTTGGCACTGTAACAGGGCGAGTGCGCCGTTGCGGTTGGCTTGATTCGGTTTCGGTAAGGCAGGCTCTGATGATTGGTGGAGTAGATGGTATTGTACTTACAAAACTGGATGTTCTTGATCAATTTGAAACATTAAAAATCTGTACATCCTATCGTCTTGGGGACAAAATATTGGATCGATTACCTGCCAATCTTAGCGATCAATTGAATGTTGAACCTATTTATGAAGTTTTTAATGGCTGGAAACGATCAACTCGCAAAGTTCGTTCCTGGAATGAGCTTCCTTCCGAAGCTATTAAATATATTCGTCGAATTGAAGAATTAATCTCAGTTCCAATCTCAATGATATCCACAAGTCCTGAAAGAGAAGATGTTATTTTGATCAAAGATCCTTTTGAAGATTAAGGCATTCATATTACACTTATAAAATATCTATAACCCTGTCTTTTATATTATGGCTTTCTTTTTTAAGCAAAAGCAGGAATTGTTTACTTAGCAATCTATTTTTATAAATTTGTTTTTTAGAATAAATACAAATTCTGAAAAACAAATCCATCATAGAGATCCTGAAATTAAATGTTGTAAAAAAGTTAGTTGTTTTTTTTAATCTGCTTTTCTAAAAAAGAAAAAACCATAGAAAAATGATTTTCTATCAAGTTTCCATGGCTTTTTAATCTAAGGAAATCTATTTTATCCTAGAAATGATAAGATAAATTCAACAATAAAGAATGTGTTTTTGAATCATCAAAAGAAATATTTGCTTTAAAAGAGTTAAGATTAAGATCCTCGTCATCAATACCAACCTCATAGAATTTATATTTTAATCCTATAGATAGTTGATCAGAGATCCAGTAATCTGCTCCAGCAATGATTGCCCAGGCAAAATCTGTCCCTTGCGTTGTTATCCCAAGACCAACGCCTAAATAAGGCTTAATAGGAAAGTCAACAGTAAAATCATAATAGATGTTTGCCAAAAGCAATCCTTGATTTTTATCTAGGGAAGCTGCTTCGCTTTTTTTAATTGCATTGATTACTCCCTCTGAAATTGTTTCTCCACCAACATTCCCAGTAATCGAGGAAACATCTCCTTTAACTTTTATATAATCATAGGAAAGACCAAGGCGTAATCCCTCAACATAAATATCTTTAACACCAACTTCAATAGCTGCAGTAAAAGCCGTATCTGTAGAATAGTTTGCATTTATTTTGTTTTTTTCTGAATCACTATATTTTGCTTTTATATCATCTATAATTGAAGCTCCCAAACCGCCAGAAATATAATAATTTTTTTGTTCTGCCAGTGCATTCGTCATAAAGGATATAGAGCTAATTGAAAAGACAGTAGATAAGATAATAGACTTTATGTTCATGTTTTATACCTTTTTAATAACTTTATTTAGATTTTTATAAAAACTATATTAAAATAGTATAGTCATGATTCATATTTTTTTACGAATAAAAAATATTTATTATTCAGCTTTATGATATATTTTTCAGTTGTGTTGTACTTTTACATCAATTATGTTTTCTATACCTATCTGAATAATATCTGGATTCAAAACAGTCCTTTAACCAAAAAACAGATAAATAGCTTATTAATTCTTTCAAAAAGAGCATTATAACTTTAAAATATTAAAACTTACCATTCGGGTTGTTCTGGCAGCCAGGATTTATGTTCATAATATCAAGAGAGTTGATAAAGCATATTAATGGTAGATATGTTAGGATTGCTATTCTTCAATCCATATATCAAAAAGATAGCGATAAGAGCAATAAATCCTCTCATTGGGTAGGCAATCTGTACTATTTAATGAATATTACTCCTATTTAGAATGCTTATAGATAAAAGTATGAAATATTGAAGTTAAGGGAGAGACTCTTATCCCTACCCATTATATTTATATGTTGGGGATAATAGATCCTTCTAAACCTAAAGAAAAACAATGGGATATGTGGGAGATTTCATAAGGTTATGCGTACAAAATATTATTAGATAATCTTTAGAAAATACCTTATTTCCTTACTCAAACAGGGACAAAATGAAGGCAATGAATGGTCATATCACATTAATAATATTTACACTATAGAAAGGATTGGTACAAAAAAGCTTCCTATACACATTTTTACAGATAGCATTGATTTAGTTATTGATAACAAAAATCATCATATTAATATTGATGCTAATATTAGTTAGCTGATTGACAGTAATGGTTAGACATTCAGATAGTTTTATTTTTTGGATTTTCTCTCTCTCCATGTTTATTTTTTGGAAGTTTATTCCATTAGAGTTTATTTTCATCTTTTAATTAGTCTAATCTCTATTCTCAAATTGTCTATTTTTTTATTTAAATCTTTTTCTATAGGGTAGATGCATAATTGAAAGCATGTGTTGATTGGAGTTTTTCTCTTGTTTGGAAACGAGAACATGTTTAAAGGAAACTTAAAAATATGCCTCTACATTAATCCTTCGGTAATAATATTTTCATATAAGCACATTAAGGTATTGTTTTCAGACTGTAAAATACTGAACACACCAATTACAAAATAATTGATGAATTATATGGAATGATTCACTAGAAAAGATAAATACAATTCTATATTGATAAAATATTACCATGCTTTGAGGGTATCACAGGATGGATTATGTAGAGGAGAGTCACATGAACCATAAATTATATAAAAATGCAATTGCTTTCACAGCCCGCACGCATTTATCCAATCAAGAAGACAGAAGATATTTTCAGGTTTTTCGATTTCATTGGTTTACTCCTTTCTTTAATGCTCGTATTGTTTTTTTAATTTTCTGTTTGATTGGTTTTTCATTGAGCCTTGTTTTTATTTCTCACGCGCAGCAATCCAATCCCAAGCTTCCAGGCTCTATAGATGCAGGTCGAATTAATCCAGACAAGGAATTTCCAGACCGACCTTTTCAGCCAGAAAAGAAGTTTATTCGTAGTAATCCACGTCTTCAAGCACCCCCTGAAGGAGCAGAGAACATTAGATTTATCTTAAGGGGGGTAGAGATAGAAGGCAACACGCTTTATTCAAATGAGACATTACAACAATATTATTCTCCTTATTTAAATCAAGAGATTTCATTATCTGAATTGTGGTATATCACGGAAAAGATTACTCAGAGATATCAGTCTGAGGATTATTTTTTATCTCGGGCTTATCTTCCGGAGCAGGAAATAGAAGCGGGTCGAGTTCGTGTTAATATTATTGAAGGACATATTAGTGAAGTTAAGCTTTTGCCTTTTCTTCATAAGAACCGAATTGTTAAATCTTTGGTTCATTCATTAACTTCCAAAATGCCTGTTACCTCCAAAGAGGTAGAGAGTTTTTTGCTTAGATTAAATGATCTTCCAGGTGTTTCCATTACAGGGATAGCAGAAGCCACTCAATTTACAGAGCAATCAGGAAGTGTTAATTTGGTTATTCGCAAGAAAGAGGATGGCTCTTCCCATAGTGGGTTTGTTACTTTTGATAATTTTGGTTCTAAGTTTTTAGGTCCCTATCAGGCAAGTTTTGGGTATTTAGGTCGTCTTATTCCCTATCAACAGACCCGCTTTTCTGTCTCTGCTTCCATGCCAACAGATGAATTACAAAGCTTTTCATTACATCAGCAAATTCCTGTTTTATTTCCAGGGTTAAATTTGAACGTATCTGCAAGTTATGTACATGCAGAGCCTGGATATACCCTTAAACCGAATGAGATTAAAAGTGATGCTTATACGGCAAGTGCAGGAATAAGCTATCAACTTATTCGTCAACGGAATGAAAATTTATCTTTTAATGTTTTACTGGAAGGTAAGAATAGTAATAGTGATTTGTTAAACTCGATTGCCCTAACTCGAGATAGAATCCGTGTATTACGTGCAGGAATGTCTTATGAGAGTGTTGATTCCTGGCAAGGATATACGCTTTTAAATCTTCGTGTTTCGAAAGGTCTTAATATATTGGGTTCTAGTAAATCAGGAGATTTAAATCTCTCAAGACAGGAAGTAGACCCTGATTTCACTCATTTTTCAGGAACCTATACCAGATATCAGAGTTTAGGGTTTGGATTTACAGGGGTTATATATGTTTCAGGACAGATTTCTACAGATCCACTTTTTTCTTCTGAAGAATTTAGTTATGGAGGAGAACGATTAGGACGCGCTTATGATCCATCAGAACTAACAGGAGATATTGGGATTGCAGGTCTTTTTGAAGTTCGCTATAGCTCCATACCAAATTATCTAAATACTTCTTTTATTCCGTTTGTATATTATGATGTTGGTCATGTTTGGGATCTTGATAAAGACAAAGCAGAGGATGAGGCCTCTTCGGCAGGATTTGGTTTAAAGTTTCGTCATGATCTTGGCTTTTCAGCCAGTCTTGCGCTTGCCTTTCCTTTAAGTCGCAAGATAGATGTTCCGCTTTATGGTAATGGGAAGAACCCACGGTTTATTTTCCAGCTTGGATATGATTTTTAGGATCTTTTATTTCTGAGTGTTTTCTGTCAATACTATTCCAGCTTTAGTTTTTATACCTTGTCTTAGAAAACAGATCAGATATATGTTCTAAATAAAGAAGAAGAAAAGAAGTCTATCAAAACTTAAGGGTTTTCTTTTTAATCCCTCTTGTTGAACAAACAAATAATGCAATGATAGAAGCTTTCAGGAATGAGATAAGCCTCAAACCCCTCTAATCGGCTCATTTCTTTTATCGTCTGATATCAGGCTTTAAGCTAAAATTATGATTAAGAGGACCGTGCCCTTTTCCTAAATTTTTTGCTGACTTTATTGCTTGAAATACATAGGAATGTGCTTGCTCAACGGCTTGGCTAAGAGATAAACCCAAGGAAAGACCTGCTGCACAAGCAGAAGATAAAGTGCAGCCTGTACCGTGAGTTGTTTTAGGTGTTGTTTGACTATTCTATAACGAGATTCAAACGCACATTTTTTCAAGAACAAAGGAAATTACTTTTAAACGAGTTCATTATATTTTCTAAACACTCTTTTAACCTGTAATCAGAACTTCTCAATCTCATTTATATAATGTATTTTATGTGAGTATGTTTTTAGGGATTGTGTTATCCTTATCTCAGAAGTAATAATTTTACTCTAAGGTTTTAGAATATAGAATAGACATTCTGAATGTTGGTTTTCCTTTTCTGATTTTTTTTAAAATAGACTTGCTTTTTCTAAACCAGGAGCCATCTGATCTTTCTTTGAAACGAGAGGAGACATCCCAATCTCTGGCCATGTAATATCAATTAAAGGATCTTTCCAATGAATACCAGATTCATATTCTGGTGCATAAAAATTTGTTGTTTTATATAAAAATTCTGCTGTTTCACTCAATGTTAAAAAACCATGAGCAAACCCTTCTGGGATCCATAATTGTTTCTTGTTTTTTGATGAAAGATGCACACCAACCCATTTTCCAAAAAAAGGAGAATTTTTTCTAATATCTACAGCAACATCAAAAACCTCACCTTGAACAACTCGGACTAATTTTCCTTGTGGCTTAGGCGGTAATTGATAATGGAGTCCTCTTAAAACTCCTTTTTGTGATTTTGAGTGATTATCCTGTATAAATTGTCTCTTCAGTCCTGTTTTTGTTTCAAAAATGGACTGATTAAAACTTTCAAAAAAAAACCCTCTTTCATCATCAAAAACGTTTGGTTCTATTAAATATACCTCTGGTATGGAAAGGTGTGTAATATTCATTCGGCATGCGTTCTTTCTTCTAAAATTTGTTTTAAATAACGTCCATATCTGTTTTTCCGATACAGATTTGATAACGCTCCTAATTGATCTGCATTAATCCATCTGGAACGATAGGCTATTTCTTCTGGACAGGCAATAACAAGCCCTTGGCGCTTTTCAATCGTCTGTATAAAGTGATGTGCTTCTAATAAACTCTCATGTGTTCCTGTATCTAACCAAGCATATCCTCGATTCATAATCTCAACGGTTAATGCATTCCGTTGTAAATATTTTTGATTTAAATCTGTAATCTCAAACTCCCCACGTTCGGATGGTTTAATTTGTTTTGCATAATGAGGTGCATGTTCATCATAAAAATATAATCCTGTAACGGCATAGTTTGATTTTGGATGTTTAGGCTTTTCTTCTATATTGATAACTTTCCAGTTTCGATCAAATTCTGCAACACCATACCGTTCAGGGTCAAGAACATGATAAACAAAAATACTGGCTCCCTTTGTTTTCTTATTTGCAGATTTAAGGCGTTCCTTCAAATTATACCCATAAAAAATATTATCTCCCAAAATTAAGGCAGAAGGAGAATTATTCAAAAATTCTTCACCTATGATTAAAGCCTGAGCCAGACCATCTGGCGAGGGTTGCTCTTTATAATAAAGAGAAATACCCCATTGCTGTCCATCTCCTAATAAAGTTTTGAATAAAGGCAAATCATGAGGTGTTGAGATAATTAAAATCTCTCTTATACCTGCAAGCATAAGGCTTGTTAGAGGGTAATAAATCATTGGTTTATCAAAAACAGGTAATAATTGTTTTGAGACTGCAAGCGTGACAGGATGTAACCGTGTACCAGAACCTCCTGCTAAAATAATTCCTTTTCGTTTTTTACCCATATTCTACCTCAAATCCATTTATATTAGGAAAACACATATTATTAAACATATTTTCTCTTTTTATAAGCAGTCTGCTTCCTAATTTTTCAACCTTATCTCTTCTTATCTCATTATAAATTAAAGATACGAATCATATAACCTATCTTGAATTTATAACTGTTTCATAAAGCGTTTGCATAACATGTGTTCGCCAATCTGGTAGTGTTATGTCAAACTCTTTTTCAAGCTTTTGTGTTTCTAAAACAGAGTATTTCGGACGCTTTGCTAAAACGGGATATAAATCAGTAGAAATTTCTTCTACCGAATTCAAATTAATCTTTAAATTAATCTTTGATTGAGGAATCTGTTTTTGAATCGAATATATTGTCTCAAAAATGAACATAGCATACGCATGCCAGCTCGTGATACCTTTTGCGCTTAAATGATAAATTTCATTAAAAGAATCAGAGATTTTTAATTTTTTATGTAACACAAATGCTGTTATATCTGCAATTAAAGCTGCGCTCGTTGGAGCTCCATATTGATCTGAAACAATCTTTAATTGATCCTTACTCTGTCCTAACTCTATCATTGATTTTATAAAATTACGGGTTGTTGGAAAGAGCTGATTTGAGTGTGCAAACACCCAAGAGGTTCTAAAAATCAATGCATTGCCATTAATCTTGGTAATCGCTTCCTCACCTGCACATTTTGATTTTCCATATATATTTAATGGTGCTGTTTTATCTGTTTCAATATAGCCTTCGACTTTATCACCATCAAAGACATAATCCGTCGAATAATGTACTAAAATACTATTTAAAGCTTTTGCTTCTTCAGCTAGAATTTCTACAGAGGCTGCGTTAATCTGAAAGGCTTTTTTAGACTCTTTTTCAGCCTGATCAACAGCGGTATAAGCAGCTGCATTTAAAATAATATCAGGGCGCTCATTATGGATAACTTTTTTAATGTCTGTTGGATGTTCAAAATCAAGCTGTGTTCGGTCTAATGCTTTAATTTCTCCTAAAAAAGAACAGGCTCGCTGCAACTCCCATCCAAGTTGACCATATTTCCCGAAAATCAGCACTTTCATGCGTAATGCCTTTTAATCCAGTTTAAATAGGTTCCATCTGTTACATTCTTAACCCAGTCTTGATGCTCTAAATACCATCTTACTGTTTTACGAATGCCTGTTTCAAAAGACTCTTTTGGTTTCCAATCTAAAGAATCTATTAATTTGGTTGCATTAACAGCATAACGCTTATCATGACCAGCCCTGTCTTTAACAAACTGAATCTGGTTTTTATATGATATCCCATTTTGTTTTGGCTTTAATTCATCAAGTAATTCACAAATTGCATGAACAACTTCCAAATTTGTTTTTTCGTTTAAACCGCCTATATTATATACTTGTCCCAGCTCCCCTTTTTCAAGGACACATTGAATAGCCTTACAATGATCTGTAACAAACAACCAATCACGAATATTCATTCCATCTCCGTAAACGGGAATTGGTTTATCTGACAAAGCATTGTGTATTGTTAGAGGAATAAGTTTTTCTGGAAACTGAAAAGGGCCATAATTATTAGAACAATTCGTTGTTAAAACAGGCAATTCATATGTATGATAATAAGATCGAACCAAATGATCAGAGGCTGCTTTGCTTGCGCTATAAGGACTATTAGGTTTATAAGGTGTCTCTTCTGTAAAAGAAGAATCTGATAAAGCTAAAGAACCATAAACTTCATCTGTAGACACATGTAAAAATGAGAATCGCTTTTGCTGAAGGGAAGATAGCTCCTTCCAATATTGTCTGGTTGCCTCTAATAATCTAAATGTTCCAACGATATTTGTCTGGATAAAATCCTCAGGATCTGAAATAGATCGATCAACGTGAGATTCTGCTGCAAAATTAATAATACTATGAATATTGAATTGGTTTAATAGCTTCCTTATCAGGTCTTTATCTCCAATATCTCCTTGTATAAAAGAAAAATGATCATATTGTTTTGCCTTTTCCAGACTCATTAAATTTCCTGCATAGGTTAATTTATCTAGAACACAAATCTGCTTGTTTGATGTGTTAAGCCATTCTAAAACAAAATTAGCACCTATAAACCCTGCGCCTCCTGTAACCAAAATACTCATTCAGACCTCTTAAATTAATTCAGATAACCTTTATTACGCCTCTAAGACAAAAGAGCTAACATTAGTCTACATTTCTAATAAATAGATAGCAATAGGTGTTTAAAAGGGAAATCACAAATAAATTTACAATCTAGGGATAAAATCAGGGTTTAAAAATTTTCTAACATAACCGTTAAACTCTTTCTAAAATAAATAAAGCATGGTGATGAGGTTAAAAAATAAGTCCTTTGAAAATACATAATTCTATATTTTTTTAAGAAAAATTGCTCCTATTAATCCAATATGACCCAAAAAAGTCTGACAAAAAACACCTGAGCGAAACAATCCAAATATTCTTGGAAGAAAAGATTGATTTCTGCTTGTTGAAAATAAGTCTAGAATTCTCTGGTTTTCAGGGGTGAACTGACTTGAAATAGAATATAATGCTTTTATATGAATTGTATTTCTGTCGTGATATACACCTTTAAAAAGCTGACAAACTCGTTTTAATCGTGCGTGCATGCTCATATTCTCCCCTATTATATTATGTTGATGTTGACGATATAAAATATAGGGTTTTGGATCATAAATAATCACCGCCCCAATACCAGACAAAACAAGATAAACCCACCAGTCATAATTAATGATTTCCTGACTTTTCCAGGTTTTTTTTAAAACCTCTCGGGCATGATGATTCATAATCATTGTGTTGCCCCCTGCTATATTTTGTATTAAGGCATTCGCAAAACAAGGGCACTTTTTGAATTTTGGTGAGAATTTTCCTGTTGGAACTCCGAATTCATCAATCATCTCAGTTCTAGAAGTATATAATCCAGCTAATTCCGAGGCTTTATGTTTTAAATGTATAAGTGCTGTTTTTATTTTTTCTTTTTGCCATATGTCATCTTGATCAGAAAAGGCATAATAATCAGCCTTTATGTCGTCTCTTACAATCAAAGACATAAAATTTTCAATAAATCCACACTTGGGGCCTTGTAAAATTTTTAGTTTATGTTTTCCCAGTTTTTCTTGATAAGAAGATAAAATCTTTAAGGTTTGATCAGATGAACCATCATCACTTACCCATAGCTCAAAATTCTGATGAGATTGATGAATAATAGAGTTTATTTGCTGTTTAAGATAACGATCACCATTATAACACGCCATTAAAATAGCAATTTTATCAGGTGCATCTTTCATCTATTTAGACCTTCTTCAGTGTTTAATATCAGGAAATTTTGTTATAGGATAATAATATCCTGATACAGACATAATGTGTAACTAAAAGTATAAATACTCTTGTGTTTTCTAGAATTTATGATGTCTTACATCTGTTATACAAATCAAAAAAACAATTTAAGAATTGAAATCTTTATTCTTATTTTTTAACATAAAATTATGAACAGAATCCAGAAACTCTTTTGATTGTAAACATTTTAAAAATATGTGATTTTCATGTTCTATACGATCATTCAGGCTCTCAAATTTACGTCTTAATAATGATTTTGTAATCTGAAGTGCTCCAATTGGCTTTTCTAATAGTTTAGACGCAATTTTTTGTGTTTCCAGATCAAGATCTTCTGGTAACACAATCTGATTTATTAAGCCCCATTCGAGAGCTGTTTGTGCAGATATTTGCTCTCCTAATAATAATAATCTACGTGCATTCAAATCTCCAATACGAAGAGGCAAAAGCTGGCTAGAAGCAGCCTCTGGACAAAGACCTAAATCAATAAAAGGCGTTGAAAACCTGGCTGATTCAACAGAAAGAATGTAATCACAATGCAAAAGAAGTGTAACACCAATACCAATGCTGATGCCGTTAACCGCTGCAATGACAGGTTTTTTTAAAACAATTAACTGTTTTAAAAACATCTCGACAGCGTTTATTTCAGTTTCGTTTGTGTTTGAAGTATTAATTAAAAAGTCATTTAAATCATTTCCTGAAGTAAAAGAATCTTCAGAGCCTGTAATAACAGATAAATGTAAATCTGGATTATTTTCTACCTCTTTAAGAGCATATGCCAAATCACGGTACATGTTTTGTGTAAGTGCGTTCTTTTTCTCTGGACGCATAAATTTTATATAACGTATTTTATCTTGGTCAGAAATTTTAAGGTGTATATTATATTCTGGTTGTTTATTGTTCATTTCGAGATCTGCTCTGCTTTTTTACGAATCTATCTAAATAATTTTAGCTATATCCTATTCTCGTTTTTTTCATTTGTCTCAGTTTAAACTAAGATACGTAATATTTATGAGGCGTCCATTGTTAAACTTTTGTTTAGGGGGTTGGTTTGAAAATAAGTGCAATCCCATTATTGCAATATCTTAATCCTGTTGGTTCTGGACCATCATCAAAAACATGTCCTTGATGACCGCCACATATCGCGCAATGATATTCTATTCTGCTTTTTCCAAGTGAGAAATCCATCTGCATTTCTAGAATTGAGGGTAATGAATTATAAAAGCTTGGCCAACCTGTTCCACTTGTATATTTCATGTCAGACTTAAATAAAGGTGTCTGACATCCTGCACAACAATACACTCCCTCTCTTTTTTCTTCTAAAAGAGTTGATGTTGTTGGTATTTCTGTTTTTCCTATTCTTAATATTTCATATACGGCAAGAGGTAATAAGGTTTTCCATTCATGGTTGGATATTTCTCTCCAATCTTTCTTTTGAGGGTGTTTATTCATATAATTTCTTTCATAAAACAATGATCTTCCACTGAATTTGTGAAGCTATCATATCTGTTTTTATAATATCAGTTTTTAGAACAGATATCTATATAAATAGATTCCTTCTTAAGATAAATCAATCAGGTAAATCTAAGGAATTATTGAGCATACAAAACATGTTAATTAAACAAAAGAAAATTAAAGAGCCATATATAAAAACGAGATGTTCTATTATAAAAAGATATAGATTAATTTCAGACTAAATATTTCAAATAATCAGACGAAACCTCCTGATTTTATTTATTTAAATATATTAGCGATAATGAAGAGAATAATTATAGACCAGGAAGTTTCTTTTTACGGTTAATTTCTATATTTTTATCTGGGTCGATTGCTTTTTCTTCCTTTATCTTTTCTGGATCTGGTGTTCCATAAAGCAATTCTTTTGTTAGTTTCTCTGATTTTTCCTGAACTCCTGATTCTGCATCCAATAGAGGTTTAATTAAAGGGTTTGCTCTTGCTGTATTTGCTCTTGCTAATAACAAAGCCTCAGCATCAGATGGCTTGGCTGGGTCTATTTCTAATAATGTAGAAGTGTTTTTTTGATTGTTTATTAAAATTGTTTCAGGATCAGGCTCTCCTGGTTGAACAGGCTTTAAATTAAACTCAGGCGGAATAATCAACGGAGGTTTTGAAACAATTAAAAACTCATCTGGAACATCTCGATGACCAAATGTTTGACGAGATGAAGAACAGGCATTAAGACCGATTAATAAAATAAAAAACAACGCTATTTTTGTTTTAAGCAAGTTTAATAGAATAATACGACCCCATCCAATTTTGTATTCTAAACCAGTCTTTGTTAAACAGGATTTAATCATTTTGACATTCTCCCAAACTGAGATTCCTTTCACATATTGCTAATATGGTTTAGAGTATTCATTTTTTCTGTCAAGAACCGATTGTATTTTTAAGAATATTTATTCTCAAAATCAGGTTCTAGACCAATATAAGCTTTAGACTAGTATACAATAAAAATACACTATTTTATCATACGGATTCGTTTTAAATTCCTAGTTTTTTTTGGTAAACAGAGTTAAGAAAAGCATAAATGCTCCAATATTAATTGCACTATCTGCAAAATTAAAAACCCATGGAAACTTCAGATCAGAAAAGTCTAGAAAATCAATCACTGCTCCATAATGAATACGATCAATCATATTACCTATTGCTCCTCCGATTATCAGATTTAGGGCAATAGTTAACCACAAATCTTCTGATTTCCATGCGAAGGTAAAAAGCAAAATAGAAATCAATAAGGAAAAAATAATTAGACCATAACGTACGATATTCGTATTTGTAGAAAGCAACCCAAAACTAATGCCCTTATTCCAGACCAATGTTAAATCAAAAAAAGGACTAAGCTCAATATGTGGTGTTGATCCAAGATGCTGAAGCGCCCATTGTTTACTAATATAGTCTATTAAAATCACAGATAAAACAACTAAAATGGTTATGATTTTTCTATAATGTAATTTTATATATTTGTATAAAAAACGAGTATCCATTTTTAAACTCTTTATAATTAATTTGGTCTATTGGCTTAAGCTTTACCTATTTATAATGCTTATTTTAATGTATAGAAATTCCTTAGACTCGTTCAAGACAGATTAATGCTTATCTGTTTGATCCCAATAACGTACTGCATCTGCATCTCTTAATGATAAATCAGGATATTCTGGATCTTTTCCGACCTCTTCAAGAATACGCCATGATCTGGCACATTTCTTTCCTTTTGCTTTCTCAATAACAACTTCTATATGATTAATATCATCTGGTTTGAATACAGCTCCAATTGGTTTTGACTGAATGAACTCAGCTTGACTAACGATTAAAATGTCTGAAAGGTCTTCTCCTTGAAGCATGGTTTGATATACAGGATTATCTGTATAGATCTTTGCTTTTGCTTCCAGTGAGGATCCAATCGTTTTATTCTTTCGTTCAACTTCCAATGCACCTGTTACAACGCGTCTTAATTGACGAATATAATGCCATTTTTTGTTAATGTCAGGATCTTTCCAGTCAGATGGAATTTGCTGGAAGTCATTTAAATGAATTGAGTTTTTGTCTGGATAAAGACATAGCCAGGCTTCTTCCATGGTAAATGTGAAAATAGGAGCAAGCCAATGTGTAAGAATGTTAAACAGATAAGAAAAAACAGTTCTACAAGATCTTCTACGAATTGAATCGGGTCGATCACAATATAAACTATCCTTTCTAATATCAAAATAAAATGCAGAAAGATCCGACACAGAAAATCTCATTAAAAGTGAATAAACTCGTTTAATGTCTAATTCACAATATGCTTTTTTAACCTCTTCATCGAGCTCTGTTAATCTATGTAATATCCATTTTTCAAGACTCGGCATTTTATGAATTTCGATTTTTTCTTCTGAACTAAATCCTGATAATGCTCCAATAAGATAGCGAATAGTATTTCTAAGTTTGCGATAGGAATCCAATTGTGATTGAATAATTTCTTTTCCAATCCTTAAATCATCCGTATAATCAGAAGACGCAACCCACATTCTTAATATTTCAGCGCCATTTTGTCTAGAAAGCGTAATAGGACTTAATACATTACCAGAAGATTTCGACATTTTTCGTCCTTTTTCATCAACAACAAATCCATGAGTAAAAACAGATTTATACGGTGCTTTGTCACGGGTTGCACATGCTTCCAAAAGAGAAGACTGAAACCAACCTCTATGTTGATCAGAACCTTCCAGGTATAAATCCGCAGGCCATGAAACGCCTTTTCTTTCTTCTAACACAAAGGCATGAGTAGATCCTGAGTCAAACCAGACATCTAAAATATCCGTGACTTTCTCCCAATCCTGACTTGAATAATCAGATCCTAAAAAAAAGAAATTATCTTTTTCAAACCAAACATCTGCTCCTTCAGCTTCTATAGATTTGATAATACGTTCATTAACACTTGTATCTTTTAAAATTTCTTTGGTTTTTTTATGAACAAAAATTGTTAGTGGAACGCCCCAGGCACGCTGTCTTGAGATAAGCCAATCTGGACGATCTTCAACCATGGAATGAATACGATTACGTCCATTTTTTGGAAACCAGTTAACTTGATCAATAGATTTAAGAGCTTTTTCTCTTAGGCTCTCTCCTTGATGATTATCCATACGAATAAACCATTGAGGTGTATTTCTGAAAATAACAGGAGCTTTAGAGCGCCATGAATGAGGATAGCTATGTTCAAAAATAGCTCGTGATAACAATCTATCTGAACGTAATAATTCAGCAATTACTGCACGATTTGCGCTCGCATCTTTTCCAGACTTTTTGCCTTCAGTAATAAGAATTTTCTCACCTGAGAACAAAGGGACATGATCATAATAACATCCTTTCTCATCAATAAGCTCTGGTATTTCCGTATATCCATATTTACGCCATAAATCATAATCTTCCTGTCCGTGCCCTGGAGCAATATGTACAAACCCTGTTCCTGTATCTTCAGTAACATGATCTCCTTTTAACATTGGAACATTAAATTCATACCCTTTTCCTGAAAGAGGATGCGCTAAAACAGTTTGAGATAATAGCTCAGAAGAAATGGTCTTTATTCGATCTGCCTTGTCTATTTGGCACGCATGTGCAACCTTCTCCCAAAGACTGTCTGCGATAATCAACTGATCTCCAATTTTCACCCAGGGTTCAAAATCAGCTTTTTTAAGTGTTTTAATCTCATAAAGGCCATAAGAAATTTTATCAGAATAAGCAATGGCACGATTGCCTGGTATCGTCCAGGGTGTTGTTGTCCAGATCACAATAGAAGGGGGGTGTGTATGTTCTATATCATCCAAAACAGGGCTTTCAATAATAGGAAAGCGCACCCAAATTTGAGTAGAGGCATGGTCATGATACTCTATTTCTGCTTCAGCCAGAGCTGTTTGTTCAACGGGAGACCACATGACAGGTTTTGAACCTCTATAGACAAGGTCTTTCTCTACACATTTTAAGAATTCACGAACAATAATAGATTCTGATTTATAATCCATTGTATTATAAGGTGAATACCAATCACCAGAAATACCAAGCCGTCTGAACTCTTCACATTGTATATCCAGCCATTTCTGAGCAAATGCACGGCATTCTGAACGAAATTCTTTTACAGATACATCTTCTTTTTTTATCCCTTTTTGTCGATATTTTTCTTCGACTTTCCACTCGATCGGTAATCCGTGACAATCCCATCCAGGAATATAAGGAGCATTATAGCCCATCATTTGGTGAGAACGAACGACAATATCTTTCAAAATTTTATTCAGAGCTGTTCCCATATGAATATGACCATTTGCATAAGGAGGACCATCATGAAGAACATATAAAGGTCTTTCTTTTGATTGCATTCTTAACGTTTGATAAATGGTTTGATCTTCCCATGTTTTAATCCATTCTGGCTCTTTTTGTGGTAATCCTGCGCGCATGGGGAACTCTGTTTTAGGTAAAAACAGGGTTTCTTTATAGTCTCTTCCAGGAGATTGAGAATTGGTCTCTTTTGATTTTTCATTTTGTGTCATAGCTAACTACTCGGTTAATTTTATATTCCTTTTTGGGTTTGCCCAATAACAAACCAATATAGATAAAATTTAAGTCTCTTGATTTATAAAAAACCTGTCAAGAACAGGTGTTTTCCTGATTAATCAATTTTCTTATTATATCCAATTGCTAAATACGTCCAGTTTAAACAAGTTTTGGGTTTTTAAAACAGTTTTTATTAATGAGATGCTTTTAATATAATGCTTAGAATTTTATTCTGTTCTGTGCAAAAAACTTTTTGAGCTCTTTTTTTCTATAATTGCCTTTCAATCAATCTCTATATGGTATTAAAAGCCCTTTATGCTGATTTAGGTGATGCGAATGAAACGTTTTTGCATATTCTACATCTTTCTGGATTTGTTGTTTTAACGTCTCTAATGAGCTAAATCGTTTTTCTTCTCTTATAAACTCAAAAAGAGCAATTTCTAGATATTGATTATAAAGTGTTTTTGTTGTGTTTAAGATATGAACCTCAAGAAAAACATCTTTTCCATTTAAGGTTGGTCTTTTTCCAATATTTGCAATTGCAGGTCTCCAAACGGGTTCTGATTCAATTCGTGCACTTACAATATAAGTTCCCAAACGAGGTTCAAGATAGTCTTTCAGACGAATATTTGCGGTCGGAAATCCCAATACTCTTCCTCTTTGTTCTCCTTTCTCAACCAGACCATCCATTAACCAATAATGACCTAAGCTCTGAGCTGCTTTCTGACAATCTCCTTGTTTCAACGATTCACGAATATATGTAGATGCATATTTCTGTTTTTGGGAAATTACTGTATTATTGTTTAATTTCTGCTGATCTTGGTTAACAGTTCTAACAGTTTTAAGCTCAAATCCATTCTGTTTTGATAATTTCTCAAGACTATGAATATCACCACATTGGTTTTTACCAAATCTGAAATCTTCACCAACAACAACCCAGCCTGGCTTTAATTTATCCATTACAACTTTATGAATAAAGTCAGCATCACTCATTTCAGACAAGGTTTTATTGAATTTAATTTCATATAAAACGGTAACAGAAAGCAAGCTTAAAACTTTCTTCATTAACCGAACAGACATTAATCTGAAAGGGGCTAATTCTGGAAAAAAAAAGCGTTTCGGATGAGGATTAAAAACAGCGACCGCAAGGGGGAGTTTTTTAGATTTTGCTATTTCATATGCAGTTGAGAGAACATGTTGATGTCCTTTATGTATTCCATCAAAATTCCCAATCACTAATACAGAAGAAGGGATTATAAAATGGGTTTTTTTGGTAGTTTTTAATTCTGATATTAAATAGGGATCTGAAGATAAATCATCTGGTATCATTTTCGACTTCAGATCAGGATAGATCTGAGGATTATGATGCCATTTCTCTGAAAGGAGTGTTGATTTAATAGATAAATGAGACAATTTAGTTCACTTTATATTTTTAGATATGGTTACAGATTCATCTCTTTAGGCTGAGTATCAGAAATATGATTAGGATTTCTACGAGGAAGCCGAACCGTTGTTGTTCCTGTCACAACTCTTTTGTTATTCACCGTTGCAATCACTTCCATCAAAAGACGCTCATAACGAAGATTAATCTCTAAGACAGCGACTTTACATTTTATGATATCTTCAAGATAAACGGGGCGACGAAACCGAACATTCATATCAACAAAGATAGCTCCAGGACCTGGCAAGTCATTTCCAAGAACGCCTGATATATAAGAGGCAATTAATGCTCCATGTGCAACCCGTTTTTTAAAAATGGTTTTAGCAGCATAATTTCTATCCAGATGTAGTGGATTTAAGTCACCGGAAACTTTTGAAAATAATCTGACATTTTCTTCAGTAACATGAAATTCTTTTTCTGTATACATTCCAATTTTTAGATCATCAATATAATACTTAAATAATTCCACGTATAAAGCTCCCCTTAATCTTAAGACACATATATTATTTTGCTTGTTTTATTCCAATTTTCTTACCCCAAAAACATCAGGATAAACCTTTTATATAGTAAAAACAATCTATTAAATCATCAATTTTGAAAATAAATATTATTTATTTAATAAGAAAACAATAACAAAAAATAGATTTAATAATAAATATGAACAAGCAATTTATAGAGGTTTTAAAGAAATCTTTTTAAGACAGAAAAATTTGATTTTAATTGGCAAATACGATATTCATATGGAAAATTGTTATTTAATTAATTTGTGTTTAAACATTGTCTGAAAATTATATATAAGGATTAGCAATATGAAAGAGCTAATTAAAAAATTCAGGATTCATCAATTAGGTGCTTTTTCGTATCTAATATGGGGCATTTATTATATTTTTATTGCAAAAGAAGTTCAGAATTTAGCCATAATCGTTTCAGAAGAAACGATTAAAAGCCATGTCTATCAGAATGCATTTTTAGTTTCTGGGTTGGCATTGGCAGTAATTGCCATTGCATTAATTTATAATTTAAGAAATAAAAAGATAGGTTGGGCATTAAATGCTGTCATTGCGGGGTTTGTTGAGCTAAGTATATTAGCAACAACGCTAACAAATTTGGGATTTTTAGTATCTCTACCAGGTTTATTGATTTATATAACAGGGTTAATCCTGACCAGTTTAGGGCTTTTTTATAATAAACAAACTAAATAATATAGATTCTATATTTACCAGAATCTTTTTAAGGCAATTAGATTATAAATTTCTTATCAAGCTCTCTTTTTTCTATGTTAATTACCTAAAGAACTGTTTCTGGTTTATTTTAGAGAATTTATTCCGTTAAAAATAAATGATACGAACTCGCTTATATGATAATCTATTTTTGTATTTAATTTTCTTGAGGATTAATGTTAGGATAATATCTAGAATTTATAGCTATTAGTTTTAACAGATGAAGACTAAATATCATTCCATTTTCCTAGAAAGAAATTGAAATCATGCGTTGGAATCTCTCTGAGATCTTTAAACGTTTTTTGCCCCTTATTTCGAAAAGCTTTAATCTCACTAATTTGGTTGTGTTAAGATAAACAGAATATTAAAAATGCGATTATATTTACGCTCTGATGCATTCTCGTATTACAGAAGCGCAACCAAACTTATAATATAAAATCTAATATCAATATTTTGATCTTATAAGAATGATTTATGCAGAATGTCTGGGAATCGTCTTTCTTACCATAATTCTACGTTTGTTCTCATTGTTTTTTATAATTTCTGCTGAAATTCATTTATTTTATTTCCTAAAAAATTATGCGTCCTGTCCTTCCTGCTTATTGATGACCATAAATAACGAAACCCTACCTAAAGTAAAATCTGATTCTTATCACACGATAAACACCTCTTAATTTGAGAACATAAAATACCAAATATATTGGAAATAAGATCTCCATTAAATAGTTTTGTTCTAAAAGTCTTGATTTGTTTTCTTTTTAAACGCAACTATAAATCACTAAATTTAATTAAAGTAAGGGCGGTTTAATTATAACAATCTTTTAATAAGAGAATTGAGTTGTTGCTCGAATTAATTCATGAATAATCCCAGGTTCTGTCATTGCATGACCTGAATCTGGTATTATCCTAAATTCTGCTTTCTGCCATACTCGTGATAAATCCCATGCATTAATCAAGGGAGTAATAATATCATAACGCCCATGTATGATTTTTCCTGGAATATTTTTTATTTTGTCAGCATGTTCCAGCAACCAGTTATCATGATCAAAAAAACCATTATTATAAAAATAATGATTTTCTATTCTGGAAAATGCAAGAGCAAACGTATCTTTTGAAAATTCATCTTCTCGTTTGTCATCCAATAGCAATGAAACTGTTCCCCCTTCCAAAGCACTCCAACGTCTTGCTGCTTCAAGCTGAATGGATTGGTCTGAATGTGTAAGCCTTCGATGATATGCAGCAATCATATTTCCACGTTCTGATTTTGGAATAAAGGATTCATAAGGCTCAAATTTATCAGGAAAAATATAATTTGCACCTTTTTGATAGAACCATTCCAGTTCAAATGAACGTAATAAGAAAATACCGCGCAATATCAATTCTGTTACTCTATCAGGATGGGTTTGTGCATATGCTAGAGAAAGTGTTGATCCCCAAGATCCTCCAAAAACTTGCCATTTATCAATATTTAAGCGGGTTCTGATTTTTTCCATATCAGCAACCAAATCCCACGTTGTGTTTTCTCTGATTTCAGCATAAGGATTTGAGCGTCCACAACCACGTTGGTCAAACAGAATAATTCTATATAGGTCTGGATTATGGTAACGACGCATTAAAGGAGTTGATCCTCCTCCTGGACCTCCATGTACCATAATAACAGGCTTTCCTTTTGGATTTCCGCATTCTTCAAAATAAATCTCGTGCAAGTCAGAAACGTTAAGACAATCAGAATGATATGGCTCAATATCAGGATAAAGCTTGTATCGGTTTTTAGACATGGGTTTTTCCCCTAAATTTTAAATTCATATTACCAATCATAATATTCCCTTTTTTTTTGTAAAGGGGGGGCTGAGGTTTTCATACCAGTATTTTATTAAAAAACAGGATTGAAAAATTTTTCTTATAACCAGGTTTACTTGATAAAATGATTTAAGTTTAAATTGAAAATAGATTTCTTCATAAACTTTTTTGGAAATAAGAAACACGCCCAAATAGAGCGATCAAGGAGAAAAGGAGTTTCTTCCCTTTTTTTTAAGAAAATGATTTAAAACACAAGATATGATATTAAATAATATGGAATCATTTTATTGTAAGACCCAAATATACTCAGTTTTTTTAACGTTTTTGGTTTAGCTTCAAACAAGTTTAGGCATTATATACTCCGCTGTTAAGCCTTGAGATCCTAACAGCGTTTTTATATGAGACAAATCAGAAATAGATTCGGTCTTTGAGTGATTCAATCGGTTCTCACACTTCTTTAATAAATCTGTCTCATACTTACTTAACAACCCCTGTGTGATATAAATGACATCTATTTCTTCTCTATTTGCTCCTGCAATATCTGTCTTTAATCCATCCCCAATTGCTAAGATACGTTGTTTATCCAAAGATGTATGCTTTAGAAATCCAGATTTCTCTATTTGTGTAAAAACTTGCCTGTAAATTGGTGGATGAGGTTTTCCTGAATATATAACCTCTCCTCCTAATTCCTCATAATAGCGAGCCAATAATCCGCTACATGCAATCAATCGATTATCCTTTTCAACATAAAGATCCGGATTAACACAAATCATGGGAAGCTCTAGATTTTTAGCTTTTGATAATAACTCATAATAATCTTTTGCAGATTCTTTTTCATCATCAAACAATCCCGTACAGCTAATGAATTTTGCAGATTCAATATCTGAAAATACAAGATCAAGTCCCTCATAAAGAGGATCATCTCTTATAGGACCCAATTTAAATACAGGGCCTGGCATTCTACGCTTAATCTCACCAAAACTAGCATCTCCTGAAGTAATAATATTATCAAAAAACGCCATCTGATTAAGTTCTTTTATATCGAGATTCATTAAGTCTGCAATCTGTTGCCTGACTTTATCTGAAGGTCTTGGAGAATTGGAAATTAAGGCAACATAACCATGTTTTTTGAACTCTTTTAAGGCATTGAATGCATTCATAAAAACTTCAGATCCGTTATGCAAAACCCCCCAGATATCACATAATAAAACATCATAAGATGCACTAAGCTCTGAAAGAGATCTCACTAACTTCATTCAATTGCCTCTATCTATTTTTAAAATACCTGTTTAAATACCAGAGATTTTAACAAAACTCTGGCTAATCTGATCAACTTAATCTTTGCGATTTTTCAAAATCATATATGGTGAAATCCTCCCCTTAAAGGTGAAAGCACATACAGAATTGGTTTCTACTAATCTCAGAACTTAAAAAACATTTATCTGTTATTTCTTTAACGTGATTTTGTGAATTTTGAATCAATAAAGTATATTATACTTGATCTTTTTTATTTTTCTCTGAAAAATCTTTCTCTGAAGTTTTTTCGTCCGCTCCAGAAGAAACAACAACCATAGAAGCCCTTAATACTCTTTCTCTTATTTTATATCCCTTTTGCATAACAGTAATAATCTGACCTTTCGGTGCTGTATCTGGTATATTTGAAATCGCTTGGTGATGATGAGGATTAAATGTTTCTCCCAATGGATTATCTTCCTGAATTCCATACCGTTCAAACAATGCTTTTAATGCTTTTCTGGTTAATTTGACACCTTCAATTAAGCTTTCGCTATCGGTTTGTGGCTTTTTTTGATTATACATGCATAAAGCTTGGTCTAAATTATCTGCAATTGTTAGAACATCTTTTGCAAATTTTTCATTTGCGTAAAGACGGGCTTGCTCAACTTCACGTAAACTGCGCTGTTTTGTGTTTTCTGTTTCTGCCAAAGCTCTTAATAATTTATCTTTTGTTTCATCTAATGCTTGCGTTAATTTTTCGATGGTTTCATTTGCAATGGATAATGGATTTTTTAACGCTTCTTCTTCTTTTTTGATTTCTGAATCTAAAGGTTTTCTTTCAGAAGTCTGATTTTTCTGTCTTGATGATGTGTTTTCATCTAGTTCTACCTGCTTTTTTTCCTTATAGCTGTCTTTATTTTCTACGGACAATGTAAATCTCCTTAACTGGACAATGATGAAAAAACCTGATTGATCCCCTTCATACTATGTTTTTGTTTATTTGCATGTTTTATCTTTATGTGGTGATCCTGTTGATATTCGTCAAGCCAATTTTGAAAGAGTTTTTAAAGAAAAATATTTAATCATTAATCTTATTTCTAAATTATAAGATGTTGCAGACTATCTTCCTGTTTTTTTAAAGATTAAATCTTTTATGTTAGAATGAACGTTTTAAGTCTTGTTTATGAAGATTTCTTTTTTGATAACCATGCATTTCTAAATAGTAAGAAATTTCTCATTATAAAAACAATAGAGAAAACCTGTTTTAATCAATAAAACAGGAAAATAATTTATTTCTTTTTTGACTTCTGCTCTATCTGATTCTAAAAAAGCCAAAAGCAATTTAAATCATATATTCTCTGATCATAAACCAAGGTAGCCTTATGCGCATAGATCATCGTACTTTTGATAAATTACGTCCTGTTTCAATCAAGCCCAATTTTTCACCTTACGCAGAAGGGTCTTGTTTTATTCAATTTGGGAACACACATGTATTATGCACTGCAAGTCATGAAGAGACACTTCCTCCTTGGAGAAGAGGAAGTGGACTAGGATGGATTAGCGCAGAATATGGGATGCTTCCAAGGTCGACCCATTCAAGAATGCAAAGAGAAGCTGTGCGTGGCAAACAAAATGGGAGAACTCAAGAGATTCAAAGATTAATTGGAAGAACGCTTAGATCTGTTGTCGATTTTCAAAAATTGGGAGAAAGGCAAATCATCCTTGATTGTGATGTTATACAAGCAGATGGAGGAACGCGTACCGCTGCGATTACAGCTGGCTGGGTTGCTCTTAAACTTGCATTTAGAAAACTGATTTTGAAAAATCTGATTAAACAAGATCCAATGCTTGATCAATTAGCTGCTGTTTCTTGCGGTATTATTGACGACCAATGTGTTTTAGATTTGGCATATGAAGAAGATAGTCGCGCACAAGCCGATGCAAACTTTGCCTTAACCAATAGTGGGCAAATTGTAGATGTCCAGGTTAGTGGAGAAACCGAGCCTATATCAACAGAACAGTTTATAGAATTAAACCGTCTTGCAAGAAAAGGTGTAGAAGAGCTTTTTATCATTCAAAATCAGGCGTTAAATGCATCAGATTCAGATTAATTATTTATTTAGGCTTCCAAACTACTTATGACACATAAAAAACTTATTATTGCAAGTGGCAATTCTGGAAAAATAAAAGAAATCAGCGCTTTGTTTTCTCCTTTGGAATTTGAGTGTGTATCCAGTCATGAACTCAACCTCCCAGAGCCAGAGGAAACAGGAAAAACATTTGCTGAAAATGCTCTTATTAAAGCAAAATCAGCGGCTAATTTAAGTCAATGTCTTTCTATTGCAGATGATTCAGGATTTTGTGTTAAGGCATTAGACAATGCTCCAGGGCTTTTTTCATCTAGGTGGGCAGGTGCTGAAAAAGATTTCTCAAATGCAATGCATAAAGTTTGGAAAGCTTTTCTTAAAGCGGATTCTCAAAATAAAAAAGCATTTTTTGTCTGTGCTTTAGCCCTTGCATTGCCAGATCATACCTCTCTATCTTCAACCAGAAAGAGAAAGCTTGGTATTAATTCTGATTTGAGCAAGCCTTACACGCTTGAAGAGATTCTAGCTCAAAAGAGAGAATTGGTTTTTCAAAATCATATTGTTTTCCAAGGAGAAATACATGGTCAATTAACCTGGCCCCCTAAAGGCAATTTTGGTTTTGGGTATGACCCAATGTTTATACCAGATCAATATCAACAAAGTTTTGCAGAAATGTCTCCTGAGCTTAAAGAATCAATGAGTCATCGCCAACAAGCCTTTAAAGCTCTATTAAAGTCTGGCATTTTAAATATAATTTATCCATAAATATCATCGTGTGTTAAAGATAAATCGTAAACTTCAGTTGCTAAAAGATAAACAAGATTTTTATAAACGCTTAAAAAAACAGCCCTCTTAGGGCTATAAATGCATTGATTAGCTTTCTTCGAACGAGTATAATAAACCATGTCAGAGGATCAGAAAAAAGCACTTTCCCTTTATATTCATTGGCCTTATTGTCAGAAAATCTGCCCGTATTGTAACTTTAATGTATATCTCTTTAAAAAACAGGTGAGAAGTGATTTATTATTAGAAGCATTCATGATTGACATGAAAAACTGGAGAGAGCTAACAGGTTCAAGAGTATTGTCAAGCATTCACTTTGGTGGTGGAACTCCTTCATTGCTTAAAATAGATGAATTAGATAAACTTCTTAAATCTGCAAATCAGCTTTGGGAAATAACAGAAAAAACAGAGATCGCTCTTGAGGCAAACCCTTCTGACTTAAACCATTTTCAAGCTTTTTCAAAGCTGGGAGTAACACGCCTTTCTTTAGGCATTCAGGCTTTAGATAACCAAGCATTAAAAATGCTTGGTAGACTACATGATTATAAACAGGCAATTAGAGCTTTGAACTCTGCATTAACCTTTTTCCCCCGCGTTTCAGTTGATATGATTTATGCACGCCCTGGTCAAACTCAAAAAAGCTGGGAGATAGAATTAAGCACTTTGTTTTCAACAGAAATTGAACATATTTCCCTATATCAGCTGACGATAGAAGCAAAGACAGCTTTGGAAAATCAGGTTCGGCGAAATCAGGTCATTCCTTTAAAAGAAGAAATATCTGCTCGATTTTATGAGCAAACCCAATATTTATGTGAGAGTGCAGGATTCCAATCCTATGAAATATCCAATCATGCCCGTCACGATCAAGCACGCTCCAAGCATAATATGGCTTATTGGAAAAATGCAGATTGGGCAGGGCTTGGACCTGGTGCGCAAGCTCGTTTAACATTAAATAATCAAAGAATATCCTATGAAACTTATGCGCGTCCAAAAGAGTATATTCAGGCTGTTAAGCGAAAAAAAACAGGAATCGTTCATTCAGAAATATTATCTCCTCAAGAATGGGCAAATGAGAGCTTATTAATGGGACTTAGATTAACGCAGGAAGGCGTGTCACTTTCAAAAATAGAGAAAATTGCAAGAACTCCAATAAAAACAAAGGTATTAAAACAGCTTTTGAATGAGAAATGGTTTGTTGTTAATACGATTTCTGATGAACACTTTTTACGTGTGACAGAAAAAGGGCGTTTGGTACTGGATAGACTGGTTAATGAGATTTCTTATGAAATTTGAACGTATCGTCTCTGATAATAAAAGAACCTATAACTAAATCAATATAATCACAAACTCTTCCTGAGACTTCTCACTCATAAAAGAAGGAGGCATGATTTCTGATTTATTTTCAGTCTTTAAAATAGGAATGAAGCTCTTATTCATGAGATAAATATTAATAGACCATTTCTGCAAAAATAAAATCAATCTGCTGATTCCATTCATTATAATACTGATCCAATAATTTTTCCGCAGGAGTTTTTTGTAATCTTAATATTTCCTTTAAAGACCATAAATATTTAGTTTCATCTTGTTTCATAATATTATGGATGGCCCGCTTTTTTAAACCTGTTTCTGCAAGCTCGATTAATTTTAACAATATTTTTCCAATTTCTGTATTTCGATATGGTGCTTTAAGCCCTAAAACGGGCGCTGTTCTTCGCAATGCTTCTCTTTCATAAACAGTCATATCCTTAACCATATCCCAAACGGCTTGAAGCACATCTGAATCATATAATATTCCAACCCAAAAAGCAGGCAAGGCACAAAGCGTTTTCCAAGGTCCAGAATCAGCGCCTCTCATTTCCAAAAATGATTTCATTCTGACTTCTGGAAACAGAGTAGAAAGATGATTATTCCAATCCGTTAATGTTGGTTTTTCTCCTTTAAGCTGGGGTAGTTCCCCCTTTAGAAACTTACGAAAACTTTCTCCTGATGTATCTATATAACGATTATTTCGAACGACAAAGTATAAAGGGACATCAAGAGCATAATCAACATAATGTTCATAACTAAATTCAGAATCAAATACAAAAGGCAGCATTCCCGTTCGATCCGTATCCACATCTCCCCAAACATAAGCACGATAGGATAAAAAACCTGATGGGCGTCCTTCTAGAAAAGGTGAATTTGCAAATAATGCTGTTACAAAAGGCTGTAAAGCAAGAGCGGTTCTAAATTTTATTCTCATATCTGCTTCATCTGAATAATCAAGATTAACCTGAACTGTCGCAGAGCGAAACATCATTTGGTGTCCTAAACTACCGACCTGGCGCATATAATTTTTCATAATATGGTATCTTGATTTTGGCATAATCTGATAGGCTGAAAGGGACCATTTTGGTTGAAATCCAATTCCCAAGAATCCAATATCTAACGCGTCTCCGACATGTCTGGCTTCTTTTAAATGTCCATCTACTTCCTGACAGGTTTCATGTAAATTTTTAAGAGGTTTACCAGATAATTCAAATTGCCCTCCAGGTTCTAATGTTATGCTTGCTCCATTTCTGGAAAGAGCAGTTAACTTTCCCTGTTCTCTAACTTCAGACCATCCGAATTCTTTTACAAACAAGGCTAGAATAGCTTCTATTCCTTTTTTCCCTTCATGTGGAACCACCCCAAAATTACTTTTATAAAAAGGAATTTTTTCGTGTTCTGTTCCAATGCGCCATTTTTTAGGTATTTTTTCTGATTTTTCGAAACTTTCTATTAAGTCTGTTTTGGATTCAATGATTTGCATTTCATCGTTTGCATATTTTTCTTGTTTTATTCCATTTATCATTTGTTTATTTTGATGTTTTGGAGTTTTATTCTCAGATAATTCTGGAATTAATCTCTTCTTTTTTCTTAAATAGTCATGATTCATACAGGCTCCCGAATATACTCATTGACAAACAAAGCTGACCTTATTATCTTTTTAAGCTGGTTTATTCGACTCAACTTTTTTAACATACATTATTCAAGAAGACTATGACGTTAATTTTTTTATATCAAGAATGAGAGATTAATTTTTAAAATAAGTATAGGGTTTAGCTAACTTTCTAAAACAGAAAACCACCCTAATTTCTTATCTGGTCTTGTTGCATAAAATTTAATTATTCATGATTTCAGAGAGTGTTTCAGATGAAAAAGAACTGGTTTTTGATTTTTATTCTTCTTGTTTTTAGTTTTAGCACTTCTTTTTCTCACCCCGCTCATGATGGAATGCCCAACGAGCAATCTTTAGAAGAAACACCAGATTCAAAACAGCTTCCAAAAGTTTTTAAACGCCAACAAAGCATTCGGTTAAACAATAAAATTATTAAATATCAAGTTATTGCTGAAGAAATTTATCTAAAAGATGAAAAACAGGAAAAAGAAATAGCTTCTATTTTTTCTACCAGTTATTTTCAACTTAAAACAGATAAAAAACGCCCCGTTTTATTTATCTTTAATGGTGGTCCAGGTTCTGCTTCTCTTTGGTTGCATATGGGAGTTTTAGGTCCTAAACATGTTTCTATTTCAGATACCCCTTCTGATGATGGAGCTCCTCCCTATCAGGTTATTTCTAATCCATATAGTTTAATAGATATTGCAGATCTTGTTTTTATTGACCCTGTAGGTTCTGGATGGTCACATACACTTGGTAAGGCATCTAGTAAACAATTTTGGGGGGTTGAAGAAGATGTACATTCTATTTATGAGTTTATTCGGAGATGGCTTACAAAACATAAACGCTGGAATGCCCCAATTTATCTTGTTGGTGAAAGTTATGGAACAACCAGAGCCGCAGCCTTGGTAAATAAGCTTGAAACGGGATGGTCAGATATTCCAATCAATGGGATTATTTTGGTTTCTTCTATTCTTAATTTCCAGCTGGACTCAACAGATCCTGGAAATGATGTTGGTTATATAGGATTATTTCCAAGTTATGCGGCAACAAGCTGGTATCATAAGAAAATTGATTCATCTAAATGGAACCATGATTTTAAATCTTTTTTAGAGGAAGTCCGTCATTTTGCCTTGGAAGAATACCTACCCTCCTTGTTTTATGGACAAACCTTATCTGAAGATAAGCATCAGAATCTCGTTCAAAAACTGGCATTATATACAGGGCTTTCAGAATCCTTTATTGATAGAGCAAATCTTCGCATTCGCCTTGGACAATTTCAAAGAGAATTATTAAGAGATCAAAACCTATCGGTTGGGCGCTTTGACTCTCGATTTACAGGAAAAGAACCAGATGGTGTTGGTGAGTGGCCAGAAGGTGATCCTTCAGGGTATGGCGTTGATAGTGCTTTTACGGCATCCATTATGGATTATTTTATTAATGATCTTGGTATTGAAATTGAAAGACCTTATAAAACAATTGGAAATGTGTATCCATGGAATTGGCAAACAAATGAGGCAGGGGGTATGAATTCATATCTGAATGTTGCCCCGTGGTTAGAGCGTGCTATGCGACAGAATAAGGATCTGAAAGTTATGGTTGCAAATGGTTATTATGATCTTGCAACTCCTTTTTTTGCAACAGAAATTACTTTTTCCCAGCCTGGATTTGATAGAAACCGTGTTTTTATGCATTATTATGATGCGGGTCATATGATGTATATTTATCATCCTGCGATTGAGAAATTAACAAAAGATATGCGCCAATTTATTCTCCAAAAATAAGGTCTAAAACCTGATATAAACATTACTTAAACAGGATATTTTAGGTTAACATGCGTATTATTGCATGCGTGAATTGAAAAACAATCTAATAAAAGAAGCAAGCCTGTCAGAAAAATATTTTTTAGAATTATAAAACAAGTATATGAAAATACAGATAGATTCATATTTTATTGTTAATTTATACGTAAAAAATAATATAATCTATTTATAATAGGAACAAAAAGCATATAAATGAGTTAACAATTATGCATCAAGAACAAGCCATTTCAATGAAGCCTTATAAATCTTTTATTAGAGTTTATTACGAAGATACAGACTTCACAGGTGCTGTTTATCATGCAAACTATTTAAAATATTTCGAAAGAGCCAGATCAGATTTTTTACGAGAATTAGGAACAGGTCATCAGAAATTATTAACTTATGATCCACCAAGAGCATTTACGATTAAATCTTTGACACTTGATTATTTTGCAATCATTAAAATTGAGAGTTTGATTGAAATTTGTACTTTGGTTACAAAACTAAGCACAGCAAGTATTACATTTCATCAGGAAATAATCCACAAAAATCAAATCATGGCTCAATTGGATGTTTGTGTTGTAGGGATTAATCATGAGGGAAAACCATATCGCTTTCCGAAAGATTTGTATCACGCCATAAAGTCAAAATTAACAAATCAAAATGAGAGATAGTTTTATCAGCAGTGAATTAAAAATCATAAAAGGTTGAATATGCGATTTGGTAGAAAACCGATAAATATTGGAATTCTATTTTTAAAAAGAGTTCTTACAAAACAAGGAAAAAAACATGGGTATTGAAGCATTAATTACATCAGCTGACAGTTTCTCTTTTTTCAATCTTTTTTTAAAGGCTGATATTGTTGTAAAAATTGTAATGGTCATTTTAGGTATTGCATCAATATGGTCATGGACCATTATTATTGAGAAATTCATTAATTTATCTCTTATTAAGTACCAAAAGAAAAAGTTTGAATCTGTTTTTTGGTCAGGTTTGAATATTAATGAGCTTAAAGAAAAGCTCTTGAATCCAGCTAAAGATCCGTTTGCCCGTATTTTTTCTGGGGCCATGCGAGAATGGGAAGAAAATCGCCAATTAGGCGTTTCAAAAGATTTGGATGTTATCAGTGCTCAAAACAGGGTTGAAAGAGCTGTCAATTTATCGTTATCTCGTGATCTTAATCGTTTAGAATCAGGAATTGGTATTTTGGCAGTCATTAGCTCTTCTGCACCGTTTATAGGGCTTTTGGGAACTGTTTGGGGAATTATGAATTCATTTCGTGCAATTGCCACCTCTCAAAATACAAATCTTGCGGTTGTTGCCCCTGGTATCGCAGAAGCTCTTTTTGCAACTGCATTAGGTCTCTTTGCAGCAATTCCAGCTGTTATTTTTTATAATATTATTACAGGAAAATTATCTTCTTATACTGTACAATTAGAGAATTATGCCGATGAATTAATAACAATCCTGTCAAAAAGGTTTAATGTGGGAAATCAATCATGAATATAAATATGCTACCAAAACTTTCAGAAAGAAGACATCGTTTTAGATTTAAACATCAGGCTGAAATTAACATTACGCCTTTAGTGGATGTAATGCTTGTCTTGCTTATTGTTTTTATGATTTCAGCCCCTCTTTTGAATGTTGGAGTTCCAATTGACCTTCCAAAAACAGATGCAAATGCATTACCTTCAAAAAGCAAACCAATTAATATTACAATTAATAAGGAAGGACAGGTTTATTTACAGGAATCAGAAGTTGATTTTAAAATATTAGTGAACTCATTAATACAGCTATCTGGAAATAATTTTCAGGAAAGATTATATATCAGAGCAGATGCAAATGTTGATTATGGTTATGTTGTAAGCGTTATGGCTCATATTAACAAAGCAGGATTTTCTAATTTAGCACTTGTAACAGATAGTTTTATTGCGAATAATGATAAAGAAATCATATCTGACTCTGAGGAAAAATAAAAATTAGAATTATTTTAAATCATACTATAACAGGGTTTATACACATGTATTGTGAAGCAGAATATACACGATATATTACGTATTTAAGAACCAAAACAGGCTGTGAAAGGGTCATAGATCAATAAGGATTTTTAAGTTTTGAGGTTCAGTTTTTTCTTATCTCTTGGAATACATTTTATATTAGGAATTTCCTTATTGTTCTCAGGAAACCTAAAGAATATTGATGTGCCTAATTATATAGCTGTTAACGCTATATTTGCACCAATTAAAAACAAGACGGTTCTAAATAAAAAACCCAAAGAAGAAAAACCTGAAAAGCCAGCGCCCAAACAACCTTTGCCAAAACTGGAGCCCAAAGAAGAAAAATCTGAAAAACCAGCGCCTAAACAGCCTTTGCCAAAACTGGAGCCCGAAGAAGAAAAACCTGAAAAGCCAGCGCCTAAACAGCCTTTGCCAAAACTGGAGCCCGAAGAAGAAAAACCTGAAAAGCCAGCGCCCAAACAGCCTTTGCCAAAACTGGAGCCCAAAGAAGAAAAACCTGAAAAGCCAGCGCCTAAACAGCCTTTGCCAAAACTGGAGCCCAAAGAAGAAAAACCTGAAAAGCCAGCGCCCAAACAGCCTTTGCCAAAACTGGAGCCCGAAGAAGAAAAACCTGAAAATCAAAAATCAGAATTTCTGGACAATTTGAATAATTTGGAAATACTTGTAGAAAGCAAAACAGAAGTTTATACTAATGAGCAAATTGAAGAAGAAAAAAAAATTTCATTAACAGATTTGATAAGAACAAAAATTAATCAGTGTTGGTACATGCCAATTGGAACACCAAATGACAGAAAACTAATTGTTGAAATTCATATTTCTTTGGATCAGGAAGGTCATTTGATAGAAAAACCTGAAATTATAGATATAGAAAAAATACATGCCCGTGATAATTCTTATCTTATTCGTGCTGCGGAGCAAGCTGTTCAGGCTGTCGAAAAATGTGCACCTTATCAAAAGCTTCCTGTTACACGGTACGAAGAATGGAAAGAAATTACCATTCGATTTATACCAGATTCATTTTAAACTGATATCTTTCTTAAGAAGTTGAATATAAACATGACGTAAAGATTTTTTAATAAATAAGCAATTTTAGTCTTCTATCAATCTGTAAAATCAGATATATCATAGGTTAATTTATAGGATTATCTGGAATACAAAGATTTTATAAAAAGAAATTTTATTATAAAATCTATCATTTTTTGATAAAAACATATGGAGTCAAATAATAATGAAGTCTTTTTTTTCTGCCCTTATTTTTCTTTTTCTTCCAATTGTTACATGGGCTGATTTAAAGCTTGATATTACAAAAGGAAACCTTAACCCTTTACCAATTGCCGTATTAAAATTTCAAGGGAAAACAGCAGAAGAAATAAAGTATGGTAAGGATTTATCAGAGATTATTTCAGCTAATCTTAAAAAATCGGGATTGTTTAATCCTATCAGGAAAAAAGCTTATAATGAGATTGATTATAAAGCAAACCAGGAACCTGATTTTAAGTATTGGAAAACCCAGAATGTAGAAGCTTTACTCGTTGGAGAAACTGTTTTTAATTCATATGAAGAACTGGAAGTTATTTTTCGTTTATGGGGATTATTTCCTGCAGAAGAAATGCTTGCATTTAAATTATCGGCTCCAAAGAAAAACTGGAGAAAAATGGGACATCGGATTTCAGATCTTATTTATGAGAGACTAACAGGAGAAAAAGGTTATTTTGATACTCAGATCGTGTTTATATCTGAAACAGGATCCAAAACGAACCGAAAGAAACGACTTACAATCATGGATCAAGATGGCGTGAATAAACATTATTTGACTTCAGGTAATTATTTGGTTTTAACGCCTCGTTTTTCTCCATCAAACAGAGCAATCAGTTATATTTCATATGAAACAGGCACGCCTCAAATCTTTTTATATGATTTAGACAGGAATAGTAGAGGAAGATTGGGGAAATATGAGGGCATGGCATTTTCTCCTCGTTTTTCACCTGATGGTAAGAAAATATGTATTACTCTGGAACGAAATGGAAATAGTGATATTTATATCGTTGATCTTGAAAGTCGAGAATTATCTCGATTAACAAAAAATCCTTCTATTGATACATCCCCTTCTTTTTCACCAGATGGCAAAAAAATAGTCTTCAATTCAGACAGAGGCGGAAGTCCTCAGCTTTATACATTGGATTTAGTCAATCATAGCATTCAAAGAATCAGTTTTGGAGAAGGAAGATATTTAACACCCGTCTGGTCTCCAAGAGGAGATCTGATTGCTTTTACAAAAAATCAAAAAGGAAAATTCTATATTGGTGTCTTAAAAACAGGTCATTTAGGACAAGAAAGGCTATTAACAGAGGCTTTTTTTGTTGAAGGTCCAACATGGTCTCCAAATGGTCGTGTTCTTATGTTTACGTTAGAAACTCCTGGAAAACAGGGATATAGTGAAATTTGGAGTATTGATATTATGGGAAATAATTTGCAGAAAATAAAAACAGGAGGAGGCGCATCAGATCCTTCATGGTCTCCATTACTTAATTAATACAATCATGAAGGAACTATTCTGCACTTTAGATGAATTAAAATAAATCTTCATATTTTCTAAACCTATGAAATATTATAAATAACAAAGTATTTTTAAGAATACTAATATACACGATACATAAAAACACTCCTGATAAGCTATAAATAGAAATTAACATTAATTAAAGAGCAGAAAATAAGGAAATTAAAATGTATTTGAGAATACTATATATTCTGATGGGGCTCTGTATTATAACAGCATGCTCATCAAAGCATAAAAGAAAACCTCCTGCGGAGACAAATACAGTCTGGAATCATCAATCTGATCCTTCTATAAACAAACATCAACACACGCAAGATAATACTTCCAAAACCGTCAGGCAACAGCCAATTGAAAAACAAGCCTCTCCCTATAATAATATTGTTCAAGGGAGCGTTGCAGATTTTCAGCTCAATATAGGGGATAGAGTCTTTTTTGACTATGATAGTTTTTCATTAACCGAAAAAGCAAAAAATATTCTAAAAAGACAAGCAAATTGGTTAGATAAATATCCTTCTCTTCGGATTGAAATTGCAGGAAACTGTGATGAAAGAGGAACGCGTGAGTATAATCTGGCTTTAGGAGCAAGGCGTGCTGAGAGCGCAAAGAGCTATCTTATTTCACAAGGGGTTGCACCTTACCGTATTACGACAATATCCTATGGAAAAGAGCGTCCTGTTAATCCAGAATCGAATCCAGCTGCATGGTCCGTTAATCGGAATGCACACACACAATTAAAACAGGATCATAATACGGGTTAAATCTTATCTTTGGATCTTTTATTGTAAAGGTATTATTTTTATCTATCAAGTAGACAGAGATCGATTTTTTTAATTCAATCAGGAAATTGTCCAATATTGGTAGACAGTATGCATCCTTTTTTTTAAGATCTGTTTTCTATTAATCTGATAGATTTAAAAGGTTATAGTTTCATTGATTGAAACAGTTAGATGAAAATTAATAGAAGATTTAGGAAGTTAGAAAAAATGAAGGCAATCTCAAATATTTTTGTTTTTATATTATTGGGCTTTATACAGATCTCCAGCATGGCACAAAGCCGTAAAGAGTTGGCGTATAGATTAAATCAAGCTGAATTTAAAATTCAAAATCTGGAAGAAGATTTACGTATTTCAAAAGAACAAAATAAATATAAAACTCAATTAATTGAGAAATTAATGGATCGCCTAAATCTTATTGAAAACCAAATGCATAAAAATCAAGGGCGTATAGAAAAACTGGAATTTGAAAAGAATGGTTTAAAAAAAGAAATTTCTGATTTAATAAAATCAAATAAGAATAGGAATTTGTCTGTTTCTAAAGATAATCATTATAGTCAAGATCAGAAATCTGTTACAGATTCTCGGCAAACTTCTAATACTCCTATTGACCTATTAAATTCAAAGCCTGATTCTTCAACGAAGCCAGATATAGAAAATAAAGCTTCTGATCAAAAAAAACAAGCACCAGAAAAGACATCACCTAACTTCAATGAAAGCAAATCATCTAATTCAGTTCAGGATTTTCAACAGGCAAAAAGACTGCTCAAAGAAGGAGAGTTCATTCAAGCAGGAAAAGCTTTTGAAACCTTGCTTTCAAAGTATTCAACACACCCAGATCGTGCAGAAGCTTATTATTGGTTAGGAGAAATATATTATATTCAGTCCTATTATAAAAAAGCAGCTTCTTCTTATATTCAATCTTTAAAACAAGACATGCAAACAAAATATGCACCTGAAGCAATGATTATGCTGGGATCTTCTCTTTCTGCCATGGGTGAGAAACAGGAAGGATGCAAGACATTAAAAGAATTTTTTACACAATATCCAAATGTAAAAATAGAGATTAAAGAAAAGGCAAATGCAGAGATCCAGCGTGCAAAATGCACATTATAATACTGAATTGGAAAAGTTTGTTTATAAAAGGTTTACTAATTTATTTTCAAGAATGAGAGGACCTATTGGTATTGCTTGTTCAGGGGGAAGTGATTCCGTAGCATTATTATATTTAATGGCAGGCTGGCAAAAGCAAAACCGCCATTGTGAATTAATTGTACTGACAGTGGATCATGGGTTAAGAACAGATAGTTATCAACAATCTCAGTTTGTTATAGAGCTTGCCAGAACGCTTGGACTTCGTGCCTTTTTGCTTTTTTGGAAAGGAAAAAAGCCAAAAACAGGAATTCAAAAACATGCCAGAATTGCACGTTACAAATTAATGTCACAGGCAATTTTAGCATGCGGTGGTACAATTCTTGTGACAGCACACACTCTTAATGATCAAATTGAAACTGGGATGATGCGGTTTTCTTCCAGTAAAAAATGGCAAGGAATGGCGGCTATGCAAATGATAAATGCATGCCCTGTTTGGCCTGAGGGTTATGGTGTTGCAATTTATCGTCCTTTATTGGATATTAAGCGGTTTTGTCTAAGAACTTATTTGAGAGATAATAATATTAATTGGGTTGAAGATTTATCAAATACAAATCCTGTTTTTGAACGTGTCCGTTGGCGAAAAAGATTAGCCAATTGGTCTTCTGAATTTAATTTCAAATCTGAAACTTTTCTAGATTTTCTGCAAAAAATAAATTTTTTAAAACGGTATGAAGAAAAGATAATACTTTATTTTTTAACCGAACAGATTTCTTTTACCTCCTATATAGAAAATGCAGAAGAAAAAACTCGGCCTATTCAAAAACAAAGAAATCTCAATATAAGCCGAATTCGTCAATTCTTAATGTACCAGATCAAACTATATTCTGCTTTTAATCAATCTCTTTCCTTATCCTCGCGAGAGACATGTAGAGATTTTTTCTCTCAATTAATTAATTTAAAACAAGAATTTCGTTCATTTTTTCATTTTAACGGAATTGAATATTATCAGGAAGGATATTTTATTCTTTCTAAAAACTGGTTATATAAAACACCTGTTTCTGTTAACGAGTCTATATTAGCCGTACTGATATCCTGTGTTTCTGGTCAAATGCGTGTTCCTTCATCAAAAAGCATATCAAATTTAGCTCGGAAATTACGAACAGATTCTGACTTTAAAGGAGCAACTCTTAATGGAGCCAGAATTTCTTTTTGGCAACAAAACTGGATTCTTTGTCGAGATTCAGCACCTCTTTTTAATCCTTTTTTAGGGGATTACACAAAGCGTTATTCTAACAATCAAAACGATAAAGCAAATCTATCAAGACCAGATTTGATTTCATCTTGCCAATCGATTTTTCAAGAAAAATTTAAACAGGATTATTTGCCAATCCAATATATGCTTTCCAATAAGAAACAAAATAGAAATATAGATAAACACACTCTATCATCTTTAAAAGGCAATATTGTATCAAATGAAGAAATACACCATCAGAACAATAATGTTTTTATATTGGGTAATTATAGCAAGATTAAGAATAATTTTTTAATGAAGCAATCTTGTATAATAGAGAGAAAAGCACTCCAAAATTTAACACAGGAGATTATACAAAAACATACGTATGAATATCCTAAAAAAACAAGCAATCAACAGATTCACCTCGTTTATAAACAAGATGAATGTCGGGTTTTTATTTGGGATGGTCGTTTTTTTAATTGGCATTTTTTCAAAACAGATCCATGTTTCTCCTTTGACAGAATCTGCAAAAATGCAGTTGCCTAAAGAATATAAACAAAAGCTAAAAAAAATTCCTTTAGCTGTTCGCTCTAGTCTTCCGTGTTTTTGGAGGGGAGATCATTTAATTGCAATTCCGCATATTGATTTCATTACACGAAACGAAAACTCTGCCCTTATTTAAGATTTATTCTATTGTATTGAAGATCGCTTTTTCACTGGATTAACCATTTATTTATACGAAATAAATGATTTGTTGAACAAATGAAGATTGAGAATTGATTTTTTAATTAAATACTGGAAGAATAATGAAAAACTAATATTTAATAAGTATAGTATCGTTCATAAAAATTATTTTTTAAAGATGGAGTCTTGCAATTTATGTATCTTATTCCCATTTTATAATTAGATGTGTTACCCTGTTGAGCGATTGACCATTCATTAAATAATTATATTTAGGTAGAATTATTAGGTAAATTCTGTTATAAAATACGAGTTGGAAAAGCACGATTTTTGTACATGGCTTATATATAGCGCATAGAGATGAGCCGATCCGTTTGAGTTATAAGAACAGGTGGCATATCATATGTGGCATGTATTGTATTTATGTGCAGCGTTTTAAAAAGGTATCCGTAAAATGAAAGTAAATCATATTATTATTTGGGTATTTATCACCTTAATTGCGATTATTGCCTATAATGTTCTTATTAATAAAGCAAAAACAGCAAATACAAAGACCTTAACCTATTCTCAATTTCTAGATTCTGTTTCATCAGGAAAAGTATCTCGTGTTGAGATTGAAGATTTAAAGGTTAATGTAAAACTGTCAGATGGAGCAAATGCTGTTGTTTATACCCCGAAAGATAACAACATGATTTCTGAGCTGCGCAAAAAAGGCGTTGATATTGAAGTAAAGCCTGCAGATAAAAGTGGCTCTACCTTGTTTACAATATTTGTAAACTGGTTTCCAATTTTACTGTTAATTGCTGTTTGGTTCTATGTTTTTCGGCAAATGCAGAGTGGTGGAAAGTCTGCAATGGGATTTGGAAAATCAAAAGCTAAACTATTAACGGAACAACAAGGGCGTGTTACATTTAACGATGTTGCAGGAGTGGATGAAGCAAAGGAAGAACTTTCTGAAATTGTTGATTTTTTAAAAGATCCTCATAAATTTCAGAAATTAGGTGGTACAATCCCAAAAGGTGGATTGCTGATAGGTCCTCCAGGAACAGGTAAGACATTACTGGCTCGCTCTGTTGCAGGAGAAGCAGAAGTTCCTTTTTTTTCTATTTCAGGATCAGACTTTGTTGAAATGTTTGTTGGCGTTGGCGCAAGTCGTGTGCGTGATATGTTTGAACAGGCAAAAAAAAGTGCTCCCTGTATTATTTTCATTGATGAGATTGATGCAGTTGGAAGACATAGGGGTGCAGGACTTGGTGGTGGTAATGATGAAAGGGAACAAACACTCAACCAGCTTTTAGTTGAAATGGATGGTTTTGAAACCAATGAAGGCATTATATTGCTTGCTGCAACCAATCGACCTGATGTGTTGGATCCTGCTTTATTAAGACCGGGTCGATTTGATCGACAAATCATTGTTCCCAATCCAGACATTAAAGGGCGAGAGGCTATCTTACGTGTCCATATGAGAAAAGTTCCACTGGCAGATGATGTTGATCCAAGAGTAATTGCACGGGGAACTCCTGGCTTTTCAGGTGCTGATTTGGCAAGTTTGGTCAATGAAGCCGCTTTAGGGGCTGCTCGTAAAGGAAAAAAATTGGTTAGCATGTCAGATCTTGAAAATGCAAAAGATAAGGTCATGATGGGACCTGAACGCAAATCCATGGTAATGACAGAAGATGAAAAACGTTTAACAGCCTATCATGAAGGAGGACATGCAATTGTTGCCCTTAATGTGCCTGCGGCAGACCCTGTTCATAAAGCGACGATTATACCAAGAGGAAGAGCTCTTGGCATGGTTATGCAATTACCAGAGCGTGATCAGTTATCTATGACGTATGAACAAATGACATCTCGTCTATCAATTATGATGGGAGGACGTGTTGCTGAAGAGCTTATTTTTGGATCAGAAAAAGTAACTTCAGGTGCATCTTCCGACATTGAACAGGCAACGCGACTATCACGTGCCATGGTGACACAATGGGGATTTTCTGAAGAATTGGGAACGGTTGCATATGGAGAAAATCAAGATGAAGTCTTTTTAGGACACTCTGTATCTAGAACACAAAATGTTTCTGAACAAACAGCCCAAAAAATTGATTCTGAGATTCATAGGCTTGTAGAACAAGGATTAAAAACAGCTCAGCGTATTCTCAAAGAAAAGATTGATGATTTGCATATGTTAGCAAAAACACTTCTTGAATATGAGACATTAACAGGTCAGGAAATTAATGAGTTATTAAAATATAAGAAACTTCCAAAAAGGAATGATAATACGCCACCTTCTCAAAAACAGCCAGGTTCTGCATTGCCAACAACGGGAAGTAAGAAAAACCATCTGGCAAACTTTCTTCTCCAAAAACCACAAATGGAAACTTAGAAAAACATTCTGTTTTTACTATAAAACCCAGAGTTTTTCTACGTTGCTTCCAAAAATCTGAGCTTGTGCTTTTTATCTGTCTAATAATAGATTAATTAGAAGAAGATTATGTTTTATTATAATAAGCAGGAAGCAATCTCAGATATAATTAGTTTTATCATCTGTTAAGTTTCAAAATAGTTTTTCACTTCTTGTCTTTAATCTATATTTAATAAAACACTCTAGAGTAAGAATGATTTTTTTATACCAGAAATGCTTTATTGGAAAGATTCATTTATTATTCATCGCATACATTATTATTTCAAACAAAGATAAAATTTATTTTATCTTTGTTTGAATGTGTATCTTTTTAGGTTTTTTTAAGCAGACAAGCTTGCCTTATAATCCTAATTCTTATGTTAAAAGAAACCATATGGGCATTATAGCCTTCCTGACAAAAAATTAGTGTTTGTCCCAGACAACCGTTATTATCTGAAATGAGATGAGAAAGAGCAGATTTTAAGAAAAGAAAAACAAGAGAAGCTGATAGAATAATTTGTTATAGGTATAACAGCAGATTATGCAATTAAACGGGTTGGTGTACATTGCAAGACATAGATCTATTATTTCCGATGATTTTGCGAAAGGATTGCCTTTTAAATAGAGCGGAAATCTCATAAAAATTTCGGTAGTGAGATTGAAGTTGCCGAAAGATGTTTTGACTGGCATTCGCAAAATTCGGCATGCAAGAGGTGTAGCAGGAAAGGTGTGAGCATTTTTGGTTTGTTAAAGCGCAACAACAGGATATATTCGAAAATGATCCATAAATATAATATTTCCAATAGTGGGATATTCATATCCATTATTGAATGCAAAGTGATTTCAGATCGCATTGTTTATACGGAGTGTTTGGGTGTATCATGCATTGGATGTAAGCAGTTTTAAGCACTCTTTGTCTCCCCTTTCAAAGTTATTTGCAGAAAAGCATAAATTACATCAATGCAAGTTGAGAATTTTTGGAACCCGAGCAAACGTCAACCACAAGCACGAAATTTAAGAGTACAGCCAAAGAGCATTTTGGGGTGTTCTTGAAGAAATATACCTGGTGGTTTAATGCTTCAAAACCAAAAACGCAATTGAGCTTAATAAAATAATGGGTTAACCAATATATCAATTAATTAAATGAGACGGTCTCTTTCTTATTTTTATTATATCTTTGTTTGTTTATTCATATAATATTGTATAAAATCAATTGATCTAGATAGAAAATTCAGCAATTATGCTATTATGAATATGGATTCAAGCAATAAAATTATTTCACCAAAAATCATGGGTATTTTAAATATTACTCCAGATAGTTTTTCAGATGGTGGAAAATATCAGAATATAGATAATGCAATTAAAAGAGCTCTGGAAATGCACCAGCAAGGAGCTGATATTATTGATATTGGAGGAGAATCAACGCGTCCTTATGCAGACTTTGTTGAACTGGAAGAAGAATCTAGAAGAATTTTACCTGTTATTGAACAGCTTTCATCTTATTCTGATCTGTGTTTATCGATAGACACCAGAAAACCCGAAATTGCGATTGCTGCCATAAAAGCAGGCGCACATATTTGGAATGATGTTTCTGGTTTAACGTATTCCAAAAATTCACTATCATGTGCCAAAGATCTTAATGTTCCTATTATTTTAATGCATTCAAAAGGTTCTCCGAAAACAATGCAAAATAATCCTGTTTATGATGATGTTGTATCAGAAGTTTTTAATTTTTTAAAAACCCAGTATAGAAGAGCTCTTGATTTTGGCATTCAACAAAAACATATCATTATTGATCCAGGTATTGGTTTTGGTAAGAATAAAGAGGATAATCTTATATTATTAAAATCATTGGATATATTCAAACAAATTGCCCCTTTATTGCTTGGTGTTTCTAGAAAGAAAATCATTAGTGACATTGATCATCAAACGGATCAAAAAGATGTAAGGCATAGAATTGGAGGGTCTTTGGCTTTTGCTTTATGGGGATTTGAATCAGGAATTGATTATATCCGAGTTCATGATGTACAAGAAACGGTTCAAGCCTTCAAGATCTGGTCAAATCTAAAACAGGATCAATAGATATTTATATTTTATCTATGTATAATTTAGACTTAGGAAGTTAGAAAAAATGAAAATGTCAAATGGTCGTGTTCTTATTATTGCAGGATCGGATTCTGGTGGAGGGGCAGGCATTCAGGCCGATATAAAAACGGTCACCATGCTGGGCGGTTATGCAATGACTGCAATTATTGCTATTACAGCTCAAAATACACAAAATGTCTATGACGTTCATAAAATTCCTCTTAATATCATTACAAAACAAATTAAAGT